>NZ_JADEWO010000005.1 GCF_015207605.1 Oculatella sp. LEGE 06141
ATAAGAGACAGGGGTGGGCGTTGGCAGCGAAGGTGTACCGTCTTGATCTCTGGCGTTGATTCGAACTTTAAATTGCCCTAACTTTAGATTCCCGGCATTGGTTCTTCGCAAGTTGATGACATAGTTGCCATTATCTTCTGCCCCCCAACTGCCGCCAGGAGCCTGAATGCGATAGAAGGCGATCGTGCGTCCTACCACCCGGTTGAGCTTCGATGCAACTAACTGAGCCACCTGCCGATATCCATCGGGACCAGTGACAATAACCTTGCTTGCGGGCAATTGGGTGCGTTTTGCTGTAATCCCGTCATACACGAGGCGGAAGCGCTTGGTCGCACCTCCCCATGCTGTGATATTGCTTATGAATAAATTGGGTGTTGGGTTTTCACCGACCTGCATTCCTTTGATAATCTGAGCGATCGCCCCCTTATTGTTCTGAGCGCTTTTGCTCACCGGAGCAGGTGAACGTTTAACCAATTGCCCAACTGATTGACGCACGTTAGAACCCTCAATTTGACTAATTGAAATTACTGTTTGCAGGACAGAATTATTTCTAGAGGAGGTAACCATGAACCTTGCGAAAAACTGCCAACACCGCCAACTTATTCTGCGGCACTCAACGCCATGAACCGATACGACGAGACTCGATACAATCACCTGAAACAGGTTTTGTCTTTGCCTCAAGCCGCCTGAGCAATTGTCTGGCGCATCGTTATGGTGTTGCTCCTGAACCAAACTCCGTAGTTTCCGCAAACAAAGTGTTTGATTTAGTCACATCATCACAGCCTTGGCCAGTCAAACCTCGCTGAAAAATAGTACAGCCTGTATGATTGGCGGCACGAACCTCAAAACAGGCTGAAGTTGTTTTAGAGTTGCTGTCAGGGCAGCACCAATTTCAGGCCAAAACTGGCTTAATTGTTACCCTATTGGGCGATCGCAAAAGAGATAGCTGTTTATTTAAGGTTTAGACTACGCAAGTTCACTTAACTCAACACATCTGCTGTGTCATACCGTAACTAACGTGTACGAGTTTTTGCTAGCGGTTGAGCTGTATATTTATTTACTCTTTATCGAAATGTTGCTTCGCTTCCGTTTCTTTGAAGTGCAAGTAAAGAAAAAAGAAGCAATTCCGAGAAATTGCTGCTATGCTGCACCCGTCTCAACAAACGGTAGGATTAGTTCTATGGTGCGATCGCACTGAATATAACTGACTCAATTTCCAATTGTGTTGAGCTGCCACCATGTCACCCTCTTCTAAATCACTCGCGCCAACATTGGCTCAAGGCATGTTGCGTCGCGTACACCACATTGCCCTTAACGTACATAACCTGGACGCATCGCGTCATTTCTACGGCATCATTCTGGGATTACGGGAGTTGACGAGTGACGAAGTTCCCACAACGCTGAAGGATCTGTTCGACAGTGGTAAAGTAGCCAACTTTATCACCCCAGACGGCACGATCCTCGATCTGTTTTGGCGACCCGATCTGCTGCCACCCGATCGCAACCCAACCCCCGCTTGTACAGGGGCAGGTCATCTTGCCTTCGATATCGAGCCAGCCTTGTTTGATCAGGCGGTTGATGTGCTCCAGCAGCAGCACATCACAATTGACCACGGCCCTGTCACGCGACCCACCGGACGGGGTGTCTATTTCTACGATCCGGATGGCTTTCTCGTCGAAATCCGCTGCGATCCAGCAGAACCATAACGTCTGCTCATCTTCAGCAATTATTTTAAGCATGGGGCAGTCAATCAGCAGTTTGATCCGTGAGTTGAACCTGACGAACCACGACAACCGCGCACCATTCAAACGGGGTTAAAGCTTACCGTTTGTAGAAACATGAATATGTGTCAGTTTTGCCAAGTGGCTTTGGCAAATAGCTTTGCCAAATAGCCATTGTTCAGGTTTATATGCTGTTACTTACTGATTCACTATTGCAGGCTGCACTTAACACAAATTCAATCGGCAAATTGTGGCTCAATGGCCTGCAAAAACTGGCTTTCATGACTCATTTGAGTGCCGTAAACTCAGGAGAATCATTGAAAAGTAAACTTTGGTTTCGTTCAGTTGATCCATATTGCAGAATCGCTATAGTGGGAATTGAAGCTACCAAGCTTCCCTGGCAGATTTAACAGCCAAGTTCACGTTCACTTAATGAGGTAAAAGAGCTGTTCCACGAAAATCTGTCTCGTCTAACCCTAACAGCACTCAAGCAACGGCTGACACTTCCTCACCTATCAAACAGGGAGCTATGTGGTTGAATTTATTCTTAGTTTTCTAAGGATTTAATCAGCACAACTCTGTATAAAATGACTGAATGGAGGAGAGTCACTCAGCAAGTTAGTTTGGGTGTTGTTGTCGTTTTAAAGCATGGGAGGCCGGTAGAAAACGGGTATGGCAATCATTGCACTCAAGGCTTGGTATCTTCAAGAATATGAACCGCTACGAGATCTGGAAAAACGTCCTCATGACCTGCGCCTCAGTAAAAACAGTCTATTGAAATCAGCTCTTCGGGCTGATTTTTTAGAAGATAGTGAGGATGTCAAAAAGTCGGCTTGGTTCCAACGCTACATTGAGGGTGAAGGGGTCGAGTTTTACATAGAAGGAAGCGGTGGCTACGCCATTTCAAACATCGACCTGATTAGCCACGAAATTTACTTCACCAAACGGGATGTCATGGCGCATTTAGATCCAACGATCTTTTTGTGCTACCAAACCGACTATCCCGAATCCAGCGAACTGCTACGGGGAGAAATCCAAACCTTTCTCGACAAATTTAATGGCCGATCGCGCATTGAACTCACCCTGGAAGAATCCCATCGGCTAACGGACGCACCGATCCGCCTCAACAGTACGCTGATGCGGAAAATTCGTAGAAGCTTACTGTTTATTGCAGACGGCACTCCCCTGCTGCAACTAGAAGGAACCCCACCCCAACTCGTTCCCAGTCCCAAAGTCTGTGTGGAGCTTGGCTATGCGTTACAGTGCAAACGCACAGAGCAAATTCTGCTGGCGCAAATGGAACGCTCTGACTTACCCGGACAGTTTCCATTTGATGTCCACAGCCGCAGTCGGCTCTTGTTTAGCAATAAGACCGAGCTAAGGAAAGCCCTGGCGCAATCGCTCGAGGCTCAATTGCAGCCTTTTAACCTGCACCGCAAACCTGCAAGCTAAAACATCAAACCCCAATGCTGCGTGACTTTAAGTCAATTTAGCCATAGGGGCAACGTTATGGAATTGAAACGAGGTGTGCTTAACTAATCAGAGCCGACTTTTCTCGAAAATGCATAGTTTTGCTGCATCGATGGGCAGAGTTAGAGTATCTAGATCTGCTCACCCGATGAGTGCGACGTTGTAATGTGACATCGCTATCGGCTAAAGATTTAGAGGATGGTTTAAAAGTGATAACTGTAACTCGAACCGCCCCCAGATACCCCAATTCTGGCTTCGACGTGAGCGCTCAGCCGAACGACAACCTTGGAACAGAACGGGATCGGGAGTCCTCCAATCCTTGAGGAACTTAGGGGTGAATGCAGTACATTTGCTACTTTTAAAGCATCCTCTTAGACGGTGGGCACCATCCAGACCCGATGATGCCAGATCAACAAGGATGAACCAATATGAGTCAAGCTATGGTTGAAGATTCTGCAAACCCCAAACGCAGCCGCTACGCCCGGACTCCTAGCGAATATGCCGTACACATCATGATCGAGGGTGGGCATCGTGAAGAGGTGCGCTTTCCTACGATTCAAGAGTTCCAAAAATGGTACAGCGGCGAGTTAGTGCCAAAATCAGCCTCCGATGACTTTATTAGTGTTCCAATCAAAAATATTCAGGGCGAGTATATGGTGGTTCGGCCTTCGCGAGTCATTGCCCTGCGGGTGGAACCAATCTTCGCCAGCAGCGTCGAGCGCTTTTAGCTTTTAGGATTGATGCAGTTATGGTAAAGGCGATCGCCGCATTTGCTTTCAGTTTAGGCGCGGTTGCTAGCGTTGCGGTTTTATCCCTGCCAACGTCTGATGCTACGGCTCATCAGCATCAGACCGTTCCTGCTGCCTATACGCCAGAAACGCAACCTCCAAGGCCGTTGCTGGCCTCGAACCACCTGCCGTTGCAGCCAGTTAGTTGGGCAGATCTTGAAGCCAGCACTCCATTTGCGTCGTTGCTGGGGATAGAAGATCAGTTTTGGGACAGAAACGCCCCGACTGCCGCCGCATCCCACGATCGTCAAATGTTGCTCACCGCGATCGATCACTCTTTGCGCTATCTGCGTACCTCTGCTGCTGCTAGTGCTTATCGGCAATATCCCGTTCCGGGCGTGACGCTTAACCGAGTTCGCCGCAGCCTGGAACGGTTTCGTCAGCTTGTCCTCACGGCGCAATCCCCAACGGAATTGCGCTCGGCAGTCATACAAGAATTTGATGTGTACCAATCGGTGGGGCGAGATGGACAGGGTACGGTCGCATTCACTGGTTATTTCGAGCCGACCTATGCAGCCAGTCGTACCCCCACCCCAGAGTACCGCTACCCGCTTTATCGCGTTCCGGCCAATTTGAACCGCTGGCCCCGTCCCCATCCCACTCGTGCCCAGTTGGAAGGTATTGATGGACTTCAAGGTTCACAAAACCAGTTGCGCGGTTTAGAACTTGTGTGGTTGCGCGATCGCTTTGAAGCCTTTTTAGTCCAGGTGCAGGGTTCGGCTCGGCTGCAACTCACGGATGGCAGCACCATGACCGTTGGGGTGGCAGGGCATACCGACTATCCCTATGTTGGGGTTGGTCGAGAATTAGTCAACGCCGGAAAATTTCGCCTAGAAGACCTGAGTTTGCCTGTCCTGATTCAATACTTTCAAGACAACCCAGCCGATCTGAATGCCTATCTGCCACGGAACAACCGCTTTGTGTTCTTTCGAGAAACAGCAGGTGCCCCGGCTACTGGCAGTTTGGGGCTACCTGTGACGGCTGAACGCTCGATCGCAACTGACAAATCGTTGATGCCGCCCGGTGCCCTTGCCCTGATTCAAACTCAAATTCCCTATGCCAATGCTCAGGGGCAACTAGAATCGCGGCTGGTGAGCCGATATGTTTTGGATCAAGATACGGGCGGTGCCATTCGTGGAGCCGGAAGGGTAGATCTGTTCATGGGCACCGGAGCGCTAGCGGGCGATCGCGCTGGCCTAATTAATGCCACAGGACAGCTATACTATTTGCTGCTCCGGAACTAACGATAGCGCCAGGGTTAACCCGCTATCGCTAATCTGCTAATATGGCTTCCTGTTCTGATGCTTCTAATGCGATCGCGCTGGCAAGCTTGATCCCGACCAGCAAAAACAAGGATTCTAGCAAGGTGATATGCTTGACGAACCGTTGCATTGGCTAAAATGCCTATAAAGCACTATAAATATTTATTTGACGACCGTTGTTTCTCTCAACTACGGGATGGATTGTCACCTCAGCCACCTTGCAATGCCTCTCTTTAGTGTCCCACCGCCGGGATGGCGCACCAGAGCAGATGTGACATCAAGTAGTTTTACCTGGGGCAGCCTCAGCGAAATTTATGGACGCACCCCTTGAGATCACGCTGCAAATGGTTTTGACCATCCTTGCAGGCATTAGTGCACAAGTGCTGGCAGACTATCTTAGAGTCCCCAGCATTGTCTTTTTGCTACTGTTCGGCATTGTGTTGGGGGCTGACGGCATTGGAGTGCTGCATCCTTACATGCTGGGGCCTGGGCTGGAAGTGATCGTGTCGCTGTCGGTAGCGCTGATCCTGTTTGAAGGGGGGCTGAATTTAGAATTACGGGATTTGGGCAGGGTTTCCGGCAGTTTGCGAAACCTGGTCACTTTTGGGACGCTGATTACGCTGATTGGTGGCGGCATGGCGGCTCACTGGCTGGGAGAGTTTCCGTGGGCGATCGCCTTTCTCTATGCTTCCCTGGTCGTCGTCACAGGCCCAACGGTCATCAGTCCTCTGCTGAAACAGGTAAAGGTCGATCGGGAAGTCGCGGCCTTACTGGAAGGCGAAGGGGTTCTGATCGATCCCGTGGGCGCAATTCTAGCGGTGGTGGTGCTCGACATCATTTTGAACGGCGATGCTGACCCGCTGTTGGTCGTCAGCGGTCTGTTGCTGCGGCTAGGAATTGGGGGTGCCATTGGGGCGATCGGTGGTTGGCTGCTGGGATTTATCCTCAAAAAAGCAGATTTTCTGTCAGAAGATCTGAAGAATTTGGTGGTCTTAGCGGGATTATGGGGACTGTTTGGGCTGGCACAGCTCATCCGTAGCGAGGCGGGGCTGATGTCGGCTGTGGTGGCTGGTATTGTGTTGCGCGGCTCGTCAATTCCAGAAGAGCGGTTGCTGCGCCGATTCAAGGGGCAGTTAACCATCCTGGCGGTTTCTGTGCTGTTTATCATGCTCTCAGCCGATTTGTCGATCGCCAGTATCTTTGCCCTGGGGCTTGGCTCCGTCCTAACGGTTGCTGTTCTCATGTTTGTGGTTCGTCCTATCAACATTTGGCTCTGCACCTGGAACAGCGGCATGAACTGGCGACAGAAGCTATTCCTCTGCTGGGTGGCTCCCAAAGGAATTGTGTCTGCCTCCGTTGCTTCTCTGTTTGCCATTTTGTTGACGGAACGAGGCATTAATGGTGGCGATTCTATTAAAGCACTCGTCTTTCTGACGATCATCTCTACGGTTGTGCTGCAAGGTTTAACGGCTCGCTGGGTGGCTCAGTTGTTAAGAGTAAATTCCACGCTGGTGACGGGCGCGGTAATTGTGGGGTGTAATCCCCTGAGCCGTTTGCTAGCCAAGCTATTCCAGGAACGGGGCGAATCAGTTGTTTTGATTGATACTGACGCTGAAGCCTGTAGCGAAGCCGAACGGCAAGGGTTCAAAGTCTTTGCCAGCAGTGCCTTGGACGATAAAGTGCTGGAACAGGCTGGACTGGGAACAGCAGGCACCTTTCTAGCCATGACCAACAACGGTGAAGTGAACCTGGTGATGGCGCAGCGGGCGATCGAAGAGTTTCAACCGCCCAGGGTATTAGCGGTGTTTCCCAACGAGGCTCAGGCTGGAACAGCCAATAATAGCAGCAAAATTCAGTCTGCTTTTATGCCGGAAATGTCGATCAAAACCTGGAACCGCTATATCAGCGACGGTGCTGTAAAACTCGGCGAGACGACGCTGCGAGACGACGGCATTTTGTTTCAACAAGCGCACCTGAGAGCCTTGATTCGCTCGGGTGAACTGATTCCGGTTTTGATGGAACGCGACGATCGCTTCCAGGTCGCTATTGCGTCAGAAGAGTGGCAACCGGGCGATCGCATCATTTATTTGTTGCACGATCCAAGACCCAAGCTTCTCAGACAGTTGGCTGGTGGAACGAACCAATCACGTCTGTCGATCGAGCGGCTCCAGGAAGTAGAAGAGATCCCAATGCCGTCTCAAATGGTGGAACCCCCTCTACCAGAATTGCAGTCTAGCTAAATCGATCTGGATACCTTCTCTGTGACCCGCGAGGATGTTTGAGAAGAGCTAACTCTGTCTTAAAGTTCCTCAGTTCCGGGAGATTTAGGAGGCGAATGCAGATTATTGAACCGTCTCAGGCATTCTTTAAAAAGCGGTTTGCACCGGATGAAGGGTTTCTGGAGCGTCACATTCGGCAGACCGATGAATGACGTAGACTCAGACGGATTGCCCGTAGCGTGCCTGCCCCAGGGTATGCCACGCTCCTGCAACTGTCGGGTGACAAATTAGACGGTTGAAACATTCTGTAAAATTGGACGCTGTAACCAATTAATCGATCGCCGCGATCGCCGATGCTTGCGAACCAAACTTCGTTCAAACTGCTGCAAACGGCTCCGATCGTGTTAGCTCTGCCCACCCTCAGCGTATTTATCTCCATTGATTGAGGACAGCATAGAAGGCAGTCAGTAAAATCGTTTCATCCTGCTGGAATCCAGTTGTAACCGTTAATTTTGTTACTCAATATCCATCAAGCTTGACCGATACTAAAGTATCCGTTAACCATAGCTGTTAATCGATGAACGGTTGAGCTAAAGGAGTAGAGATTCAGGCTGTTCAGCATGGCTACTCATAGCATGGCTTTACTTTCTCACTGTTGTTGAAAAACCAGTTTTCTACCCGTTCGTTGAGTAGTTCAACGCCATCAGTTGTGAATCACTTGTGAATCCAGTTCCGCAGAACTCAAGAGGGCAATACCGCTGTTCTCAAGAGCGATGCCTTGAGGTGATGCAAGTTAACTGAAGGGCCTTACACACGAGTAGGAGTATCTATGGACTACACCTTTGAAATGGTTGGTATATCATCCGTTTTATCCTTCTTTAACCATCAGCATGAAAGCTGGCAACAACGGCAGCAGCGCGGAGCAGAATATTTAGGCTCCTATCAATGTACTTTAGATTCATTTATTGCTTCGGTTGAAATGGTGCCTCCTAAGCGGGGATGGCATCTCGATCGCGTTGTGGATGCGGTAATTGGTTTCTGGTTGAACAATGCTGAACAAGTATCACACTGGAAACAACGGCTAGAAGATGCCGGTTCCGAGCACTTGTTAGTGGCGCGCGTGGCTGATTTGAGCGCCCTACGGGTAGAGTTTGAGTGGTTAATGGAGAGCGATCGCTAAATTTGGCAACGAGACGTAAACTGTCCCATTCCCCGGGGGCTTTAGTTGTCAACTCAGCCGAGAGCCTTCTATCATCGTGATATTCTAGTCTTACCCAAATTTGAAAGGGTTGATAAGATGGTTTACACCTGTATCAACCTTGAAAAGTTGCAGGGTTCTCCGTATTCCTGGGTACTATAGCCTAGTCGGTAGCGCATCTGCCCCGCCTGCCACAGAAGTCTATGCGCCAATCTTGGCGTACAGAGTTAGGCGGTGGCGGCAGTGTACCAATTCCTACCATAAGCACCTTCATGCAGACCGCCGCTTTTAGTGAGCTTTTCCCGTTATTTAATGCCGCCAGCCCAGAAACAATCGAGTGGCTGCTATCCATTGCCGTCGAGCATGAGTATCCGGCAGATCGGGCCGTTTTAATGGAAGATGCTTGGGGCAATGCTGTTTACTTTGTTGAGTCTGGTTGGGTTAAGGTTCGCCGCCACGTTGGTGAAGACGTGGTCACGCTTGCCATTTTGGGGCAGGGTGATTTCTTTGGCGAAATGGCGATTTTGGATGAATCCCCTCGCTCCACCGACGTAATTGCCCTCTCTCCTGTGAAACTGCTGAGCATTTCAGCGCAACGCTTTATTCAAACCCTGTTCAAAGACTCGCAACTCCACCATCGCATGTTACAACTCATGGTGAGACGGTTGCGCCAGACCAACTTTCGCTTTCAGTTACGGCAGCAGCCTCCGGCCATTAAACTGGCGAATACGCTGATCTCGTTGGGGGAGAACTATGGCCGCCCCTCAGAACTGGGTACCGAAATCTTTAATATCCCGCTGAAGGATCTGGCTGATGTATCCGACATTACGCTGGATGAAGCGACCAAGATTATGGAAAAGCTGCATAGCAAAGGGTGGATCAAGATTGACCCCTATAAGCAGGCCATTCATCTAATTAACCTGAGGCAGCTAACGCATTTGGCCGGGCGGATCTAGCTGGCTGCTGCCTTCGTTAACTATCCGCTTGAACGGAACGAGCCGTATTGAGTTCAACTGGTTTGTCCATTGGCATGAATCGAGCCAGCCCAATGGCTTGTGTGGTTTGAGAGATAATAGCAACTGGAGTGGTCGATCCTGACATTGACAATTGGGTTGTTGAGCGATTGATGTTCTGGTCGGCACCCGCTGTTGAAGAGAATGGTTTGTGCTGATTGTTGCTCGAACCGCCCCCTTTTCTGGCTTGCCGTAGAGGGGGAAGGCAGCACATTTGATACGTTTAAAGCAACCTCTAAGATTTCATCCCACACAGGACACAAGCTGTAATCTGTAATGACTGAAGCTACCAAAACTCGCCCCTCTTCCACCACCGAAACGAACCTGGAGATTCACTACCGGGTGGCGATGCCGCAACCGGAATCTCATTTGTTTGAAGTCACGTTACAAGTTGCGGGCTGGCAGGCAGACGTTTTAGACCTGAAGATGCCCGTTTGGACACCGGGTTCCTATTTGATCCGGGAATACGCCAGACACCTACAAGACTTTTCAGCCACAGCGAACCAATCCCTTAATTGGAAGAAGTGCAGCAAACATCATTGGCAGGTTGAAACAGCCGGACAGTCGGAGTTAACAATTCGTTACCGGATATTTGCTAATGAGTTAACGGTGCGAACCAATCATTTAGATGCAACGCACGGTTACTTCAATGGGGCAGCGTTGTTTTTCTATTTGCCTGGGTTTGAACACCTGCCCGTTCGAGTGACGATCGCGCCACCCCAACCCGACTGGCAAATTTCAACGGCCTTACCTGCTGTCCCCGATCAGGCACACACTTTTACTGCTGCTGATTTCGATACGCTGGTGGATAGCCCGTTTGAGGTGGGTATTCATCAGCGTTACGACTTTGAGGTGCTGGGGAAGCCTCATCAATTTGGCATTTGGGGTCGGGGCAATGCGGTTCCTGAGCAAATCATTAACGACACCTGCCGCATTATTGAAGCGGAAGCGCAGATGTTTGGCGGGTTACCCTACGATCGCTATCTGTTTCTGCTACACCTGAGTTCTCAGGGCTTTGGTGGGTTGGAGCACAAAAATTCCTGCACATTGAACTACTCTCGTTTGGGGTTTCGATCGCAGGAAAAGTATCACCGCTTTATGCAGTTAGTTGCCCATGAGTTCTTTCACCTGTGGAATGTCAAGCGCATTCGACCCAAGGCGCTGGAAGTGTTTGACTATGAACAGGAGAACTACACGCCGTCGCTCTGGTTTAGTGAAGGAACCACCAGTTATTACGACATCCTGTTTCCCCTACGGGCTGGCATTTACGATGTCCAGACGGTTCTCAGGGCAATGGGGAAAGAAATTTCTCGCTTCTTAACGACACCGGGACGGCGAATTCAACCGTTGAGCGAGTCGAGCTTTGATGCCTGGATTAAGCTATATCGCCGAGATGCCAACAGCGACAACTCTCAGATGTCGTATTACCTGAAAGGTGAAATGGTTTCTCTACTGCTCGATTTGCTGATTCGCGCACGTCACCATAACGCGCGATCGCTCGACGATGTCATGCGCCAGATGTGGGAGCAATTTGGCCACAATGAAGTTGGCTTTACGCCAGAGCAGTTACAGCAGGTGATTGAAACCGTTGCCGAGACAGACTTAACCGACTTTTTCCATCGCTACTTAGATACCGTTGAAGACCTGCCGTTCAATCAGTATTTGGAACCCTTTGGGTTACAGTTGCAGGCTCATCAGAGGGAAGACCTTCCTCCGTTTATTGGTATCAATGTCAAGAGGGAACAGGGACGAGAGCTAATTAAGTTTGTTGAATATGCTTCCCCAGCACAGCACGCTGGAATTGACGCAGGGGATGAACTGTTGGCTATTGATGGCTTACGGGTTACGGCAGAGCAGTTGAGCGATCGCCTCAAGGACTTTCAGGTAGGTGAGACCGTTCAACTGACGGTTTTTCATCAGGATGAGCTAAAGACCTGCTCTGTAATGCTGGCGGAACCTCAATCTACCTCCTACCACCTGATCAGCGTAGCGAATCCGTCAGCGGTGCAGCAGCAAAACTTTGAAGGATGGCTAGGTGTACCGCTGGCAGCGCTAGAGTCTCGCTAGCTCCAGGGTTCAACCAAACCAACTGGACGGAGCCATGTTTGAATCCGGTGGAGTGTGGCGATCGCTCCACTGAGATTCTGCATTCATCAACTCTTGAATACCCTGATGAATGAGTGAGTCAATTTGTTGTCGCTGTTCAGCAGCATGGCAAAGGGTTCCAACATTCACGGAAAGGAGTTCTGCTTCATCCAGCACAGTGTATATTCCGGGAATTCGACACAAGACATACGACAGCAACTTTTGACGCAAATTGGGAACTGAGAACGAGGCTGGATGGGAGGAATAACTGTGTAAAATCTCCTCTATCTCGGCGTTAACTACAGGTAAGGTTAAATTGACGATGGTTTTGGGCATCTTTCAACTCCAAACTACTTTTTGTCCAGTTCGGTTAAAGAAGAGACACAACGCTTTACCGCCTATCACGCCTAACACCTCATGTGAAGCAGACTCAGCACTGCTGTGCAACTCAGAATGTCACGTCAACTTCAATCAAATTATGTGCCGCCGCAAGAATTCTTGATAAAAAATTATTCAAAATTTATCAATTGTTTTCGTTATTTTACAATTTTAGTTGAATGGGTTTAGCTGTCGAAGTGAGCCATAGCTGTAGAGGATGTTTGAAGCGTATCAGACGTGCTGATTTGCCCGAAATCACCCAATTCTGGCTTCGACGTGAGCGCTCAGCCGAACGGGGACTTTGAAACAGCATCGGCCTCGAAAGTCTTCCAATGCTGGGGGCTTAGCCTACGGCAATCCAGAAAAGG
This sequence comes from Oculatella sp. LEGE 06141, assembly GCF_015207605.1. Classification (GTDB taxonomy): domain Bacteria; phylum Cyanobacteriota; class Cyanobacteriia; order Elainellales; family Elainellaceae; genus Oculatella. Next base: position 12,503 of record NZ_JADEWO010000005.1, read on the forward strand.
GGGCGGTTCGAGCAGGCAATTAACCCTTCTAAACCATCGTCTGAGAGGGTGTTTGAAACGTATCTTTTACGTCTCGGTAGGGGCGAAGCATACTCTGCGAGAAGCAAGCTTGTATCTACGAATCAGGATGGCTGGAACAACCGAGACATTGTCTACCGAATGCTTCGCCCCTACACCTATCGGGCAACTAATCAAACTTTTAAAGTATCGTCTGAAGGTTTGTACTAAGAGTTGCTGTTCAAACGATGACAAAATTCTGAGAACTCAGTGTATTAACAGAGGTATTCTGCAATACAGCCAGCGTTTGCCAGACGGCTCCGCTGCCGTTGCCGTCAGAATCAATTTTAAGTTCAACTGCTGTTCCGGTCTGCACCAGTTGCACAAACTGCTTGTATCGAGAAAAAGGACTTACCCCACCAAACTCTGGTTTGGCAAAAATGGCTCGTAGGTCAATTAGATCATCATTGGGCTTGAAGTTAACGATTCTGTCTACGCCTTCAGTGACTTGCTTGAAGACAAACATATCTTTACCCTCACCCCCATTGAGTTTGTCACTACCGGAACCACCAATCAGAATGTCATCTCCTTTCCCACCAATGAGGGTATCGTCTCCAGCCTGACCTAGCAGTTTATCTCTGCCTGAGCCGCTATTGAGATAATCGTTGCCTTTTCCACCATAAATAATGTCTCTACCAAACCCAAACCGGAGGCGACCTCCATACAGTCGATCGTTTCCATCCAGACCGCGAAGTAAGTTTTGTTGATAAGTTCCCCTAAGCAAATCAGTGCCAGTTGTGCCAGTTGCTCGATAAATAGCTTGTGAACCTTTGAAAACAACTGGTTTGGTCGCTGTTCCCATCAAGCCTTCTTCTGCACTAACAACCAACGAAAACTGGGTGCTGGCCGATAAGCCTCCTGCATCGGTTGCTGTCACCTTCAGATTCAATGTGCCAACATTGCTGGTGGCGGGAATTCCGCTAAAGGTTCCTGTTGTCGCATTAAAACTCAGCCAGGCAGGAAGTGAACTACCATCCGCCAGGTTGGCGGTTAACGTCAGCGTCTCTCCTGCATCTGGATCGGTAAAGGTAGTCGTAGCTAATGTAGACGTAAACGCCGTGTTAACTGTGGCAACCTGGTCGGCAACTGTAGCCGCAGAGGGTGCTTCGTTGACGTTAATAGTGGTGATGGTAAAAGATTGGCTAAAACTTTGAGATGGTTTTCCATTATCAGTTGCTGTAACGGTTAGCACTAAGCTAGGGATAGCTTCAAAGTCCAGACTTTGCCCACTTTTTAACTGTAACTGACTTGCAACTATTTCAAATCGATCGTCACTTACACTGAATGTGTGGTTGTTGCCTATATCTGGATCGGTGACTCCAACTGTACCGATCGCCGCTCCAGGGGCATTTTCCGCCACCGTATTACTGGATAACGTAATGGCAGTGGGGGTTTCATTGAGGTTGTTGACGGCGATCGCCAACTCTTGTTCGGTAAAGAGTCCCTCGGCATCAGTTACACGAACCCGGATGCTGTAAGAAGACTGAGCTTCAAAGTCAGGAGAAGCGATGATCTGAAGTGCGTTGTTGGCGATCGCAAAGGCTCCATTATCGCTATCGCCTGTGCCAGTAACCAAACTGTAGATAAAGGTATCTCCTTGATCTGGGTCAGCGGCATTGAAGAAACCGACTACACTACCAGCAGCAACATTCTCGTCAATGCTAGCTTGGCTCAAGGCGATCGCACTTGGTGCTTCGTTCACATCGGTGAGGTTGAGTGTGAAGAGAACAGAGTTATCTGGGTTGGTTCCTACTGCAGGATCATCTACAGCGATCGTGACGCTGTAAATAGATTTAGTTTCAAAATCGAGTATTGTCCCTGCTTTTAGGTAGAGTTCACTACCAATAATTTCAAAGAATGCGGTATCGGTGCCTGTCAAGCTCAGGGTGTTGGTTCCCAACGCATCATCTGTGACAGCGATATCAGCGACTTTAATTGCACTACCCGTATCACTATTTTCGGCTAGTGTTGTTGTTGTATTAGTAAGACCAACCGTTGGCGCTTCATTTACATCTGTGAGCGTGAGAGTGAAAGTATTGCTGGCATCTGGACTGCCTCCCACAGATGTATCGTCAACATTTACAGTGACGCTGTAGCTAGATTTAGTTTCAAAATCGAGTACTGTTCCTGCTTTCAGGTAGAGTGCGGTGCCGATGATTTCAAAGAATGCGGCATCAGTACCTGTCAAGCTCAGGGTGTTGGTTCCCAGCGCATCATCTGTGACAGCGATATCAGCGACTTTAATTGCACTACCCGTATCACTATTTTCGGCTAGTGTTGTTGTTGTATTAGTAAGACCAACCGTTGGCGCTTCATTTACATCTGTGAGCGTGAGGGTGAAAGTGTTGCTGGCATCTGGACTGCCTCCCACAGATGTATCGTCAACATTTACAGTGACGCTGTAGCTAGATTTAGTTTCAAAATCGAGTACTGTTCCTGCTTTCAGGTAGAGTTCAGTGCCAATGATTTCAAAGAATGCGGCATCGGTACCTGTCAAACTCAGGGTGTTGGTTCCCAACGCATCATCTGTGACAGCGATATCAGCGACTCTATTTGCACTGCTCGTATTACTATTTTCGGCTAGTGTAGGGATGGTGTTGGCGAAGTTAAGGGCAGTGGGTGCTTCATTGATGTCGGTCAGCGTGAGGGTGAAGGTGTTGCTGGCATCTGGACTGCCTCCCACAGATGTATCGTCAACATTTACAGTGACGCTGTAGCTAGTTTTAGTTTCAAAATCGAGTACTGTATCTGCTTTCAGGTAGAGTGCAGTGCCGATGATTTCAAAGAATGCGGCATCAGTACCTGTCAAGCTCAGGGTGTTGGTTCCCAGCGCATCATCTGTGACAGCGATATCAGCGACTCTATTTGCACTGCTCGTATTACTATTTTCGGCTAGTGTAGGGATGGTGTTGGCGAAGTTAAGGGCAGTGGGTGCTTCATTGATGTCGGTCAGCGTGAGGGTGAAGGTGTTGCTGACATCTGGACTGCCTCCCACAGATGTATCGTCAACATTTACAGTGACGCTGTAGCTACTCTTCGTTTCAAAATCGAGTACTGTATCTGCTTTCAGGTAGAGTGCAGTGCCGATGATTTCAAAGAATGCGGCATCAGTACCTGTCAAGCTCAGGGTGTTGGTTCCCAACGCATCATCTGTGACAGCGATATCAGCGACTCTATTTGCACTACTCGTATTACTATTTTCGGCTAGTGTAGGGATGGTGTTGGCGAAGTTAAGGGCAGTAGGTGCTTCATTGATGTCGTTGATTGTAATGATGAACTCTTTTTCATAAAACAATCCGCCCTGGTCAGTTGTGCGAATACGAATGCTGTAGGAATTTTGAGCTTCAAAGTTAGGCGAGAAGCTAGTCCGCAATTGATTGCCAACGATGTTGAAGGATGCATTGTTCGTAGAGCCAGAACCCGCTACCAGACTGTAGGTTAATGTGTCATATGGCAGATCTGAGTCGAGGGTCGTGAATGCGCCAATTACAGTATTGATCGATACATTTTCATTGACATTCGTAGCGCTTAGCACTAAATCGGTAGGAGCGTCGTTCAAAACAAACGAGCGGACAAAGATATCGAAATCACCACCTGAATTCTGATTGCTAGTCCAGGCAACGGCAAAATCGCCATTGGCTCGCATGGACACCGATGGTTCAAACTGATTTCCGGTAGTGGTTTGGTTAACCCGAATTTCTGCCCCATCAGCCGTGACACTGGTGGCTGTGCTAGTAAAACGACGGACATAAACTCCATTCGTGCCGTTGTTTTCCAGAGCACTGTCTTGCCATGCCACAACAAAGCTGCCATCCGTAGGATGCATGGCGATCGAAGCAGCACTTTGATTACCCACTGCTGAAGAAGAAACTAGAAATTCGGCGGTAATGGGAACTCCAGCACTGTTGAATTTCCGCCCAATCAGGTCTATTGTGCCGCCCGCACTACTTTCCCAAACAACGACAAAATTTCCAGAGTTGTCGATCGCCACCTTTGGCAGATTCTGAGCGCTAGTGGTCGTTGTATTTACCTGAGTCGGGACTGAGCCGATCGCCGTACCAGAACTGTCATATAGGCGAACAAACACCTCATCGTTACCAGAAATTTGTTGCATCCAGGCAATGGCAAACATACCACTGGCATTAACAGCCAAAGCTGGTTGACTGTCGAAATTGTTGTTCGCGGCATTGACTAACGTTTCTCCAGTGAGTACCCCACCAGAACTATTAAATCGCTGGAAATAGATGTCGTTCGTGTCTGCACCAGGGCCATCGCCTCGCCAGACCACCACATAATTACCGAGACTATCTACCCCAACTACAGGATCGCGTTGGCTACCCGCAGTAGTGGTGTTAATGAGGGTTTCTCCTCCGGTTGTCCCTCCAACGTTGTTAAAACGTTGACCATACACTCCATAGGAGTTGTTATCACCAGGTTGGAAAAAACTGTCCCAAACAACAATAAATTCGCCTGTTCCCAAAATGGATACAGAGGAATGTTGCTGGTCATCATCTTGATAAGTATTAACTTGGAACTGAGCGCCTAACTTGTTGCCTGCAAAGCTAAAACGTTGCCCATAGACCCCAAAGTATAGCTCTTCTTCTATTACTTCATCTTGGCTATCCCAAACCACTACAAAATTTCCGCTGGAGTCAATGGCAAGGGATGGACTCCATTGCGTATACTCCTCAACAGTATTGACTAAAATTTCGTTGGTGATCGCGAAGATGGATGGCATGGGATAGCACTATTGGTAGAGATCAGTAATATTAGGGTTCCCATCTCTGTCAAAATTGCTACCTTTGGCAACGAAAACTTAGTATCTTCCCAGTCGCTTGGGCTGAGCGAGTATTACAACTGCACAGTTAGGTATTTAAGCGTAGTTACTTTTTAGGATCAGCTTTGAGGGTTGTTAAAAATGGCAAAATATCGGTCAGGCCACCAGAACGGTGCTACTGGTTCAATATTCCATAATACAGACGAGCAATCCGTAATGTATCAATTGCATCGGCCAGTAACAATTTATATTTTTTCTCTTGTTTGAAGTTTTAGTTAAATTTATCTAGCTTCTATAGTTTGCTAGTTAAATTGTTACTACATGAGAGGTTATTTGAAATGAAAATAGTTCGGGAAGCCCCAGCTTATAGATCTTGAGTGGCTAATGCAGACCGTTTGCTACATTTCAAACTCTCTAACCAGTTGCAGTTAACTCTACCCATTGTCACTACTGATCACCACAAGGGGTGCAACGTTGTCGAGCTATTGGACAGCGTTTTAACCTGGTTGACCGACAAATCTCTACCTCGATGCTGGCATCGATTGGTTTATTGTTAGCGCAAGCCAACAAAAGCTGTATGGGTATTGGGTTGTACAGTGTTTAACCCACTTTACAAAAGATTTATCAGTCAATCAGGCGCTTTAACAGACGCTAGATACTTTCAGTTTTTGCAAAGAAGTATCGATCGCGTCACAAGAATCTAACACCCTTCTTAAGTGGAAAGAATTCATGAATAAGACTTGGACTCGTCGGCAAGCTCTCTGGTTGATGGCTGGAGCAACGGGTAGTGTGGGTTTACACGCTTGTGTTCCTTCCGGTACAACCTCTCTGGATTCAACCTCACGCTCGTCCAATTTAGTACCTGCTACATTTGGGATTAATCCCTGGATCGGTCAGGCTCCATTGCATATCGCCAAGGCAAAGGGGTTTTTCCAAGAAGCAGGACTCGATTTAAGCATCAGAGCCTTTGCTACTAACCTGGAGAGCGTCCCTGCTTTTTTGGTTGGACGGCTGGAAGGATGTACCGCAATGCCCTCTTCAGAAGTGGTGACGATGGCCTCCCAGGGCGGAAACTTTCGAATTGTGGGAGTGATGGATCTCTCATCGGGAGGGGACGCAATTCTGGCGCGAAATAGTATCAGTGATATTCAATCGTTCAAGGGGAAGCAAGTTGCTGTACAAAAAGGGGGATTGGGTCACTTCTTTCTACTTCAGGTTCTAGAAGAGGTGGGCTTGGGTGAATCTGATATCAGCATTCTTGATTCCGATCCTGAAGTGGCCGCTCGCGCCTATGAAGCCGGAAATGTTGAAATTGCCTACACGTATTCGCCCTTTTTAGAAAAGGCAAATGCCTCTCAGTCGGACGGTCGCATCATTTATGATACGTCCCAAAAGCCGACAGCAATTATTGATCTAAACCTGGTTACTACTGAGTTTGCCGAAACCTATCCTGAGGCCGTACAAGCATTTAGCAAGGGTATCTTTAAGGCACAAGAGTTTCTTAAAACCAATCCAGATGAAGCGTATGCGATCGTTGCTGAGCCGTTAGGACTTCAGCCCAACGAAGTGGGAGAGCAACTAAAGGGCGTGCTGCTACCCGATTTAGAAACCCACTCAGAGATGCTGAACAATCCCCAAAGTGACCTTTACTTGCTTGATGCGCTATCGGCAATGGCGGAGTTCCAGAAAACTCAAGGTCAAATTGATACGGTTCCTGACTTAGCCAGCTTTATTGATCCTCAATTTCTGGATATCACATGATCCTCAATTTCTAGATATCACAGGCTGATTAGTGGAATGTAGGCGTTGTTGAATCACGGTATGACGGTCGCCCTCAACGTTCTGGGTATCGTCCATACCTTCAAAGATTCCGTTTGGCTTAAGTACCCATGTTGCAGCCAGGAAGTAGAGAATCCGGGGGCGAAGAGAGACATCAACTCTCGACCATTCAACCTTCGGTTCAGCAACGTCATTCGTTCGCCCGGTGTGATACAAGAAGGGTATGCAACCAGGCAACTGTTTGATAGCCCTATCGATGAGTGGACGATCGGTGAATTATTTGGCTCATTTATATTTAGCAAACAATAACTCAGGTTTGCTGATTGGCAGTATTTTAGGTGATTTTGTCAAAGGATCGATTTCCACCCTGTACACGCCCGAAATTCGAGCCGGGATCGACCTGCATCGCAAAGTGGACAGCTATACCGATAGCCATCAAGTGGTTCATGCTAGCAAGCGCATCGTTGCTCCTTCAAGGCGACGATTTGCCGGAATTATGGTCGATTTGTTTTACGATCACTTTCTTGCTAAAAACTGGCACCACTATTCCACCGTTTCGCTCTACGACTTTTCGCACCATGTGTACACTGTTTTAGCTGAACATCAGGCGATTCTTCCCGATGCTTTAAAGCAGATTCTTCCCCACATGATCGAGCAAAATTGGTTGATGTCGTATCGAGAGATCAACCATGTTAATAGAGCCTTGAACGGCATCTCGCGTCGGTTCAAACGCCAAAATAATTTGTTTAATTCGGCAGAAGAGTTGGAATGGAATTATGCATCGTTTGAGCAAGACTTTCAGCTCTTTTTTCCTGATCTGATTCACTTCGTTGAACACTACAAGCGATCGCTGATATTGGCATAAAAAGAGCAATAAGCCGCAAAGAGCAACCGAGGAGCGATCGCTGCTTCCATCACAGGTTAGGAAGAATGTTCGATTTCTTGAGTGGGTTGAAGCTATAGTCTGGCAAGGGGCGGTAGTCATTCGCGTTGATGTGCTTGATCCGCTCGGCAAACACCTCGTGAAACTGTTCTAGATAGGAACAGAGCCACGGATAGTATTCTGTCCATCGCTCTTGGTCGGTTGGGTCAACGTCTGGTAGAACCCGGTAGATCGAACAATCGTTGGCATCCGTTTGATTGTCCCATTCCAGTTCAATTCCCATCTCGGCTTCGATCGCCTCCCGTTCCTCCTCCAGCAAATGAAAATGAGGTTTGGCATCTTCACCCGACAACAATAGTTCTACCGTGAGGCAGTGGTCTTCGGAATCAGCCCTGGCATACAGCCGGAAGCCCGCTCGCCCAATGGCAAACCCCATATAGCTCTTGGTCGATGGATCGCCGGGTTTCACAATACTGCCCCGTCGGTCTAGCTGTTTGCACAGCCCGCTCCAAAACTCTAGATTATGCCGTTGGGTGGTGGTCAACTCTTCATCGCTGGCAATAGCGACCGTGCGTGTCCAGCCGTTGGGTTGAGAGACGACATTAAATTTAGGAGCCAGAGCCGATTTCCCAATCCGCCATAGCTCAATTTCTAGCCCAAAGAAGTGAAACTGCTCCTGGGAAATTTGGTTGAGCCAGTCTAATGCGGCTCGGTGTTCGGGTGTAAAGCTGCTGGCAATCCAAATGACGGTGACGGTTTGCAGTCCGGCGGCACATGTGAGGAGCTGCCCCAGATGATGATGGTTCGTTGGTTCTAGCTGATTCTCAATTAGCACCCAGCGATCGGTTGCCGTATCTCGGCATAGAATATCGGCCCGGAACGAGCCAACGGTTTGCTCCTGAGACACCACCTCTAGTTCCATACCAGTGGCATCCCCTAACAGCTTGATGTTGTCTTCCTGCGCCAGCCAGGGGGTAAATTCGGCATTTTCTTCACGCCAGTACGTTCGTAAATCAACTTTTTCCAATCGTCCCAGGGTTAGCTTTTTGGATGGCTCGGATGGCATCGGGTCGGCGGCTCCAGTGTCTCTCTAGATTCTATGCTGCCAGAAAAGGAGCCAATCGACTCTGGATTTTATGCGGTTGGGCAGAAAGCCGTGTTTTTGCCAGGTTACTTGGCTAAGGGGGGTGGAAAAAACGCGATCGCCCACCGTAACAGATTTTGCAACCGTCTCTAATGATTACACGGAGATGGTTAATCTGAGAGAATCGTGGTTTACATTTCTATTCTCGGTGTTTTAGATTATGGTTCGCTATAGTTCCCACCCTAAGAAAAATCAACAATCCCGGCGGTTTTGGTCGCTTGCATTGATGAGTGCCGTACTGCTAAGCGCATCTAGATCAGCAGCATTGGAGCCACAACCCTCCACATCGCTTATGGCTCAACGGAACCCATCCCAGCAGGTTGTTAAAACTCGTCTCCCTCAAGCGGTGCGGCGACAGGTGCGGCGCGATCTGGCCAACCGTCTCAATGTGCCACGGCGCGACCTGAGGGTGACTGGCTTTAGCCAGGAAACCTGGCCCGATAGCTGTTTGGGGTTGGCTGCTCCTAATGAACGGTGTGCAATGGCGCTCGTGGAAGGCTGGCGGGTTGAAGTTAGTAATGGCCAACAAAGCTGGTTTTACCGCACCGATCAGACCGCTCAAGTGATCAAGCCAGAAACAATGGACAATGCCGACTTACCGCCAGATGTGATCGATCGCCTGCTGCAAACGGTGGCACAGGAAGCCGATGTACCCGCTTCAAGCTTGAGAATTACCGAAACACAACCGCGGATTTGGGATGGCTGTATGGGCATTTACGTCCCCGATCAGGCTTGCACTCGAATTGCCATTTCTGGCTGGCAGGTGATTGTGGCTGGTGATAACCAAAGCTGGGTTTATCACATCAGCGAAGACGGTTCGCGCATCGTGCAAAATGCTACTGCCAGCGGCAGCAGTGACGACCTGGTTCCCTCATTCATCCCAACCGATGGACAGCCATCTGAGCCTGTTGATCAAACAATAGTTTTCCGTTCTACTGTCTCTGGTGGACTGGCTGGCAACGTGTTTGAGATTGTTTTAATGAATGACGGTACGCTTTATCGTCAAGACCGACGGTTCAATGACTCTCAATCCGGGAGTCCAGTGGTGGAAAAACGCCTGTCTGCACAAGAAGTGCAGCAGTTTCAACAGCTACTACAGGATCAACGATTTCCTAATTTAGACGGGTTGCGATACATCACTGATGCTGCCTTGGCGGATTATCCAACGACCTCTCTGTACGCGATGGGCAGTACGGTGCAGTACATTGACCTCGAAGCAGACAATTTACCCCCGGCGTTGCAAGCGGTTCTTCAGGCATGGGGAGCGTTGTAGGTGCCATGCTCTCGCTGGCGGTATTGATGCTAAATCTGTTTTGAGATGATGCGATCGCTATAACTCAATACACCCACATCACCAGATGGTTAAGGGATAGGGGCGATCGCTCCTATCCCTTAACCGTGGTTTGAAACGTACCCAATGAGCTATCCTCGCCCCCTGAATCTCCCAGAATCGGGAAAGTCAGGGGGCAATTTGAGTGGCATCGCACTGTTAAAACATCCTCTTACAGCCATTTTTATTTGCATTCACCACACTCCAAGCCCTACACCCTACACCCATCTTGGCGAGACTGTGGCTAACTCGATTGAGAACTGCTGTAAGCTATTAGCCCTGTTTACCCATGATTGAGAATTGAGTGATAGCGTAAAAAGCTGAGAATACTACTGACGCTGAGCATTGAGAGAATACTGCCTGCACTCAAGACGCTCAAGATACTGCCTGCACTGGCAATGCTGAGAATACTGGCTGTGCTGCCAATACTCAAAATGCTCCCAGCGCTGCCAATGCTGAGAATACTGGCTGTGCTGCCAATACTCAAAATGCTGCGATAACTGACTTTACTGAGAATGCCCTGCTGGGGAATCAGCCAACGTTCAATGGTCATTGGGTTAATGGCTAAACGCGATCGATTAAGTAACTGTCATTGTCTTCCCGGTATTGTAGCCTTCCCATTAAGGCATCGGGTTAAACGTTCCACACAACGCCTCATACAACACCTCATACAACACCAGTGTTAATGAAGGCAAGCGATTGGATTAGAATTCAAACATCTCAACTGTAAGCTCTGCCTCGCACTCGCATGGTGGAGAAAGAATCGTTGGGAGGGCAGGTATAGCCTTAATTTTCTACTGTAGTGTTGTTAGGTTACTATCATGGCATGGTCTGAGTTCACCGTTTTCTTGATTGCGGTCGCGGTTATTACAATTACTCCTGGCCCCGATACCCTCTATGTTTTGGGGCGTAGCTTGGGGCAAGGTCGATCGGCTGGTGTATTGTCAGCCGTGGGGATTTTTGTTGGCAATTTAGGACACACGCTGGCAGCCGCGATCGGCCTGTCTGCCATTTTGATGACTTCAGCCACGGCTTACATGGCAATTAAATATCTGGGTGCAGTGTACCTGATTTACATTGGTGTACGAACCATCATCAGCCGCACTCATTCCCCAATGCTGGCTTCTCTGCCGCGATCGAGTCGAGTTAAGGTATTTTATCAAGCCATTTTTACTAATTTATTAAACCCTAAAGCGGCTCTATTCTTTCTGGCGTTTGTGCCGCAGTTTGTTTCACCCGACCAGGGAAATGTGCCGCTTCAGTTTTTAGGACTGGGCACAATCATTGCGGCATCTTCTTCCCTTTGGCTGATGCTGGTTGCTGTGTTGGTCAGTTCTATTGGCGATCGGTTGCGTCATCACGCCAGCTTTTCCTCTTTTTTAAGTTGGCTAACGGGAAGCCTATTCATATTGCTTGGCTTACGGCTTGCCGTTCCAGAGCGCAGCTAAAAAGCGGTTTGAACCATAGCCAATGGGCTGTATTTGCCCCCGTTTCCAATATGGGCAACGGGCTTCAAGCCTTTGCTGTTGCAAATTCCTGACCCAATCCATGACGGCGAAGTCTCGCTGGTCATGAGCAACGGGCTTCAAGCCTTTGCTGTTGCAAATTCCCGTCGAAACGATTGCCTAAATCCTTCAAGATCTACCTTAAAGCATAATCCTTGAGCCACCGTTTCCCTTACAACAAAGTGAGGTTAACCAGATACAGATGTAAATGATTTCAGAGAAGCCGGATCAAGAGCGAGGTGAGGAAGATGTCTTTATTTTTCCAGCCTCGTTTGCTCAACAGCGTTTGTGGTTTGTTGAACAACTGCTGCCTGGAGACTCTCTCTATGTTATTCCACTGGTTTTCCGGCTCACAGGTTCGCTACAGCGATCGCCCCTGCATCAAAGTATGCAAGCGATCGTTGGCCGTCACGAAAGCCTCCGTACTACGTTTGATCTGGTGGATGGGCAGTTGGTGCAGGCGATCGCACCAGAGCTACCCGTATCCCTCCAGTTCACCGATTTACGGACATCGCCCGCTCATAGCCGCGAAGATGCTGCTCTGGAGCAAATTTGGCAGGAGATTCAGCAACCGTTTCACTTAAATCAAGGCCCGCTGTTTCGAGTCCGCCTCTGGCAATTGCAGGACACGGAACATTGGTTACTGATGGCACTGCATCACATCATTTTTGATGAGTGGTCAAGCGGGGTTTTGATCCGCGAGTTAGGCGAACTGTATGCGGCATTAGTGGAAGATAAACCGGCTGCGTTACCAGAATTACCGATTCAATATGCCGATTTTGCCCACTGGCAGTGGCAGGGGTTGCAGGGTGAGGTACTAAATACCCAGTTACGTTACTGGAAACAGCAGTTAAAGGATCTTGCGGTTCTCCAGTTGCCCGGTGCAGCGCCTCGTCCGTTAGTGCAAGGGCATCAGGGTGCCAGTCAATTACTGGAATTGCCGCAGCGGTTGTTAGATGCGTTAGAGGCGTTAAGCCAGCAGACGGGGGTAACGCTGTTTATGACGCTGCTGGCAGCCTTTCAAACGTTATTGCATCGCTACACCGGGCAGACCGATATTGCGATCGGCTCTCCCATTGCCAATCGTCATCGCAGCGAACTGGAGGGGTTAATCGGATTTCTGGTCAACAGCCTGGTGTTGCGAACCAATTTGGAGGGTGATCCCACCTTTCATGAGTTGTTGAACCGGGTGCGGGACGTAACCTTAGCGGCCTATGCTCATCAAGATCTGCCATTTGAGAAACTGGTGGTGGAGCTACAGCCGGTTCGTAGCCTGGGTCAAAATCCGCTTTTTCAAGTGGTTTTTGCGCTACAAAACACACCCATGCAACAACTGGTATTACCCGGCTTAGTTCTCAGCCCGGTAGAGTTGGAAACCAAGACTTCACGCTTTGACCTGGAGCTATATCTCTGGAAGTGCGCGGATAATTTTAGGAACCTGTGGGGCAAGGGCTGGCAGAACTCGGACGGGTTGCGCGGTGTCGTCGTTTATAACACCGATTTATTTGACGAAACGATTATTACATCCCTGCGGCATCAGTTTGAGACGTTGTTGGAAGGAATTGTAGCAACGCCAGAAACGCCTGTTTCGGCACTGCCATTACTAACCGTTGCAGAACAGCGAGAGGTATTACAGCAGTGGCAGGGTCAGCAATCTAACTATCCGTCACAGGTTTGTATTCATCAACTGTTTGAAGCACAGGTCAGGCAAAGACCGGGGGCGATCGCCCTCAAGTTTGGCGCTCAATCATTTACCTACGAGGCGTTAAATCAAGGCAGCAATCAACTGGCACGGTATTTGCAACGGTTGGGAATTGGTGCTGAAATGCCCGTTGGCATCTGCCTGGAACGAGGAGTCGAACCGATCGCCGCCATGCTAGCTGTTCTTAAAACAGGTGGCGCTTACGTGCCGATTGATCCCAACTCCCCCCCAGAACGGCTGCACTTCATGCTGGAGGATGCGGGCATTACGGTGGTTTTAACACAGGCAGGCTGGCTCGATGCCCTGCAAGGTTGCAAAACAACGGTGGTTTGCCTGGAACAAGAATGGAACGCGATCGCCCAGGAATCAACCGAGAACCTGGCTGCTGCTGGCACTGCTGCTCAGCTTGCCTATGTGATTTATACCTCCGGCTCAACCGGAACGCCCAAAGGAGTGATGGTGCCGCACCGAGCCGTCAATCGACTGGTGTGCGAAACGAACTATGTCTCCATCGAACCGGGCGATCGCATCGCGCAGGTGGCAAACCTGGCGTTTGATGCGGCAACCTTTGAAGTTTGGGGTGCATTGCTGAATGGTGCTCAACTCATTGGCATTGAGCGGGAAACAACGCTATCACCCGCTGCTTTTGTCAGCGAGTTGCGACAGCAGCAGATCAGCATCCTGTTTCTCACAACGGCGTTGTTTAACCAGACCGTGAGCCAGGTTCCTGATGCCTTTCGATCGCTCAACTATGTGCTGTTTGGGGGCGAAACGGTGAATGTCGATCGGGTGCTATCCGTTATGCAACACGGCAAGCCCCACCATCTGCTGCATGTATATGGCCCTACCGAAAACACCACATTTTCCACCTGGTATGAAGTACAGACTCTTCCAGAGAACGCCACGACGGTTCCCATTGGTCAGGCCATTGCCAATACTCAGGTTTATCTGTTGGATGCCTATCTGCGTCCAGTTCCAGCAGGCGTGAGTGGCGAAATTTATTTGGGTGGAGATGGGCTGGCACACGGCTATTTAAACCAACCTGAGTTGACAGCAGAGCGATTTGTCTCTAATCCATTTCACCCTTCTGCCTCACGCCTTTACAAGACAGGCGATCGCGCCCTTTACCGTTCGGATGGCAACCTTGAGTTTTTGGGACGCACAGACCATCAAATTAAGCTGCGCGGGTTTCGGGTGGAGTTGGGCGACATTGAAACGGCGATCGCTCAACATCCAGCGATTCAAGCGGCAGCAGTGGTGGTGCGGGAGGTGGATACCAACTGGGGGACGGTACCAGGGGAGCAGCAGTTGATTGCCTATATTGTCCCCACCGCCTCAGTGGTGCCAACCGAGCGAGAATTGCGATCGTTCCTCAAACTCAAACTGCCAATCTACATGCTGCCTGCTGCCTTTGTTGGGTTGGATGCGCTTCCGCTCACGGCCAACGGCAAAGTGGATCAAAAGGCACTGCCGCCGCCCACCGTGGCCGTTGTGCCAGAAAGCCGTCCCACCGTTGCCCCGACCACTCTGGAATCATCTTTGGTAGACCTTTGGAGCAAATTGTTGGGGCGAACAGTAGGCATTCACGATAATTTCTTTGAACTGGGTGGACATTCCCTGTTGGCGACGCAGCTCGTTTCACGCATCCGCGATCGGTTTCAGGTGGAATTACCGCTACGCAGCGTGTTTGAAACGCCAACGATCGCAGAACTGGCGCAACAGATTGAACCGCTAACTGGCGCAACCCAGACCGACTCCAACCGCTTGATGCATCGCTGGCAGGCATCATCGCAACGACGTGAGGAAATAGAATTATGACAAACAGGTCGATCGCTGAGTTCGTTGTCCACCTCAAACGGCTGGATGTCCAGGTGTTTGTTGAGGGTGAAGAGGCTTCTTTGGACGAAATCCGATTGCGCTGTACCGCGCCAGAAGGAACGCTAACAGCAGAATTGCGACAGGAGTTAGTCGAGCGTAAAGCCGAACTGGTTTCGTACTTGCAATCTCAGTCGATTCAACCCGCTTCGACCTTGCAACCCACTGCACAGGAAACGGTGTTTCCCCTATCCTTTGCTCAGCAGCGGCTGTGGTTTTTGTATCAACTCACGCCAGATAACCCTTTCTACAATGTGCCGGCTGCGATTCGGTTGACCGGAAAACTCGACCAAACGGCATTACGGCGATCGTTTGATGAAATTCTGCGCCGTCATGCGGCTCTTCGTACCCAATTTACAACCCTTGATGGGCAGCCCGTTCAAGTGGTTAAACCTGAGGTCGCTCTGGAGTGGTCGGTGGTGCATCTGCCAGCGATTGCGGCCAGCGATGCTGTGTCATTGGATCGCTTCGCAACTCGCGATCGCATTTGCCACCAGTTAGCTACAGCTGAAGCCCAACGTCCGTTTAACCTGACGACCGATCCGCTGCTGCGAGTCACGCTGCTGCAATTTGACTCAACCGCAGCGATTTTGCTGTTAACGATGCATCATATTGTGGCCGATGGTTGGTCACTTGGCGTGTTGATCCGCGAATTGGCGGTTTTCTACGCTGCGTTTGTTGAAGGGCGATCGCCCGGATTACCACCCTTACCGATTCAATACACCGATTTTGCCAGTTGGCAGCGCCACTGGTTGCAGGGAGAGGTGTTAGAAAAGCAACTGGCTTACTGGCAACGACAACTACAAGCGTTGCCTGTGCTGCAACTGCCCAGCGATCGGCCTCGCCCTGCCGTTCAAACCTATCGGGGCGCAACCTGCCTGCTGCACCTTCCCCCAACACTAACCCAGGCGTTAGAAACCCTCAGCCAGCAAGCAGGAAACTCGCTGTTTATGACGCTGCTGGCAGCCTTTCAAACCCTACTTTATCGTTACACCGGGCAGGAAGACATCGCCGTCGGTTCTCCGATTGCTAACCGTCATCGGAGTGAGCTGGAAGGGCTAATCGGCTTTTTTGTGAACAGTCTGGTGATGCGATCGAACCTATCGGGTAATCCTACCTTTCGCGAGTTGCTGGAGCGGGTTCGGCATGTTGCCCTGGAAGCCTATGAGCATCAAGATTTACCGTTCGAGAAGTTAGTAGAAGCATTAGATCCAGATCGCGATCTCAGCCGCAATCCGCTGTTTCAGGTTGCCCTGGCGCTACAAAATGCTCCTATGCCGTCGTTAGAACTACCCGAATTGATGCTGGAACCGATGCCATTGGAGTCCGGCAGTACCCGGTTTGATCTGGAGGTTCACCTGTGGGAACCCACTCATGGACTGCGAAGCCTCTGGCAATCTCAGGAAGGCTTAAGCGGCTTCATTTCCTACAGTACCGATTTGTTCGATCGCGACAGAATTAACCGCCTGGTTCTACATTTCCAGACCTTACTGGAGGGCATTGTTGCCAATCCTGATGCTCGCCTGTCAGAGCTGCCCCTGCTCACACCCGCAGAGCAGCAGCAGCTTGTGGTTGAGTGGAACCAGACCCATACAGAAAACAGAACCGAGCGGTGTTTCCATCACATCGTTGAAGCACAGGTGCAACTGGCTCCAGAGGCGATCGCCATTGTGTCGGAACAGGGAGCGCTCACGTATGAAGAACTCAACCAGCGAGCCGATGAGCTGGCGCAAGTTTTGAGGCAAATGGGAGTCCAACCCGACTCGCTGGTTGGGTTGTGTGTCGATCGCTCTGCCGACATGATGGTTGGGATTTTAGGCATTCTCAAAGCCGGAGGAGCCTATGTGCCCCTCGACCCCAGCTATCCGAGCGATCGGCTTCACTTTATGTTGAGCGATACGCAGGTTTCAATTCTGCTAACGCAGTCCTGGTTAGTTGAAGCTCTACCAGCATCGCCAGCGACGCTACTTTGCCTGGATCAACCATTACCGCCGCAATTGAAATCGCATGAGTTAGCGCCCACTGCCCAAACTAAAAGCAATACGGTCACTCCCGAGCATCTTGCCTATGTCATTTACACCTCTGGTTCCACAGGCACACCTAAAGGCGTTTTGCTAACTCATCGCGGTTTGTGCAATGTCGTTGAGGCACAGCAGCGTCTCTTTCAGCCGTCTTGCCACAGTCGAATTCTTCAATTCAGTTCTCTCAGTTTTGATGCCTCGGTCTTTGAGATGGCGCTGGCGTTCGGCTCTGGGGGCACGTTGTATATTCCACCCCGCTCGGCTCAGCTACCGGGAACGGCACTGGTGCAATTTCTCAATGATCACGCCATTACCCATGCTTTGCTCACCCCGGCAGTGCTGGCTGTCCTTCCGTCTGCGGAACTACCTGCCCTGCGGGTACTGGTGACGGGTGGAGAAGCCTGCTCCAGTCAAGTGGTCGATCGCTGGGCAGCAAATCGTCACTTCTTTAACGCCTATGGCCCCACAGAAGCTACCATTTGGGCAACCGTTGCTGAACTCCATCCCGGCGATCCTCCACTCACGATCGGTCGTCCCATCCAAAATACTCAGGTGTATATTCTGGATGCCAGCCTAAATCCTGTTCCGGTTGGTATTCCAGGCGAGTTGTACATTGGTGGTGCAGGATTAGCCCGTGGCTATCTCAATCAACCTGAGTTAACAGCAGAGCGGTTTATTGCACATCCCTTTTTAGAAGATAGGGCAGAATTACCAACGCCCATTGTTCCGGTTCTGGCTCCCTTGCTCTACAAGACAGGCGATCGCGCCCATTACCGCAACGATGGCACCATTGAGTTTCTTGGTCGAGTCGATCACCAGATTAAAATTCGGGGATTTCGCGTAGAGTTAGGCGAAATTGAAGCAACGCTACAACGCCATCCAGCCATTGAAGCAGCGGTTGTAATGGCCTCTGAACAGCCATTGAGCGAGATGTGCCTGATCGCTTACTTTAGTCTCGATTCTCCTGCAAAGATGTTACGCGATCGCCAACCGTTTCAGCAAACGGTGCTGCAACCGCTTCAAACCCAACAACTTCAACACTGGCAAACTCTTTATAACCAAACATATCAAGCTCCACCCCCCAATCCTCAATTCAACATTACAGGCTGGAACAGCAGCTACACGGGGGAACCCATCCCGTTAGAGCAAATGCAAGACTGGGTGAGCGATCGCGTCCAGCAAATTCTCGCGCTTCAGCCTAAACGAGTGCTGGAAATTGGCTGCGGCACTGGATTGTTACTCTTTCAAATTGCGCCCCATTGTCAAACCTATGTGGGAACAGACTTCTCAACGATTCCTTTAGAATCGATTCAGACTCAATTAGAGACGCTCGATCTGCCTCACGTTACACTGCTGCACCGCATGGCAACTGATTTTGAGGGCATTGATGCCAGCTCGTTTGATGTGGTGATTTTGAATTCGATCGTGCAATATTTTCCCAGCCAGGATTATTTAATGCAGGTGTTGGAGAAAGCCGTGCAGGCTGTCGCGCCGGGGGGCGTTCTGTTCCTTGGCGATGTGCGAAGTCTGCCGTTGCTGACCGCTTTTCATACCTGGGTGCAATTGGGTCAGGCGGATGGCAGTATGGAACGCACCCAGCTTCAGCACCTGGTGGAGCGTTCCCAGTTCGAAGAACCCGAACTGGCGATCGCTCCAGCCTTCTTTGATGCCCTGCGCGATCGCTTCCCCCAACTGCAACAGATACAAATTCGTCTCTCACGGGGACATGGTCAAAACGAAATGACGCAGTTTCGCTACAACGTTTTGCTGCATATCAAAGATAAACGGACAGAAGCGAACCATGCTGTATCACACTCATCTTATTCAATTCCGCAACATCATTGGAAACGCCAGCCAATTACAGTCGAGGAGATTCAAACCTATCTCATTGAGGCTAAACCAGAGATAGTCCTGATTACGAATGTGACCAACCGACGAGTCAATGCTGCGATCAAAACGGCAAACTGGTTGTACAGCAAAGATGCGCCCAAAACGGTTGGACGACTGCGAGAGCGGTTGCAGAACGACACAGAACTCGCGATCGACCCACAGAATTGGTGGGATTTGGAGACGACTTTGCCCTACAGCGTAGACATTACCTGGTCAACCCCAACCGAGACAGGGGACTATGATGTGCTGTTGATTCGGCAGGGAGTTGATGTAACCGTTGATTGGTCGGTTCATCAACCCTGTTCAGCCCAAAATCATTACACTAATGATCCGTTACAGTCTCAATTTGCTCGTCACCTCATTCCTGAACTGCGCCACTGCTTGAAACAAACCTTACCAGACTATATGGTGCCATCCGCCTTTGTGCCCCTGGCAACGCTTCCTTTAACGGCCAATGGTAAAGTCGATCGCCACGCTCTTCCAGCTCTAGGTGAAGATTTCAGCCGCTCTTCCGGCACACCGATCGCACCTGCCACGCAAACCGAATCTACTCTCATTGATATTTGGCAAGACCTCCTGCGGCTCAAGCCAGTGAACGTTCATGATAACTTTTTTGAGCTAGGTGGGCATTCCCTGTTAGCCACGCAAATGGCATCCCGAATACGCGATGCCCTTGGTCTGGAACTACCGTTGCAACGTGTGTTTGCCGCACCCACGATCGCCCAACTGGCTCCCATTCTGGAAACCCTGCGCGCTGCCCCTTCAACCCCAAATCTCCCTCCACTGGTTCGGTTAGAGCGATCGGCTCACCGTCGCCCACGATCGACGCTGGCTAACGTTAACGATCAAGCCAACGTTAATCCTCAAGCTGATCCATCCACTTCCAAGCCAGCGGCTATAGACTCGCGATCGCCCCTGGTTCCGTTAACGCTGGGTAAAAGCAAGCAACCTTTCTTCTGTGTGCATCCTATGTTTGGAGTCGTGTTTCCCTACCTGGAACTGGCGCACCATTTAGATTGCGATCGCAGTTTCTATGGACTTCAACCCCTGGGATTGGACGGCAAACATGCGCCCTTAACCCAGATAGAAGCGATCGCCGCCTACTATATTCGAGCCATTCAAACCATCCAGCCCCACGGCCCCTACTTCTTGGGAGGATGGTCGTTTGGTGGGTTAGTGGCCTTCGAGATGGCACAGCAACTAACCCAGGTAGGGCAGTCCGTTGGTTTTCTGGCCATTCTTGATACCCCCGCACCCTGCAACACACCGTCTTTGGGACAAAGCCTCAAGTTTCTTCTGGGAACCGCTCTCTGGTCTACGCTACCGTTTTTGTTGGACTATGGAGCGATCGCGTCGAATCGAGTTCGTTCCTTAACCTGGCTGTCTCGCTGGCAGTGGTCTACCATTGTGCGGCGGCTTCCCGAAGAGACGCGCTTACAGCTATTAGATGAATCTGCGATCGCCCCTCTGCTACGCATTGTCTATGCCAACAGTCAGGCGGCCTATCGATATATGCCGCACCCTTATCCCAATCGCATCACATTGTTTAAGGCCGCTGAAAAAGCTGCTGCCATTGGACATGACTCAACCTTGGGCTGGAGTACGTTGGCTGATGACATTGAGCTACATCAGGTGTCGGGCAATCATCTCTCTTTGCTAAAACAACCTCATGTCCAAACTCTGGCGCAACAGCTTCGCCCCTACCTGTTGTAAATGAAGTCAAGAGTTGCATTCAGCTTTAACTACAAACAACGTTGGGCATAGATTGGCTATGCCCAACGTTTTGGAGATGGGGGCAATCTGCTTCAGTTTCACCTGTTCCAGGCTGGCCTACTTCATCAGACGTTCACGGTCATAATGAGAGGTGAGGTGCTGCGTCGCGATCGCTTCCTATCCATAGGTCGGCTTTTGAGGCCAACCTGGAGGAGAATCTTCAAAGTCTTCTTGCCGTCCGTAGGGAGTCATATCGAGAAGGCTGTAGGCATCAGTGAGCGATTCAACGCCACGAGCATATGCCGAGTAGATGTGGAAAACATCGTCGCCAATGCGGAAGAAAACGCTGAGTCCGTGGCTCTCACCCTGCATCATGTTGGGGCCGTTGCGTTTCTCTAACTCAGCTTTGTCTCGATAGTTGTACTCAATGGGCGCAATGGTTTCGTCTAACGTGACATGAAAGTCGTAATTGAAATCGCTGCCAAAGGAGGAATACCAGGGAACAGTCCATCCTTTGAGTGTTTTGTAGGCTTCAAGCTTGGGCAATGGGGCACGGGAAACCAGTACAAAGGTAGTGTCGCGATCGCTCAGCATTGATAGGTCGCCTAGAGCATCAACATAGCCTGTACACCCCATACAGCCCTTCTCCCATTCTGGATCAAACATGAAGTGGTAGACGATCAGTTGAGTCCGTCCCGCAAACAGGTCAATGAGTTTAGCCGAACCATTTGACCCGTCAAAGGTATAGTCCTTTTCAAGTTTGATCATGGGTAGCCTGCGTCGTTCGGCGTTGAGGCGATCGCGGTGCCTGGTGTATTCTTTCTCATGTTCAAGCAGTGTTTTACGAGCAGTGAGCCACTCCTTTGAGTCAACAATTTCTGGATGTGCCATTTCGTTCTTAATCATTGTGCATCTCCTTTAATTAGTTGCCTGTGCTGGGTTAATTAATTGCCTGTGCTGGGTTCCATGTAGATCAGTTCCCAAATGTGACCATCCAAATCTTGAAACCCATGTGCATACATGAACCCGTGGTCTTGGG
Source organism: Oculatella sp. LEGE 06141 (assembly GCF_015207605.1). Lineage (GTDB taxonomy): Bacteria > Cyanobacteriota > Cyanobacteriia > Elainellales > Elainellaceae > Oculatella. The sequence continues at coordinate 34,218 of NZ_JADEWO010000005.1, forward strand.
GTTCGCTGTACGTTGTGCCACCTGCTGCGATCGCCTTACGAACCAGTTCATCCACTTCTTCTCGGCTTTCAGTTGATAAACACGTCAGCACTTCGGTACTTTTTGTGGCATCACAGATGGCGTTTGGTGTGAATGTTTTGAACTTCTCATGGGTCAAGAGCATCACGAAGATGGTCTCGGAGACAATCATGCAGGTGGCCGTTTCATCCGTGAATTGGGGGTTGAACTGAAAGCCGAGTTGCGTAAAGAACTCAATCGATTGCTGAAGATTGTTAACGGGAAGATTGACAAAGATTTGAGTACTCATGGATTCTCCTGGTGTGATGTGTTGCCGATGTATCAGTAGCAAAGTTGAGGAGGTTAAAGGGTGATTGAAAAGGCTCAGACCACCTGTTCGCAGTTGACCATCCACGGTATCCCGAACTGATCGATCAACATGCCAAAGCGAACAGACCAGAAGGTTGGTTCTATCGGCATTTTTACCGTGCCGTTTTCTGCTAAGGCATGAAAAATCCGTTCTGCTTCGGCTGGTTCAGCAACGCTAATCTGCACATAGAAGCCCTGGGGAGTCTCAAAATATCCAGGTGGACTGTCCGACCCCATCAGAAGGTGATTCTCTGAGGAAGCGGCTCCGCCAACGCTCAGCTCAAGACAGGCGTGCATCATTTTGTCCTGCCACTCTGGGGGAATGTGTTCTGCTGAAGGTGCCTCTTTGTGCGTCATCATCATGGTGATCTTGCCGCCAAGACACTGCTCATAGAACTTGAATGCTGCTTCACAATTGCCATTGAACATGAGGTAAGAATTAATTTGCATGATGCCCTCCTGTTGTTCATTCCGCAGATTGCATTACGGATTCAGGGTTAAAGACCGCTTGAGATGTTGCTGGATCGAAGGGCACAGAGATGTGCTCATGTAAAATCTGCCAATCGTCCTGATTCTTCTGGCAAACAGCGGTAGCGCGCATCCACATTTGCATTGCAGGATGGTCTTGCTCTCCCTTAAAGCGAAACAGCCAGTGAGCCGTCGCCAGGTTCTCATTTACGGTTATCGTGAGATCGCGGGTTTCCATCTCGAAAGCGTCTGGAAAGTGAGGCAAAGCATCTTTCCACACTTGCCGAACCGCGTCTTTGCCCCTGGTTTGGAACGGAGGTTTGACATCAAAGAGAATGACCTCATTGGCATAGCGAGACATGATTTGATCCACGTCTTTGGTACAAATGGCTCGCTGTTGAGCGCGAATCAGTTGACGAATGTGAGCGTCGTTATTAGAAACATGAGAAACGGATAGTGGGAACTGGTCTACGACTTGCTGCACATCCTCAGGGAAATCTTCGAATTCTTGCACTTGCCGGATTTCGATCGTTTCATTGGCTGAAGCCGGACAACGGGATGCCCATTCAATCGCTTCCTGCTTCGAGTTCACCTGAATCATCCAGTAGCCACCCAGCACCTCTTTCACATCGGGAAAAATCCCTTCGGTTACGTTTGGCTTTCCCTCATTGAATGTCACTCGCGCACCCATTGAGGGAGGGTGAAGCCCATCCAATGTAATGAGTACGCCCGCTTGTTGAAGTGATTCGTTGTATTGCATCATGGCTTCAACGGCTTTGGCATCCGGCATTGCGCCTGGGTCTGCGTTCTCGTAGCCTTTGGGAATCATGAGTAACATAAATCGCATTGCAGTCTCTCCTTGGGGTTAAGGTTGTGAGGTAACGGATCTGAACTGTTGGACGGGAACAATTGGCACAATGAGCTGAGCTAAAACGAGCACCCCTAACGCTCGGGTAAACTCGCCACTTCAATCACAGGACGAATTTCAACTGTCCCGGCTCGTGCCCCTGGAATTTGGGCGGCGATCGCGATCGCTTCATCGAGATCCTGAGCATCAATTAGAAAAAAGCCACCCAGTTGTTCGCGCGTTTCGGCAAACGGGCCATCAGTCACCAGCGATTTGCCCTCACGCACCCGAACACTGGTTGCTGTTGCAACGGGGTGCAGTGGCGCGGTGGCGAGATATTGCCCTTTTGCGTTGAGTTCTTGTGCGAGTTGGGCAGATTCTACATAGCAATGCTCTCGCTCGGTTTCGCTCAGGGCATTTTCGTCCATGTAAATCAGCAGCATGTATTTCATCTGGTTGCCTCTATTCTTGGTCTTTGCCAATGAGTCGAATGACGCTGACTCAAATCGACACCTCGCCAATTTTTTTAACCATTCGTTACGATCGAGCCTGGACTGCTTGGCAGGTGAGCCGAACGGCAATGGCTCAAATCGACATCTCTAAAAAACCCGATCATTTAGTACAATTGTTCTTTATTGCCCCTATCCTCTTGGGTTCTTTGTAAGTGAGTCGAACGGCAATGGCTCAAATCGACATCTCGCCAAACATTTTTTATGTCAGGTATGGTAAACACACAACCGGATGTTGCTCAGGCGATCGCCTCTGTATATCGGGCTGATTGGGGGCGCATTGTCGCCATCCTGATTCGGCTGATGGGAGATTTCGACATCGCTGAAGAAGCCGCACAGGAGGCGTTTGCGGCGGCTGTGAATCAGTGGCAAACCAATGGTATTCCTGCTCTGCCCCGCGCCTGGATTATTCGAACCGCCCGCTATAAAGCGATCGATCGGCTGCGACGGCGAACGCGACTCACCGAGAAACTGGAATGGTATGCCGCGTCAGGGTTGATTCCGTCGAGTGAGGAGCCGACTTACGACAGTGATGAAATTCCAGATGACCGACTGCGCCTAATCTTTACCTGCTGCCACCCGGCATTGGCGATCGAGGCACAGGTCGCTCTGACGCTGCGAATGTTGGGCGGACTGGAAACCGACGAAATTGCCCGCGCCTTTCTCGTACCGACCGCAACCATGGCACAACGGCTCGTGCGTGCCAAGCGCAAGATTCGGGATGCCGGAATTCCCTACAAAGTGCCAGATGTAACCGCCCTCGCTTCTCGAATAGATGCGGTGCTGACGGTGATCTATCTCATTTTCAATGAAGGCTATGCGGCGACCAAAGGCGAGACAATGGTGAGAGCAAACCTTTGCACCGAAGCCATTCGGCTGGGGCAATTGGTGAGGCAGTTGATGGCTCCCACCCCTCCTTCTGAAGCCACGGCACTGGTGGCGCTGATGCTGCTGCACGACTCACGGCGCGATGCCCGTCTGGATGAGGCAGGCGATCTAATTCTCTTGGAAGACCAGGATCGTAGTCGTTGGAACCACCAACAGATTGCGGAGGCGTTGCCGTTGGTAGAAGAAGCCTTGCGCGGTGGAACAGGTACATTTGCGCTGCAAGCGGCGATCGCGGCACTCCATTGTCAGGCAGCACGTGCTGAAGAAACAGATTGGGCACAAATCGTGCAGCTCTATGATGTGCTGGAACGCTTGCAACCGTCGCCGATTGTGTCGCTCAATCGAGCAGTGGCGATCGCAATGGCAGACCGTCCTCAAGCAGCACTGGGACTCATTGATGGACTGGCTACTGAACTCGACAATTATCATTTGTTTCATGCCAGTCGTGCGGATCTACTGCGGCGGGTTGGAGCATTCAAGGAAGCAACCCAGAGCTATAGGCGGGCATTGGAATTGGTGACCAATGAGAGTGAACGTCGCTTTTTGGAGCGTAAATTGCGCGACGTTCAGCCCTAAGGGGATGATTCAAACATGCAGGTTGTCACTCGAAAGGCGCTAACTCTGCGTTTTGGGAGACTTTGAAACAGAATCGGCTCGGAAGTCCTCAAGGTTAGGGGATTTAGGGGCGAATGCAGCACCGTTGATACGTTTAAAGCAACCTTTAACGGATGCGATTTCAATGTATTTCAACTGATGGAGATTCAAATATTGGCTTGATCGCTATCAGTAAAGGCCATCCACGTTGCAAAAGCAGCGTGAGGTCTGTCAGTAGAGCGATTCCATCAGCAAGGGGTTCGGTCAAGCTAAAGAAACTGGAGCAAAATGGGTCGTTCCAGGTTTAGCCGGGTTTTAGTAGATGAAGGAATTTAATTACTCGCTCGATTTTAAGGCGATCGACTTTCGCCAGCATCCAGAGCTATACCGGATTGGCCGAGGCGAACAGGGTGTTTTAATGGTTGAACCGTACAAGAGCGAAATTTTACCCTACTGGAAGTTCAAAACCCCAGACATTGCCCGTCAATCTGCTGACAAAATCTACAGTCTATTTCTTCAGTACACAGCAGAAGGCGACTTTGTTGGAATGGACATGGCACGAAAGTTTTTGCAGATGGGTTACACCCGATCGCGTCGTTATGCCAATCATAAGTCGGGGCGGAAATATGCAGCAGGTTCTAAAACGGTTCTGCCCCGTGAAGAAGATCCGATCAAAGCTCAATCGGCCAAGATTTTCTACGAGAAGTGGCAATTGGCTAAGTCTAATCCAGAGTATGTGCGGTTAAGCGATCGCCATCGCAACCAGTACGAAGGCTCTGAAACCACTGCTGCCAAATGTTCAGGTTCGTAATGGAGAGTAACAGTGGGATAGGCGACTGACTCGTTTCAAGTCCATTGAAGTCATTCGCCACTATCAGTACTGGACAGTATTGATAGTGGCGGCAGTCTGACTGCAAGGTTCACTGGCAGCGGAGTCAGGGGAAGGCACTCTACAACAGAGACGGTCTGCCCATGCGGATGGCGGGTCATGATAGTGGCATTCACCGATCGCAAGCAGAAGCATTGCAGCAACAGGAATGATCTGGATCGGCAAGGTGCCAGCAGACCGACCCAGTTATGTGAGGGAACAAAGTCCTGAGCTGGCGTTCACACTCCAACGAAATTGAGTCCCAGCGCCAGCAGGCTGACTAATCCAATTAAGCCGAGCGATCGACGGAAGTAGTTCACTCCAGTAAAAAGTTCCTCCCATGCCCAAGCGAACAGTGTGCCAAACCCGACTAAACCTAGCGTTGTTTGAATGGTGCCACTTGGAAGTACGAATTGCAGGAAGGTTGCTGTTACCCCAACCATAACCAGCAGATTGGGCATTTGGGCAATAACAATGTTGCCTTCACTATCTCGAAAGGTGCGATCGAACAGTGTCGTTTGCTTTATCTCTTTTTCTACGTCACGGTCTAATTGCGATGCCATTGCCTTACCCAAACTACAACTAACGTTAATATTAATGCCACTTCACACAACAGCACATATACCCAATGTTGTTAAACCAGGGTTGTACGCTGCACCGAGCCATCGCACAACCCTGCCTGATAGATCTAGGAACAGCTATTTAATAAAGAGAGATGGCGGCAAACAAGCCGCGTTACAAAATTTGCTGCAAAATGGTTGGGTCCTGAATCTCTTTGTCTCGCGCTAACAATAACACCTTTGAGATAACTTCAGCCGTTTTGGGATCGGGATCAACGAACGGCAAAAACAGCCTGCCGCGATGCTGAGAATGAACGGGCACAATGCAGAGTGCGCCACCCGGTTGCCGATGCACGATCGCGCTGCCCAAATGCACCGAGTAGCTGCCCAATTGTCCTTCAATTAAGGCGTGGTTACCTTGCAGTTGCACGTTAGGCAACTTCAGCAGGCGACAGGTTTCACGTACCAATGCCGATCGCATCTCAACCGTTGAAGCCGTGGCCTCCGGATCGACTCCTCCCTGATGCGCCACACTGACCACCAGATCCAGATCGCGCATGACTTCGCTAAAGAGGCGAGGTGGCACTTCATTCAGCGGTATCGATTTCCACTGATCGCGCGGGTGGAATTGCACTCCAGCAATGGTTAGCCCTTCTAGCTCAAGGGGAGTATAAAACCCGTCTAAAAAATGAACCTCTGCAATCAGACCTTCGGCATGAAACGTGCGACGAACGCCTTCTTCGGGAGCCGCGATCCAGCCCCGCTGACCCCACAGTGCCAACGCCTGTTTGGGATTAACCTGATGCCCTTCGTAGCGGCGGGAAACGGTTGCTGAGTGTTCAGCTCCAGTTACTACGTACAGTTCACGGAAGATTTGCTTGAAGGGTTGAACCCGATCGCCCATAAAACAATCCTGCTGCCACAGATGCCATTCCTGCGTCATCAACAGATCGTGGGGATGGGCAATTCGCAGTTCATCTGAGGCGATCGGCGTGATCACCTGACTGTGGTTTTGCAAAGCCGTGCCATTTTCCACCAGATAGCCGCTTTCGGTATCGCTCATCAGCACTAACTGACTCAACATCGGAAACAGGACGGGATGTTTTGCCAGTTGCACTAATTCGGCAGGGGTGAAGCGATCGCCCCGACACATCGCCTGTTCTAGCGAAATCCGAATCCGGGAGGCTTGCTGGGTAATGTCCTGCTTCCGCACCGTCAGGGCTTTGATTTCAGGTTGCTTCTTCAGCTTGGCGGGAATGGCTTTCAGCGGTTTCCCTTGTTTGGTGACGGTGACTTCTGGCTCTCCCTCTGCCGTGATGGCCAGACTAACGCTCACCTGATCGATGGTGACGGTTTGCGCCTGTTCAGTTAAATCGGCGATCGCTTCTGCTTCCATTGCCCATTGAAGACGCTGCGGATCGATAAAGCCAGCGGTGCGTGCCAGGTTTTCCATGCCAATCGAAACGGCTAATTTCTCGCTGGCCTGTCGCTGGGAGCCAAACTTTTTACTGGTGCGAAGAAATTCTTGCAGCGCTTGATATCGTGCCAGAATTTCCGGGTCGCGCTTCTTGCCTTTGGGAAGGGGCAGCAGTCCCAGGGCGCGAACGGCATCTTGATAGCGTTTTTGGGTGATGCGATCGCGCAAACTTTCTGCGTCCAGATTACCCAACATGGCATCGGCAAACAGTTTGGCGCGTTGATGTCCGGCTCCGCTAGACGCATATTGCGCCGCTTCGTAGAGTTGATTCCAGCGATCGGCTTGCAGCAGTTTGTAGAGGCGATGAAACCAGTCCACATCAACGGCACCATCTACCAGGCTTTCAGCAGAAAGGGGCGTTCGTTCGCTGATTTGTGCCACCCAGGTTTCGCGCACGTCTCGCTCGACACTCCAGCCATTATCTTTGGTGTGGGCATGAAACCACCAGACCGCTTCGGCAAACCCCGTCCACCCAAGCGCCTGCTCAATGTAGCTGACCCATTGCGGCGCATAAAAGGCAAACTGGATCAGGTTTTCGGGTTTAATCTGAGCCGATTGGACACGCTGAGAAAATTCGGCGGGGGTGTCTTCGGCGGCAGGAAAACTGATTCGCATCAGATGGCTGAAAACAGCGGCTTTGCTGAGATTGTTGTAGGTGTAGTGGCGCACCAACTTGTTGCGATCGAACGCCTGAATCAATTGAATCACCGTGGACATGCCGACAATTGATTTGAGCGCCCGGGCAGCATTGGTAGCGGCTGTGGGCAGGTCGCCCCGTTGCAGTTCGATCGCCAGAATGCGTTGACGGGCACGATCGGTCAGTTCCAGCAAAGCGGGATACGCAGCGTAAGATTCCGGCGGGTTGCGGCGCGTCAGTTGCGACAGGTCAGGAAAAGCGGTTCTGAGGTTGGCCTTCGCTTCTGCGGCATTGCCTGACGGTTGGGTGGTTCCCTCTGGACGCGCTTCCGCACCCAACAGGTAAAACATCACATCCGCCTCGGTTGCGCCCCCCAGTTGATAGGCGTTGTAGACATCCCAAAGCGTGGTTGCTGCTCGGTGGTTTGGCAAATGGCGATCGACCCAGCGCACCAACTGCCACCAGCGAATGCGCTGATCGGAATTGGCAGCCGCTAGATAAAATCGTGCGTGACCGATCCAATAGCTGATGAAATCGCTCACCTGCCTGTTTGCGCCCCAATGACTGAGGCTGCTCCATTGCGGATCGGTCTTCAATTCAGCCGTTGGAATTGTGTGGAGCAGTGTGGCGATCGCATCCAAAAAATAATCAAAGACTTGATCGGGCGGATGCAGATAAAGCAACCAGCGAATGATGTTGTCAATTTGATGCGGATAGCGTAGCGACGATGGCGTTTGTCCGGTGTGGGCTTGCAGGTCGGTTAAAACGCGATCGACCAGACTGGAGGAGTTGGTAGCAACCTGTTCTGTATCAAATGGGTCGGGACGGAAATTAAAGCGAGGCACAAGCGCCCGTATCAATTCCAGACCATCTACATCGCGCAGAGCAGCGTCGCGATCGCGCCACCAGTTGAGCCACACATCACTCAGCGGCAGGTGTTCTAGATTTTCCGCTGGCGATCGTTTTGGATCAACGTGAGGAAACTTCCACTTCAGATTGCCCAGCAATTCCTCCTCTTCGCCGTTCCAGATAATTTTGACCGGGGTTTGGCGATGCTGATGAATCAATTCATCCAGCGCCAGCAAACAATTCACAGCAGGAGTCGTTACGATCTGGGTTGCCGTTATGACTTGCGGCGGGGCGATCGGCGTTAACGCTGCAACCTGAACTAACCCCAATGCATCCGTTAATGTGGCTTCGGTTTCAGACTGCAAAATGCCTGTGAGCAGTTGAGTTTCGGTGGTGGTGAGTTTCGATCGGGTCTGATAGTCAGTTGCCAGTTGGTGAGCGCGATCGATCTGGCGATTTTGCTGCACCAGTTCTCGCACCAGTTCCAGCCCTGCCTGACGTTGGGGCGCTTTTTTCGCCACCAGTAAACGTTCTGCTGAGGCGATCGCGGCCTCATCGGGTTGGCTCAGCAGCAAGCCTAAAATTCCGCGCCGCAAATCGCTGGCAGTGCGAGTCAGCAGTTGTTCGAGCTGGATACTTTCTGCTGGGGCAATTTCGCAGTGCTGCAACAGCCGGATCACCCGTTCTCGCACCCAACTGCTGGCATCCGACAATAACTGAAACAGAGTGGCGCGAATCTCGGCATCCCACGGCTTGATCTCGCTCAGCAACGTTGCAGCCGAACTGCGTCCATAGGAATCGAGCAGCGATAGATAGGGAATTAATCGCTTGGGCGATCGCTGACCCAAATTTGACAACAGCGCTGAAGCAACCAGCGTCTGGCTCGGTTCGAGCTTAACCCATTCCCAGACCAGCGATCGAGTTTGCGGTTTGGCGGGAAAGTGCGGTAACACCTGCTCCAATCGCTCAAACAGGTCAGAATCGAGCAGTGCGGAGTCGCCTGTCCGCGCCAGTGCTTGCACCGCAGCCGTGACGACAGCCAAATCGCGATCGCCGAGTGCAGACAGCAGCATGAATCGAGCCGGGGTGATCTCTAGCTGAGCCAGGAAGTGAACGGCAACAAATTGATGCGTCGCGTTTGCATGGTCGAGTAAGGGCACCACCAGATTGATCGCGGCGATCGCATCGACAAATCCGGCTGCCCACAATGCCAGATAAACGAGTTGAGGGTCTTCACTGGTAAGTGCCGCCGCTTGAGCATCGGGATGTTCTAGCAGTTCCAGGACTTGACTGATCAACGATCTGGCGGTTTTTTCATCCAGTGATTCCAGCCCAAACCCAAACCAGACATCCACTGCCCGAATTGTGGCGCTAAAGCGGGTCAGTTTTTGCTCCAGAATCAGGCGGAGCATTCGCTGAAAGGCGATGGGATGGGCTTCGTCAATCGTCTCTAAAATGGTTTGCCGCAAGCCTTCCTGCCGTTGTGCTGCCAGTAATAAACGCTCGACAAATTCCCAGCCATCAGGACGATTGGCCACCAGCAAGGCGCGGGTAATGTGCCGTCCCATTGCGCCAATTTCGTGATTGCCGCTGGCTGAAGCCGTCAAGACCTCGAACAGCGTTTGTCCTAACTCATCGTTTTGATTGATGGCAGCGGCAAACAAAATGCCCAACACATCGGCGGCATAGTAGCTCAGGTAAGGAGTCCAGGCCGCAAACCACTCTAAGTCCTGATCGTAGCCTTCTGTCACGCCGATCAACTTTTGCAGCCACTGGTGTCGCCTGGTGGCACTTAACTCAGGACAGGTAGGAGCGCGAAACGATCGCCGACTGTATCCAGATTGATAGGGCAATTGCGTCAAAAGCTGCCATGCGGCTTCTACCGTGGCGGCAAATTTGGGAAAGAGAACGCTGAAAATCTGGAGGCGATCGTCGAGTGCAAGCTGGTCTAACTGCTGAAGCGAGTCTTCTTGCACCTGATACGATGCAGAACTATCTAAGCGTTGCCCAGCCGCATCGCGACCTAAAATTCCATAGCCAAAGGTTCGCAACCTTTCAGGCAGATGGCTCAATTGTTCAATTCGCTGCGATTGCCAATCTGCTGAGTAGAGCTTTTGTAACTGAGCCTGTGCAACTTCGCGACTTAGCATATTTATCCACCCACCAGAGGAACCAACCGCAAAAACAGCAGTTGTGAATCGGGCTGCAACGTCACAATGTCATCTAAATGTTCTTGTTGCTGTTCGTCCAGAAATACAAAATACAGACCATCGGTAAATGCTTGCAGTGCGGCGGCGATCGCCTCATCAACATCAACCTCTTGCTGCAAATCATTACCTCCCAGGTCTACTTTTCCCTGCTCAACGCCTAAATTGATCTGGGCAGGTGTAAGAACCTGAAGCAAACGGTGCTGCCGCTGGCGATCTGCAAAGTTGGCAACTTCGCTACGAACAATTTGCGTGAGCAGGTTTCGTAGGGTAACTGCGGTTTCAATGTCCAGCAAGAGTTGCCAGTTGGTGAAGATGGGTTGAGTTTTACCCATCACTTTCCCCGAAACGGTGAGAGTGGAAGCCATACTGCTGTGTGCTAACTTGTACAAAGGTACTACAAGATAGCTCTGTGGCATCCCCTAAAGCACAAAGTTTGCAAAACCTTTAAACTCTACCTGCTAAACGGGGGTGCGGTTCGTATCACTCGAACCGCACCCCTGTTCTGGCTGGCCGCAGACGCTAAGCTCTCAACCTCTGAAAGAACTTTTACCTTGGCAAGTTGGTTAATCCCTCCCCTGTAGTCATTGCATGATTGTGGCGTTCCTGAATCAAACTCATATCAATATTTTGCAGATTAACCAGCGGAATGGGGGATGGAGCCAGCATCACCTGCGCCGCCTTCTCAGTCAATGTAGTCCCGAAGCATATCCGGGGGTTCTGGGTTATCTGATGTGATCGGGCGATCGCCATCCACGGGGAGCGTTTTGCGAATTTGAGCTTTATCCGTTTCAATGGGTCGTCTGCCGTCGTCGTAGACCACTTCTTTTACATTTAGATGATTTGGAGTAATGGGGCGATCGCCGTCAATTCCCAGGGTTTCGTTAAACTCCAATGAACTGGCTGCAATTGGACGACTGCCATCTACTTCGAGCGTATCGCGTACGTCAACGCTATCAGCGACGACCGGACGCTTGCCATCAATTGGCAAAATCTCTTGTACCTGAAGATCGCTCTCATCAATAGGACGCTTGCCATCTACCTCAAGCATCTTGGCTTCTTGCTGATCTTCCCCTGAAGGAGTCAGAGCGCTATTATCCGAATGCTCCTGCTGCGTACTCACAGTTCAAACTCCTGATCTTATATAGCAACTGCTTCTACTTTTGACGATTTGGTGTTGCCAAACAACTGCCTAATGGTCGGTTCTGAAGCAATACTTTTGTCTCGTCACCCGTTTAAAGCCCTGCTGTATATACACCGTTTGAGCTAACTTCCCTCCCCAAAAGAAAGACTCGAACTGTTGTTTTCCAGTACATGTAACAAATCTGGAGGATGCTGTCTCGGCTCGGAGTCTGACTCCATCCGTCGCCCACCTACTTCCAGGTCACGGGTGTACTTCTCCAGGGAATAGTCCATCATCACCCCGATCTCTCAACATTCCCCTCTAACCGGGTTGTTAGACTGCAAGGGCTGTTAAAGTTCTATTGCCCACGTCCTGGCTTGCAGTCCGCAAAGCCTAATACCTCTGGATCGGGGAAACTTGCGATCGCCATCTTAATCACTGCCTCGATTGGATAACTAGCAGCCTGTCGTTGTTCGACTTCAACGCGGTGTTTGGCTACTATTCTTCACCTTTAAGTAACCCCCACGCAAATGTATCAAACACACCGCTTCGAGTCTTTGTATGTTGTCTTAAACATCCTTCCAGCTTAAATCCATTCTTCTCTAAAATTCTTGCTGATGCTATGTTGAAATCTAGTGTATGAGCAGTAAGACGGGTTACTTCAAGATGATCGAATGCATACCTAACAAAAACACGTAGCGCATCACTTGCTAAACTCTGACCTTGATAGGCTCTGGCTAACCAATATCCGATTTCTGCTTTATGTGTTTTCCCTATTCTGAAATCATCTGCCCCAACTGAACCGATCAAATAACCTTCGGAATTGCGAAGCGCAAACGAAATTTCCTTTCCATTCTCGCTTAACAGTTCAAGGCGATGTTGTATCCACCAGTCAGCCGTAGCTTCTGTGTAGGGATAAGGAAGAACAGGAATTGCATCCGAAACACTCTTGTCGTTGAGATGTTCTAAATAAGCAGACTTGTCCTTGGGATGGACACTGGTTAGGTAGAAACCGTCACGAACATCAAGTTCCATCATTATCCTCGAAACATCGCCCTGCGGAAAACTCTACGGCAGCTCGCTCTTTGACACCAATAGATAGCTTTTCTGTACTGTCCCTACCGGGGAGTAAAGCAGCCTAACAATATCATTAGAGTGATTTTCTCAACCTCATACCTTTGTCAGACGCAAACAGAGTACAAAAATTACGCTATTTGAGCAATTTGGATATTAGGTTGATAGGACTACTTGCTCAGCCAATTGGATAAACTACACAGTAATTGTGCTACTTCTTTAAGAGGATGTTTGAAAAGTATCTTTTACGTCTCGGTAGGGGCGAAGCATTCGAATCAAGATAGCTGGAACAACCGAGAAATTGTCTGCCGAATGCTTCGCCCCTACACCTATCGGGTAACTAATCAGATTTTTAAAACATCCTCTAACATGGTTTTTAACCTCAATGTACTCATACCTTGATTAAATTAATTGATGTTGAATGAATCTCGCTCAAAGAAGTTGCCAGACTAGGTGCGAGGTATCATCCGCATCAAGCATTCTTCCTAGCGTACCGTCGCTTCTATCGATTGGATGTGCCGAACCAGGGATGATGCTACCGGCAGCCTAACGACTCACGTGTATCGACTCCAGTAATCGAATTGGTGCCGCTGGCCGATTCGCAAAGGCGTACTACCTGATCGCGATCGAGCAGTGCAAAGCTAAAATCAGCTCCCGTCACGGTTGCATTTTTAAAGCTGGACTTGAGCATCATGGCTGAGGTGAAAATCGCGTCGCTTAAGTCGGTGTTGGAAAAGTCGCTGAGGTAAGCGATGCCGTCGCTAAAATCTGCCCCATGAAAATTGGCATTGGTCAATACAGAACCATTAAAAACCGCACCTCGGAGGTCAGTTTGGCTAAAATTGGCATTGACGAGTCTGGCATTGCTGAATTCGGCCTGGGTTAAGCTTTGTCCAGAAAAGTCTTTTGTGTCAGCCGAAACATCATCGTAGGCTCGAATCGCCGCAGAACTGGCTGCTTGAGCCGACAACGGCGAACCCGTAACCAGCACAAGCAGACAGATAAGAACTCCAAATAACCGCTGAAATATACGCATAGTCAATCCGGGACTTCAAACACTGCTTCTAATTAGTTTTTAACATTTTTTAATGTTAATTCCGCAAATCACTGGCAAACGATGCCGCTGCATCTAGGTTTACAGGTCAGCGTCAATGTGCTGGGTCTGTCTACCAGGGCTGAACTGACGGGGTAGCGATCGATTTCAAGTGGGCGATCGCACCATTACGTTGGCAACTAAAACATCCCCCAATAGGACAAGTTGTAATTGTGCTACAGGCTCGATTTACAGCCAAAGAACAGCCGTCTCAAATTTGTTTGGCTAAAAAGCTGCGTCTTAAATTTCGCTTCATCTAACCTTTAACGCAGCTTGAAGCTGTATCCGTAAATTTACTACTGTCGTTCGTAGAGATCCATTCAATTAAGTCGCTTGCTGGCGTGGCCTCATGACGTAGAAACCACCCAGACCGATCTGGTCATTGTGCCTGTCCGAAAGGGACTGCTGCTTATTCTGTGCTGACGGTTTAGTATAGCTTCCCCTCCTGGGAGTGCAACGGCATAAGACATCAACCGTGTGACATATCGCTTTCCTGACTGGCACCTGGCAGCACGGAAACGTATCTGCCCGCCGTCAGGTTGGTTTTAGATTCAACGTTGCCGAGCGGCACTGATCCAGGAAGCGCTGTATAAACGGCCTTGCCCAGCAATGGCGCTCTATTCACGGTGCGATCGTACCGCTGTGCCGTTTTGCCAAGGGGGAGGACGTTCGATCGGCAGAACAAGCAGTCGTTTGACCAGGGTACTCACCATTTCATCCGATTCACCGAATTAGGTACTCATGACAACTCCAATTCGACTCACACCCGCTGGCCGTTACAGCACTGGCATCTTTAACCAGGGTGCTGCCGAAATCTCTGCCTATGATGCTGAATCACAACGGTTATTTGTAGTTAATGCGAATGCTGCAACAGTGGATGTTCTGGATTTAAGCGATCCAACAAACCCAACTCAATTGTTTCAACTCGACGCTACCGTATATGGAGCATCGGCCAACAGTGTCGCGGTGAAAAATGGCGTAGTCGCAGTGGCGATCGAAAGCGAGATCACCCAGGAGCCGGGTGTTGTAGTATTCCTTGACATCAACGGCACCTTACTGAATACGGTAACGGTTGGCGCACTTCCCGACATGCTGACCTTTACCCCGGACGGGCGCAAGGTGCTGGTTGCCAATGAAGGCGAACCCAACGACGACTATACAGTTGACCCAGAAGGCTCAGTCAGCATCATTGATATTTCAGGTGGGGTCGAAAATGCCACGGTCACGACGGCGGGTTTCACGGCCTTCAATGATCAAGCAGACGCATTACGGGCATCTGGTGTACGAATCTTTGGGCCAGGGGCAACGGTTGCCCAAGACTTAGAACCAGAGTACATTGCTGTCTCAGCGGACTCAACCACGGCCTGGGTAGCGCTGCAAGAGGCCAACGCGCTAGCGGTGCTGGATGTTGAAGCAGGAGACGTTACTGATATTTTGCCTCTCGGTTTCAAGAATCACAACGCAGCACCCCAGCTAGAAACTTTTTTCTTTGATTCAGATCTTCCCAGTTTGGGCACGGTAGAGGGTCGGGGAGAGATTCCCCTCAGCGGCTTTTCTGGCCTTTATTTTGAAGGAGTTAACTCCGAGAACGGCAATCTACAATTCATTACGCACCCCGATCGCGGCCCCGTGGGGGAAACGGATGAAAACGGCAACCTTATTTTTTTGTTGCCTGATTTTCAGCCGGAGCTGGTGCGGTTTGAGCTAGATCAAACAACTGGTAGCCTCACCCTGACTGAGCGTATTCCACTGACCCGGCAGGATGGCACACCGCTGACCGGGTTGCCCAACCTGGAGGGCTTTGATCCAGAGGTTCCAGCTGATCAAGACGGTAACGTGCTTGCCTATGATCCGCTGGGGGCAGACCTGGAAGGCATTGTACGGGCACCAGATGGCACCTACTGGTTGGTGGATGAGTATCGTCCTGCGATTTATCATGTTGAGGCTAACGGCACGCTAATTAACCGCTACGTTCCTGAAGGGCTACCGCCCGAGGTGGGCACTGGCGTATTCCCAGAGGTGTACAGTCAGCGACGCGCCAATCGTGGGTTTGAAGCGATCGCCTTCCAGGATGGCAAGGTCTATGCCTTTGTGCAAAGTCCATTGAACAATCCAGAATCGGGAGCAACCGCTACCATTCGCATTCTGGAATTTGATCCAGCCACAGAAACCACCGTTGGAGAATACCTCTACATTCAAGATGACATCGGCGGCGGCAGTGACAAAATTGGCGATGCGGCTGCCATTGGTGGCGGCAAGTTTTTAGTCATTGAGCGAGACTCCAGCTTTGGCGAAGAGTCGGTTAAGAACGTTTATCGCATTGATTTAACCAATGCCACCAACCTGCTAGAGCTGGCAGATGGTACCCTGGCCGAGGGCGAAACCGTTGATAGCCTTACCCCAGAGCAACTGACCGAGAAGGGAATTAATCCCGTTAGCAAAGCGTTATATGCTGACCTGGCCGCACTGGGCTATGGCTTCACCGATAAGCCTGAAGGCTTGGCCGTGATTAATCCCACTACCATTGCGGTATTGAACGACAATGACTTTGGCGAGAACCCCGATATTCCCATTGGCTTGGGATTAATTACGCTGCAAAATGGCCTGGATGCCAGCGATCGCGACAACGCGATCAACATTGCTAACTATCCCATCTTTGGCATGTACCAGCCGGATGCGATCGCCACCTTTGAGGCCAACGGTCAAACGTACATCATTACAGCCAATGAAGGTGATAGCCGCGACTATGACGGCTACAGCGAAGAGTCGCGCCTTGCCGATTTGGTTCTTGACCCGATCGCATTTCCCAATGCGGCGGAACTGCAACAGGATTCGGTATTGGGGCGGTTGGTTGTTACAACTGCCAACGGGGATATTGATGGCGATGGTGACTTTGACGAACTGTATGCCTTTGGCGGTCGCTCTTTCTCGATTTGGGATACCCAGGGAACTTTGGTGTACGACAGCGGCAATGAGCTAGAACGCATTACGGCTGAACTCCTGCCCGACTACTTCAATTCCAACAACACTGTTAACAATTCCTTTGACAGCCGCAGCGATGATAAGGGGCCAGAACCGGAAGGAGTCACCATTGGAACGGTGGGCGATCGCACCTACGCCTTTATTGGCCTGGAACGGATTGGCGGTGTGATGACCTACGATGTAACCGATCCGGCTCGTCCCAGTTTTGTAGACTACACAAACAGTCGTGATTTCAGCATTGAATTTGACGTGGATGCTGAGGGCGAAATTGCTCCCACTCCAGAGCAGTTAGCGGCTGTGGGCGATCTGGCTCCAGAAGGACTGCTCTTTATTGCAGCCGAAGATAGCCCCACCGGAGAGCCGCTGCTGGTGACGGCCAATGAAGTGAGCGGGACGACAACGGTGTTTAACGTTGCCAGCCAGCCCCCGGCTGATTCTACGTTTACGCTCCAGCTTTTACATGCTGCCGATCAGGAAGCAGGCGTTTTGGCTCTGGCAGATGCGCCTAATTTTTCGGCTGTATTAAATGCCCTCAAAAATGAAGATGCCGATGGCGACGGCACCCCCGATTACCCCAACACGCTGATTCTGTCGTCGGGAGATGCTTACATTCCAGGGCCGTTTTTCTTTGCCAGCGAAACGACGTTTGGCGCTCAGGGGCGAGCAGATATCCTGATTCAAAATGCGCTGGGGTTCCAGGCGATCGCGTTTGGCAATCATGAGTTTGATTTAGGTACAGGTGTCGTTGCGGATCTGCTGCAAGCGAGTGAGGATGGCACCTATCCCGGAGCGCAGTTTCCTTACCTCAGCGCCAACCTGGACTTTAGCACCGATAGCGCTTTGGCCGGGCTGGTGACGGAAGACGGGCAAGAGGCGATCGATATTCCCAACCGCATTGCAGCCAGTACCGTAATTACGGTGAATGGAGAACAAATTGGCGTGGTGGGCGCTACTACCCCAACGTTACGCAGCATTTCTTCTCCGGGTGGAGTTACGGTGCTACCCGAAGCCTTTGATGGCAGTAATCCAGAAGATGTGGCAGCGTTGGCGGCAGAGATTCAAACCTCGGTGGATGCGCTGCTGACTACCAATCCCGAAATCAACAAAGTGATTTTGCTGGCACACATGCAGCAGATCGCGATCGAACTTCAGTTAGCCGAACTGCTAACGGGGGTTGATATTGTGGTAGCGGGTGGGTCGAATACGCTGCTGGCAGATGAAACCGATCGGCTCCGGGCAGGCGATGCCGTTGAAGGAGACTACCCAACTCTGCTAACAGCAGCGGATGGTAATCCGGTGGCGGTGGTCAACACAGACGGCAACTATCAGTATGTGGGTCGCCTGGTGGCCGAGTTCAACTCAGACGGCATCCTGATTCCAGAAAGCATTGATCCGACCGTGAGCGGTGCCTATGCTACGGATGATGAAGGGGTTGCCGCTGTAAATGGCACGCCCGATCCAGAAATTGTTGAAATCGTGGGTGCGTTAGAAGAGGTGATTGTCGCACAAGACGGCAACCTCTTTGGCAATACACAGGTGTTTCTCAATGGCGATCGCGGTGCTGTTCGCACCCAGGAAACTAACCTGGGGAACCTGTCGGCAGATGCGAATCTGGCGATCGCCCAAGAGATTGATGCAGCAACCGTGATCTCGATCAAAAACGGCGGCGGCATTCGCGACAACATTGGTGTGTTTACCTTCCCGCCAGGGTCTACCAATCCAGAGGATGTTATTACCGCGCCTCCGGCGGCTAATCCAGTAGCGGGTAAGCAAGAAGGCGATATCTCACAGCTCGACATCAGCAACGCTCTGCGGTTTAACAACGGTTTGGCGCTTGTTACCTTAACCGCACAGGAATTGCTGGATGTGATTGAATACGGCGTATCGGCCAGCGCAGCGGGAGCTACGCCTGGTCAATTTCCGCAGGTGGGAGGACTCTCCTTTAGCTTTGATCCGGCTCAGCCAGCGGGCGATCGCGTTCAATCCATTGCCATCATTGATGAGCAAAACAGCATCATTGATGTGGTGGTTGAAAATGGCGAACTTGTTGGTGATCCTGAGCGCACCTTCCGCACCGTAACGCTGGGTTTCCTGGCTGATGGGGGCGATGGCTACACCTTCCCCGATCGCGATCGGGTTGATTTGGTGGCCGCATCCGATGATCCGAGTGCCCGCACCGGAGCCGCTACCTTTGCCGCAGATGGCTCGGAGCAAGACGCGCTGGCGGAATATCTCATTGCTAACTTTGGGGAGACTCCCTTTAGCCAGGAAGACGCTCCACCCGAAGCCGACACTCGAATTCAGAATCTAGCATTCCGCGAGGATACGGTTCTCAGCGGCGGTTCTGGGGGCAATAACGGAGGGGAAACACCACCGATCGCGGTGGTCGCCATTTACGATATTCAGGGAGATGACCTGACCTCACCGCTGCTGGATCAGGAAGTGACGACGACTGGATTGGTCACGGCGATCGATTCTAATGGCTTCTATCTGCAAGACGTGGCTGGTGATGGCAATGACATTACATCTGACGGCGTTTTTGTCTTCACGGGTGCCGCTCCCACGGTGACGGTGGGTGACGAGATTGAGATTACAGGTACCGTCTCGGAGTTCCAGCCAGGTGGCGCAACCAGCAACAACCTCTCCATTACTCAACTGGGTGGAGCGCTAACGATTAATGTATTGTCGAGCGGCAATTTACTGCCGGATGCCGTTCTCTTAGGAGCCGCCGGACGCACTCCGCCCACGCAGGTGATTAGCCCGGATGGTATTGCTTTCTATGAGAGTTTGGAAGGGATGCGGGTAACGGTTAGTGATGCGATCGCCGTTGGCCCAACGACTCAGTTTGGTGAAATCTTTACCCTGGCGGATGCGGGTGCAGGTGCCACCGGATTGAGCGATCGCGGCACAATCAACATCAGCCCGGACGACTTCAACCCAGAGCGTATCCAGATTCAATTGGATGCCGATTTGCTGCCGGGATTCTCTGCCGCCGTTAATGTTGGCGATCGATTAGGGGATGTGACTGGCGTTGTCAGTTACAGCTTCGGCAATTACGAAGTGCTGGCAACCGAGGCGTTTACTCCGGTGTCTGGTGGCCTAGAACCCGAAGACAGTTCCTTATTACCCACTGATAATCAGATCACGGTGGCAACCTATAACGTACTCAACCTTGATCCGAAGGTTGAAGACCTCAGCCTGGTAAATAACAATAATTCCAATGAGGTGGATGATGATCTGGGTAGTGGTCAATTTGACGCGATCGCCCTTCACATTGCAAATAACCTGAACCTGCCTGATATCATTGCCCTTCAGGAGGTGCAGGATAACAACGGGGCTGAAATCACGGATGTCACTGCTGCCGATGAGACGCTGCAACTGTTGGTTGACGAAATTGCAGAGATTAGCGATGCCAATTATGCCTTCATCGACAACCCGTTCATTGGTAACGAAACCAGCGGTGGGCAACCCGGTGGCAATATCCGCACAGCCTTCCTCTATAACCCAGCACGGGTTGAATTAGTAGAGGGTTCGGTGCAAACCCTTACAGACCCGGTGGATCAACAGACCAATCCAGACAGCCCCTTCTTTGAAAGCCGTCTGCCTCTGGTGGCTACGTTCCGGTTCAACGGTGAAGAGATCACGCTGGTTAACAACCATTTTTCATCGAAAGGGGGCAGTAGTCCGCTGTTCGGACAGATTCAGCCTGCTGTTGAGCGCCAAAACGATCCGCTGGTCAATGGCGGTGTCGATCAGCGTCTGGCTCAAGCCGAAGCGGTCAAAGGCTTTGTGGATGGCATTCTGGCCGGTAATGCCAATGCCAATGTGGTGGTGTTGGGAGATCTCAACGAATTTGAGTTTATCTCGCCGCTGGAAACGCTGAGTCAGAGCTTAGTTAACCTGACCGAAACGTTGCCAGAGAACGAGCGCTATTCCTACATTTTTGAAGGAAACTCCCAATCGCTCGACCACATTCTGGTCAGCGATGCGTTAGCGTCCACCGCTGAATTTGATGCCGTTCACGTCAATTCTGAGTTTGCTGCACCAGCCAGCGACCATGACCCATTACTGGCTCGGCTCACCTTATCCACTGCCAACGGTGGCGACCCGGACACGGTCAATGTGATTGTGGGTGATGATACAGACAACATCATTGAAGGAACGGCTGGCAATGACCTGATTGCTGGAGAACTAGGCAATGATGTAATCAACGGTGGGGATGGAGATGATGTGATTCGCGGCGATCGCAACGTTCTACCACCAGACGGTAGCGATGGGGGAGATGATATCCTCCTGGGTGGCGCTGGCAACGATATCATTGGCGGCAAAGGCGGTAACGATCAACTCTTTGGCGAAGCGGGTGACGACGAGCTATGGGGAGATGCGGGTGACGATTTGCTGCGCGGTGGCCTCGGCAACGATGGCCTGATTGGAGACAGCTATAGTGCAGACTTTCCTGCCATTGGCGGTAGCGATACGTTTGTCCTGGCTCCCGGTGAGGGCACCGATACCATCTTCGACTTTGAAATCAGTCGAGATTTAATTGGTCTGGCAGATGGGCTGTCCTTCAACCAGCTCATTGTGACGCAATCGGGCAATAATGCTGTGATTGGCTTTAACGATGAGACGCTGGCGATCGTCAACGGTGTGGCCGCCAGTTCGCTATCCGAATCGCGGTTCACCCTGGTGTAATAGATGCTTCAGGAGATGCTGTTGCATCCCTTGAACAGACAGTGAGATTGATTGGCGGTAGGGGGTTGTTGCAGTGCAACGCCCCCTACTCGTTTTGGGTCGCCACTGGCTCTTTGGCGATCGCCACCTGTTGCAGAATGGTCATAGGACTATGTGCCTTCAACCGCTGTAGCTGTTCCTGATTTCGCACCAACAGCGCTCCAGCAAACCCCAGAGAGTTCACCGCAATAGCGTCAAAGGCTTCCTGCGATCGCGGCACCAGAAACATCCATTCTCGCGTTGCCAGCCAGTTGTAGGGCGCAGACTGTTTTGGATCGGTTGAATCAAACGATAACCCCACCGCTTGCAGCAGGGCTTGATAGCACTCTAATGTGGCTTTTGCTGCGGCCTGGGGTGAGGCGAGCCAGTTGGGATTGAGGCGGGCGATCGCATGGACAAACGGCAACTCTGGCACCGTACCAATGGAATCCTGGAACGTGGCTGTGGCGAATAAGGGTTCAATTGGAATTCTGCCGCCTGCGGGTGCCAGGGGCAATGGCACCAGTTGCAAGTGTTTGTGGCGCTGGCTGGCTCCTGCTAATTTGCCACCGTTGTAAAACGCCAGACCGTCAATTTCGTTCATACACACCCACAACGCTTCGAAATCGGCTAAGGTCAACCAGTTAGCTTGCTCTTCAAAGGCGCGGGTAATAATTAGCAGGTGATGATCGACTACATTAAATTTATTTAATAAACATAGATGAGTGGGCGAGAGATGCGCCACAAACAAGTTGGGGTCGTAGGGAAGAAAGGGGTTCACTCTCTGACCCGATTGGACGGATGCTTGCTTCTGCTTTTGTTCCGCTTCATCTTTTCGTAGCAAATTCACCAGAATCCGCACCAGAAAGCGAACTTGATTCTGTTCAACAAACTCGTACCCTGTTGCAATAGACTGAAGGGCACCACAGGCTAAAGCGTGTTGGGTTTGCTGGGTCACTCGTGGCCAGAGGGCACCCGGTTTTAGCAGATTCTCGCGTGGGGGGGTTAAATCGTGTTCCGTCATACTTGCCCTACCAAAACAGCCGTGAGAAAAGCGATCGCCTGTCTCATTTGTTCTTTAGTGTCCCATTAATCCCCGGAGATCGGTTGCCAACCGGGTGATGGTTCAGGTGCCATCCACCAATGAGATGATGCAACGGGGTGAAGTAAGCGAACCCCTATCTGACATACCGTAAACTAATTCTGTATCGCTACGACGGTGGTTGATTTATGCAGTCGCACGTTGATTACGAAACGCTCTCTGATGCTGCCGACCAGCGGCAATTGGCTGCTATTCTCAGCCAATGTTTCATATTCGATGACAGTGAAACATACTTTAACCGCATCGGAATCCCCAATTTTCGTTTAATTCGGCAAGCAGGACAGGTGGCAGGAGGGCTGGCTGCCATTCCAATGGGGCAATGGTGGAACGGACAGAGCGTGCCCATGACGGGGATAGCAGCCGTTGGCGTTGCGCCAGAGCAGCGCGGTTCTGGTGCGGCGATCGCCCTGCTTCACCATCTGCTGCAAGAACTGCATACCAACCAGGTACCCATTTCGGTGCTGTATCCGGCTACCCAGCGGTTGTATCGTAAGGCTGGCTATGAACAGGGTGGAGCCTACTGCGGCTGGCAAGTGTCTACCGACAGCATCCAAATGAGAGAGCGATCGCTGCCAGTTCGGGCAGTAGAGGTAAGTGACTACACTGTGTTTGAGCGGCTCTATCAACAGCAAGCCAGGGCAAACAATGGCAACCTCGATCGCCATCCTGCCATCTGGCACGGATTGCTGCAAACGGATGATAAGAAACCGCTGTATGCCTACGAATTTGGCAAAGCAGGCGATCCAGAAGGATACATTGTGTTCAAACAGCGTCATGCAGACAACGGCCCTATTTTAGAGATCAAAGACTGGGTTGCGCTGACACCCGCTGCCGGACGCAGTTTGTGGACATTCCTGGCCGATCACCGTTCTCAAGTTAAAACCGTGCGATGGTGCGGTGGGCACTTGGATGCCTTAGCCCTGATGTTGCCAGAACAAACTATCAAAGCCCGGTCTATCGATCGCTGGATGGTGCGAATTGTCAACGTTGTTCAGGCGTTAGAAAAGCGAGGCTATCCGCCTTACCTGGAAATGGAGCTACCGTTAGCAATTCAGGACGAGTTACTGCCTGAAAACAATGGCCTGGTTGTACTCTCGATCGCCAATGGCCGCGCCAAAGTGACCAGAGGTGGCAGTGGTGCCCTGAAGCTCAGCATTAGAGGGTTAGCGTCTCTCTACACAGGCAGCTTTAACGCATATCAACTGCGGCTGGCCGGATTGTTAGACGGAACAGACGCGGCTCTCGCGGCTGCGACCCAAATCTTTGCCGGGGCTGCTCCCTGGATGCCTGACTTCTTCTAAAAATCGCTGTAAGTTTCGATCGCCAATCGCTCCAGCTTTGCCATACACTAAAAATCTGGCTCAAATTTCGCATCGGCTTTCACGCCTGAATCCAGGCTTGGCTGGCCGCTGACGTTGGGAGTTTGCGCCAGGGTGTATTACAGAACAACGCATCAGAACCGCACCCCCCACAGGATATTTATATCCGGAGGGGCTGTTTTCTCATCTACCAATCTAGTTCAAAGGGTGTTCTATGAATCTGTTTTCGCAAACCAAACCCAAGATCGACCCAGCCAAAGTTCAGGAAATCAAGGCGCTAATCTATCAACGCTTTAACTTATCTCCAGAAGTGCATGTTTCCATTAGCCAGTCAAGCTGCACTGAAGCAAACTGCCCGCCCATTGAAACCGCAATTGTGATTATGAGCCATCCGGCACGGACTTACAAAATCCAAAAGCCGGTCGCCGAAATTGAGTCTGCCGATATTTCACGGCTCTTACTGGCAAAGCTGTAATTGAGTCTTTTGGGGCGATCGCCCCTCTCCTCCTGTAGCGGCAGGATTAATCGCATTCTTTGCTAAAGCGGTTAATTCTGTCTTTTTCCACTGTGATGAACCACGTCCTCTGAACTCGTTGCTGGTGACTGTCGCTCTTGGAGCAGATAACAATGACAATCTGGCTTTTCAATCAGGGAATCCATTAGCGCATTGAGAGCAACTGCCGCCAGCAAGCCGCCGCCCAAAGCTCCCTGTACCGTGATAGAAGGAATGGACGATCGCGCCAATCGTCGCTTGGCCGCAGGGGCATGGCTAAATCCAATGGGTAATCCAATTACCAGTGCCGGGTGCAATGCCTGAGCATCAATCTGGTCACAGATCGAAAGCAAGACAGACGGCGCATAGCCAACCACCAGAATGGCTCCGTCTATCATGGGTAATCCTGGTTGCCGTTGCCAAAATGCCTGTTCTGCTTCGAGTGCAGTAGTAATGTGGGGATTGTCGATTAAAGTAGTTACGGTGCATCCCAGGTGAGCCAGACGAGTCTGGTCTAACGCCGCCGCAATTGCTGGCACATCCACCACCACCGGACACCCTGCTTTGAGAGCAGCACGAGCAGCGGCGATCGCGCTTTGACTAATCTGCACCAGCGGAATCAGCCCCACATCCCCACAGGCCAGCACCAGCTTTGACAACAGATCCACTTCAATTTCAGATCGATCCGACAGATCCGGCAGCAGGTGTTGCAGCGATTCTGAAAAGGCTTCTGGATGGTTAGCCGTCGCGGCATCAAATTGATCCCACACGGTTTCCAGGGTAGATAAACTGTCTTTAGCTTCCAGTTCAAGACATTGCAGTTGGGCGATCGCAGCAGTTCGCTGATCATGGCATTCCGAATCGTGTCCCAGGACCCGCTCCAGGGCAGACGCGGTTTGACGCAACTGGTTCAACTGCTGCATCACAGTGCGATAGTGCTGCTGGAGCTTCGAGAGTAAGGCATCATCGTTTGCCCCAGGATTCGAGCTAAGCAAGTGCTGAATGTGCGACAGTTGAAACCCCTGCTGCCTCAGCGCCACAATGCGATTCAACCGCTGCACGTCTTTTTCGGTGTAAAGGCGATAGTTTCCGGGCGATCGCTCCGGGGGTGGCAACAAACCAATATCGTGATAGTGACGCACCATGCGGGGAGTGACATGTCCGCCAGCGGCATCGGTCAACTCTTTAATGGTGAGGCGTTTTGCCGTCATATCAGACTGGCGCAAGGCAGAGGTTGGGGATAAGTGGGTTGGTTTATACTTCGCTATCTCCATTGTCGCGTTTAAGGCCCCATTAGAGCAGAAACCAGTCTCGTTTAAGAAACGGTGCTGATGAATGTGATAGGAATTCGCCCGCCATCCCTCGATTCCAGGAAATGTCTTAACCGTCAACGTCTCCCAATTTTACAGCAGTTCTCAATCGAGTCAGCCACAGTCTCGCCAAGATGGGTGTTGGGGTGTACGGTTTGGAGTGTGGTGAAGGCAAATGAAAATGGCTGTAAGTGCGGAACAGCCTCATCTAAAGCAGTTCATTGAAACAAACTTGCAGGACGCTGCAACCGACTGATGATCATCCTGTTACTGAATCCTGTTACTGAATTGCGATGGTTTGGTCTCACTGAGAAAATGCAATGGATCGCGTTTCCAGCCCATGAGACGAGTGACTGGCTGGCGGCTGCACTGAACTGAGCAATTCCTGAGTGAGGACTTTTGCCTGATCGCGGATTTCACGAACTGCGGTGGTTTCCCACAATTCTCCCTTGCGAGGAGAGCCAAGAGTATAAAGGTGTTGAGAGACTGTACCCACCGCATCCACAATTGCCCCATTCGATGCAACCCTTAAACCCAATGAGAGTTCGTCCGGGCAAATTAGCTTGGCATCCAACAAGCTAGCAATCAATTGCTGCGATGCCTTACGGTAGTCTCCTGTGGCTCCAGTGCAGTTAATCACAACACTGCCTCGCAATGTGGTTTGTTCGTGACAACATCGCTGACGCATCACCACGTTCACGCCATCACGGTCTTCGTCATAGGCCAAAATGCGTCCGGCATGAACCTTTAGCTGGTTTATTTGCTGTAGGTGGGCGATCGCATCTGCAACACCAGGAGCAATCCGATGGCGATGATTATCCCAATATACGCGAACATGTCGCAGAAAGCGCCGCTGTTCCGTGACGGAGAGCGATTGCCACAGCCGTTGAGTGTGGGGGCGAATTGCATCAATCACGCTTCGCCAATCGTGACCTTGGGCAACAGCAGACTCTACAGCCTGACGAACCTGGCGCATCACATGGCGAACGGTAATAGGTTGCTTCGTTGATGCTACATGGCTGAGGACGCTGCTATCCCAACCGACTGATAGTGGTGGCACTGTCGCATCTATCTGTTTGTGCGCGTGGGGCAACAAGCCGTGACGGGAAACCAGATGAATCGTGCCCTGGTGCTTCTGTTGCCGCAACGCCAGGACGGTATCGATCGCCGTTAAGCTGGAACCCATCAAAATTACTGGCGCGTCTGACGCAACCGCATTGGGTTGAAACGTCCAGGCTGAATCAATGTATCGATCGCTGCTATAAAACGTTGGATCGGCCACCGGCGGCGGCACGGGCGGCAAATTTCCCAGCGCTAAGACAACCCGATCGGCTCGGATGGGGCTGCCATACCGCAGATGAATCGTCATACCACCTGGCACTGGCTGAAGTGCGATCGCCTCATCGCTTATCCGGTGTAGCTGTACCTGGCTAGACGCATAGATTTCTGCTTGATCCAATGTGGCCTGGATATATTGCCCGTAGATTTTGCGGGGAATAAAGGACTGAGCCAAAGTGGGCTGGTTCCATTTCCCTTGAGATTGCAACCAGTGCAAGAAGTGATCGGGCTGATCTGCAAATAAACTCATTTTGCCCGCCGGAACGTTGAGCAAATGGCAATCGAAGGAGGTGCTGTAGGCTGTGCCCTGCCCCAGGTGATGACGGTCAATGAGGGTAATGCTCAGGGGGTGCCGTGCTGTTTTTAACAGATGGATTGCGACCAATGCACCACTTAGCCCACCGCCAAGGATGGCGATCGCTCTGGGTTTTGGTGAGGCGATCGCCCCGTGTTGCCGTGTGGGAATAGCAGAACTTGCCATAGATAACAGCTCACCTGAAATCAAATTTGTTCCGAATCGTAACACATGTGAATTTCAGTTGTATTTCAATTCAATTCAAATTTAAGTGAGCTGCGATACAAAGTTGTAGCGATCGCCCCTGGGTGAGATGATGGATCTACACTGATGACGTGCTGAGAGGGTGCTCTAAAAACCCGATTTGCAGCCCAACACTCGTAGGGGCGTAGCATTCGGGCAATACGTCTGGGTCTACAGCAAGATCTATCTGCCGAATGCTACGCCCCCACCGTCTGCCTTTCGCCCGGTTGTTGTAACTATGGCCTCCGCCAAATCGTCTGAGCCGGATCTAATTGATATGCTTATCCAGACGAATTTTTTGTTTAAGGATCTGGATGCCAATTGGCTTGCCAACTGTTTGCCGCTGAACGAGCTGAAACAGGAAAAGCTCTATTCCAATCGGGCAATTTACACCGCGTTTCGCCCCGAAACATGGCTTGATGTGCTTTATGTGGTGGTGAGCGGCGGCCCCGTCATCATTCGCAGTACACCCCTCGATCGCATCATTGCCATCAACTATCCAGGAAGCTGCTTCGGGATGCGAAATTTGCCCTTCGGCTATGGTCTGGTGGGGCGGGCGTTTCCCAGTCTGGTTGAGGCGTACAAAACCACTGACATCATCAAAATTCCGCTGTCGTCTATTCAAACGCTGTATCAAGAGCCATCGTTTCGCGATCGCTACAATTTATTGTTTGAACTGCGCGAAAAGTTTCAGTATCACCTGCTCAATTGCAGCACTTACCCTCCTCAGGCGGTTGCTGCTGTGTTAAGGGCGATCGTTTATCAAGAGCGATCGTTGGGCAATCAGCCCGATGCTGAGGGGGTTTATGTTTTAGATTTGCCCATTGACCTGATTGCACGGGCAAGCCAGCTCAATCACCGCACAGTGGAGCAGGTGATTAAGGGAATGCAAAAGGTGGGATTGTTGGAGACAGCCAAAGCAGGCGACGATGCGGATGATGTAATTCGGGTGGTGGATGCGGAAGGCTTAAAGGAAGCCTACAGCGCAACACGCGGCAAGGTGTCGTGGTGGCCGCTGCGCTAATTCAAAAATTGTGTTCTAGATAACATGGTCAATCCAACGAAACCTGCTACGTACCTAATACCTACCGAAACAGAGTCAAAAAAGTATCTTTGGGGAGCAAGGGGATGTCGCAGGAAATGGGCGAGGTTCAGCCCGGTGAAGCCTCAATACCGTTTACCATGCTGGATGCTCGGCAACGCCAGCAGCGCTTAAATGAACTGGCGCAGGTATTTCTCAAACTGGGTGCGATCGCCTTTGGTGGGCCTGCCGCCCACATTGCCATGATGGATGATGAAATTATCAAGCGTCGCCAGTGGATGAGCCGAGAAAAACTGCTGGATTTGTTGGGTGTAACCAACCTGATTCCAGGACCCAACTCCACTGAGCTAGCGATTCACATCGGCTACGAGCGGGCGGGCTGGCAAGGGTTGCTTGTTGCTGGCACTTGCTTCATTTTGCCCGCCATGACAATGGTGTGGATTTTGGCGGCTCTGTATGCTCGCTATCAAACCCTGCCGCAGATGGGCTGGCTGCTCTATGGCATTAAACCCGTCATCATTGCTATTGTTGTCCAGGCATTGTGGAAGTTAGGCAAAAAAGCGGTTAGCGATGTTCCCACTGGTATTGCTGGTGTAGCGGTTATTGTTTTCTTCTTTTTACGAATTAATGAAATTTTGCTGCTGCTGTTGGGTGGGTTAGGCGTGATGTTGGTTAAAAACTGGCAGCGCAGCCGTCGCATTGTCCCGGTTTTAATGCCAGCGACCGGGGTGCTGGCGCAAGCTGGAACGGCTTCAGCCGAGGCACAGCAGCCAGTGACCTGGGTCAGCACGTTCCTATTTTTCCTCAAAATTGGCTCTGTTCTGTACGGTAGCGGCTATGTGCTGCTGGCGTTCCTCCAGCGAGATTTGGTGGAACGAATGCAGTGGCTCACATCGGAACAATTGCTGGATGCGGTTGCGATCGGGCAATTTACCCCCGGGCCTGTTTTCACTACTGCCACCTTTATAGGTTATTTACTAGCCGGAAATGCGGGAGCGATCGCGGCAACTGTCGGCATTTTTCTACCCGCCTTCGCCCTGGTACTCCTTATCAACCCCTGGGTACCCAAATTGCGTCAGTCTCCGTGGGCTGGCGGTTTTTTAGACGGTGTGAATGCTGCTTCGGTTGGTTTAATGGCGGTTGTTACCTGGGAATTGGGTGTTACGGCCATTATCGACTGGCCAACCCTGGTGCTTGCAGTGTTAGCCGCGATCGCTGTATTCCGCTTCAAAATCAACTCGGCATGGCTCGTCGCCGCTGGCGGAATTGCTGGGTTTGCCCTTCAGCCATTACTGTAAGAAGGAGTGGAGCGATCGGGGTTAGAACCCAACCCTCAACACTCAAAATCCAAACTCTGCCGTCCCCCTGATTCAGCCGGTTAATGATTACCGTTTACAGTCACGATCACCGCTATCAAAACGCCACCGTCGAATTAATTGACGGCAAATTAATGCCACCCGTTGAAAACCCAAAACGGGCTGAAATGCTGCTGTCGCGGGTGCATGAAACAGGGCTGGGTGATGTCATTGCGCCTCACGATTTTGGCCTTGAGCCTGTGTTGCGAATCCATGATTCGGGCTTTGTTTCCTTTTTGCAAACCGCCTGGGATACCTGGATCATTGAACATGGTGATTATGATGCGCTGCCGCTGAATTGGGCAACCCGCACCATGCGGCACGATCGCATTCCAGAGACGATCGACGGTAAGTTGAGCTACTATTCCTTTGATGCAGGCACGCCGATTACGGCTGGAACCTGGAAAGCCGCTATATCTTCAGCCAATGTGGCTCTTACCGGGCAATCCTTGCTCCAACGGGGCGAACGAGTTGCATTTTCCCTGTGCCGCCCCCCCGGACACCATGCCGCTGCTGATTTTTATGGCGGATACTGCTTCTTAAACAATGCGGCGATCGCCGCTCAAGCGTTGCGAGATGCAGGAGCCGCACGAGTCGCCATTCTGGATGTCGATTATCATCATGGCAACGGCACCCAGGCAATTTTCTACGATCGCGCCGATATTTTGTTCACCTCCATTCATGCCAATCCAAAACAGGAGTATCCCTATTTCCTCGGCTATGACGATGAAACTGGAGCCGGAGAAGGTGAAGGATACAACCGCAATTACCCTATGCCGTGGGGCATTCAGTGGGATGACTACTATCCTGTTTTGACGGATGCGCTCCAATTCATTGGCGACTATGCGCCAGATGCGCTCGTCATTTCGCTGGGGGTCGATACCTTTGAAACCGATCCAATTTCCAAATTTCGGCTGGTGAGTGAGGATTTTCTGCGGATGGGTGAGGCGATCGCCCGTGTTGCCAAACCCACTCTGTTTGTGATGGAAGGCGGCTATGCCGTTGAAGCGCTGGGAATTAATGCGGTAAATGTTTTATTGGGGTTCGAGAACGCTTAGAGGGTGTTTTAGGGTTGGTCAGTCCAGGATTCCGGTCAATGCGGCGCGATTGGTTCAAGCTGGTATCTAACCAAGCTGGCATCGTTGCCAGGTTTCTAGAGAGTTAGCCGCTTAGATATCGTGGGAATTTTATAAACACATGAAGTTGGCATAAAGCTCTCCCCACAATGAAAACCCCGCAGTTCTCTAGAGGTAAGGCGTTTCCATTACAGCTTGTTCTCGTCGTTCCTTTCATCCTCCAGATTGCTGGGGCTGTTGGCCTGGTCGGTTATTTGTCTTTTAAGAATGGACAACGAGCGGTTAATACCCTCGCAGAGCAGCTAATCGATCGCACCAGTGATGTTATCGACGAGCATCTGAAGTCGTATCTTTCTATTCCTCAAACGCTGATCCAAATCAACGCAGCGGCTATTCGCCGGGGGATGCTGGATGTGCGCGATCGCGAGACGCTGGGACAGTACTTTTGGGAACAGATGCAGGCGTATGATCTGACTTACATCGGCATTGGCCTGACCACAGGTGAAGGGATGGGCGTTGCCCGGTACGATGGCAAAACCATCACCGTTGAGGACTGGACAGCAACACTGCCAAACAATGTCACAAACTACATGCTGGATGAGCAGGGTAACCGCATCCAGGTGAATGGTCGCTGGGATTGGGACAACCTCAACGAACCCTGGTATATTGAGCCAGTTGCTGCGGGCAAACCGATTTGGGCAAAGGTTGTGTCTGCATATTTTCCAACAGGGCCATACATCACCGCCTCTGCGAGTCGCCCCATCTATGACTCGCAAAATCGCCTGTTGGGAATGATTGGAGCCGACATTCATCTACTGAAACTCAGCGATTTCCTACGCAGTTTGGCAGTCAGTCAGGCGGGACAGGTGTTTATTATGGAGCGGGACGGCATGTTAATTGCCAGTTCAAGCACCGAGAAGCCCTTTATTCTCCACAACGAAGAAATTCAGCGCTTACAGGCGATCGATAGCCCCGACCCCATTATCCAGGCCATTGCCAGACACATTCAAGCCTCTAATGGGTTTGAGGTGAGCGGAGATACGCACTCTCAGGTTGAGATCCAGGGAGAGCGCTATTTTGTTGACATTGCGCCGTGGCAAGACAAATACGGCCTGGATTGGCTGGTAGTCACTGGTGTGCCAGAAAAAGTATTCATGGCGCAAATTGATGCTAATACGCATACCACCATCGTTCTCTGTTTTGGTGCGTTGGTTGTTGCCTCTGTCATGAGCGTATTTACCTCGCGGTGGATTGCTCATCCGATTCTTCGCCTGGGGCAAGCCAGTGAAGCAATGGCATCTGGCCATCTCGATCAAACGGTAGAAACAAGCAGTATTCAAGAACTCAATACCCTGTCTTACTCCTTCAACCACATGGCAGGACGGCTAAGCGAGTTATTCACTGCCTTAGAACACAGCAAAGAAGAACTGGAAGACCGGGTTGAAGAACGCACAGAAGAACTCAAGACGACATTGGCGGAATTGCAGCGGACTCAATCTCAAGTTATTCAAAGCGAAAAGATGTCGAGCTTGGGACAACTGGTTGCTGGTGTGGCTCATGAAATCAACAATCCAGTCAACTTTATTCATGGCAACCTTACTCATGTGCAGGTTTATGCCAGGGATTTGTTGCGGTTGGTGCAGTTGTATCAACAACACAATCCCCATCCTCCATCCGAAATTCAAACGGCGGCTGATGAAATTGATCTGACGTTTTTGCAGGAAGACTTGCCGACCATCCTGGCTTCGATGGAACTGGGAACCGGGCGCATTCGCCAGATTGTGCTGTCATTACGAAACTTCTCCCGCATGGATGAAGCTGAGTACAAAGCGGTTGATATTCACGAAGGCATAGATAGCACCCTGCTGATTTTGCAACACCGCCTCAAAGCCAGACCCGAACAACCAGAAATTGAAGTTATTCAAGATTACGCTACGCTACCGCTCGTGGAATGCTACGCCGGACAGCTCAACCAGGTGTTTATGAATATCCTGGTCAACTCCATTGATGCGATAGAGGAAAGCAACGCTCAACGAACGTGTCAAGAGCTTAAAAACAATCCAAGTCGAATTACAATCCGCACCTCTCTAATTGACGAAGCGTGGATAGAAGTGGCGATCGCCGATAACGGGAGCGGTATTCCCTCCGAGGTGCAAAAACGAATCTTTGATCCTTTCTTTACCACCAAGCCCCTTGGGAAAGGCACTGGCATGGGGATGTCCATCAGCTACCAAATCGTTACTGAGAAACATAGCGGCAAACTGGAGTGCTTTTCCACTCCTGGTGAAGGAACTGAATTCATTATTCAGATTCCTCTCCAGCAACAAGGTTCAAGGACTGTTTGAGGACTATAGCTGGGTGCTGATTGCATGGTTCTGCGCTGGTCTTTTCAAACCACAGGCTGATTCAGGCACTTGCTTAAGCTGACATGATCGATCGTGAAACGCATGTTGGACTGAGCGACATGAACGCGGCTAGGGGAAAGAAATGATTAAACCTTGGATGATAATAGGCGGCATCACCCTACTGGTTGCACTGGGAACGTTCTTCACCAAACCTCGTGATATTCCTTGGGCGGCACGCCTGGATCGACCGAACTGGCTGTTCTTTGAACCGGCTATTCCGTTTATTTGGACAGTGATTTTTGCCTGTGGTGCCGGGT
The DNA here is from genome assembly GCF_015207605.1 of Oculatella sp. LEGE 06141. Classification (GTDB taxonomy): domain Bacteria; phylum Cyanobacteriota; class Cyanobacteriia; order Elainellales; family Elainellaceae; genus Oculatella. The sequence continues at coordinate 67,705 of NZ_JADEWO010000005.1, forward strand.
CAGCCATTCTCGTATGGAATCATGACCCGGGTAGTTCCAAAACCTGGTGGCTAATGGGGCTTTTCTTGCTTGTAGAAATAATTACAGTGGCCTATATTCCTGTCACTTTAAGGACGCATAGCCTCACAGCAGGAACCGTTCTGGGAGGAGCAGGGTTTGTTCTGGGAGTAGCGTTAACGCTACTCGTTTTGCCTATTTCAGGATGGGCAGCCTTGTTGCTTTTACCCTATATCATTTGGAGTCCCATCGGTACCTACACCACCCGACGAATGATTGATTTGAACCCTGAAGCAACCTGAATTCACCTCAATTCATTCGTTTTAGTGAGAGGCTTCCCTGTCGCAGATGACGTTACCCTGCCGGGGGTCGTAGGGTCAGGTCTATCTTTAGGTAATACCTGGCTCCTGAAAAATCTCCTAGCCTGAACGTAAGGTTTACTCAAGTTAAAGGAAAGCTTCATGACGGCCAATCTCTCTTCGGACACCAAAACCAGTGGAAGTCGATCGCTTCTAATTGGCATACTTTTAGTTGTTTTAGGAATCGTTGCGATCGCCCTACCCCGGTTCTCAACTATTTTCGCTGAAACCTGGGTTGCATTTATCCTGATTTCTGCTGGAGCAGCCAAACTGGTTTATGCCTTCCAAACTCGCAGCGAGGGCGGTTTTTTGTGGAAGGTTTTGTTGGGCGTTCTCTACGTTGCAACGGGTTTAATGCTTCTGTTTAACCCCTTTACAGGTGTGGTTACTTTAACGCTGTTACTGGGCAGCTTTTTGCTAACAGAAGGTGTATTTGAGCTAATTCTGGCCTTTCGCTTACGGCCTCGACAAAATTGGACTTGGGCATTGGGTAATGGCATTATTACACTGCTGCTCGGCGCGATGATCTGGTTTCAATGGCCGTTCAATGCACCCTGGTTGATTGGCACACTCTTGGGGGTCAGCGTTTTGTTTACCGGCGTTTCTCGCATCATGTTATCATTGAATCCACGCTCCATTGATAACCCATCTGCCTCTAGCCCGACTGACTCAGCCGCTTCAACCTGATGTAATGGTAATGCCTGATCTCTCTGATAAACCATAATAAAGAGATTTTGACATCACATGCCAACAGCAGACAGCGATCGCTGTCTGCTGTTCGTTTAAAGCACGGGAAACCAAACGCCTATTCAACGTTTTGTCGCTGGCCTACCGCTTAATATCTAATTCCGTGGTTCATCGTTCCTGTTCGGCTGAGTATCCTCCAATCCTGACTCTGCCTTAACGGGATCAGCCTCTTCAGACAGCAAATCTTGTGGATCAGTAGCCGCATCCGCAAGCAAGCTCATTTGAGCTTCAATGGCAGGATCGGTATCTGGTGCAGGATTTTCAGGTTTGTCACGACCAATGGGCATTGCACTCTCTCCTTGAAAATCTAGGTACTCTCAAGCTTAGGTGCAGGTAGGGCACGCTTTGCCCTACCTCTAGACTTAATTGTTGAGGTCTTCCTCACGGACGGACTGAACGGGTTTGTATTCTATCCCCTTTCCTGTATCCCCTGGAAGATGATAAAAGCTCGATTGTCTGAGATAATCTTTGTCTCTTTACATAACATGTTTATCTTTATTTGCTTTATTCGAGCTATTTATTATGAACTCAACAGGTGACTTTCAGTATTTTCAGGGGAGTTCTTTTTCAGATCTGTTTGCTCAAGACGTTACCGATGCCCGATACGCATTCATTCTAAATTACCCTGCCACTGCTACATGGGCGGCCTATCCAAACACCAACCATTACTTTCTGCAAGACGGCAGTAGTGAAGCCACCAAAACATCCTTTGACAAAATCTGTCAGAAGGAACCCTGGAAGAACCTGGCCGTTTTGGGAGACACGCTTCCCGGTATTGTTATCAGCCCGATACACCGTCAACTGCTTCACTACTGGCGCGAACATTTTGGCTTTAGTTATACCAACCTGGAACTCATTGATTGCTCAACCTATCTTAATGACTTGAGCCAGAGCGATCGCATCGATCAACTGATTTCGCTCTTTCCATTTGATCACTTAGTGTTTGAAAAACACGCTGTTAATCCCGATGTTCACTATCGCTTGCTCAGCAAAGTGACGCTAGCAGAATTGGGTGTGCAATGCCCAAACTATAAAAGCTACAACCTACACCACATTAGCCTTGAAGACCTGCCATTGCCCGAACAGTTCCCCTACTTAATTAAAACCTCACATGGCCTGTCCGGAGAGGGAACTTACATTATTAGAAATACGAGCGATCGCAACTATTGCCTCGAAGAACTGAAGAAATATCTCGACATTCATTTATTGGATGAGATTATTGTCTCGGAGTTTGTCCATGATGCGGTGCAAAACTACTGTGTGCAGTTTTACATCAACAAAGCGGGAGATATCACGCTCATCGGCACTACACAGCAGCTCGTTACCCCAGAGGGCAACTATCTTGGTGGCCTGATTCACTACCAGGACACTAGTATGAGAAAATTCTTTGAGATGATTCGCGCCATTGGTTCCTATGCTCACCAGCAAGGGTATTTTGGGGTCATTGGCTTTGATGTTTTAGAAGATCGGGATGGTCAACTGTATGCGATCGATGCCAATTTTCGCGTCAATGGGTCAACCCCACTCTGCTTACAGCGCCATACATTACTAGGATTGGGAAAAGAGGCAGCAAAGTACTCCAGCGACTACCGTATGAATGGAACATTAGACTCTATTCTCACAACCCTGAAGCCAGAACTAGAACAAAAAGATTTCATTGTTCTGTCTGCTCTGGAGAAGGTTAAGTACGGCACTATTTACACTGAAATTTACGGCATCGTGGCTGGAGAAACCATTGAGGACATCCAGCGCATTGAGCAACGCTTACAGGGTAAGGGATTGCAGTTATACCGTTAAGCCGCTTCCGACCATTCCATCGCAACCCGTTGGCGTAATGGTGTTTGAATTTCAGCAGGGGTCTTCCGAAAGTACTCCAACCCACTGGCCTGAGCCGACTCTGGTAACGTTTTGAGATACTCGATGGCCGAGTTTACCGAAAATTTAATCCCCAGACGCTCAGAAAAATTGGGTGGAATAGCCGTCCAAATCGCCGCAGAGACCTGATTATCTTTGCACCAGCGGCGGATAGTCTCGTCTACTTTGATCTGCTCTGGATACATCTGAAGAGAGCTTTGATTGCCTTGTAACTCGACATAACCGATGCGCTCCTCGGTGGTTCCTTCACGCTGCATGAGATCTCGGATGGCATCGGCTAGGTTGGATTGGGCGCTTTGGGCAACCCGAGTCGGGCAAGCCACTCCATTTTCTGGATCAAGGATGATGGTGAGAGGGCGCTCTTTGGTTATTCTTGAGAACTCCAACGGCAGAACCGGGCCGCCTGTTTCCCAGTTTCCAATGTATTGAAGGTTTTGGGGCTTCCAAATTAATGAACCCCATCCCAATATTGCAATCATGTTTGTTGTCATCTGCGTTTTTAATTGTGCTATCACTACTGCGACAGCGATCTACCCCTGTTCATTTCACAAAACTTCCAAGGCAAAGCCGGGAATCCAGAGCTTCCGCTCGGCCTCCTGCAAACAAACAGCACCCCTGCAAAGTCATCTCCCGATAGAACCTGGAAACCCATGCTGGTCAATTCGTTGAGGTTCAGGATATCTGTCAGCAATCAATCACTTGCCTATCATAACCAATCTGATTATCGGGCGAGCTGTGCAATACGGTAGAACTGTGGGTTGACCACACTCAGACCACGATCGCATGATAATGCCTCAGTGACCACCCTTGATAACCACTGGCGACATAAAACGTCAAGCAGGTCATGGTTAGCGCTGAAGCTACCGTTGAATTAGCAACCGTCCAGACTCGGATGCAACAGGCAGACGCGACGAACCTGATAACACTCCTTGAATCACTTCAATGTACTGCTGAGCCGCATCACGCCATGTCCACACAATTTGCTTCTCTCGCAGTGTGGTGTTGCTTAAATCGGTTAGCAGAGCCGATTCTTTACTTCTCAGCTCATTGAGACTCGGACAGGAGCGGAAGAAGTGTCGATAAGCATCTATAGTATTGTCGATGAGATAGCCGTATCGACCGTTACCCAGCATGTAATTCATTCGATCGCAGGCTGTAGTTAGCACGGGACGGGCACAAGCCAGGTATTCGGGCACTTTCAAGCTGCTAACCGTCAAGTTACCGTCGGCAAACAGGGACGTGTTGTAAGGGGCAAGACAAAGATCGGCGGCTCCAATGTAGGTGGCCACCTGCGCCTGAGGTAACCGACCGTGGAAGATGGCGGTGGCTCCTGTATGTTTGGCGATCGCCTCTAGCTGTTGCCGTTGAGAACCATCCCCAACCACATGCAGCACAACGTTCTTGGGCTTTTCACGTCCCAGGGCTTCAATTAACGGCCCCGGTTCCTGAATGTAACGGTTGAGCGAACCCACATATACAAGGGCGATCGCGTCTTGGGCAATGCCTAATTCGTTACGACATTGGGCACGGCTACGAGGAAAGAAAACAGTGGGATTGATGCCATTTGGCACCGAACGCACATCAGCGTTTGGATTCAAATATCCATGACTGGCAAGAAGCGCCTGATTTTGCTTTGTCTCTGCAATCACCGCACTAGCATTGTGCATCCATCGCTTCCGCAAATAGGGTGTGGCTTGGTTTGTCCCCCAATCCAGCGACTTTTTGATAGGATTACCCTTCCAAACGGGTTGAGGCTCTGCTTTCTTCTCAAACTCTGCCATCGTTAACAAAACAGTCGGCACACAATAACGGCTAAACAAGTTGGAAAAAGCACCCAGGTAAGCCCACTCTTTTTCGATCACAACGTCAAAGGCATGGGCGTGTTTTTGAGCAAACTGCTCTAAGTCGGTCAACAAATACTTATAGCCAGAGAGTAAACCAGGATGATAATATCCGTGGCGATACCGACGTTCACGTTCAGAAAATGTTTCAGGATCAAGAATGGTCAAACATTGATGATCTTCTAGCCCTTCTGTATGGATTAACTTTCTGAACACCAACGTGACATCAAAAACCTTCTCCAGATGCGGAACCAAAGGTAACGTGCTGAAAACACGGGGGGAATCAGAGAGATAGTTAAGCCCAGGAAAGGAAATACAAATTCTTGGCTTGGTGGCGCTTGTCTGCATAGGGGTATGTGGTAGACAGCAAATGAACGATTACCTTGTCACACGAGCTTAAGTAGAAGCGAAGAAATAGAAGATGACTCTGTAACGATACTGAAACCTGGTGAAGATTTCACTAGTCTAAAGCACAGTTTTATGAATTTGGTGATCTATCTACGTAATACTACTCGGTCTAAAACTCTATGCTTATCTATAAAGCGGTAGATGTTGGTTACTCAAACGAGAGCAAGTGAGCCTATTTTTCGAGCCAATTTATGTGGACTTTCCCTTACTCAGCCCTCTGTAGAGGACTTCTGCTATGAGCCAGAAACTTGACTCCTGGCAGAAATCATCTGAATCCACGATTCAACCCGCAATTCGTCTAGTCAATCAGTCAGATTCATAGTCAGGCTGACCTGTTTTGCTGGCAAGCCTCAAACCGCTGTGCAACCTCTAGGGCGTGTTTTAAAACTCCTGATTGCTCGGTTACATTGTGCTTTTCGCCCCCTAAATCCCTCAATTTTTGGAGACCTTGAATCGTTCAAAAGTCTATAAAGTTGGGACTTCCGGGATTTAAAACACGCCCTAGCGAATAACGTACTCGTATTCAGCTTTCAGCAGTTTCAAAATCGTTTGAGATTCATAGGTGATGATGCCTTTCATGTGGTGTAGCTTCTCAAAAAACGCGATTAAATCGTCGTGAACGCCAAAGTAGACATCGGCAATGATGTTGTACCGTCCTAGAAAAATAGCGACAAACCGCACTTCTTCCATCCCGGCAAGTTCTTGAGCAACCTGATCAATCCAGCCGTTTTCAATTGTGAACAGCAGCGTCATCACATGGGATTTGCCAATTTTGTCGGGATTGGGCCACGCCGTGATTTGAATAACTTTGGACTGGAGCAACCGCTGAACCCGGTAACGAGCAGTTGCTTCTGGAATGTTCAGGCGTTTGGAAATTTCGGTGAACGCCATTCGACCGTCGATTCGGAGCAGATCGATGATGCTTTGATCGACAGCATCTAACGCAATATCAGCAGTCGAACTAGAATGAGGATTAGTCATATTTTTGCTGAGAGCAATAAAAGCATCATCCGTTTAACGATTTCGCAGTTTGTCAAAGATGAATTGCGATCGTATCAAGAGTAACAGCTTAATTTTGCTTAAATCAATAAGCTCTGGAACGTAATCGGCAATAAAGTGATGGTTGGAGAACCGTTCTTTAAATATCAGGAGACGCGATATGACATGGAGTTGGCCAAATGGCGATCGCTGTGCGGTGGTTCTCAGCTTTGATGTGGATGGAGAATCCGGGATGCTGCAAGCCGATCCCAAAAATGCCGAGCGGCTCTCAGTCATGTCTTGGGCACGGTATGGCCCCAAGGTGGGTGTCCCTCGCATTCTCGATTTGTTGAATGACAAAGGCGTTCATGCTAGTTTCTTTGTGCCGGGATACACCGCAGAACTGTATCCCCAACTGATTGAGCGAATGGCTGCAGAAGGGCATGAGGTGGGGGTGCATGGCTATTTGCACGAAAAGCTTTCAGACCTGAACCCAATTGAGGAAGAAGCGGCACTCGTTCGTACCTGCACCATTTTGCAGCAGTTAACCGGGCGCAAGCCCATCGGCTATCGGGCACCGTGGTGGGAACTGAATCCTGGCTCCCCTGCTCTGCTGGCTCGTCACGGTATGCTATACGACTCATCATTAATGGATGACGATCGCCCCTATGTAATGCCGACGGAGTCTGGCGATTTAGTGGAGGTTCCTATCCATTGGACAAACGACGATTGGGAGCAATTTGCATTCTTAGCCGATCCGGCGACCGGAAGCGGTGTGATTGAAACCTGTGAGAAAGCCTTTCAGCTTTGGAAAGAAGAATTTGATGGACAGTACCATTATGGTGGCATGTTCGTCCTGACAATGCACCCCGAAATTATTGGTCGTCCAGCCCGCATATTAATGTTGGGGCGCTTAATTGACTACATTCGATCGCACGATGGCGTTTGGTTAACCACCTGCGAGGAGGCAGCCCGTCACTGTCTTTCCAGTCAGGCGGTACCTACCCCCCTACAACCAGTTGGACGATAGCCATTCGATTGTCAAAAGGCTGCAAAGCGCTGAATGCTCTCCATTTCTGGTTCAAAGCCCTCATTTGGCTGAGCGCTCACCTCATAGCCTCATCTCAGGGGCTTAGCCTCTGCGGCAAGCCATAAGAGGCCGTTTGAGTGCCAATCAACGTGCTTAAACGCCTCTAAACGTTAAACGTTACAGCCATTTTCATTTTCATTCACCACACCCCAAACTACACCCCACACCCCTCTTGGCAAGACTGTGCTTACTCGATTGAGAACTGCCGTAAGAGTTGAGAGTTGAGAAGACGGAGTTTATTATGCTACTACCACCCATTGTGAAGAACCTGAGCGCGATCGCCTATGTCCTGGGTAGCTACGGGCTTGGCATTCGCCTGTTGTTAGCTCAATCGTGGTGGCTCAATGGGCTTGGAGTCATAGTGTTAACCCATGCTCTCGTCATCTCAACCCTACTGACTCATGAATTCATTCATGGCGCGATTTTCAAAGAGCGATCGACCAATGAATTCTGGGGCAAACTAATGACCCACATCAATGGCGGCTGTTATGCAACCTGGGAAGACTTGGTTCAGCATCACTTCAATCATCACGTCCACCATGCCGACTTCATTGCCCTTGATAGCCAGACGTACTTCAAAACGCTGCCCTCTCCGGTGCGGTGGCTGTTTCTTGCACTAGAGTGGGCGTACGTTCCGGTATTTGAGTTTGTGCTGCGGTTCCGCATTATCCTCGCCCCGTTTCGGCAATCCCAGCGGCATCATCTCAGAGGTCGAACGGCTGCCCTGTTGGTCTATCGAACCGGATTGTTTGTCGGGTTAGGCTGGCTGTCGCTGAAAGCCTTGCTGCTCTATGCGTTGTCGTATGTTTGCTTTGTCAACGTCGTTCGCTTTGCAGATGCGTTTCACCACACTTACGACTATGTGATGGTTGGGCAACCTATGCCGAAGCGCGATCGGGCATACGAATCTGCAAATACGTTCTCCAACCTGGTTTCAACCCGTTACCCCTGGCTCAATCTGCTGTATCTCAATTTTGGCTATCACAATGCTCATCACCACGACATGCGTTGTCCCTGGCATGAACTGCCTGCCCTGCATCAACGGCTGTACGGCAACGATGTGAATCAGCTCATTCCGCTGAACCAATTAGTGTTTAACTACCATCGCTTTCGGCTCGAACGATTGTTTACAGGGCAAGGTGATGCCGTTCCACAAGCAGGCGTTTCCCTGGAAACCTTGATCGGCGGGGTGGGTGTCTCTCTTCTAACTCCTCCCTAACGATCGCTGTGTGTAGGCCAGACGCAGGCTTCTTGTCAGGCTGTAGCATTGGGCAGATAGTTTGAAGGTTGGACGTTCCCAGGATTGGATTGGGAGCAAATTTATACTGTGATTCTGCAAGGCATGTTTTCTGGATGCCGTTGCAAACCATACACCAGGAAAACAATAGCGCAAACCCTGGTCGAAGTTGGCTTGTTTAGTCTGGCTGTCGCACCCTTTTAAGCGGCTTGCTATGGTTCCAGGCTGGCAAATGGGCAAAGTTGAGCTAGTTTAGATGAACATTTAGCATCTATTGGATGGCTTGAACGAACCTGACGAGCCAGGAATACTGAAGCCGCGATGTATTAAATACATCTGCACGTTTGGTCTATCTACTTATAGCACTCAAACCAGGCCGATTAAGCGAATTTTTTAGCGCACTGAATTTACTTAGGCCACTCATCTACTGAGTTTTGGGAACCATACATCCATATAGCATGATTTACATAACACTCACTTTATGAAGCGTCAGTTAGTCAGGGTGCTTTTGGTAGAAGATGATGAAGACGACTACGTAATTACCCGTAGCCTACTTTCTGAGGTTGAAGATATGGATGTCGAGCTAGAGTGGCTGAAAACGTACGAATCGGCTCTAGCCCGTATTATGCAGAACCAGCATGATGTTTGCTTGATTGATTACCAGCTAGGCGAATGTAGTGGGTTAGATTTGCTAGAGGCGGCGATCGCCCATTCCTGTGCAGCTCCCATTATTCTACTCACCGGTCAGGGGAATCACGATGTGGACGTTGCCGCTATGAAGGCAGGTGCGGCCAATTATCTACTCAAAGACCGGATTGATACCACCACCCTGGAACGAACCATTCGCTATGCCCTTGAACGGACACGCACCCTGGAGGAGTTGCGGCAGGCGCTTCAGGAAAAAAGCTTGTTAGTGTCGTCGATCGCCAATTTGTCCATTGGCTTGATTATTACCGATGCCACCGTGCCAGAAAACCCAATCATTTTTGCGAATCCAGGCTTTACCCAGATTACTGGCTATAGCCTGGAGGAAATTAAAGGATTCAACTGTCGGTTATTACAGGGAAAAGATACCGATCCAGTGGTGCTCCATCAGCTACGAGAGGCGATCGCCGCCCAACGTTCCATTACCTGCACCTTGTTGAACTACCGCAAAGACGGTACGCCGTTCTGGAATGAACTGAAAATTAATCCCATTTTTGATGACACAGGCAAACTGATCCACTTCATTGGGCTACAAACCGATGTCACCGAACGTCAGAAAGCCCAGGAAGCGCTGGAGCGGTTGCAGCACCGCAACGAACTCATTCTCAACTCGGCAGGGGAAGGCATCTATGGATTGGATTTGCAGGGCAATGCCACCTTTGTAAACCCAGCGGCGGCACGCATGTTGGGCTGGGAAGTAGACGAACTGGTTGGCAAACCCATTGATGCAATCCTGCACCATGCCGATCCGCATCTTCGACCCTTTCCCCAGGCGGCCTGTTTGATCCATCCGGACTTCCATGATGGCAAAGTGCATCGAGTGGAAGACGAAACCTTTTGGCGCAAAGACGGAACCTGCTTTTGGGTGGAATACATCAGCACACCCATCTGGGAAAACAACAAGTTGGTAGGCACCGTTGTCACCTTTCAAGACATTACAGAACGCCGACTGGGAGAAGAAGCGCTGCGAGAAAGCGAAGAACGATATGCGCTAGCCGTTCAGGGCGCGAACGATGGCATCTGGGATTGGAACCTTAGAACCAACGAAGTCTACTATTCGCCTCGCTGGAAATCGATGTTAGGGTACCAGGACAGCGAGATTGGTACCACGGTAGATGACTGGTTTGAGCGCGTTCATCCCGAAGATCTAGACTGGGTCAAGATGAAAATTACGGCTCACCTCAACGGTTTAACGCCGTACTTTGAGAACGAACACCGGATGCGCCACCAGGATGGAGCCTATCGCTGGATGCTGAGCCGAGGATTGGCGGTACGAGATAGCCGGGGAGACGCAACCCGCATTGCCGGGTCGCAAACGGATATTACAGGCCGCAAACAGGCAGAAGAACGGCTGCTGCACAACGCCTTTTATGATGCGCTTACCGATTTGCCTAACCGGGCACTGTTGGTCGATCGCCTGCAACATGCTATCCATCGCGCCAAGCGCAATCCCAGCTATTTGTTTGCGGTGCTGTTTCTTGACCTCGATCGCTTCAAGGTGATCAACGACAGCCTGGGGCATATGTTGGGCGATCAGCTATTGGTGATTATTGCCCAACGGTTAACGAACTGCATTCGTCCTGGTGACACAGTAGCGCGGTTGGGGGGTGATGAGTTTGTCATTTTGCTGGAAGACATCAAAGAGGTAGCCAGCGCCATCTCGGTGGCAAACCGGATTCAGCAAGAACTGACCCAGCCGTTTAACCTGGGCGGGCACGAGGTATTCACCACAGCCAGTATTGGTATTGCTCTAAGTACCCTGGAATACGATCGCTCTGAAGATTTGCTGCGCGATGCAGATACGGCTATGTATTGGGCAAAGGCGCAGGGTCGAGCGCGTCACGAAATTTTTAGCATCAACATGCACACCCGCGCTGTGGCACTGTTGCAGCTAGAAACTGATTTGCGTCGCGCGGTTTCTACGATTCAGCTAGACCAGTCTTTGACAGAGCCAATGCCGCGCGACGCGCCAGAATTTTTGCTGCACTATCAACCGATTGTTGCCCTCAAGTCGCGGCACATTATTGGGTTTGAAGCCTTGCTGCGCTGGCAGCATCCCCAACGGGGCATGATTTCACCCGCTGAGTTTGTACCTATTTCAGAGGAAACGGGGTTAATTGTTCCGCTGGGAACCTGGGTGCTGCGCGAAGCCTGTCGCCAAATGCGCTACTGGCAAACGCAGTTTACGACCATTCCACCCTTAACCATCAGCGTCAACTTATCGGGTAAACAGTTCACACCACAACTGATTAGCCAGGTCAATCACATCTTGAACGAAACTGGGTTAGATCCCTCCTCGCTCAAGCTGGAAATTACAGAGAGTGTGTTGATGGAAAATGCAGATGCGGCAGTGACGATGCTGTCGCAGCTCAAGGCGATCGGCATTCAACTGGCCGTCGATGACTTTGGTACAGGGTATTCATCCCTCAGCCACCTGCACCGATTTCCCATTGATACCTTAAAGATCGATCGTTCGTTTATCAGCAAGATCGATCGTGATGGTGAGCAGTTGGCGATCGTGCGTACCATCATGACTCTAGCCTGGAACTTGGGCATGGAGGTGGTGGCAGAAGGGGTAGAAACGCCCAAGCAACTCGCTCAGCTTCGGGCATTGCAGTGCGAATACGGGCAGGGCTATCTGTTTTCAAAACCGATCGCTTCCTCGGAGGTGATCAATCTTGTGTTAGCAGAGCCAGAATTGAGAGTAGGACGCTAAACAGGGCAGAATGAAAGGATTCTGCTCTGTGTGTCTCGGTCTAGCTGTCACTTGCATTGTCCATGAGCCTTTACTATGCCGACATTGTTCAACATTTGCCCCTGGGACTGGTGATCTGGGAATTACCCGATCTAAACGACATTGCTACCTTTCGCCTGGTCGAGGTTAACGCGATCGCCCGCCACATTTTTGGTTTGCCGCTTGAGGGAGATTTAAGCACTGTCTTAGTCGATCTGAAGGGCGATCAAGCGCAGCCATTCCCGGCGTTTTTGCAGGCAGAATCGCCCGAACTTTATGCCGATGTGATTCGCTCGGCCACGATGCGAGATTTAGGCGAAATTCGTTATCGTCAGCCGCAGCAGCCGGAACAGGTGTTTGCAGTCAAGGCGTTTCCGTTGCCCAACCAACAGGTCGGTGCCATTTTTGAAGATGTTAGCGATCGCCATCGGTTGGAACATGCGCTGCGCCGAACGGAACAAAAGCTGGTGGTTCACGCCCAAAAAACGCCGTTAGCGGTCATTGAATGGAACCCAACCTTAGAAATCATCGATTGGAACCCTGCCGCCGAGACGCTGTTTGGCTACAGCAAACGAGAAGCCATTGGCTGTCTTGTGACGGATTTAATTGTGCCGCCAGATGTGAAAGTTCAAACGGAACAAGCATGGAGACGATTGCTGATTCGCAAGGTTGGCACCAGTAGAACCAACGAAAATGTGACTCGCTTTGGCGATCGCATCGTTTGCGAGTGGCACACAACTCCCCTGGTCGATGAATATAGCGATGTGATTAGCATTGTTTCATTAGTCCAAAACATCACCGGACGCAAGCAAGCCGAAGCCGAGTTAAAACAATTTGCCGCCCAGCTAGAACAAAGCAACCGGGAACTACAAGACTTTGCCTCGATCGCCTCCCACGACCTCCAGGAGCCGTTGCGAAAAATTCAGGCATTTGGCGATCGCCTCAAACAGAAATACCAGGATGCGCTTTCGGAGGAAGGGCGCGACTACCTGGAACGAATGCAAAATGCTGCCCGACGGATGCAAGAGTTGATCAATGATCTGCTGTCTTTTTCCAGGGTTACAACCAAAGCTCAGCCGTTTGCCCCGGTCGATCTCAATCGCATTGTTCGAGACGTGTTGTCTGATCTGGAAATTCGCATTCAGCAGGTGAATGGGCGGGTTGAGTTGGCTCCACTGCCCAGTATTGAGGCTGACCCAACGCAAATGCGCCAACTGTTTCAAAATGTGATTGGCAATGCGTTGAAATTTTATCGTCCCGATCAGCCACCGATCGTTCAAATCCAGAGTCAAATTCTGCCAATTTCGCATCCTCCAGACTCGTTAGAAGCAACCCAACTGCATTCAGACGATCTTGCTCCGGGTACCGACCCGATCCAGGCCGCTGCGGTCAGCCCCGTTTGCCAAATTACGATCGCCGATAATGGCATTGGGTTTGACGAAAAGTACATCGATCGCATCTTTTCGGTGTTTCAACGCCTGCATGGACGACACGAATATGAAGGAACAGGCGTGGGGCTGGCCATTTGCCGAAAAATTGTAGAACGTCACGGTGGTAGCATCACCGCTCGCAGTGCCCCCGATCAAGGGGCAACATTTATTGTGACATTACCCATCCATCAGGTGCGCTAAGTTAGACTTGCTCCACGTATTGCCGATCGCTTATGTCTGCCTATCGCAAACCCATTACTATCTTGATGGCGGAAGATGATGAAGATGACCGCATCCTTGCCAAAGAAGCATTAGAAGAATGCCGACTGGCAAACAACCTTCACTTTGTTGCCAATGGTGAAGAACTGATGGATTACCTGCACCATCGAGGTCGTTACGCCGATTCCACAACATCACCTCGTCCAGGGTTGATTTTGCTTGACCTGAATATGCCCAAGAAAGACGGACGAGAAGCGTTAAAAGAAATCAAATCCGATGCTGAACTACGGCGCATTCCAATCGTCGTTCTTACCACCTCTAAGGCAGAAGAAGACATTTATCGTAGCTACGATTTGGGAGCCACCTCATACATTGCTAAACCCGTTACCTTTGACTCACTGGTTGAAGTCATGAGAGTTCTGGGAAAGTACTGGTTTGAAATTGTAGAACTTCCGTCTGATAGAGACTGAGCCGCCATTGATAGCTCTTCCAGATCATGAACTGATGGTGCTGACACCATCGTTTTTGAGTCAAAGAGACGGTTGGAACCAATTTCCGTCAACATACTCATCAAATGAATAGATTGGCTGATGTCATTCAGTGGCCCCGTGATTTTCCATCAATTTCCAATGGCAAGAAAACTATCTCGCAATTTAGCCAAACTGGTTCGACGGTTGTGGCTAGCAGGCATGACAGTGGCGCTAATTTTGGCGATCTCGTTTGCCCCAGCGATCGCCCAGGATATCTCTGCTGCGCCCATTGTAATTGACGGACAAGAGCTGTTTGTGGTCGAAAATTCAGAATCGTATTCGGCTGAAGTTCGCGCGGCGATCGTCAATCGTCAGATTCAAGAGGCCATTCTGAGCGAAGACCCAGTCAGAGTCGAAGTCCTGGAGCGCAACAATTTACCCACAATTCTGCTGAACAACCGCCATTTACTGACGGTCACTGAAACAGATGTGCCTCGTGGCCGAACCCAAATGGAGCAAGCCGCCCGCTGGGCACAGCAAATTGAACTATCAGTCACGCAGGCGCAACGGGAGCGCACCAGTAGCTACTTGCAATCCGCTTTTCTGTTAGCAGGTGGAGCGTTGACGATCGCGGCTATTCTGCACTGGACATTAGGACGAGTGTGGCGATATACGCTCAGTCCGGCGATTCGAATGATGGTTCCCGGTTATCAAGAAAGTGACACAGAGGCAGAGCAATCTAAAACGCTGCAAATTCTAGGGCGATCGGTGCTGACCATTGCCCGTGCTGGCCTGTGGTTGGGCGCTATTTTTTACATCACAAACTTGTTTCCGCTGACGCGTCAGTGGAGCTATCGTATCGTTGATCTTTTGGTAGGCAGCTTAGTTTCGCCGCTCTTTAGCCTGGGAGACAGCGAGTATTCGGTGGTAGCACTGCTGATTTTGGCAGCGCTGTTGTTTGCGCTCGTTCTGATTTCGCAGACCGTTGCCGACCTCTTAAAATCACGGGTTCTCAGGTTTACGGGGGTTAACCAGGGTGCTCAGGAGATGGTTGCCATCCTGGTGCGCTACAGCCTCATTTTCTTGGGCAGCATGGTGCTGCTGCAATTGTGGGGACTGGATATTAGCTCGTTGGCGATCGTTGCCAGTGCCCTGGGGGTTGGTATTGGATTTGGGCTGCAAAATATTGCCAAAGACTTTGGTAGCGGTCTTGTTCTGGTGTTTGAGCGACCGATTCAAGTAGGCGACTTTATTGAACTGCAAGATTTCCAGGGCACGGTTGAACGAATTGGCGCTCGTAGCACCCTGATTCGTACGCTAGATTCTATTTCCATCATCGTGCCCAACTCCCGCTTTTTAGATGCGGAGGTGATCAACTGGAGCCACGGTAATCCTGTTTCGCGAATTCGCTTACCGGTTGGTGTTGCCTATGGTTCAGATGTAGAGCTGGTGCGATCGGCGCTGGTAGACGCATCTCGAGAACACCCAAGAGTGTTATCAGCCCCTCCACCGCAAGTCTTCTTCAAAGGGTTTGGCGATAGCGCGCTTAACTTTGAGCTGCTGGTTTGGACGGCAGAACCCAGCAAGCACCTTGCTTTAAAGAGCGATTTATATTTCCGCATTGAAACAGAGTTCCGCCGCCACAAAATCAGCATTCCCTTTCCGCAACGGGATCTGCATGTGGGAAATCTGCCGATTGAACTTTCTCCTCAGCTTCAGCAAATGCTGCAAGCGCTGGTGGAACGGTCAGCCAATGGCAAGCCGTTTCGATCCGATCGGTAGATGGGAGAGGGGCAAAGCCGTTAGCCCGTTTTTGGCATAGAGCCAGTGCTTTACCCCAATGCTTTATCCCCCAACGGCAGACAGTACCGAGTGGTTAGGGTTGTGCCGGGGCGGGTTGAGTTGGGTCTCCGGCGGGTGCTGATTCGGCAGCGGGTGCTGGCTCAGTCGGCTGGTTGGTCGAGGGTAACTGGGGTTCTGGCACGTTGATGTTAATGTCGGGTGCCTGGATTTGTGGCGGTTCTGGTGCGGGCTGCTCTGGCAGTTCAATGTTGACATCTGGTGCTTGAGGAGCTTGGACTGGAGTCTCTTGGCGTTGATTGAGCAAGAAGAAAGCCGCCACTAAACCAAAAATAGCAATAAAAAACACACCGATCAGCATTCCGGTTGAGGCGCTAGCGTTGGCACGTGCAACCTGGTTCTCGCGCCGCAACTCACGCTCGTACATCTGGCGTTCTGCTTCCCGTTCGACAATGTCACGATCGTTTCGATTATGCATTTTTCACCAATAGAACTCTACTTAAAAATTGGCACTTTGTTATTTCAACGGGTTGGCATAGAGGCGATCGCCCTATCAGGCCATTTTTTTGCCGTTGCAATTTGGTTAACTCGAAGGTAACCTTTTACACATGCCAGGTCGCTCAGCCTAGAGAGCGATTAAACCTCTATCCAGGGAGCGGTCTTGCAGAGTATTCGGGTGAGATCAATTCATCCCTTGTAGGTATTGCCGATAGCCCAACTGCTCAAGCTGGGTCTGTTTTGCCAGCACGGACTCTGTCAGGGTATGGCGATACTGCTGCACTTTTTCTAATAAGTCGGGCTGGTGGCTGGCTAAGATTTGAACGGCTAACAGTCCGGCGTTTTTGGCATTGCCGATCGCCACCGTTGCCACTGGAATACCACCGGGCATTTGCACAATGGAATAGAGCGAATCAACTCCCTGCAAGTGACGAGTGGCGACTGGAACCCCAATCACCGGCAGGGGAGTAAGCGCAGCAACCATTCCGGGTAAGTGGGCGGCTCCGCCTGCACCCGCAATAATCACCTTCAAGCCTCGTTGGTGAGCCGTTTTGGCATACTCCACCATGCGTTCGGGGGTGCGATGGGCGGAGACGATCGCCACTTCGCAGACCACCTCAAATTCGTTGCAAATGGCGATCGCAGCCTGCATGGTAGGCAAATCAGAATCGCTGCCCATAATGATGCCAATCAACGGATGAGTCATGGTGGTATGGCTAGCGGTCAGAAATCACACGCTATGAGACGATTGAACTGAACGTTTAACAAGCTCGCGAGTCGCGAATGGCTAACCGCTCTGTGCTTATTATTAATGCAAAGGTGCCTGGTTATAACGGGCTACAGCAGATTCAAGTGGATAAGGATGGGCGACTTGAAGCCATTCAGCCAATGGTTGACGGGACGGCTCCATCCATCCCGTGTCTTGATGTGAATGGCGACTGGCTTTCTCCTGCCGGAACCGATCTGCAAATCAACGGTGCGCTGGGGTTGGCCTTTCCCGATTTGACGCTAAACCATCACACCAGGCTGGTCAGTATTGCTCAATTTTTGGCAGAGCAGGGTGTGGCTGGGTTTTTGCCCACCCTGGTCACCACCTCTGTTGAGCGGATTCAGCAAGCACTGGAGGCGATCGCCCGCTTCAACGCCTCTGCGGCTAGGCGATCGTCGCCCGATATGGCTCAAATTCTGGGCGTTCATCTGGAAGGGCCGTTTCTCAACCCGCAAAAGCGAGGTGCCCATCCCGCCGAGCATCTACTGCCGCTGACCCTCGACCAGGTGAAGCGCGTCCTGGGAGACTATGCTGAGGTCGTCAAAATTGTCACCCTGGCTCCCGAACTGGACGATACCGAGACGGTGATTCCGTGGCTCAAATCGCTGGGAATTACCGTGAGCTTGGGACATTCTCAAGCCACCGCTGCCCAGGCTCAAGCCGCCTTTCACCAGGGTGCTTCTATGGTGACCCATGCGTTCAATGCCATGCCGGGATTGCACCACCGAGAGCCTGGGTTACTGGGAGCGGCACTTGCCCATCCCACGGTGTCCTGCGGCTTGATTGCAGACGGACAGCATGTCTGCCCCACCATGCTGGATATTCTGGTGCGAACGGGTCGTGGCGCGATCGCCCCTCCCTCTGGCGGGCTGTTTTTAGTCAGCGATGCCCTGGCTCCCCTTGGGCTTCCTGACGGTGTGTACCCCTGGGATACTCGCCAGATTGAAGTCAGGAACGGCACAGCCCGACTGGCTGATGGCACGTTGGCCGGAACCACTCTCCCTTTGTTGGTAGGTGCCCAAAACCTGGTGCGTTGGGGCATTTGCACCGCAGACGAAGCGATCGCCCTGGCTACGCTGGCTCCCAGACGGGCGATCGGCTTACCGGAATGGGCGATCGGTCAAATCGTGCCTCTGTTGCGCTGGCATCTCACTGAGGCCACTCAGGCGCTCACCTGGCAACGCTTTGACCCACGGCAAACCAACTGATAGCAACCGCCTGCCGTTCTACCAGTTAAGCAAAGCCAACGGCCAAGACGTTGACCACCGACCCTAGATTTGGCGCAAATTCAATGGTGTAATTGGGGGAGGTTCCCGGTTCTCCAGTTGATGTCATGGCAGAGCGATCGGCTCTGCGGGGGGCAAAGGCTGAATCAGCCGATACCACTAAATTGCTGCCGTTCAGCATCAGGCTTTGGACAAAGACCGAATTGGTTTTGGTACCATTCAACGCGGTTAAGAACGTGGCAGTGGTTACAGTACCGTCTGCTGGATTCAACTGAGCCAGGATGGCTACTCTACCGCCACCGCCACCGCCTGGACTGAAATCGCTGTAGCTTTTGAGCCAACCGTTGCTGGCAAATCGCCGGAAGTCTTCTGAGGGCGATCCTTGCGTTCCGGTGGAGGTGAAGGCGGCATATAGCCGATTGGTATCGCCATCCCAGACCAAATGGGTGCCCCGGCTGTCGTCTGGCGTAATTTCATAGTCGTCGCAATACCAGTTTAAGTTGCCGTTGGTAAAACTGGCGGCCCAGGGATCTTGGTTTCCGGTGCTGCTTCCAGTTGACACCTGGTTGTGGCCAATGTAAAGAGTGGTGTTCCCTACCGTTACCGTGTTGCTGGCCTTGCCCTGAATCTGCGCCTGTGTAGGGTTGTCGTCATTGGCGATCGTTAATAGTGCTGTAGTACGCGACCCCAGTGTGCCGCCATTACCAGGACTGCTAAGGCTCAGGCGTATCACTTCGGCGCTCTCAAACAGTGAATCGGAGGTAACAGGTACCGCAAACGTTTTACTGATTTCTCCAGCGTTGAAGGTCAATGTACCGCTAACAGCGGTATAGTCCTGTCCGGCGGTGGCGGTGTTGTTGCTAGTGGCGTAGTTGACGGTTACCACTCCGGTGCTGCTGCCCGTTCGCGTTACGGTGATGACTGCACTGCCACCTCCTTCGCTAAGGCGATAAGCCGAATGGCTGAAAGAGAGTGCCCCAGTTCCCGGAGTGCCCGGACTGGGTTGGGGTGCGGTGGCATTCACAAAATCGCTGGCATCCAGATTGCTGCTGTTGAAGCCTTTGAGAATGGCAAGAAACTCTCCAGTCGTTTTGTGTTGGAGAACGGTATCGCCAGCGTTTGCGCCTGTTCCTGGCACGATCGCCACCCGATCAACCGTTAACCCTGCCAACTGGATCGCATCTTCGCCATCTGTAAAGTCTGTGATCACATCCGCCAATTTGATCGTCGCACTGCCTGCACCTACGACAAAGCGATCGCGTCCGGTGCCGCCTGTGAGTTTGTCTTTACCGCGATCGCCCACCAGCAGATCGGTTCCGGCTCCGCCCACCAATACATCATTGCCACCCGTTCCCATCAGCTTGTCGGCTCCGGCTCCGCCGTTTAGCTGGTCTGCACCCTTACCGCCAACGAGATGATCTGCTCCGGCATCCCCAAAGAGGCGATCGTTTCCTCCGGCACCAGAGAGCTTGTCGGTTCCACCTCGCCCTCGCATCACATCGTTTCCGGCAGTTCCTTTCAAGATGTTGTTGCGGCTGTCTCCCATGAGCAACTGAGCGGTGCGATCGCTCGACAGGGCACTCACTCGCACTTGCTTTAGCACTGTGTTTAGATCAGGCTGATGACCATCCGCTACCGAATTGAGAAGGCTGAACGTTTCTATCGGGTTGAATTCTAAAAAAGACATAGGGATTGGGTTGCCAAACGAAGGCATGGGTAAAGACGCGATTTGTCGTGTCTCAGGCGATTACAGCGGTTACAAATGTCAAATTGGAAGAGCCATTGCCAAGACCTGCTCTGACCTCTGAACGGCAATGGTCAGTTAGCGTGTTGAAATAGATGGCAATCAATATGGCGGCTGCACCCTCTGCGTCTATTTACCGGTTGCGATCGATAGGCTCGTTGGCTGGGTAGATGGCTCAACTCGCCGGAAATAGCGCAATTTTTAGGATGCTTCTGTTCTAACGTATTGCAGAACACCGCAACCTCAGGGGTTTTTCGGAGCAGTGCGGCGAACATCAGCCTGCTGTTGCGGAAACCACAGCAAGACGTTCGTGCCAATGGCGGTTGCTTTTACCAGAATCACCGTAAGATGATTTCGGCAAGTTTAGTGATAGGTATGCTTGACCCGTGAAATTATTTGTTTTTCATACACCTGAGTTGACCCCGGCTAACGATGTGCCAGACTGTGCGATCGCCATTGATGTGCTGCGTGCTACAACAACGATCGCAGCGGCTCTGGATGCAGGAGCCGAAGCAGTACAGGTCTTCAGCAGCATAGATGAATTGATGCAGGTTAGCGATCGCTGGGAACCCGCTAAGCGGCTTCGGGCTGGAGAGCGGGGCGGGGCAAAAGTGGACGGTTGCGACCTGGGAAATTCTCCACTAGACTGCACGCCAGACCGGGTCGGCGGTCGGCGGCTGTTTATTAGCACCACCAACGGCACCCGTTGCTTAGAACGGGTCAGGTCGGCCTCGGCGGTCATTACAGCCGCATTAGTCAACCGAGCGGCAGTGGTTGATTACCTGCTCAATCAACGTCCCGAAACGGTATGGCTGGTTGGGTCGGGCTGGGAAGGCAGCTTTTCGCTTGAAGATACGGTGTGTGCTGGGGCGATCGCCCATAGCCTGAGCGAGCAGTTTACCCGCGAAAGCGGCCAACATCCCGATGATTTGATTGGCAATGATGAAGTGGTCAGCGCGATCGCCCTGTATACCCAGTGGCGCGATCGGTTATTAGGGTTGATGCACCAGGCCAGCCACGGCAAACGCCTACTGCGACTGGAGGGACAGGACGACCTGAAGTATTGCGCTCAAATTGACTCGCTGAATGTGCTGCCCATTCAACGGGAGCCGGGGGTTCTGGTCAAACACTAGCGGCTTGGGCGGTTAATCTATTCGTTCTGCCATTCTGCTACGCCAAGATAAGCGGACTACAGTCGGTTGAGCGATTCAAATCACAATCAGCTATATAACTCTGGAGGTAGATTAGCTGCTGAAAGTTGAGTGAAACAATAAACTCGGCGTTTCAGAACAGGCAACGGCTGCCATGAGCTTCGACTTCTCGGATCTGTTTTGGATTTTTTTGGTAATCGCTTCCATTCAACCCGTCTGGCAGCGGCAAATGACAGAAATGCGCCGAATTCAGGCGATTCGAGAGTTTGAAAGGCAACGCAGTAGCCGTGCTATTTTGCTGATTCACCGCCAGGAATCGATCAGTTTACTGGGGATTCCGCTGTCGCGTTTCATCAGCATTGAAGATTCTGAGCAGGTGTTGAGAGCGATTCGGCTCACGCCAGCGAATGTGCCGATTGACCTGATTTTACATACGCCTGGTGGTTTGGTGCTGGCTACCGAACAAATTGCCCGAGCGCTGATTCGCCATCCGGCTAAAGTAACCGTGTTTGTGCCACACTACGCTATGAGTGGTGGCACCATGCTGGCGATCGCGGCAGACGAAATCATCATGGACGAAAATGCCGTACTGGGGCCAGTCGATCCGCAGTTGGGCAACTTCCCTGCGGCCAGCATTTTGCGGGTGATTCAAGACAAACCCATCAGTGAAATTGAAGACGAGACGCTGATTATGGCCGATATTGCTCAAAAGGCCATTCAGCAAGTTCAACGGTTTGTCCGAACGCTGCTGGAAGACTCGGTGCCGCAGCAAAAAATTAAACCTGAGTACATTGACTCTATTATTGAGGCGATTACCACAGGCCGGGTAACGCACGACTACCCAATTACAACAGAAGAAGCCAGGGAGATGGGTTTGCCGATTAACATCAGTATGCCTAAAACGATTTATCAATTAATGGATTTGTATCCTCAACCCAAGGGCGGCAGGCCAAGCGTTCAATACATTCCCATGCCCTACGAACCGCGTCCCCGTTTACCTCAACCCAGTCCATCGGGTCGGAACTGACGGCGTTGTAGAGGTAGAAAAAATAGAGATCAGGTTTGATGCTCACCCAGACGGTGAGCATTATGTTTTGGGATCATTGATTCGGTGTCTCAAGTTGAATCAGCCAGCACGCGAATGGTGCCCCTACAATAGGGATATCTGTCCAACACCGATAGTGACATCATGGACTACGCGATCGCGATCGCGACATTGAAACAAGCCGATCCCCTTCTTGGCAAAGTCATTGAGCAAGTGGGGGCGTGCCAGCTTAACCAAACCCAGCATACGGGCGACTTATTTTCCTCGCTTTCGCGTTCCATTATTTATCAGCAGTTATCCACCAAAGCCGCCAACGCGATTCATGGCCGCTTTCTTCAGCTTTATCCGAACCAACCAGTTCCAACAGCGATGGATGTCCTCAAGACACCAGATGAGGTATTGAGAAGTGCCGGAATTTCTCGTTCTAAAGCACTGTATTTGAAGGATCTGGCGCAAAAGATTGTAGACGGGTTGCCAACGTTAGCAGAACTGGAAAAACTGGACGATGAATCTATTATTCAAACGCTAATTCAGGTGAAAGGAATTGGACGGTGGAGCGCTCAAATGTTGCTCATGTTTCGGTTCCATCGTTGGGATGTGTTGCCAGTTGATGATTTAGGGATTCGGGCTGGCATTCGCAAAGTCTATGGGCTGGCCGAACTTCCCAGCAAAAAAGCGGTAGAGCAATTGGGACACCAGTGGAAACCCTATTGTTCGATCGCATCCTGGTATTTATGGCGCAGTTTAGACCTGGACAACTTGAAAAAAGACGGTGAACCAGCGGTTATATCGCAATAGCGGTAGGAACAGGTTCGCAATCCAGACAGGAGGCGAGGTTAAAACACCTCTCGGAGTTTCATTCAATAGGAGCCGCAACAACTCTTGTTCGGTGGAGTCCATTCGTGCGATGCGGTGATTTCTTACAGCAGTTCTCAATCGAGTCAGCCACAGTCTCGCCAAGATGGGAGTGAGGTGTAGAGTTTGGTGTGTGGTGAAGGCAAATGAAAATGGCTGTAACTATCCTTACATCGATTAAAGGAGAGGGATGTGAATCAATCTTGTACTAGAGGCGCATCCTGCAATGCCAGGCAAAACAGAGCAGTACGAAAAGAAAGCGGCTCAGCGTGGCATAATGAATGTCCAACGCGCTGATCTCAGCCTCCGTTGAAAGCATGACTCACCCGCTATAATCCTCCTGCATGTCTATCTCGAAACCCGAAGCAAAACAACTCCTGGAACGGCTGATTTTTGGTGATGTGCCGTCGCCGGAGTGGGCGCAGGATGTTTGGGAGATGAGTCCAACGCTGGGGGAGAGTGCTGCAAAGTTGCTAGAAGTGTACAGCGCACTCATTGAATACTGCTCTGAAGAAGAATTAGAAAACCTGTTGCAGACCTTCTATCAAGACTACGTGCAATAAACACCGCTATAGCCAGCACTCCCGGAGAGGGGCGCTCCTATCGTCATTGCATGGTGATTGCAGATTGTATTAGAGAGAATTGCAGGGTTGCGGCAAATGAATGGTCTAACCATTGGCAGTAGTAACTCTATTTACAGATGCGGTACTTTAGCAGAACCGTACAGTAGAGACACCGACCGCGAATGAAGGTTCTGCTTTACACCACCGAAAGCTGTTTGTTTTGCTTGTCGAAATCTTTGGTCGGTGCTGCTGCGCGGTCATGGCTCAGATCGCCTCCTCCCTTAATTCTGGGGGACTTTGGGGATTGGGGCACGTTCATACCACGATCCAGCCACACCATTTGTTCCTTTCTCTTTCTAGATGAATAGCTATGGTATACACGCCCAAAATTCTTGCTTTTGCTGGTAGCCTTCGTACTGATTCTTACAACAAAAAGTTAGTCAAGATTGCGGCAGATGGTGCCAGGGCAGCGGGAGCAGAGGTTACCTATGTTGACTTCCGCGATTTGCCAATGCCGCTATACGATGAGGATTTGGAAGCCAAAGAAGGCATCCCCCCCAACGCGCGTGAGTTTAAGAACTTGATGTTGTCCCATCAAGGACTGCTAATTGCCTCTCCTGAATACAACAGTTCGCTGTCGGCAGTTTTGAAAAATGCGATCGATTGGGCTTCTCGTTCTGATCCAGGGGAACCAATGCTTGCCGCATTCACCGATAAGATAGCCGCGATTATGAGTGCCTCACCAGGAGGACTGGGTGGGTTACGAGGACTCATTTACCTGCGATCGCTTTTGGGTAACATTCGAGTCATGGTTGTTCCGGATCAGGTGGCTATCTCAAACGCACATGAAGCGTTTCATGAAAACGGCAGCCTGAGGGATGCAGCCAAGTACGACTCGGTGCTATCGCTAGGCAAAAAGGTTGCAACCATGCTGCACAAACTCTCGTAACCTGTCTTACAGTAAAGGACTCAAACATCGCTGCTTGAGTCCTTTGAAATGATACAAGTGACTGAGATGACTGAAACGGATTAACGAATCAATGAACTTGGGTCAGCTTGTTGGTAAAATTCATGGTCTGTGAAACCAATGGTCACTGAAACCAAAAAACGGGGTTTTGGGTTCAAACCTTAGTAACGACGAGAGAAACTGTCGTTGCGACGGCCACCGCCACCGCCACCGCCAAACGAACCTCTATCTTCACGAGGCTTGGCTTTGTTAACTTTCAGGTCGCGACCCATCCATTCTGCTCCGTCTAGAGCTTCAATGGCAGCCGTTTCTTCGGCTTCTGCACCCATTTCAACGAAACCAAAGCCGCGCATACGACCTGTTTCGCGATCGGTGGGCAGTTGAACTCGCTTAACTGAACCGTACTCTGCAAACACTGCTGTTAGATCAGCTTCTGTAACCTCATAAGACAGGTTACCTACATAAATCGACATAGATTATCTCCAAAACCAAGGGTGTGTAGAGAGTCAGATTTCGGAGAGAAGCCTGCCAATACAAAACGTGAAAAACTCGTCAAGACTAGAAACAAACGCTGCAACCGAATTACTTACTTCTCAACCATTACGTTAGCACTTTAATTCTCGGTTTTCGCTACAAAACCACATTAGAAAGTAAAGTTTTATGACGCAGCCGTTCATCTTCAATTGAACCGTTAATTGAGGAGGAGTAAAATCATCATTCTTGATCGCCGCAAAGGCGCTACAGGACTGGCGATCGCCCTCACAATTGTTTCACCCCTGCCGAGATAACCGATTCAATGAAATGTCGATCCGGCATCATTGCCGCTGCATAAACGCAGTTTGTGAGGGATTCATCAAATTTCAATTAATGATAAATTGGCTACCAAATCACCATTGCTGACATTATCCCACTTCATCATTCAATGAACCTTATCACTAACTAGCAATGTAATGATGTCAGACTGTCTCAACGACCTAACTAAGCGACCTAAACGCCCCGACAGAAATCACCGTAAATAGCCTGTGAGGCTGGCGATCGCAGCGGTTAGCTCACTGGCTTCAAATGGTTGATTCAATAAGACGTGAAACCCCTGCGAGAAGGCTTTAGCCCGGTCTTCTACTGTCGAAATGAGGGCGATCGTAGACACTGGCTTGCCTGCATTCGACTTCAACCGTTGAACGGCACGGGTTAACTGATTCCAATCCTGCTTTAATGGATCAAACTCGACAATGACAATATCGACTGGAAGGTGATCTAGCTTTTCTCTGGTGGCTTCTACAGGCAGGATGGTCAGCGTTGCGCCTCGATACTCTGCCAGCTCTTGATACAGTCGTTTGCTGGTGGGTGAGGGGTTTGCTACAACCAGAATTGACAGGCGATCGAACCTGAATAAACCAGATTGAAAGCTGGGCAATTGAGCTTGTCCCCAACTGCACATTAGTTCGGTTAACGGGCGCAGCGTTTGCCCTCGAGGGGTTAACGAATACTCAACGCGTGGGGGGGTCTCTCGATGCGCCTGACGGTAAACCAGGCCATCTGCTTCCAGTTCGCGCAGCCGCTCGGTTAACACTTTTTGGGTCATTCCTGGAATCAACTGCATGAGTTCGCTGAAGCGCTTGGCATCTCGTCTTAACCACCACAACACAACGCATTTCCACTTGCCGCCAATGACTTCAAGCGTCACTTCGACCGGGCAGCCATATTGTTTGTTTGAACTCATGGTTTTGTAAGTATCTATTTGGTAACTATTAGTTGCCCGTAATATGGTGGGTTTTTGTTACATCCGCCAGCAAACAACAGAAATTGAGATGATGAACATTATCAGGCTTCTGTCATCAATAATGGTCGTAGGAACAATCACCAGTGTAGCGATGCCTCCCCAGAGGTTGGCAGTGGCGCAATCATTACCGCCCATTTTTGCTAATACCCCGGTAGAGCTGGTTCCATCTCAATCGTTTGTCCGCTTTCCGGTCAACACTTTCTTAGAGAATCTTGTGGTGGCTGGCGATGGGACACTGTACATTACCAGTCACGAAGACGGAAAGATTATTCGCCTGAACCCAAACGACAGCGGTACTCCTTCTATTTATGCTACGGTGGACGGAAAAGCATCAGGGCTGGCGCTGGCTCCAAACGGCAAGCTTTTAGTGACCGGATGGAACAGTGCTGGAGTGCCAGTTGTGTTCCAGATATCGGATGAGGGTGATGTAGAAACGCTGGTCACGCTGCCCGATGCCGTCTTTCTCAATGGGATCACTCCGTTGACGGGCGATCGCTACTTGATTGCTGATTCCTATCGCGGAGCGATTTGGGAATTGGATCTGGCGCAACAAACCGCTCGGATCTGGCTCGAACATCCCTTACTAACTCGGCAAGATGTCGCCAACCCAACGCCTGCGGTTAACGGTTTAAAGCGGTTTGGAGACACATTGTACGTCTCCAATACAGCACAAAACTTGCTGTTAAAGATTCCCCTCACGGCTCAAGGTGACCCTGGAGAGCCTGACATTTTCCTGCGGCAGGTAAACCTGGATGATTTTGCGTTTGATCAAAATGGTGATTTGTACGCGGCCACTCATATCTATAACAGTGTTGTCCAGATTACGCCGGACGGAACCGTGACCACGATCGCCCAGGCCGAGCAGGGGGTAACGGGCAGTACCGCGATCGCCTTTGGCCGTACAGGGCGCGATCGTACCCAAATCTATGTGGTTACCAATGGCGGTATGTTTTTGCCGCCTCCCACTGGAGTGGCTCCGGCTGAAGTGGTGCGGCTAGACGTTGGCACGGAAGGACTACCGCTGAACTAGCGAATTAACTCAACCAAAGGAATCTGAAATGAATATCGGAATCATCGGCGCGGGCAACATGGGCAGCGGCATGGGCAAATTCTGGGTCAAAAACGGGCACAACTTGATGTTTAGCTACTCCCGCAGCTCAGACAAGCTCAAATCTGTGGCCGCAGCAGTGGGCGAAACGGCTGCTGTAGGTACCCCGGCTGAAGCCGTTCAGTTTGGGGATGTAGTGGTGTTGGCCGTGTCCTGGTCAGCCGTGGAGGATGCACTTCAAGCGGCAGGGTCACTGGATGGCAAGGTGGTGTTGAGTTGTGTGAATGCCCTCTTGCCTGATATGAGCGGTTTAGCGGTTGGAACGTCGACTTCTGCTGCCGAAGAGATTGCCCGATTGGCTCCGGGTGCCAGGTTGGTTGAAGCAATGCCTGTTTTTGCAGAAGTGCTGCATTCACCTTCTCCACGTTTTGAAGGGGTGCAGCCCACTGTTTTCTATTGCGGAGATGATGAAGAGGCAAAGGCGATCGTGGCCGACTTGCTGCGAGAACTAGACGTGGAACCCATCGACGCTGGCCCTCTCAAAAATGCTCGATATGTAGAGCCATCTGGAATGTTGCTGGTTCAGCTTGCTTATGCTCAGGGCATGGGAGCTGTTGCCATGAAACTGCTTCAACGATAATGATTCAGGCTTCATGTGGGCACGTGCCGACGTGCCGTTACTTCGATCTCAATTCGCATCCGGGGATCGAAAAGACCTGCCACTATCATGGTTGCAGCAGGTCTGATCTCACCTAAATACTGCCGAAGCACTGCCCAACAGGGTTCGAAATCGTCCCGGTTGGGCAGAATATAGCGAACCCGAACAACGTCCTTCAGCGTACACTCTGCTTCCGCCAGGGCTGCTTCAATATTTTTAAAGCACTGTTCTGCCTGTTCAACTACATCATCTGCAATAGTCATTGTGCTGTAATTGAAGCCAGTCGTGCCGGAAATAAAGACCCAATCGCCATCCACGATCGCTCTGGAGTAGCCAATCTCTCGTTCAAAGGATGAGCCAGACGAAATAAGGCGACGACTCATGATTTCATTCCTCCGAGGCGGAGCTTGTGTTAGCAGAACGGCCTACTTGACGCTTTTGCAACATCAGCAAAATACTGGTATGAACATCACGGCTAATGGGATAGAACAAAGCAAATCCCAGTGCCCCAAACAAGGGCAAGGCTGGAAGTGAGCCAATCTCTAACCGGATAGCGAACCGGACTGATTCGGGCTGGATAGGGCTGAACTGGCCTCCAGTTACAGAAATTGCAGTCGTTTGTCGTTGGTATTTACTCACAGAGTGGGCTAAATCTGAGACACTAGTGAGAGTGCCATTATTCTCCTGTACTGGAGTGTGCTGGAGTGGACACGACCCCTAATTTAACGTATCCCAATCATGGCAGGTTTACTCGACGGCAAAGCATTAGCCGCACAGCTACAGGCCGATTTAACCGAACAGATTCAGGATTTAACTGCGACCTATGGGCGGCCTCCAGGTTTAGCCGTTTTGATGGTGGGCGATAACCCGGCCAGCGCTGCTTATGTACGCAACAAAGAGCGATCTTGCGCTAGAGTTGGGATTGCCTCCTACGGTAAACACTTTCCGGCAGAAACCGCCCAATCTGAGCTAGAGCAAACCATTGATGCTTTAAATCAGGATGAGCGGGTCGATGGGATTTTGGTGCAGTTACCGCTGCCGGGTCATTTAGACTCAGTGGCACTGTTAAATCAAATTCACCCCGATAAAGACGCGGATGGGCTACACCCGGTCAATCTGGGTCGGTTAGTGCGGGGTGACCCAGGGCTGCGGAGTTGTACGCCCGCTGGTGTAATGCGGCTGTTACAGACCTACAAAATTGACCTCCAGGGTAAGCAGGCTGTGGTGGTAGGGCGAAGTATTTTGGTGGGGAAACCCCTAGCGTTGATGCTGTTGGCCGAAAATGCCACAGTAACGGTCGCTCATTCCCGGTCGCACGATCTGGGCGCGATCGCTCGAACCGCCGATGTCTTGGTGGCGGCAGTGGGTCAGCCCAATCTAATTACGCCTGACATGGTCAAACCGGGAGCGGCTGTCATTGATGTAGGGATGAATCGCATTACAGATGACAGCGGCAACAGCCGTCTGGTTGGGGACGTTGACTTTCCGGCGGTGCAAGCCGTTGCTGGCTGGATCACGCCCGTGCCGGGGGGAGTTGGCCCCATGACAGTTGCCATGCTGCTCCACAATACGGTATTGAGTTATTGTCAACGCCAGCAGTCATAAAGCTGTGCAGTCATTGTGCAGTCGTAAAGGCGTGCTGGCTGGACACTGGCCGCAGCATTTAAACAGGAGACAGATTCATTTCAAGAATAGGGGAAACAGGTCGAACAGCTCAGGGGCGATCGCCTGCTTTATTACCGCCAGGAAAATAAACGGCCAACTGGCTCTAAGATGATCAACTGGAGATGGGTAACGCAGTGGTGGTGAGGAAATGACAAGCTCTAGCAATCGAGGCACAGGTGTGGCAGACGAAACAGATACGCAGTTTGATTTGGCAGACTATTTAGCAACGCAGCAAGCGCAGGTAGAAGCTGCCCTGAATCAATCTATTACTGTTGTCTATCCAGACAAAATTTATGAGGCAATGCGCTATTCCTTGATGGCGGGTGGCAAGCGGCTCCGCCCCATTCTGTGTTTAGCGACCTGCGAGCTGCTGGGGGGCACCACCGAAATGGCAATGCCTACGGCCTGCGCTCTGGAGATGATCCACACCATGTCGCTGATCCACGACGACCTACCCGCGATGGATAACGATGACTACCGACGAGGTAAACCAACCAACCACAAGGTGTATGGCGAAGATATTGCGATCCTGGCGGGTGACGGTTTGCTGGCCTACGCGTTTGAGTTTGTCGCTGCCCAAACGCAACAGGTTAGCGCTGAGCGAGTCTTGCAGGTGATTGCTCGGCTGGGACATGCAGTGGGCGCAGCCGGACTGGTGGGTGGGCAGGTGGTGGATTTAGAGTCGGAAGGGAAGCCAGATGTTTCGCTAGAGACGTTGAACTTCATCCATCGTCACAAAACTGGGGCGTTGTTAGAAGCGTCTGTGGTGTGTGGTGCAATTTTGGCAGGTGCCGACGACTCTAATTTGGTGCGGCTATCGAGGTATGCTCAGGATATTGGGCTGGCGTTTCAAATTGTGGACGACGTGCTAGATATTACGGCAACTCAAGAAGAACTAGGCAAAACAGCGGGCAAAGATCTTCAGGCTCAAAAAGCAACCTATCCAAGCTTTTGGGGAATTGAAGAATCGCGACGACAAGCTCAAGCGCTGGTTACTGCTGCTAAAGCGCAGGTGGAGCCGTTTGGCGATCGCGCTAAGCCGCTGCAAGCGATCGCTGATTACATTACTGCCCGCACCCACTAGGATGGAGTACTCCCATGCATAATATAAGCGACATCCTGGATAACCATATCCTGCTAATTGCCGTCTTTGCCTGCATTCTGGCTCAGGTCTTAAAGCTGTTGTTTGAGTTTGCCCGACACGGCAAAGTTAACTTTCGAACGCTGGTCGAAACGGGTGGAATGCCTAGCGCTCACTCGGCTCTGGTGACTTCGCTTGCGGTTGGGGTGGGGCAAACGGCTGGGTGGTCTAGCGGTGAGTTTGCGATCGCTTTTATCTTTGCCATCATTGTGATGTACGATGCCGCTGGAGTGCGGCAAGCGGCGGGTAAACAGGCTCGGATTCTGAACCAGATCGTTGACGAACTGTTTAGCAAAGAAACTGAATTTAACGATGAGCGGTTGAAAGAACTGCTCGGCCATACACCTGTGCAAGTGATTGCCGGATCGATTCTAGGAGCGGTGGTGTCCTGGTTGGCGGCTCCTGCTTATTGAGCGCAGAGCAATTAAAGAGCGCCTGATCTAGCAAGCCTTAACCAGAACACCTTGCCTACGGCTCATTAGCTGTACTGGCTTCATTCTGACTGGGTTGCTCCTGGCTGGCGGTGCTACCGGAGATGGCAACAGCGGGCGTTAATAGAACCACCCGACGGCTATCCACCATGGCTGCTGTAAAGCCGCGATCGCCCAGAGATTGCAGCAATGCCGCTGCTACCGTTGCATCGGTGGTATGCAACGCCAGCAGATAGGGGTTGCGGTTGTAAGCCGCTAACCCAATATCGCGGGCGAGAAGTTGCCGCATCTCTACAGCCAGGGTAGGACGGTTGAAGTAATTGACCAGCACCGCATAGCCCGCCCCCAATGCTTGCGGCCTATAGGCTGCTGTTTGGGCTGGTGAGGCAGATGCTGCCGTTGTGGCTGCGTTGGATGCTGTTGATTCTCCGCCAATAGAAGCAGCAGCGGGTGGACGAGCCACAAAGGCACTCATGCCACCCAGTTCATTGAGATACTGCGACCAAGAGTTGGCGTTTGCAGCACTGGTGAATCCGCCGACTCGAACGACAGCATTGTCTAAATACTGACAAACCGTGGTTGTGGCGTTCGGTGGTAGGGTTTGGCGCAACTGCGCTTGCACCTCTGGGGTTGCCTCAGATACTAACAGCAGATATTCACCTGCGGCTGGAGGAGTGCAGGCAGGAGTGGACTGCGCGATCGCACTGCCAACGGCCAGCACGCTCATCGTTGCCGACAGAACCGAACCCATCAGCACAGAACAGCGTTGGAGCGAAGTTTGATACATAATCTACAGCCCTCAAGCAATGATTTGAGTTGAAGGATACGACACACCCCTAATGCTGCATAGCTTACCAACGAATCAGTTCACCACGGGTCGGATGGGTTCGGAGCAGGCTAAGACACCGCCGCCAGTGAGGCCAGCGGATCGGGAATCGATGCGGAGGGAGCCTGGAATTCTCCAGTCATCACAAACTCTAATCGTAGCCTCAACCAGGTGATGAACTGAGCATTGGTTGAAACAATAGCGGCGGCTGGTTGAGGACACTGCGCTTTAACGGCTGCCAGTTCAGGTGCGTTCAAAAAGGCAGGCTGGTGGATCAACCAAAAGTCAATTTCTTTTTCCTGTTCGCGATAATTGCGTGTGCGCTCACGCAATACTTCTTCAATTGGCTCTTCTTCTGTCAAAAACCGCTGGCTTGCCAAAACGTAGTAATAAGTTTGCATTGTTCAAACGTTGAATCTAAATGGGGACGCAAAAACTATTTTGCAAGCAGTGCGAGCTGGCGGGATGACAAACCTCAAGACCTGCGGCTGGTTGCCTGACCGATCGTCCGGGTGCAGCTTCAGCGTAGTCGTAAACGACGCCCCTGCCAGTACCGTAGACTGAGCATAGCCGACGCTGATGCATGGAAGAATCAGCGTTTCAGGAGTTTTGTCAGTCAATTCAGACCATCAGAGACCTGTAGTTACCATCCGTACAACTCGTAGCCCAATAAAAGGATACCTGATGCTCCATTGGTTTTCGCGGCTTGCGGAGGGTTTCCGCTCTTGGCGAGTTAGATTCCACAATGGCACTATATTCAATGGCTTGGTTTTGGCAATTTCTCCAGGAGACGTTGTGGTTCAATCAACCGATGGCAATGGCGGCCATTCCCGCATGGATGTGCGTTACTGTCAGGACATCGTTTCAATATTGATGGGGTAGTGGGTTAGGGTTGTGGTCGCAGAGCGGTCATCCTAACTAAACCTCACAGACGAATGGTTTGTTCAACCGTCTGTTAGTTCAGTATTGGTCGTATTGCGATCGCACAATCCAAACGGGGAAAGGGCAAGCTCCCATTGCATGTGAGACACTACGCCAGGGCAATGATTGTCGCGGCTGCAACCACAGGGACGGCACCATTCCTGTAACTGGGCAGCTTAATGGCAGCTTAATGGCAGCATGACTATGATTTGTTCGTTCGTATTCAGCGGATTCAGGAATGGAAACCCGATTTAAACCAACGCCTGCTGAGGGCAATACCCGTTTCAGACTTGCGTTTGGGGCAAGAGTCTGGTGGCGCATATTGCCTGGTGTGGTCGCGTGTTTGGTCGTGATTGGGTTACTGCAAATTGGAGTAGGCGAACCGCTGGAACATTTAGCATACAACGCGCTATTCAACTGGCGAGGGTCTATTCCCTGGGGACGGCAGGTGGTCGTCATTGAAATTGATGACGATAGTTTAAGCGAATTGGGGCAGATGCCCTGGTCGCGGCAGCGCTATGCCACGTTAATTGATAGGCTGCAACCAGCAGAACCGACGGCTATTGTGTTTGATTTACTGCTGGCTGAGTCGAGTACCGAAGACGAACTGCTGGCAGCAGCAATGGCTCGCCAGGGACGGGTGGTGTTAGCTGAAACCTGGGATGAATCAGGTCGATCGATTAAACCCAGCGCGGTGTTGGCCGATGCGGCGATCGCCGTAGGGCATACTTATCGCAAAGCCGATTCAGACGGAATTATGCGTGTGGTGGAGCCGCAAAAGCGAGGGGTGACTGCCCTGGGAGTGATTGCCGCGCAACTGTACTCAAGCGCCGGGGAGCCTGTGGCCTTTCCCGACCTGGAACAGCCGCTCTGGATCAATTGGTTCGCCCCGGCGCGTGAAGCCATACGGTATCCGTTTCTGTCGGTGCTACAGGGGCAGGTTTCACCTCAAGCATTTCGCAACAAGATTGTCGTCATTGGAACCACGCTAACGGGGGGAGACTCGCTTAGCACTCCGTTCAACCGTAATTCGCCTGGCAGTGGTGTGTACCTGCAAGCCACTTTGATCAACAATCTGCTTCAGCAAAACCTGCTCAAGCGACCGCCCGAACGGTGGTGGGTTTTATTATTTTTGGCTGTTCCAGTCTTGGGGTTTGCGTTTAGCTACTGGACCTTTGAATTACAGATGGTGGCATGGCTGAGTCTGTGCTTGGGGTGGGCTTGTCTCAGTTTGGGGTTATTACATCTGAACTATTGGGTGCCTACCGCCGTGCCAATGCTGCTGTTTGGGTTAGCGGCAAGTTTGGTAGCCCTGGCCGAGCAGCTTCGCACCAACATCTTGCTGCGGCAGAGCGAAGAGCGGTATGCACTGGCGGTACATGGGGCAAACGAAGGTTTATGGGACTGGGATTTACGAGCCAATCGTACGTATTTTTCCTCCCGCTGGCAGGCAATGTTGGGCTGTCCAGAGGGCATGATTGGCGATCGCCCCCAGGAGTGGTTTAGCCGCGTCCATCCGGAGGATCTGCCGTCTCTAAAAACAACCCTTGATGAGTACATTCAAGGGCTAACCTCGCATTTTGAGCATGAACACCGCATGGCTCACCAGGACGGCACCTATCGCTGGATGTTAAGCCGGGGGTTGGCGGTACGCAATCGATACGGCGTAGCAGAACGCATGGTTGGTTCTCAAACGGACATCACCAAGCGCAAACGAGCCGAAGAGCAACTGCGGCGCAACGCCTTTTTTGATGGCCTGACGGGTTTACCCAATCGAGCTGGATTTTTGGATCATTTGCAGCAATCCATGACCCGCATCCAGAAATATCCGATGACCGCATTTGCAGTCTTCTGGCTTGATCTGGATCAGTTCAAGGTCGTGAACAACAGCCTGGGGAGCGAGTTGGGCGATCGCTTGCTGGTGGCGATCGCCCAACGCCTTAGCTCGTTTTTGATGGGGGATGACATCATTGCCAGAGTGGGTGGGGACGAATTCACCATTTTGTTGAATCAAGTTCAGGAAACGGGCGATGCCCTGCGAATGGCAGAACGGGTGCAGCAAGTGTTGTCTCTGCCGTTCAACCTGGATGGGCGCGAAGTCTTCATTACCGTGAGCATTGGTATTGCCTTAAGCTCAACGCGCTACACCCAACCAGACCACCTGCTGCGCGATGCCGATACAGCAATGCATCGGGCAAAAATGCTGGGTAGAGCCAGGTGCCAGGTGTTTGACCGAGCCATGCACACCCGGATGCTGATTCGTTTGCAGTTAGAAAACGATTTACGCCGTGCGATCGCTCTGGGTGAGCAAGATCTGGATGGTGCGGTTGATCTGAGCGGCATCTACCAGGAACTACAGCTTTATTACCAACCGATTATCCACCTTAGAACCCGACAAGTGGCCGGGTTTGAAGCGCTCGTTCGTTGGGAGCATCCAGAGCGGGGGTTTCTTATGCCCAGCAAATTTATTGCCATGGCGGAAGAAACGGGGCTGATCGTGCAGATGGGATGGTGGATTTTGCGACAGGCGTGTCGGCAAATGCAGCAATGGCGATCGCAATTCCCCAGTCAGGCGGAGATGGC
Organism: Oculatella sp. LEGE 06141; assembly: GCF_015207605.1. GTDB lineage: Bacteria > Cyanobacteriota > Cyanobacteriia > Elainellales > Elainellaceae > Oculatella. Next base: position 103,466 of record NZ_JADEWO010000005.1, read on the forward strand.
TATTAGCGTCAACCTGTCTAGCAAGCAGTTTTCACAGGCGGGTTTAACTGAACAAGTCCGGCAAATTTTGCATGAAACCGAACTGGATGCGGCCTATCTCAAGCTAGAGATGACAGAAAGTACCATCATGGACAAAGCCGCATCGGTTGTTAACATGCTGTGGCAAATTCGAGGTTCAGGTATTCAGTTGGCGATCGATGATTTTGGTACGGGGTATTCCTCCCTGAGCTATCTGCGACGCTTTCCCATCAATACCCTAAAGATCGATCGGTCGTTCGTCAGCAAAATGGGCATCGACAGTGACGATAGCGCGGAAATTGTACGCACCATCTTGCTGTTAGCCCATAACCTGGGTCTGGATGTTACAGCCGAAGGGGTAGAAACCCAGGAACAGGCAGAACAGTTGCTTGCTATGAAATGTGAATACGGGCAGGGGTATTTCTTTTCAAAGCCTCTGGATACCGAAGCCGCCACCCAATTTTTAGCCAAGGCGAGCCTGGAAGTGCGTTGAAGCGAATGCAGTGCCTCTGGATGCGATCGCCTGCCACGTTAACAATTCTTATAAATCACTGACGGCACTCTTCAGAAATCCACAGCTTTTCCACAGGCAAGCCCGTGGTTTTCCACAGATATTTCGAGGTTTTCCACAGGTGTGAATTAATCCGCCTTAGTCTAACGTTGTTTAGCCTTTTTAGCTCAACCTGTTTATTGGCTCCGTGTCCGCTGGACCTAGCTGGAATGGGTTTAACTTCTGACCTTAAGGATTATTGCTGCGGTTCAATGCGGTAAAACAACTCGGTAGAATTGAGCTTGACCGTAGAGGATGGCGCATGAATTATCTCTGGTTCAAAGCATTTCATATTATTGGCATTGTTGCCTGGTTTGCTGGCTTGTTTTATTTACCTCGCCTGTTTGTTTATCACGTTGAAGCAAACGAACAGCCAGAACCTGCTCGTAGCATTTTGCAGCAGCAGTATCAAATCATGGAGAAGCGGCTTTATCGCATCATCATGACGCCAGCTCTGGTGGTTACGGTTACAATGGCGATCGCCATGCTCGTCATCAATCCTGACTTGCTCCACGATCGCTGGCTTCATATCAAACTAGGGCTGGTTGGGCTGCTGCTCGTTTACGATCACTACTGTCTCCGCTTAATGAAACAGATGTCGGCAGGTAAATTTACGTTGACCGGTCAGCAGTTGCGCTGGTTCAACGAAGTATCTACGATTCTGTTGGTGTTAATTGTGATGTTGGCGGTTTTCAAAAACAATTTCCCAACCAGTGGCGCAGCCTGGACAGTTTTTGCCATGGTGGTTGCTATGGCGGCGGCAATTCAGCTCTATGCCAAGAAGCGACGACTGGATCAAGAACGCAAGATGGCTGAAGCGGCATCCTTGAATGGAGCCGCGTCGGAACCGCAAGCTGGCTAAACCTGTTTAATCAATCAGAATTTATTTATCCTCGCAGAGACGCTTGCATCAGCGTCTTTTTTTTTGAACGGTTTTCTTGCGCTGATGCATTCTCTGCCCCACGTCAGGCGTTACAGAAGCGATCGCGGCTCCTACTTATTCCTTGTGCTGGACTGGCTGTTTAATGATTGCCGCTGCCCAGCAGAAACAGCCCCAGCATTGTGGCACTGTTCCACAGGCTATGAAGCAGCATGGGGGCAAGCAAACTGCGCGATCGCACATACACAAACCCTAAAACCGATCCCAACACGGCCAGTGGAATCACTTCCGATAGACTAAGGTGAGCAACGGCAAACAGTAAACTGCTGAGGGCGATCGCCCCCCAGGCAGGAACATAGCGCGTCAATGACGGTAGCAAAAAGCCGCGAAACAGCAGTTCTTCGAACACCGGAGCCGCAACAGCAGCGGTAAAGAAGAACATAGACAGTGCTACCGTATCTCCCTCTTCCAGGACGATCTGCAACAGTGGATTACTGCCCCCCTGACCCCGCCAAATTTGCTGATTCAGCAGCGATACGCCAATCATGAGGGGTAGCGCGACAAAGTAGCCTCCCACCCCCCAGACGAACCAGTTTCGCTGGCCGTTCAACCGAAACCACCCTTCAGGCAACGGCAAAAAGCGCCGGATAGACAGGTAAAGAACCAATACAGCCGAGCCAGCCATGAGTGCGTAATAAACCAGCGCATACACGGCTCTGGCTCGGTTGCTAAAGGACGAAAGGCTTAAGCCAACTACCTCTCTTAACAGGAACGGCAATACCAGTTGCCCAATAAAGAAAAAGCCGACAATTAGCACCTGCCAGACGATTTCCCAGTCCCAAGGAGTCTCCCAGCGATCGCTCTCAGGAAGAGCTAGCACAGCCTGTTTGCCCTGTATCGCTCGCTGGCTAATTAGAAAGACGAGCAGTCCCACGCCAATCAAGCAGCCAATCAACGGGGCTGTACCCACCAGAGCCAGTTTAACCAGGGTATCTTGAGCGGTGGTTTGCACTGCTGTTTGCAAGCTGGCCAGTGCATCTGGACGCTGTTGCAACTCATACAAACGAGTTAATGCCTGGTAACGAAACCACCCATTCAAATTCTGCTGCAGTTGACGTTCGGCATCGGGCAACAGTTGCGGCGGCTCGCTCCACAGTCCCAACAGCGTTCTGGCCGTTCTGGACACGGTAGACGGTTGCGTTTCAACCGCAGGAGTGGCTTGTTTGGTGTCCAGTGCCGTTTGCGTTCCAGCCGGGTTTTCAGCGATCGCCGTCCAGGTTTGCACTGCCTCTGTTACCTGGTTTTGCTGCGTCTGCAAAATCCCGATGCGTAAACCCAACTCGTTAAACAACGTTTGCTGGCTTTGCAGGGTAGCCTCTAGCTGCTGCTGCTGAGGGGTAACAATGGGCGGAGTAGACGAGGCCGCCGATGGTTCCGGTAGCGTTGGTTGAGATTCTAACTCCTGTAATCGGGCTTGCAGCTTTTCTAAATTGGCTTGCGCCGTCTGCCGCACTTCTTGATACTCGTTTAGCGCGGTTTCAAGCGGATTCTCTCCAAGCAGGGCTTCCCTCGCCTGAGCCAGATTCGTGTCTGTTCCCTCTTCAACTTGAATTTCGCTAGCGCTGAGCAGTAGATCTGTTTGGTAAAGTTGGAGGCGATCGGTGATCTGTGCCTCGCTTAAACTACTGAATAGCGAGCCTCCTACGAGGAGAACGACAACGAGCGTAATTGCTGCCAGAATTAATCGTTTTGGAGTCATTCTTTACTTAACCATTTCCTGACTGGCATTATCGCACTGTTCATCGGTCAGAATTGTTTAGAGCCGTACCCCGAACAGGGTAGAATGCTTCTGATTTTGTGTACTCAGTCTCACGGAGGGTAAAGCCCTGGCTACTCGCGTTATTCTCGTCCGGCATGGCGAGAGCACCTACAACGTCCAGCGTCGGGTTCAGGGTCACTGCGACGAGTCAAATTTGACTGAAGCAGGTCGTGCCGGTGCCCAACAGGTTGGAATGGCACTCCGAGGTTTGCCATTCGCGGCAGCCTACAGCAGTCCTTTGATGCGGGCTAGAACAACCGCAGAGTTGATCTTGGCTGGCTTAGACGCTAACCCATCGCTCGATCTGAACTTGAGTGACGATCTGAAGGAAATCAATTTATTGCCCTGGGAAGGGTTGAGTTTTCAAGACGTTGAACAGCAATTTCCAGAAGCCTACCTTTGCTGGCGCGATCGCCCCCACGAGTTGTGCTTTCAGGTGCCAACCGCCAACGGCATGGCCGATTTTTATCCTGTACCTGCTCTGTTCGAGCAGGCAAAGCGATTTTGGCAGTCGGTGTTACCCGACCATCTAGGCGACACTATTTTGGTAGTGGCTCACAGCGGCATCAACCGCTGTTTAATTAGCAGTGCAATTGGGCTGGGGCCAGAGGGCTATACAGCGTTCCACCAGGCCAACTGCGGCATCAACGTCCTTAACTTTTCGGGTGGGTTGGGCGACCCCGTACAGTTGGAATCGACCAACTTAACGGCTCACTTGGGCGACCCATTACCCAAAATGCGAGCCAATCAGCGTGGGCCGCGTCTGCTTTTGGTGCGCCACGGCGAAACCGATTGGAACCGTCAGAAACGCTTCCAGGGTCAGATTGATGTGCCGCTTAATCCACAGGGGCAAGTGCAGGCCGCTCAAGCGGCGGCTTTTTTGCAGAATATTCCGCTCGATCGCGCGGTTAGCAGCCCCATGCTGCGCCCAAAGGAAACGGCTGAACGCATTTTGCAAGATCATCCCCACCTCACGCTGGAGTTAGACAGCAACCTGCGTGAAATTAGCCACGGTCGTTGGGAAGGCCAGTTGGAAGAGGACATTGAAGCCGCCTATCCCGGTTTGCTAGAGCAGTGGCAAAAAGCGCCTGAAACCGTACAAATGCCGGAAGGCGAAAACTTGCAGCAGGTCTGGGATCGGACGATCGCTGCCTGGGATGCCATTGTTGCCTCTACGCCCGTCAATGACCTGGCTCAGATTCCAACGGTTTTAGTGGTTGCCCATGATGCGGTCAACAAAGCCATTCTTTGCTATCTGGCTGGGTTAGGCCCAGAACACTTCTGGACCTTTAAGCAGGGTAACGGAGCCGTGAGTGTGATTGATTACCATCGTGGGGGCGATCAGCCGCCGATGCTGCAAGCGGTTAACATCACCAGCCATTTGGGGGGAGTCCTCGATAAAACAGCGGCAGGAGCGTTATAGAGTTGGGAGGGATGGATTTAACTTCAGCCAACTGTCGTCTCCCCCTCCATTCCTCGTTTTTCAGACCTCTCAGCTATGACGAGTGAACTGCTAAGACAAGTTCGATTGCTTGATCCGGTTGCGGATACGGATCGCGTTGCCGATGTGCTAATTACAGACGGCACAATTGCGGCAGTTGAGCCACATATCGGTGATGTTCCAGCCGCAGCCGAAATTGTCGATCGCCCTGGTTTGGTGTTAGGAACCGGATTGATTGATCTCTACAGCCATTCTGGAGAGCCAGGGTTTGAATCGCGGGAAACGCTCCAGTCCCTGCGGCAAGCGGCGATCGCCGGTGGGTTTACTCGGTTAACGGTGCTGCCCGATACCCAACCTGCGATCGACCATCCTGGAGGAGTCGAGTTTTTACGCTCCAGTCTCCAATCGTCCTCAACCGCTCTGCCCCAGGTTCAACTTTGGGGAGCGTTGACGCTGGGGGCAGCAGGCAAACAGTTGGCGGAGCTGGCTGATCTAGCAGCGGCAGGCGTGGTTGGGTTTGCCGAGAGCCAGTCGTTACAGAATTGGGCTCTGCTGCGGCGATCGCTGGAATATGCCCAGCCGTTGGGCAAGCCAATTGCGCTGTGGTGTTGGGATGCCGAACTGAGCGGTGGCGGTGTGGTTCGTGATGGAGTCGAGGCCATGCGGTTGGGGCTACCCGGCAACCCCAGCTTTGCAGAAACCGCTCCCCTGGCAGCGTTGCTGGAATGTGTGGCGGCGATCGGGACTCCGGTTCACCTGATGCGCGTTTCAACCGCTCGCAGCGTAGAGCAAATTGCCGCCGCCAAAGCCAGCGGTTTACCGATTACAGCCAGTACAACCTGGATGCATTTACTGCTGAACATCAATGCGGTGCAAAGCTATGATCCCAGCTTGCGGCTGGAGCCACCGTTGGGAAACCCAACCGACCAGGCAGCACTGATTGATGCAGTGGAGCAGGGCATTATTGACGCGATCGCCATTGACCACACCCCCTACACCTACGAGGAAAAAACGGTTGCCTTTGCAGAAGCGCCACCCGGAGCGATCGGGCTGGAACTAGCGTTGCCGCTACTGTGGCAACGGTTGGTTGAGTCTGGCAACTGGTCAGCGTTGACGTTGTGGCGTGCCCTTAGCGTTCACCCGGCTAGATGTCTGGGGCAGCCGTTAGAAGCGATCGCACCCAACCAGAGGGCTGAACTTACCCTGTTCGATCCGCAACAGACCTGGAAAGTGACCTCAAGCAGCTTGAAGTCAACCTCGACCAACACACCCTGGCTGGGTCAGGAGCTGATTGGTCGAGTGATAAAAGTGTGGACTCCTTGAGCACGCCTATTGCGCCGCTGGGGCTGCCTCTTCTGCTGAACCCTGGCGATAGGGTGGGGTGGGGCCAAGCTCACCCATGCGATTGGGCGGCCAAAACCGAACCACCGCACGGCCAATAATATTCTCCCGAGGCACATAGCCCCAGAAGTGGCTGTCGTAACTGTTGTTGCGGTTGTCGCCCAACACTAAATAAGAATCGGGAGGAACCGTTTCAGGCCCCCATTGATAATCGGGTTCTGCCGCAATATAGTTTTCTCGGATGGCTTCACCATTGACATAAACGCGACCACCCCTGACCTCAATTGTGTCGCCCGGTAAGCCAATCACCCGCTTGATAAACGCGTCTCTTAAGCTAGGGTTTTCTTGCCTTAGCCGCTCGTTTGGCCAAAAGACAACAATGTCTCCCCGTTGCGGCGAGTTGAAGTGGTAGCTAATTTTTTCAACAATTAAGCGATCGTTCACTTCTAGCGTTGGCAACATCGACTCAGAGGGAATGTAGCGAGCCTCTGCAACAAAATGACGAATACCCAGCGCTAAAACGATGCTTAGTCCAATGGTCTTGAGACCCTCTACCACCGGATTTTCTGAATTTTTCACAGTATTCTTACCTGATGAACGAGACGCCGACATTTTAGACACTCCTGTATCTGGTTGTCCTCCTGGATGAGATGTGTCAGAAACGAGCGGTTGCGTGCTGTCAGACCCAGGTTGAGCATTGTGATCAGATTGGATAGACATGTTATAGCTTGTACGTTCAGCTCCATTCTAAAGAATTTGCTTGAGTGATGTTTGTACGCTACCGCCGATCAATCAAGGTATCAGAGTTGTATCACAAGTTAGAGCGAGTTTGTCTAGGAAAATCTAGCAAATCTTCACTCTGATTGGCGATATTCGCAGAAGATCATCTACACAGAGCGAATTCTTAATTAATTTATAGTCAAGGTTCCAGTCAAAGGGAGGCCATTCTTTGCTACCTTCGACTAAAGTGCATCGGTCTGGATTGCCAATTTATACATTATCCAGATAAATGATCCAGACTTGCCCACTCACTTCACCCCTTTAACTGATGGCTGCCAACTCCCTGTTGCTTCGTCGCGCTGAGATTCTGTTGCCCAACGGAGAATTTCTCAGGGGCGATGTTCAGATTCGCGATCGCTCCATTGTCCAGGTTGCGCCCGACATCTCCGCTTCAACCGTGGATTCAGGCACTAGAGAAATTGACGCAGATGGACTGACTTTGTTGCCAGGAGTCATTGATCCACAGGTGCATTTTCGTGATCCTGGCCTGGAACATAAAGAAGATTTGTATACCGCCAGCCGTGCTTGCGCTAGAGGTGGCGTAACGTCGTTTCTGGAAATGCCGAATACAAAGCCGCTGACGACAACCCAGACGGTACTGAACGACAAATTAGCGTTAGCGGCCAGTAAGTGTTTGGTCAACTATGGTTTCTTTATTGGCGCGACGGCTGAAAATTTGCCCGACCTGGTGACAGCCAACCCCACCCCCGGCATCAAAATTTTTATGGGGTCGATGCATGGCGCGTTGCTGGTTGATCAGAAAGCGGCATTGGAGAGTATTTTTGCGAACGGCTCGCGGTTAATTGCGGTTCATGCCGAAGACCAGGATCGAATTCGGCAACGGCGAGAACAGTTTGCGGGTCATTCTGATCCGGCGATTCATTCTCAAATTCAAGACAATCAGGCGGCGCTAGAAGCAACCCAACTGGCGATCGGCCTGTCCAAGAAATATCACCGTAGGCTCCACATCTTGCATCTGTCTACGGCAGACGAAGCGGAACTGCTGCGCCACGACAAACCCGCCTGGGTGACCGCAGAAGTTACACCTCAACATTTGCTGCTCAATACCAGCGCCTACGAAACGATCGGCACCCTGGCTCAAATGAATCCGCCGTTGCGATCGCCCCACGACAATGACGTGCTCTGGCAAGCGTTGCTCGATGGCGTGATTGACTTTATCGCCACCGACCATGCTCCCCACACGCTGGCCGAAAAAGCGCAGCCCTATCCCAACTCGCCATCGGGAATGCCGGGAGTGGAAACCTCATTGGCGCTGATGTTGACTCAGGCCGTGCAGGGACGGTGTACCGTTGCTCAAGTGTCCCGGTGGATGTCAACGGCCGTTGCCCAAGCCTACGGAATTCCGAACAAGGGGGCGATCGCCCCTGGCTACGATGCCGATCTGGTTCTGGTGGATCTCAACACCTATCGTCCGGTGGTGCGAGAAGAACTGCAAACCAAGTGTGGCTGGAGTCCGTTTGAAGGCTGGAACCTCACCGGATGGGCAGCCGTTACTATCGTTGGTGGGCAGGTCGTCTATGACCACGGCAAATTTAACACTGAGGTGCGAGGGCAGGCTCTCACGTTCAATCAGTAGGTTGATTAAATGATGGGTAAAGGCTGCACGCTATCAAAGCGGACAGTAACATCGGGCAGCGGCTTGAGCCGGGGGCCTTCTTCTAAACCAAACCGAATTTCTCGATTGGTCAGCAGATAGTAGCTACCGATTTTTTCATAAAAGTCTCGCACGTCGTCTTGTTCCAGCACCTCTCCCGTTTGCACATCCTTAAAGGTCACTTGAAACCGGGTTGGCAGATAGCCCTCAGGCGTGCGAATAGACCCCAACGTATCCACCTTCACGGCGACATCGCCTAAAACGCGATTGACCTGCTTAATTTCCTGGTCTTTCACTTTGTAATGAGAGTCGCTATCATCTCCAAGCTGCTGAATTTCGGTAGCGCCTGTTTCATCCTCACCTACTCGCTCAAATTGATGCTGTTGATGCCGTTCGGCAAACGGGACTCGCTTTAGATGGGTGATGCTCATTTGAAGTTGAGAATCAACGAGTTGAGCCACATCGCGGTTTTCAATGTTGATCACGTCTGTTGTCAAGTCAGGCTTAACGTGCACCAGACCGTGATAAAGCTGCCCTTCATAGCGAACAGATACTTCTGCCTGATACCCCGGAAAGTCGATATTCCAGGTATACCGATGCTCGTATGCGTCTCGAAACAGATCAAGCGCCGACTCTGCGGCGGGTCCCGTGATCGCAGGCGGGGAATTGTCCATCCGATCGCCCAATGCCTCAGCCGCGATCGCACTGCTGCTCACTCCCCAACTGCTCAGCAGCAACAGTAGGCTGAGGCTCCAGTTGAGGAGGGTTCGACCCATTGAGTTCAATTGCATATCAAGACGTTATAAAGACTACACAGGGGTTGTCGCCGGAATCTTCTTCTCAAGCATTAGTTTAGAGCGCTTCACAGGTTCTGGCACGGCGATAGGATAGTTGCCCGTAAAGCAAGCAGAGCAGAATCCTTCTGGATCTTCTCCGGTGGCTTTCAACATCCCTTCCCAACTGAGATAGGCCAGTGAATCGACCCCAATTTGAGCCGAAATATCTGCAACGGACTTGGTTGCCGCAATTAACTGGTTCTGGCTGTCGGTGTCAATGCCGTAGAAACAAGGATGCGTTACCGGAGGAGACGAAATCCGCATATGAACTTCGATCGCCCCTGCATCGCGCAATGCTTTGACGATTTTCTTGCTGGTTGTGCCGCGCACAATAGAATCATCCACAATCAAAATACGCTTGCCTTGCAGCACATCTTTGAGCGGGTTGAGCTTCATCCGAATGCCCGCTTCTCGCATACTTTGAGTCGGCTGAATGAAGGTTCGCCCCACATAGCGGTTTTTAATCAATCCTTCTGCATAGGGAATCTCAGACGCTTGAGAGAACCCGATCGCCGCTGGAATACCAGAATCGGGTACGCCCAAAATTAAATCGACCTCGGCGGGTGCTTCCATTGCTAATTGATGCCCCAACCGCAACCGATAGCTGTACAGGCTCTCTTCATGCATAACGCTATCGGGACGGGCAAAGTAAATCATCTCAAAGATGCACAGCTTGCGCTGCGCTTGAGGTGCCCATTTCACCGAGGATAAGCCTTGCTCATCAATCCAGACGAGTTCACCTGGTTCAACATCCCGTAAGTAATCGGCTCCAATGATGTCCAGGCCGCAGGTTTCAGAGGCAAATACGTAGCGGATTGGCGCATCCGAGTCGTCATCACTCAACGTTCCAATTACCAGCGGTCGAATGCCATTGGGATCGCGAACACCCATCACACCTGTGGGAGTGGCGATCGCCAAACTAAATGCCCCCTTACAGCGATGGAAGGCGCTAACTGCCCCCTCGATCCAGTCTTTGCCAGCGTTGACCTCTTCAGCAAGGGCGATCGCAATCAGTTCAGAGTCGGTGGTGGTCAGTAAGTTGACGTTGGTTTGAATAATTTCCTCGCGCAAGGCAGACGCATTGACGAGGTTGCCGTTGTGGGTCAGCGCCAATGGGCCAAGCCGGGTTTCAACCACCGCAGGCTGAGCATTCACCACCCGGCTAGACCCAGTGGTGGAATACCGCGTATGCCCAACGGCGTGGTCTCCAATCAAATCAGCCAAAATTTGCTCACTAAAGACTTGAGAAACCAGCCCCATGTCTTTGTGCAAGCAAACCTGGTCACCTTTAAACGTTGCAATGCCAGCAGATTCTTGACCTCGATGCTGCAAGGCATACAGCCCAAAGTATGTGAGTTTAGCAACGTCTTCTCCGGGGGCAAATATGCCAAATACTCCACAGGCTTCTTCCGGTTTGTCGGGACGATCGGAAGTAGGATCAACATCATGCTCAGAAAGCAGTTCGGCAGAATGCGAGCAGTCGGAAGATTGAGGCATCATGGGAGAATTTGGCTCCTATTGGGGACGATTGAAGTAGTGCAGAACACACGGATCCGGATGACGTAGCCAGTTCATGAGAAAGCAAGTTGCTTTTAATTATTTCTTAACATTCCCACTCCCTAACAGTAGCGCAACGTCAGGTTTACTACCAGTAACTTGAAAGCCTGATGACGGCAGAGCCGTTAAACCGCTAAACGGCGATCGATCGCATGAAGCCACCGCTCCCTTACCTCTGTCATCCTAGCGTTGATTAACGTCAGGTTATCAGCAGTCGAGATTCGGAGATCACTGCCTTTGCGGCCAACTGTGCCCAGTCGCTGCCATTGCGTTCCCAGGTGTTGATTGAGATAGGATTCCCAGGGTTCAATGGAATCTGGAGGTACTGACACGACAATTCTGGCTCCCCCTTCGCCAAACAGCATTCGATCCCAACGAACGGAGGTATTCGAGTCAATATCCAGGGTAATGTTGGCACCGTAGTCATGAGTGGTGCCGCACTCGGCAAGGGCGATCGCCAGTCCCCCCTCGGCGCAATCGTGAGCCGAGCGAATCCATCCCTGCTGAATGCCATCTCGGCACACCATTTGCACCATTTGTTCTAGTTCAAAATCGACGATGGGCGGTATTCCCGCCACGGTGCTGTGGATGCTAGCCAGATACTCTGACCCACCCAGCGTTAAGCGGCGATCGTGTTGTGCCATTGTTTGAGATGCCATTTCGGGCGTAAAACCCAGCAGATAAATCACATCTCCTTCAGCCAGCCAGCTTTGACCCCGGCTTTGCGTCACATCTGCCACGGCTCCTACCATGCCAACGACAGGCGTGGGGTAAATTGCCTGGGGAGTTCCGGCAGCATCTAACGTCTCGTTATACAGCGACACATTGCCCCCTGTAACGGGCGTTTCAAATTCGCGGCAGGCTTCTGCTAAGCCGCGACAGGCTTCTGCCAACTGCCAGTAGCCGATGGGTTTTTCTGGGCTGCCAAAGTTGAGGTTGTCGGTTACGGCGAGCGGCTCTGCCCCAACGCAGCTCAAGTTGCGGGCGGCTTCTGCCACGGCTGCTTTGGCTCCTTCGTAGGGATGGAGATAGACATAGCGAGCGTTGCAATCTACGGTGGCTGCAACCCCTTTAACGCTGGCTGTGGCCGTTGTGCCGTTCTCGGTTTCTTGGGGACGTAATCGAATCACTGCGGCATCTGCACCCCCCGGCAGCACAACGGTGTTGTTCTGCACTTGCTGGTCGTATTGGCGATAAACCCACTGCTTAGAGGCGATCGACGGTGTATCCAACAGCCGCAGCAGTACCTCCGTCCACGATAATGCGTCGCCTGCTACTGTAATACCGTCTGTTGTGCAGGGCGGCAACGATTCTTCCATCCAGGCCCAGGCATGTTGCGCGTATGCGGGCGGTTCGGCCAACAATTCTCGATGATAAATTGGCGTGTTGTCTGATAATGCGGTTGCCGGAATTTCAGCCGCTACGTCTCCCTGGAACAAGATCCGCACGATCGATTCTTCAATTACCGTTCCGGCGACGACAGCGTGCAAGCCCCACCGTTCAAAAATATCGATGAGTTCCTGCTCACGTCCTTTATGAGCCACAAACAGCATTCGTTCTTGCGATTCAGACAGCAGGTATTCGTAGGGCACCATTCCCGTTTCGCGGACTGGAATGCGATCGAGATCTAGCTCAATGCCCACGCCACCTTTTGCCGCCATTTCCGAGGTGGAGCAAGTGAGGCCAGCAGCCCCCATGTCCTGGGCAGCGGCAACGGCTCCAGTTTTGAAGGCTTCCAAACACGCCTCAATCAATGACTTTTCTAGAAACGGGTCGCCCACTTGCACCGCTGGACGGTCTGCCTCCGATTCATCGCTCAATTCCGCACTGGCAAAGCTGGCACCGCCCATGCCGTCTCGTCCGGTGGTGGAGCCAACGTACAGCACCGGATTCCCAATCCCGATCGCCCCCGATTTGACAATTTCTGGTGTTTCCATCAGCCCTAGCGCCATTGCATTCACTAAGGGATTACCCGAATAGGCTGGATCAAAGTACACCTCACCGCCTACGGTTGGCACACCCACACAGTTGCCGTAGTGGGCAATGCCTGCCACCACGCCACCAAACAGCCGTCGGGTGCGAGCGTCTTCTAGGGAACCAAACCGCAGAGAATTGAGTACGGCGATCGGACGAGCGCCCATGGTAAAAATGTCCCGTAGAATACCCCCCACCCCTGTGGCGGCACCTTGAAACGGCTCGACGGCTGAGGGATGGTTGTGGGATTCAATTTTGAAGGCAAGCTGGAGGCCATCGCCCATGTCTACCACGCCCGCGTTTTCGCCGGGGCCAACCAGAATGCGCGTTCCGGTGGTGGGAAACTGTTTGAGCAAGGGTCTTGAGTTTTTATAGCAGCAGTGTTCTGACCACATCACCCCAAACATGCCTAGTTCAGCTTTGTTGGGATGCCGCCCCAGCCGATGGACAATTTCTTCGTACTCGTTGGGCTTTAACCCTTCGGCGGCAATTTCTTCGGCAGAAAAAGGAGCAGATGAGGCGGACATAAACTTGTGTAGCGATCGATGGAACAGGTATCAATTGTATCGAGATTTTTACAATTATCTTTGGAAGATTTGTAGGATAGCAGGGAGGAACGATCGCCCCTTGCCCAGAGTCTCCACACCCGAAAGGATAGTTCGTTGGTGTGAACTGATCCGAAAGATGATTGAGCTGTGCTGAACTGGAGTTGCAGTGTGCAGCAGGAAACCAGAATGATGAGGCGATCTCGTCGCAGAAACCGATGGTCGGACTATTCCAACGGTCGCGTTCTAATGCTCGCGATCCTGGGTGTGCTACTTTTGGGGATTGCGCTTACTGGCTTAAATTGGGCGATCCAAGCCGTTGGCGGATCGGCATCGACGCTATTGACCGATCCATTTTTGCAGTTGCCAACGGCAAACTCGGTTCGTGTGGTCTGGTTTACGGAGTTTGAGGGCGATCGCCACACCGTTCGCTATGGCGACCTGGGGCAAACGGCAGCCGCCAATACAACGAAGCTCAGTCGCGTACGGGAAGACGAAAAATCACGCGTCGGAGCGCAAACGGAAGATGGTCAAGTGTACCAGGCTCCCGTGATGCGCGATGTTTGGCGGCATGAGGCAGAGGTGACCGGGTTGGAGCCGGGGGTACGGGTGCCCTATCAGGTGATGAGTGAGGTAAATGGGCAGCAGGTGCGGAGCGATCGCTTTACCCTGGCGGCGTTGCCAAACCCAGGACAGCCGTTGAAAATTTTGCTGACCTCAGACCACCAACAAATGCCGATGACGGCTGCCAACCTGCAAAAGGTGGTGGAGACGGTGGGACAGCCAGATGCGGTGTTTTTGGCTGGAGATTTAGTGAACATACCCGATCGCGCCTCTGAATGGTTTGATGACAACCGGGGCGCTGCTTTCTTTCCCAGTTTGCAGGGGCACGCCGAGCGAGAGCTAGACCGGGATGGTGTGGTGTCACGCTATAGCGGTGGAGCCATCATTCAATCGGCACCGTTGTTTCCGGCGATCGGCAACCATGAAGTAATGGGTCGCTTTTCGATGGACGTTGGTTTGGGGGAGCAGTTTGATGATCCGTACCCTCGGCAGGCGGCAGCCGAATATGCCGAGATGTCACAGCTTGACGCTAACACCAATTCCACCCAGACAGACTGGCTACAGGACCATTCATTCAACAGCGACACCTATGAAGAGGTGTTTACGCTACCAGAAAGCAGTTCAGGAGGTGAAAAATACTATGCGGTGAGCCTGGGTGATGTTCGGCTGGTGGTGCTGTATGCCGCAAATATCTGGCGCAAATCTAGTCTGGGGCCGGAGGTCAAAGGTAAGTATCGAGAGCGGGATGATGACCTGAAAAATCCCGAAAAATGGGGATATGGGCAGCACATCTTTGAATCGATTCAGCCGGGTAGTCTCCAATATGACTGGCTGCAAGCTGAACTCAATGGGGCAGATTTTCAGCGGGCTACCTATAAGGTGGTGATGTTTCATCATCCGCCCCACTCGCTAGGGGATAATGTGATGCCTGCTTACACTGATCCGGTGCAGGTGGTCGATCGCCTTCCAGATGGTCGCCTGAATGCGGTTCGCTACGAGTATCCGCTGGAGGCAGATTACCTGATTCGGGATGTGGTGCCGTTGTTGGAAGAGGCGGGTGTGCAGTTGGTATATTATGGGCACTCGCACATCTGGAACCGCTTTGTCAGCGATGCTGGAATGCACTTTTTAGAATCCTCGAATGTGGGAAATACCTATGGGGCATATGTCGAGAACAAGCGGCGATCGATTCCACTAGGGTTTGATGAAACCTATGTGGCAATGGGCGACCCGAATGGGCTGGAGCCAGTGATGCCGTCGATCGCACCGCTGTTGGATGAAGCTGGACAGCCGCAGCCTTATGTTTCCAGTGATCAGATGACGGCGTTCAGTATTTTGGATACGGGAACGGGAACGGTAAGCAGTTATCGGTTTGATACTAGAGATCCGGGGTCAGAGGTGATTCAGTTTGACCAGTTTCAGTTGCAGTGAAGTGGGTGGTGCGGGTAGTTAAGTGGGGCCATTCGAGACCTTAGGGGCTTACCTCAACCCCCACTGGGGGACGACCCGCTTCCCCCAGACCCCCTCCGATTGGGTTGATGAGAGGAGAGGTCGCATCGCTTCGCATCGGTTTGCAGTTCGGGCATTGTCTGAAAATGGACTTGAGGGGCTAGCTTTTTGTTACCGCTGTTGCCTATCGGTTGCTAGAGGAAGGGTGCATTGGATGCGAGTAATCTCAGCGTCGGCAGTGGCGATCGCGCTTGAGCTGGCTTTGGCGGCGGGTTGTTTGCAGGGTGTGGCTAACAGTTCCAGGCGACCCTGCATCATCTCCATAACCATTTGATTGAGCAACAGCCCTAATCCAGGGTTGAGTGAGGTGGAGTCTTCTGGCAATTCCGAGTAGGTGGCATCTGGCAAACGCTCCTTTTCTAGTAGCAGTGCCTCAATGGAGCGATCGCTCTGGTTGGGGGTGGAAGTCATTAAATCAATGGCCTCATGCCATGCGGTAGATGGTCGCTCATCTTCGATCCAAATGTGAATCTGGTTGGTGGCGGGTTCCGGGTGAAGGGTGAGTCGAATTGTACCTTCGTACATCAAGGCAATAGGGGTATCCAGCAAACTCACCAGTACTTGCCGCAGCCAACGCGGATCGGCCATCACGTGCAGGTCGGGTTCAGGAAACTCAATCTCAAGCCGCAAGCTGCGATTTTTGGCCTGAAGGTGGATGAGGCGATGGACATCTGCCAATAGCGCTTTAAGCTGTACGGGTTGAATTTCTAACCGACGGCTACCGTGAGCAGTTTTGGAAACGCTGATCAGTTCGTCTAGCAACGACAGCATTTTGAGGGCGGCGGCGTGAGCTTTTGCCACAAAGTCTCGCTCTTCGGCTGGGTTGTCACACAAATCGGACAAGATCAACTGGTGCAGGCTGATAACGCTGTTCAGGGGCGATCGCAGTTCATGGGAGGTACGGGCTAAAAAACCGGCCTTAAATTGCCCCATCTCGTCTGCCAGTTGACGTGTGACCTGAGCGTGTTGAAGCTGCGATCGCAGTGCTAGCATCTCTGAATCATCAGATAGCACGGTTGTAGCGCTGGCGGTGGCGGAACCATGAGGTTGAGGCGTTAATCCCAGGCGGAAGCGCCACAACCACCAACCGATGCTTAAACCAACCAGTAGCCCAATCCCTAAAAACGCGAAATTAGTCCAGCTCATAGTGATTAAAACGGTATTAGGCAAATTATAAAAAGACGCGAAATCCAGAGACTGGCACTCCTAGTCTGTCATTTTCTTAACCTCGAAAAACACTCGTTCATCCGGACAGTTATTCAACTCAACGGCTAAATTAAGCTGGCAACAGATCGATTCAAAGCGGACAGTTAAAGTCCTGCAAAACAGACATCGGTATGCAAATGGACAGGAGCCGATAGGCCGATATATTCGGTTGATCTTGAACGTTCACTGCACCTTCAAAGTTCAGCGAAATGCTTTTGCCACGCTAACTTTGCTGCACCCACAATGCCCGCCTGGTTGCCCAACTCGGCTGGTAGTAGCTGTAGACCTGCCCGCGAACTGAGCAACACCCGTCGTTCGATTTCTTCCCGCACGGCTGGAAAGAAGAATTCTGCACTGGCGCTGACCCCACCGCCAATGATGATGGCTTCTGGAGTCAAGATGTAAACTAAGCTGGCTAACCCTGCACCCAAATCTCGCCCATAATCGTGCCAGAAGGCGATCGCATCCGCATCACCTGCTCTGGCTCTGGTTCCCAACTCTTTGGGGTCTAGCCCCGTTCGTCGCTGAATGGCCTGCACCGACACATATTGCTCCAACGACCCCCGGTTGCCGCTCTTACAGCCCGGTCCCTCTGGGTTAAGGGTAATCAATCCCAATTCGCCACCGGCTCCCTGATGCCCCACAAACAGCTTTCCTTCTAGAATAACCGCGCCCCCTACTCCGGTTCCCAGGGTAAGCATCAGCAGGTGCCGAAACGATCGCCCAGCCCCTAGCCAGTATTCGCCAACGCCAGCGCAGTTGGCATCGTTTGCCAGAGTGGTTGGTTTGCCCGACTTGGCTTCTAACCAGTCGGCCAGTGGAATGTCGTACCAGCCTTCTAAATTAATCGCTACCCTGGCAATCCGCCCTGCCGCGTCTGTTGGGCCAGGTGTGCCAACACCAATAGCAACACACCGCTGCTGTGGATCGAGTTCTGCGATCGCTGCTAGCATTTCGGCCAACACCGCCTCAGGATAAGCGGGTTGCGGTGTTGGAACGGTTACAGCCTGCAAACACTGGCCTTGCCAGTTAAATCGTCCCAGTTTAATGGCGGTGCCGCCCAAATCAATGCCAATGACTTCTTCAGAATTCGGCGCATCGGCTTCTATACCCATATCAAACGGATCGCTAAAGGGCGTTGGTCAAATCTGCCGTTAATTATACGGGTGTCCGGACACCGATACGTAGAGCAGCCTGATTCAGGCCAACCAGGATTCCTGAGAAGATGGTTGAACAGTGCTGACTGTAATTCAATAGGCTCATGCTCCAGTAACACTTCATCTTTAATGAAGTTCATGCACGTCTTTACCGTTCTGCCCGAATCAAACCATGTGCTACAACTATTCCTCATAGGGCTGTAGACCGGAATCTCTGAATTCCGTTTTTACTAGAATGACAGTAAAATCCGCAATGGCGATCGCGTTTCTTTAAAATTTCAATGAAACTTGAAGAACAGCTAGCAGGTTATTAAGCGCGTGCATAGCAATTGGCACGTAAATGCATTTCGTTTTGAGCTGGGCATATCCCAGAACCACGCCAAACACAAAAATTCCGGCAATGTCGTACCAGGCGTATTGCAGGTGGATGATCGCCCAAACGATCGCAGGCAGGCCAATTGCGCCAAGGTTACCCAAGGCAGAATGCTTGATCCCCTGAAACATAAAGCCCCTAAAAAAGACCTCCTCAAAGACAGGAGCCATTACAATCAGCGCCAGGTACAGAGCAGGCAAAAACAAGGCTGATTCGTAAATTTCGGAGACATAGTTGGGCACCAACGGGCGATCGACCAATGACTTGAGCAGGTCAACAATGGTAATTACAAAGATGGTAATGAGGCACCAGGTAATTAGCTCTCGTCGGCTGGGAGGCCGTATCCCCAGGTAAGACTTTACCGATAGCCGCTTGCGAAGCTTAATAAACAGCACGATCAATGCTACGCAGAGCGGAGCCGATGCGATCGTCGAAATAGATAGCACAAACCCGTTGGTAGACAAATCTCTGATCAGCAGCATCAGGTCAGCAGACGGGTTTTGAGCCATTTGGTAGCTCAGAAAGGCCGTCAATACCAGCGTTTGAATTAATATAAACGCCACAAAAACAAGGACAGAAAATCCTAGAGTTGCCCAAAGACCCCAGGGCTTTGGTTTCGCTTCAGGTTTAGCGGGTAACGAATCATGCATGGTAATCGCTCCTGACTGCCGGATCGGCTAAAACCAGTGTGGTCATCTACTCGTTGTCGTTGGATTGCGATCGCCGAATCCGATCAATCTCTTGCTGCAACGCTTCTAGCTCTTGCTGCAACCGTTCAACCTCGTTGGACTGGGCCTCTGCATCCACATCGACGGCTCCTTCACCGGTGCGGCGGTAGTTGCCTGTTCGTATTTGATGATACTCGGATGACCCTGCCCATTCCTGCAAAAAGTGAACCCGCTCGACAGTAAAGGGGTGGGTCAGAAATACGCCCTGGGTCACGTTGTTGTATAACAAAAACTTGTATACCTGGTTAATTCCGTCTTGATCGAGCGCATGGTAGCGTTCCGACTGGCGAATAAATTCCGGTAGGCTCAGCTCGTTAATATGGCGGGCGCTTCCTCCGGCCATCAGCATCATATTTTTTAGTACGGGTGTGAGGCTGTCGGTTACCAGCAGCGCGGCACGGTCGGCAGACAGCTCTGCTTTTCGCAACCACTCGTAAAATGCCAAAATTAGCCCTGTACTGACCAGGCTGCTCAGGCCGAAGGTCATGCCCGATAGCCCAAACACCAGACCGATCGCCCAGGTTGCCATCTGCGTCAGCGTTGTGTGGCCGCATTTGATATGCCCTAGTTCGTGGGCAATCACCGATCGCAGTTCTGCCTCCTCCACCAGATCCAACAGCCCCGTATTTAGCACAATGCAGGGGCGATCTTGCCCCAAGGCGTAGGCGTTCACCGTGGGCGCTTGCGACACAAACATGACGGGTTCAGGGTGAATGTCTAAATCACGCACGCAGTCCCGAAACAGGTGATAAATCGAAGCATATTGGCGCGGCCCCACCTCAATGCTGTTTCCCATCAAATACACATGGCGTGGGCGTTCGTAGATAAACTCAACAAACTTCCGAGCCATTAAATCAAAGCCGGGAACGCTCCGTAGGGCTTGTTCCGCTTGATAATCCAACGGATGCCGAAAGGCTTCGCTGGAGATTCCCGTATATGTTGGCATAACCCATTCCTTAGACAACATCGGGCTGTGAAGCAAGCCTGACTTCTGAGAGGATGCTTTAAAAGTAGCAAATGTGCCACATTCGCTCCCTGAGTTCCTCAACCTGAGAGACTTCCGAGCCAGTTCTGTTTCAAATCCATCAGAACTGATAGATTTGCGCCTGCGGCAAGCCAGAAAAGGGGGCGGTTCGAGTAGACAATCAATCCTTTTTAACCATCCTCTAAGGCACACCCCACCGCAACCATAGATAGTAGAGACAGTAACTATAGATGGACGTTAACTGAGAAAAACGTTAGCCGCGATAGACCAATCGGGTGATTTGTCGCTCATAACAACCCACCAAGCGCGGGTAGCACGAGTTAACGCACAACTTCGGCTTTGGCCAACGGTGCAATTCCAGCTAACTCCAAAATATTGGGAATCAAATCTTCTCGTTTGACGGCCATCATGTGAACACCCTGGCAAAGCTGGCGAGCCAACTGAACCTGCTCTGCGGCGATTTGTATCCCCTCTTGCAGCGGATCGGTGGCGCGATCGAGCCGATCAATGATGTGCTGGGGAATCGTGACACCGGGCACATTGCGGTTAATGAACTGAGCATTTTTAGCTGACTTTAACAAAAAAATGCCGGCCAGGATGGGTTTTTGGCAATCTAATGCAATCTGGTTCATGAATTTTTCGAGCTGGTCAAAGTCTGAAATCAGTTGACTTTGGAAAAACTGCGCTCCCGCTTCTAGCTTACGTTCAAAGCGGCTTTGTAACCCCGACCAACTGGCGCACTGCGGATCGATCGCTGCTCCGACAAACAGATCGGTAGGGCCATCGCTCAGCGGTTGATGGTTCAGGTCAATTCCCCGGTTAAGAGAACCGATGAGCTTAAGCAACCGCACCGACTCCAGGTCAAACACGCCTTTGGCAGAGGGATGATCGCCAGCCTTCACCGGATCGCCCGTCAATGCCAAAATATTGCGAATGCCCAGCGCTTGTGCCCCCATCAAATCGGCCTGGAGAGCGATCGAGTTGCGATCGCGGCAGGCCACCTGACAAATTGGCTCAATGCCATGCTGCAACAAAACCACTGAAGCGGCAACGGACGACATCCGCAGAACCGCACGGCTGCCATCGGTAATATTAACGCCATGTACCCAGTCTTTGAGCTGCCGTGCCATTTGCACCATGCGCGACGGATCGCCTCCCTTCGGTGGCATCACTTCTGCTGTAATCAAAAACTCTCCCGACTGAGCGGCGACGCGAAAACGGCTAGACGGTGCCGGAAGCCAGGTATTAGAAGCGTGATGGTTGGTATCGAACATTGATGGTTAGAAAGCGTTATAGAGGTGAGGATGAATAAGCGGTTTAAGTAGAGGTCGCGTTCTGCATCGGGCAACGAAGCCCTCAGCATTCAAAATGGCATTTTTTAACACCCTACACCCTATCTCCATCCTCATAAAGGCATTGAATATCCTAACGCTGCTTTCACTTTGTGCAACGTTGGGTTGGCGATCGCTTCTGCCTGTTCGCGACCTTGACGCAGCACCGACTCCAGATAATCTTTGTTAGCCATAATTTCGTGATATCGGTCTTGAATGGGGCCGAGTGCAGCGATCGTTGCTTCGGTAAACAGCGGCTTAAACTGTCCCCAACCCATCTCCCGACACTCTTCAGCAACCGCATCTTTTGTCTTGTTGGCCAAAATGCTGTACAACGTCAACAAGTTGTTGCATTCGGGTCGCTCTGGGTTGTCAAACTCCAGCCCCCGCATCGGGTCGGTTTTACAGCGCTTGATCTTCTTAGCAATCACATCGGGCGGATCGAGTAAATTAATTCGGCTCAGGTCGGACGGGTCAGACTTCGACATCTTCTTGGTGCCATCGGTCAGGCTCATGACCCGCGCCCCTTCTTTGCGAATCATCGGTTCGGGCACCTTGAGGACAGGATTTCCTTCAGAACCAAACTGAAAATTGAGCCGATCGGCAATGTCACGGGTTAGTTCAAGATGCTGTTTTTGATCCTCACCCACGGGCACCTTATCCGGCTCGTATAGCAAAATGTCTGCCGCTTGTAGCACCGGATAGTTAAGCAAACCCGCCCCTACGTTTTCACCCTGACGAATGGCCTTTTCTTTGAACTGCACCATTGCCTCTAACCAGTTGAGCGGCGTTAGGCACATAAACAGCCACGTCAATTCAGAATGCGCCGACACATGGGATTGAACAAAAATCGTAGCGCAATTTAAGTCAATGCCGCAGGCCAGATATAAGGCTGCCACTTTGTACGTGTTGGCTGCTAGTGTTTTAGGGTCATGGGGTACTGTAATGGCATGTAAGTCTGCCATAAACAAAAAGCTGTCATACGCTTGCTGGATTTCGACCCAATTGCGAATGGCTCCTAGATAATTTCCTAAGTGAAGTTCGCCCGTTGGCTGAATTCCAGAAAGGACGCGCGGCTTGCCCATAGGCTGTGATTGTCTCCCCTGCGACGGAATAGTGAACACGCTGAAAACGCTATTCAACAATTGTGACTGACGACGACTCGTTCCAGCAAAACTCTTGCCGACTGCCTCGATAGAGTGTAACCTTGCGTCAGTATAATTTAAGGAATGTAACAGTATGCGAACAGCCGCTCGCACAATAGTTTACATTCTGCATTCACCAAATCCTTTAGAAGACGATTTAGATATGCCCCAATCTGCCACCGTGACTCCGCTCAGCCAGCTTCAGGCGTGCATTGCTCAGGCTCAAAATTTATCCCACCACTCAGACGCAAACGAAACCTTTGCAGAACTGCGCGATCGCCTCGCTAGCGAAAATCCGCAAGCGGCTGAGTTGCTCGAAACCTTGTGGAAAGAGCTGTTGTCTGCCCGCCGTTCGGCCTTGTTCTGGCAACAAATTTGCGATGTCGAGCGAGATTTGGCTGAGCAAATGGCGGCAAATCACGTTCAGCTTCAGCAGAATTACTTGCGCTTAATGCAAGAGCAATAACCGATCACTTCCACTCATCCGCAGAGCTGTACTTCGTTAAAGTGACGCATTCCAAGGCGTTGCTGAATCGCGGCACAAATTCGCCCCTCATCCCAATTTCAGGAAACGTCCAAACCTGCAGATTTCCCCACAGTTGGGGCAGGGGCGATCGCAGCCATGACCGCTTAACCATGCATCCGTCTTTTAGCAACGCCTTCTACCCATTTTTTCGGGTGCAAGAGCCTGGTTTAACCACAGCACATAAGCTGCATTCGTCCCCTGAATCCCTCAACCTTAGGCACCTTCCGAGCCAATTCTGTTAGTCGATTGGTCGGCTTGGCAGAAACAGAATTTGCTTTTTCGTATCTAATCGGCTAATTTCTTGCCCAACGGCGGCGGCTGAAGGGGTGATGGTTTGCAGCAAAAAGGGCAAGAGCTTGAAGGTTGGCGTATGGGTCAAAAAATAGCCCCCGTGAACGTCGATTTTGCCGAACAGATAGAACACAATATTGACCAAATCGATAACTAACGCCGTCGCAGGTTGCTGCGATAGCCCGATCGCATTGACCCCCACCATGCGGGAGCAATCTAAATAATTGAAACTTTCAAACAGGTCGTAGGCCGAGGTGGGCTGCACCGCCTGCCGCGATACGATCGCACTGCGAATGAGCAGCATTTCCTCGAGCTTCTGGCCTCGATGCAGGTACACATTCCCCAGCCGCAAGCCCGACATTTCAACGCTGGGTTCGCTAAACCAGTTCCCCACGGTCGAGAGGTAGCGCAGCACAACATCGCGATCGCTCGACAGCAAATAAATCTGTTCGCAGCGACGAATAGCAGACCGCACATAGTTGTTACGCCCTTCTCGCAGCAGCTCTAACGGAATGTCGGGCGAGGCCAGAACGAGCTTGCCCAGGTCTAAACATTCGCCCATCGCTCCACGTTCATGGGTGAGGCGATCGTCCTTGCCAAATCGATCTGAGATTACCCGCAGCATATTCACCAGCACCAGGCCACCCATGCTGTGCCCCACCAGGTTGACCCGTTTGCGGTTCGTCGGTGGAATGATGTCGCGTTCCGAGACTTGAAACGCCGCCGATTTGAAGGAAGCAACTTGCAGGTCTTTGAGCTGTTTGTCGAGCCGCCAAAAGAACTCGGCCAGATCGGGCGCACCATAATGGATAGCACGGTAGCGATCGCGCTGATACACCAAGGCTCGCAACAAGGCAAACGCCAACAGCCAGGTAATAAAGAAAACAAGCGGAATTACCCAATACCAGCGGACTTGCAGCGGCAAAATCAGGTCATACAGCCCGGTAAAAATCAGGCTTGGCACCAGACTCAACACAAACATGCTGCCCAAAAACTTGAGTACAATGCCCCAGTTACGAATCAGGTCTTTGACCAACCCGATGTTCAAAATAGGCTGTTCGCTAGGCCAGTGGTACCCAATATAGACATGGCGAGGAGGCAGAGTAGTAGGCGGTTGAGACTGGCTCTCGACTGCAACCTCCGGCGAGGCAACCGTTTCAACGTTTACCTGTCCAGAAAACAACTGAGTTGCTTCCCTGGCAAACGACGCAAAAAAGCTCTGCGCCGGACTGCCATATCCATGAGTGCGAACGGTAATGCTCTCGATGTCGTTATCGTGAATCACCTGAGCCAGTTCATCAACGTTAAACAACGGTTGAAACAGGTTGGGTGGCGGCAACTGGCGCTCAACACTTAACGAAACCGAAGCGGTGCTAACGATCAGGAAGGTTTTGCAATCGTTGCGGCTCACCCTGCTGCCATCGTAGGAATACACCTCAAAGTTGCGTCCGATCGCCTGCGTAAACTCCTTGTTTTTCCAGGAGTTGAGCGTGGTTACCACAAAACCAGCATCAACAGCAGCAAAAAAGCCTGGATAACAGCTCTGGCAATCGGATAGTTGCTGCGCCGAGCAGTAGGCTTCTAGCTCCTGATACAGCGTCGTTACAATGTCTGCTACCGTTGTTTTGCCTGCATACACCTCTGGATTCGCACCCAACATCGGCTCGTAGGCCAACTGGACAATCCGCGTTTTGGTCCACCAGTCCGAATAGGGAGCCGCACTGTGAATAATTCCACCCAACCATTGCTGGTCAGTGCGGCAAGTTTCTTCGTCTTTCCATGTAAACGGCAGCGATTCTTTAAGCTCTGATCCACCCATACATTGCACCAACTGAGGACTAAAGACTTCAGATGTTTGCTTTGACTTTGACTATAATCGCTAGAACTACCAGCGTCACGGGCTGTCATTCATTATTAATAGTCGGTCAGCTTCACCTGTCTGGTCTTTAGTCCATCTGGCCAGTCCTGGCTAATTCATCTGATCCAGAGCTTCTTCCACCTTGGCAACCCCTTCAGCATTGTTTTGCTGCTCATACAGCGTGCGGGCTTGTTCAAAGGAGGCGATCGCCTCAGCAATGCGATCGCGCCCCTGCAAGGCTAGACCTAGCTGATAGTGCGTTTGAGGCTCGTTGGGTTGCAGTTCGATCGCTTCTCGGTATTGAACGATCGCCAGCAGGTAATCTTCCTGCTCTAGCAGCACATTCCCCATCAACACATGCACATCAGCTAATCCTGGATTAGCCGAAGCAGCGCGACGGTAAAACGTAAGTGCCTGGTCTAAATTGCCCTGCGCTTGAAAGATTTCGCCAATTTGCAGGTGAGTTTGGGCATTGCGCGGCTCCAGTGAAGCGGCGCGTTCCAGAGCCGTTAACCCGTCTGGTGTGTTGCCTAAATTGATCAGCGCGACCCCTAGGTTAATTTGCACATCTGCTTCGCGTGGAGCCAGTTCTGCGGCACGGCGCAAGCTCTCAACGGCTTCTGAATACCGCTCTTGCTGGATGTATGCCGAGCCAATGAACTTGTAGGCTTGGGCACTGTTGGGCTGAAGCGCCGTCACCCGCCGATAGGCATCGATCGCCCCATTAAAATCTCCCTGCCGCGCCAGTACAACGCCCAGGCCGATAAAGGCTTCGACGTTATCTTGATCCAGTTCTGTTGCTCGTCGGTAAGAGGCAGCGGCACTGCTGTAGTCTTGCAGGTTAGCCTGACTAAATCCCAGAGCGTAATAGAAATCGCCGTTGTCGTTGTCGAGGGCGATCGCCCGTTGATACGCCTCAACAGCGGCTTGATAGTTATTTTGTCTGGCCTGTAAAAAACCAAGTGCCGAGTAAATGCGAGCGTTGTCTGATTCAATCGTGGCGGCTTCTTCGTATACGGGAATGGCCTCAGCCAGTTGTCCGGCATCGACCAGTTCTCGTCCCCGACGCAACAGATCGCGGAGCCGTTGGTTCTCAGGGTTAGCTTGAGCCAGGTCAACCGAGGGTGCCTGAACAGCCTGAACAGAGGGTACAGCGATCGTCCAGCCGCTCAACAGCAGTAGCGTAGCAATCAATACTTGTTTATTCACGGTCAACTGTCCTGAATGTCCTCATTACGTTCTCAAACGGTCTGCCATCTGATCCGGGGATCAGTCCTGTCATTTCAATCAATCTTTTGATCTTTATCTGACTTCAGCCCACTTGAAAACAGTAGAAGCAAAATTAAGATGTTCTGATAACGTGGCGAATCGTTTTCTCTCCATTTTGTTCCCGTCAAAATGTATGGTAGTAGGCAGCTGTGGGATGCAATCAATGATTCCTTAATTGGCTGGTTGAGCGATCGCACTCGCTGGGGCAAACGCCATCCCTGCGTGCTGCGGGGAGCGATTCCCTTCGGTATTTTCGTCTTTCTCCAATGGGTTTTCTCTAAATTTGGACTCGGGTTTTGGCTCTCGTCAGGGCAGTTTGTTCTGGTACTACGTCATCATTGCTTTACCTTAGAAGCAAAAAGGCTTTAAAGATCGCACAAAAGCGATTAATCGTCTGGGACGACAACACCTGGAAGTAAGTCGGCAACGTAACGACTGGGCTGTGAAACAAGCCCGGGCGTTGGTCATGTCTGGCGGCTTGATTGCCTGCAAAAACTGGCATGGTGTGGAACATGGCACGCAATCACCATCTGGTGAAGTCCATCAGTGTCGCCGCCTGGAGTTGGTTGGTTGATTGGGTGAAACACTATGCCCGAATCTTCAGCAACCTGTTCCAGCTCAGACCACCACGATTCAAAAAGATGCTTTGACTGCAAGCAGTCCGTTCAAAAGATTTTGAGTAACCGCCCTCATGTGTGTCCTCACTGCGGCTCTGTGCGATGCAGAGATGAAAATGCGGTGTGGAACATCCTTGACAAGGGGTGAGATTGGCTGGAATCAACGCAGGGCATACGGAAATCAGCACCTCCCGATAGAACGATCGCTATTCCGCTCAAGCCATTGGTTTGGACAAGTCGGCTGGATGAAGGAGGAACCCCACGCTGTCTTGTAGAGCGCGATGGGAGGATGTCAGATTGAGGCACAGAAACAGTTGCAGAGAAATAGCGTCCCCTTAAATCAGGTAGTTTTGCTCTGGCTGCTTGTTTACCGTCTAATGATTCCTGTCTAATGATTCTGGGTACTCTGAACTGAACTACACCAGAGAGGCGTTATAGGACATATGATTTAACCTGTAACGAGCTGATTCTTAATCGGGTTTTACGTCGCGAGCCTGGTCTAATGTGACAGACTTAAGATTCAGATCCTTTGGCACTCATAGCGGGAGTTGAGGAAATCCCAACATGCTTGTATGTCCTCAATGTCAGTTTGAAAACCCAGATACCCATAATTTTTGTCAACGGTGTGGTACTTCGCTCACCGATAGAGTTTGCCCTGCCTGCGAAGCATCCGTTGCCTTTGATGCTGAATACTGCCCTCAGTGTGGTGCTAAAACAGGAATAACCTGGCAAGTCATTTTGTCGGGTGTTACCGATGCCTCATCGGTTCAAGCGTTCGTTACATCTCAGATGCCTGATTCTGAACCCGGGGTGCAACCCTTACCCAGCCGCTTTTTAGACGAGCAGCAACGGTACCTGTTGTTGGAACTCACCGCAACCGGGGTTGATTCAGAGCTAGAAGGGCGAGTATTAGATTGCCAACCTCTTCAGCCGTCGTTACTGGAAGTGGTGCAAGATCCAGAACAAACCCATCCAGAGTGGTTCACGGCTGATGTGGCAACCACCCTGGAAAAAGCAACGATCGCCGATGCTTTAGCGGTGCCTGCGATCGCCCAAGTTTATCTCACGCTTCAGCCGCGTAATGTCTCTTTGCCGCAGATTCATGATGCCTGGGAGTCCAACGGGTACACGGTTGTGCTGCTTGCCGATCGGGCTGATCTGCCGCTCCTGCTCGACCTGTGGAGCAGCGAAACCGTTTTACCGCTGCAAATTTTGCACTGGCTCCACGAAATGATTGAGATGTGGGCGATGTTGGTTCCTCACCGTTGCAGCCAGAGTTTGCTAGAACTCGCCAATTTGCGAGTAGATGAAGATCAGCTATTGTGCCTACAACGGCTTTACTTTGAACCCCAAGACCAGCCTGCCGAGTTAAAAAATTTAGGTCGCCTGTGGCAAATTCTGTTTCAAAAATCTCAGCGCACTCAGTTTGGGGCGCTGGCTCACCTTTGCCATGATCTGGAAACGGGTGCCATTTTGACGATTGACGACCTCCGATTGCGTTTTGAGGCGATCGCGAACGAAATGCAGTCTCCTACTATTCCCATTGATATGCCGTCTGATTCTTCACAACCGCAACAGTTCCCCACTCTCGACTCCGAATCGACCAACTCACCTGAACCCGAAACAGCAGACCTGGTCAACGCCAACTTGTTGCTAGATACCGAAAGCGACAACACGCCGACCTCAGCGATGGCGACCCGACTAGAGTTGAGTGAATCGGAGGACGAATTGGGAAACGATGGGGACGATGCTCCTACTGTTGTACTGCCGATGCGGTTGGTTAGCCTGGAAGATGCTGGACGAACGGACATTGGTCGGCAACGCGACCACAACGAAGATAGTTTCAGCATTCAGACAGACATCAGTAAAAGTGAAGACCCCCAGGGACGAACCCTGAATGCTAAAGGGCTATACATTTTGTGTGACGGCATGGGCGGCCATGCCGGTGGAGAAGTAGCCAGTGCCCTGGCTGTTGAAACGCTGCAACGGTATTTTGAGACGCACTGGCACGACAGACTGCCCGACAGCGAGATTATTCGGGAGGCGGTTGTCCAGGCCAATCAGGCTATTTATGACATGAACCAGCAAAGCTCTCGCTCTGGCAGCGGGCGCATGGGAACGACAGTCGTGCTGGTGTTGGTTCAAGATACCGAAGCGGCGATCGCCCACGTGGGAGACAGCCGGCTCTACCGCTTTAGCCGTCGCCAGGGGTTAGAGCAAATTACCGTTGATCACGAAGTCGGTCAACGTGAAATTCAGCGTGGTGTCGAGCCAACGATCGCCTACGCCCGACCCGATGCCTATCAATTGACGCAAGCCCTTGGCCCGCGAGATCAAAACTTCATCAACCCAGATGTGCAGTTTGTCGAGCTAAACGAAGACTTGCTGCTGCTGCTATGCTCCGACGGCCTAACGGACAATGACCTGCTTGAAACTCATTGGCGCACCCATTTAGAGCCGCTTCTCAGTTCCCAGGTCAGCCTGGAGCAGGGTGTAAATCAACTGGTTGACCTGGCTAACCATTACAACGGCCATGACAACATCACCGCTATAGCGATTCGCATCAGGGTTCGACCCAATTTAGATGGCCTCAAATCGTGATACTTAAAGCAGCGAATGAAAGGCAAGACGGGTTAGTACCGCCTTGCCTTTAGAAATAGAAGTTTGTGCTTTTTGGGTAATACCAGGACAAATGCCCAAGCGGTTACGCCTCGTCGTCGTCCCAGGTTTCAACGTCGAGCAAATCCCCAATTGGGTCTTGCATGGAAAACTCGAAGTCTTCCAGCTCTTTTTTCCAGTAAGACCACTCGTCACCGTAAAGTAACGCGATTTTCCAAATACTGTCCGACGGCTTGATCAGCTTCGAATCAACAAGCGATCGCACCTGTCGTTGCAACTTCACCATCGGGTGAATAACCTGCTGGTCCATAACACTTTTTGTCATGATTGAATTTTGTGAATTCTGCAATTAAGAACTTCCTGACGTCGATTCAGCACTAGTTGCGTGGCTATCCGTGCTGCCAGGACCCCGTTTCTATTAGTAAATGTTAGCATACCCGATCGCAGATGTGTGATGGGCATTGGGTTTAACCATTGAATTTCCATATTGGTTGGAGAATTCAAATGAGTAAAACTTACCAGTACCAGCAGAAAAACCCGGATTTAGACTGGTCAACCCCTGGACTGAATTAGTTAGAACCATTACGTTTAGAAGGCGTTTAGCCAGCAGGAATAAAATCGATTGAGTTGGATCGAGCATCTTGCGATCGCCCTTCCCTCAACTGCAACTAGATCCAAGTTAAGGCTACAGGGTTAACCATTACTAAAGCGTCAAACTATTTCGTGAAATTAGAAGATTTTGAGGCTATCAAAAGGTGGAGATTGGCAAAAATGCGACTATAATTAAACTTTTGGGTAAGTCTTTACAGAGGAAACTAAATGTCGCGATATCGAGGTCCACGCCTCAGGGTTGTGCGTCGTTTGGGTGAGTTGCCGGGATTGTCGCGCAAAACTCCCAGACGGGCCTATCCTCCAGGACAACATGGTCAAGCGCGTAAAAAGCGCTCAGAATATGCAGTTCGCTTGGAAGAGAAGCAAAAGCTGCGCTTTAATTATGGCATCACGGAACGGCAACTGCTCCGCTATGTGCGGAAAGCTCGTCGGGCAACCGGTTCAACCGGACAAGTGTTGCTGCAATTGCTGGAAATGCGGTTAGACAATACCGTTTTCCGTTTGGGTATGGCTCCTACGGTTCCATCTGCCCGTCAGCTTGTGAATCACGGACATGTTACCGTTAATGGCCGCGTGGTTGATATTGCTAGCTATCAGTGCAAGCCCGGTGAAGTAATTGGAGTTCGAGACAGCGATCGCTCTCGTAAGCTAGTTGAAACCAACCTTCAATTTCCC
The DNA here is from genome assembly GCF_015207605.1 of Oculatella sp. LEGE 06141. Taxonomy (GTDB): domain Bacteria; phylum Cyanobacteriota; class Cyanobacteriia; order Elainellales; family Elainellaceae; genus Oculatella. The sequence goes on from NZ_JADEWO010000005.1 coordinate 134,287, forward strand.
GGTTTGGCTCACCTTCCTAGCCACTTGGAATTCGACAAGAACAAGATGGAAGGTAAGGTGAACAGCGTTGTAGAGCGTGAATGGGTTGCGCTTCAGGTCAACGAACTGCTGGTGGTTGAGTATTACTCTCGCCAAGCCTAACCTATACAGTATTTGCATTTATTACTGCTTCTAATGAGGCTGCTGAAGTGGCAGTAAAAATGATTCAAACAAACCCTCCGGCCCGTCAGTCGGAGGGTTTGTCTTTGGTTGGCGTTATACATCAGTCAGCAAAGCCTACCTCTTCTAGAGGGTGGGCTTAGACGTCATCAAACGGGTTGCATTCGCCCTCCAAATCCCCAATTTTGGTAAACATTCTGCGCCGATGCGGTTCAAAGTTCCTCGGAATTGGGAGCTTACACCTGCGGTCAGCCAGAAAAGAGAGCGGTTTGAGTAACAATCAGCGCTTTTCGCACAAGCTCTTAAGCGGGGGGGTAAGCGTGCGACGGGGGTGGGCATGTTGCTGCCGTAACGAATAGCTCGACTAAGCCCGATGAGCAGCAATTTGCTGCCGTAACCGCTCGGCCTGATCAGATAGATCGGTTTGAGCGATCGCTTCTTGCTCCCCTGATTTGAGCCATTTTAGTTGCGCCGTTTGGTTATCTGCTTCTGTCTCGCCTACCACCAGGCAGGCGATCGCTCCGCTACGGTCGGCTCGTTTGAACTGTTTACCAAAGGCGCTACCGCTAACGTCCAGTTCTACGGCAAAGCCAAGGTGCCGCAGTTGCTGCGCCAGTTGCAGCGATTGGGCTTCGGCGCGATCGCCCTTGGAAATCAGGTAAAAATCGAGTGCCGATGGCAATAGCGGTTGGAGCGTTTGCAGCAGCAGCGTTAGCCGTTCCAGGCCGCTAGCCCAACCCACTGCCGCTGTTGCTTCTCCGCCAAGTTCTTGCACCAATCCGTCATACCGACCACCGGCACAAACGGTCGCTTGCGCGCCTAACGCGTCGGATTGAATTTCAAAAACGGTGTGGGTGTAGTAGTCCAACCCTCTCACCAGGCGAGGATCGATGGTGTGAGCAATACCCAGATCGCTCAAAAGTTGTTGAACTCGATCGAAGCGGGTTTTGGACTCTGGACTGAGATACTGTAGCAAGTTTGGTGCATCGCACAGAATTTCTTGAGTTCGAGCCTCTTTACTGTCTAAAATTCGCAGCGGATTGCGCGTCAACCGATCTTGAGAATCGGCATCCAATTCTGGCTTGTAGGGGGTTAAGTAGGTGACCAGAGCCTCTCGATACTGGTTGCGATCGTCCAGGTTACCAATGGAGTTGACAGCAAACCGCAGGTCTGTCAAACCGAGCGTTTGCAATAAATCGGAGGCGATCGCAATCACTTCCGCATCGGCTCTGGGGTCAGCACTTCCCAGCACCTCAACACCTAATTGATGAAACTGACGTTGCCGCCCTTTTTGGGGACGTTCGTAGCGAAACATGGGGCCTAAGTACCAGAGGCGTTGAGGGGTACCCTGCGCCTGCAAGTGATGTTCGATAAAGGCGCGAACCACACCCGCTGTATTTTCCGGACGGAGCGTGAGTGAGCGATCGCCCCTATCCTTGAACGTATACATTTCCTTACCCACCACATCAGTGGCCTCGCCAATGCTGCGTTCAAACAGATCGGTTTGTTCAAAAATAGGGGTACGAATCTCTCGATACGCCGCTTTGCTGAAGATGTCCCTAGCCACCGTTTCTATTTGCTGCCAGTAGCTCACCTCATCTGGCAGAATATCCCGTGTTCCTCGTAGCGCCTGAATTCTGCTCATGCAATAGAGATGACTCACTCAACAAAATATCGACTGCTGTTGGAGATCCGTTGTTACGGTCTCTCTGTTTTCGTCTCAGTTGTCTGCGATCGCGGATTGACGGCATTCCACGCACCGTACCGATCGCTATAGTATTCCAGGATTTGCGCTACTCGTTGTTGAGCGGCGGCATTGGCTGTGGCTGTGTATTGAATCCACAGGCTGCCAACTTGACTTTGGTGATAGTCAAACTGGTGCGACGTTTGCGGCAACAACCCGGCATCAACTCCGGTTACCTGCCGCAAATGAGCGGCAACCTCTCGGTAGACGGCTAGCGGCAAACCAACGCAGTAAAGTTGATATCGGGACGGAGATGCTTCAGCCGTTTGGACGGCGCGATCGCTCATAACTGAAAACCTGCTCAGCAACAAAGGGATAGCAACACAGCTCGGCCTCTATCGTGATCATGCCACTAAGAGATGATGTCGTCGCTAGAAATGGGTAACGTACAGCAATTGACATCGTTCAGACACACTTTACCCCATTGCAGCGCCCAACGTACAAGCGCAACCCGGTTCCCCGTCGCCGTTTTAGTCAGAATGTTACTGATATGGTTATCAACCGTACGTTTGCTAATTTCTAATTTTTCTGCAATCTCCTGGTTGGTCAAGCCAGCCGCCACTAATTCTACAATTTGCAGTTCTCTATCTGAGAGAACGCCGGGGGTCTGAGACTCGCCGCCAGTCATAACGTTTTTTACCCATGTATATCTACCTATTCCTACCTTCAATTTTAAGGGCTGGTTCGCCAAAATGCCGCTCAATACCGCCATTTTCATTATTTCGAGGCATCGCCAGCCTGGTGGTATTGTTTGCGGGTGAAATGCTAAGTTGCTAATGTCAGGCTTTAAAGTCCAGATTCTTCAATGATCCCAGTGATCCCGCAGAGGGTTTGGGGCAACCACCTGGTCTGACGCTTTGATATTGATAATGAATATAGAGATGTTTTAATTCTTGCTCCTATGCCATTTATTCATGTTCCAAAACCTTGGCAGTTGCCAGAGCGAGACGTCACACCTGAGGCTTATTTTCTAAATCGCCGCCGGTTTGTTAAGGGATTAGTGGGTGCTGGAATGATAGGCTCTTTTGTGCCGCTGCTGGGGTGTCAACAGCAGCAAGCCTCGGCTGAGGCAGCGCTAGCCAACACCAACCAATTAAACGCCTCCAGCAACCCCAACTTTGTAGAGGTCGATCGCCCTCAAACCAATGAGCTATTGGCGGCTACCTACAATAATTTCTACGAGTTTGGTGGTTCCAAATCCATCTGGCAAAACGCTCAGGCATTACCAACAGACAACTGGCAAGTCGAGGTAACGGGGTTAGTCAACAAGCCTCGCCTGTTTACCCAAGACGATTTGCTAAGTACCTTTCCGCTGGAGGAACGGATCTATCGCTTCCGCTGTGTGGAAGCATGGGCGATGGTTGTTCCCTGGCTGGGTTTTCCCATGAGAGCGTTAGTAGAAGCCGTTGAACCAACCGCGCAAGCCAAGTTTGTGCAATTTACGTCCTACTACAACCCTGAGGTTACAAAAGGCCCCGACTTTCATCTGGGCGGTCTTCCCTGGCCGTATACCGAAGGACTGCGGCTGGATGAAATGACCAATGAGCTGGCCTTCTTTGCTGTTGGCATTTATGGTCATACGCTTCCAAAGCAGCACGGTGCGCCAATTCGTATGGTGGTGCCGTGGAAGTATGGTTTTAAGGGGGCAAAATCAATTGTCAAGATTGAGTTCACCAACACCCAACCCAGTACCTATTGGAACACTATTAGTCCCAATGAGTACAAATTTGAAGCCAATGTTGAACCCGATGTGCCCCATCCCCGCTGGTCACAGGCCAAAGAACGGTTGATTGGCGCAGGTTCAAAGTTTTCGTGGGAAGAGCGCCCGACTTTGCTATACAACGGTTACGGCGAATACGTTGCTCAACTGTATGATCGGCCTAATCAAGTCTGAGGGGCATAACGCGAGCAGCCAATATAGGATGCAGCCAATATAAGATGCCTATTTGGGTTGCAGAAGCGCTCTAACGTTGGATGTAACGTCATCCAACGCTAAGGGTTTGCTCATATAGGCATTCGCTCCAGCTTCGAAGCAACGCTCGCGATCGCCCGCCATTGCCATTGCCGTCACTGCAATTACGGGAACCCGCTGCCAAAGTGGATGAGCTTTGAGCTGTCGTATGAGTTCAAAACCATCAATGCCAGGTAATTGAATATCCATCAAGATCAGATCGGGTAACGTCTGGTTGGTGAGCAACGGGGAATCGATCGCGTCCTGCATACGGTTGCCGTCACTAATGAGTTCAACCCCGTATCCTTCTAGTTCCAGCAGTTCGGTCAAAAGCACCTGGTTGTAGGGCTGATCCTCAACAATCAAAATTCGCTGGGTTCCGGTTGCGGACACTGTCTCAGGTGCCCCTGTCACTGGCGGCGGGGTCAGGGAAGTGACGCTACTAGCAGAAAGTTCCCGCCGCTGCTCGGTGAGCGGTAGCCAGATGCGAAAAGCGCTACCCTGCCCCAGAAGAGACTGAAACGATGTCGTACCACCGTGCAGTTCAGCCAGTCGTTTCGTCAATGCCAACCCTAAACCGCTGCCCTCGTGGCGACGCGTCAGGGATGCATCCAGTTGCTGAAAGGGTTGAAATAACAGGTGCCATTTCTCTTCAGGAATACCAATGCCCGAATCCATAACTTCAAAGCATATGTAGGGCGTGCTGGAATGAATAGGGCTATGATCTGGGCGCTGTTCCTGCATCAACTGGTTGCCGTAGGCGAGTTTGCAGGTGAGCTTAATGCTGCCTGTTTCGGGCGTAAATTTGACCGCATTCGACAACAGATTGACGAGCATTTGGAGGACTCGCCGTTCGTCTAACATTGCTTCTTGAATGCGATAGTCTAGTTCCAGGGTTAGCCCCAACCGCTTTTTCTCGGCACGCGGTTGAATCATTCGCAGACATTCACGGCAGAGGTCTTGAACGGATACGGGCTGTAATTCTAGCTCGGCTTTCCCGGCTTCTACTTTAGATAGGTCGAGAATGTCGTTGATTAATGACAGCAGATGTTGACCGCTGCGTTCGATCGCTTGAATTTGAGTCATCTGGCGATCGCTCAATTGGTTATCTGTCTGTCGCTGCAACAAATCAGAAAAACCCAGAATGCTGTTAAGCGGCGTTCGCAATTCGTGCGACATGGAGGCCAGAAATTCAGATTTCATGCGAGAAGCGTGTTCCAGGTCGGTGTTAATTCGCTGAAGCCGTTCCTGGGACTGCACCCGTTCGATCGCCACGCCCAGGGTGCGGCAGGCGGCCAGTAGCATGTCTTGCTGGGGAGCCTCTTGCAGTTTACGCAGCGTCCGAGATTCTAGAGTTAAAACGCCAATAATTTTGCCATCTCCAGAGGGAATCGGAAAAATTCCGAGTTGCCCAATGTGGGGGTGACGAAAAGCAGGCACTCCATCAGGATTCATAGCATAGTGTTCCACAAACATGGGTTCACCCGTTTCCACCACTTTCCACAGCAACCCTTGCCCGTAGGGAATGCCCTGCTGCAAAGCAACGTGCATCTCAGCAGAAATTGGTTCACCATACGTGGCGATGAATTGGGCAGAGACATAGTTCGTTAGCAGGGTAGCGCGGCGATCGGAGCCGTCTCCTTTGATAACCTTGACATCGCCAAATGCAGAACTCATCGCTTGAACCAAATAGCTCAAAGCAAATTTGCAAATATCATACAAATCTGCCGAGGTTTGCAGGTGCTCTGTTAACCCTAATAGAAACGTCAGTCGCCGCATTTCCTCGTTCAGGTTTGCCTGCGCCTGCTGCTGAATGGTGACATCGCGAAAGTTGAATAGCTGCCCACCTTCCGACGTTAGCGTTGTATAAATTTGCAAGCAAACGCCGTTCTCTTGCGTCAACGAAAAGACAGTGTTGCCACCCTCGGCCTGGGTAACCGCTTGATGAAATTCTATGAGCTGCTGAGGCGACCAGTAACCCCGTGCCACCAGTTCCGCAAACACCTCCTGATCACAGGGTTGTTCTCGGAGCCATTGAGTAGATAGGCTCCACATTTGCGCCAATTTTTGGTTAAACAGGACTAACTGGCGATCGCGATTAAACAGAGCAATAGCATTATCAACTTGATCTAAAATCAAGGATTGCTCTGCTTGAAATTGTTGCAGGCGGATAGCAATCTGTTCGGCTGAATTCATGCTGTCAGACGTCAAGGCCGTAATAAGTTTAAATTCTGAGGACAAAATATAAAGAACTATAATCAGTAAGGAGATTATTGACCACCCTACCATCTAGTTTTGAGACGGAAAATAGACTTCACCGTTTTATTTAGAGACTTTCTAGAGACTTTAAAGTTGGATTGAGACTGAGAGAGTTTAGAGATGCAGAGGGTTAGGTTGCTCGGCTGTGTCGCGGTTACTTTAAAGCAGCGCACACTTTAAAGGCTTTTAATGGTAGGGTTCCCTACAGACTCAAAATGGTTTCGATTCAATCCACATTTTTTCCCATCGCTTCTGGCGCACTGTTAACCGTTGTTCTCACCAGTTGCACGACCGTAACCACAACCCAGTATGAAGCTACGGCGCTAACATCCTACGTTTGGCAGGTCGAGTATGCAACCGATCCGGCCAACTTTCGCCGCAGACGTACCGAAGAGTTTGCATCCACCTCCCTTGCCATAACCAATGGGCAACGGCCAGACGACGCGGTGACTGGGCCAGACGATCGCGGCTTGTGGTTTCCGGCGTTGCCACCCCGGCCAACGGTGGATGAGTTAGAAGCACGGCAACGCCCAATGGAAGAAATTGGTACCCCAGAACTGCTGACGCGAGTAGAGTACCAACTTACGTTTCAGGAGGGGGGCGACACCAAGACCCTCTCAACTGACTATTCTGTATATCGACAGGCCGTTAAAGCCTATGCCGACGGCGCGGCGTTAGAGCTAACGCTAGGGCCGGGTGAAACATCGGTAGAAACAGCAACGCCTAGATAACCCGCTAGAACCAAATTCACCTTTGAGCGCAGAACGCAGCACTAACGTTCATCGGTTGCGACCCGGAGTTCTGCCGCCATCATTACTGCCGCCGTGGGGACGCGAATTTCCTGGATCGTAGCCTTAGGCACCGTTGCCGATTCCCTGATTGCAGTGGCGTCAATTGACCCATTGCCCAGCGCAGCCAATTTTAGTGCCGTATAGTTTAACTGGTTTGCTGATTAGCGACAGCAACCACTTCTCTCAATCTAATTGTCTCTAGTCACCTGGGGTAGCACCTGCCTATCCATATCACCCCGACTGGGGCATGAGGTCAGTCCAAAATTCAAAATTGTTGATATTTCTACCGTTCAGCCATGTTTCTAGCCTCTCTTTCGGTTCCCAGCACGCTCCTGATCTGCATTGCGATCGCCGCTGTGTTAGTCTACGTTCCCTTCCTGTTGGTGGGTTATGCCCGGTTGCAAGTTGGGTATGACACGTCCGCACCACGAACCATGTTGGATAAACTGCCTGCCTATGCTCAACGAGCGACCTGGGCACACCAAAATTCATTTGAAGCATTTTCTCTGTTTGCAGCGGCAGCTCTGATGGCTTATGTCACCGGGCAAAATACAGTCTATGCAGTTATTGCAGCGATCGCCCATGTAACGGCGCGACTGTTCTATTCTGTGTTTTATATCCTCAACGTGCCCATTTTGCGATCGTTAATGTTTGCGATTGGTTCATTAGGAACGGCAACGCTGATGGCACTCAGCCTAGTCTTTGGCGGCAGGTAAGATCAAGTTTGGATTTTGAGCGGTTAGGGTTAGCATCAAGTCAGTTCTGCCAGCAAAACGCCAGCAAAACGATAGACTGGGAAATGGCTGTTTAAGCACTGATGTTTATAGTCCACTGGTTTAGTTAGCTCATGGCTTCCACCTATTCCTTTGATGTAGTCAGCGATTTTGATCGGCAAGAGTTAGTCAATGCGGTTGATCAAACCGTTCGGGAAATTAAATCCCGCTATGACCTCAAGGATACAAACACCACTCTGGATTTGGGCGAAGAGGCGATCGTTGTCAATACCAATAGTGAGTTTACGCTAGACGCAATTCATACCGTTTTGCAGACTAAGGCGGCCAAGCGCAATCTGTCGCTCAAGATTTTTGACTATGGGAAAATCGAGTCTGCTAGCGGTAACCGCGTCCGTCAAGAGATCAAACTGCGTAAAGGTATCAGTTCAGAGCTTGGCAAGCAGATTTCAAAGCTGATTCGAGATGAGTTTAAGAAAGTTCAAGCGTCCATTCAGGGAGATACGGTGCGAATTTCAGCGAAGTCTAAAGACGAATTGCAGGACATCATCCAGCGCTTGAAGCAGGAAGAATTGCCAGTGGCGCTTCAGTTTACGAACTATCGCTAAACCCAGGGTGCCAGGAACGAGTGCGCTAAAAGGGAAGGCGCTATTCTCGATTGCATCGTATCAATGATCGGCCAATGCGATCGCCTGTTTCAAGCAGACAGGCGAAAACAGCCTGTATCGTCCTGCAATTGGTATGAGGATAGGCGATCGCGATTGTTGCAAATCTTTGCTATCCCTTAAAAGAGCGATCGCGGTATGAATTTAACGATTTGTGCTGCAAACGAGTTGGAACAATTCACCCACCAATGCCAGGATTTCACTTGGGAAAGCGCTCAATCAGTGGCATGATATTCAATTAGAACAGCTCAATCCTAACCGTCAGCATGTAGCTATCAATGGGTTTACAAGTCTGACTTATCCAGTCTGATGATGAATCCAATCGATCGATTCACTCCAGACGGTCAAGTTGCGATCAGCGCCTTGTTTTAATGCAAATTTATCAAAAACCAGATGCCGATCGGCGACGAGAGTTTTAGCGATTGAGCCAAGCTGTGTTGAACTTCCGATCACCGAGCGACGTTAAGAAGGAGAACCATGTTTAAGAGATCCATCTGGCTTGTTGCGGTCACACTATTCCTTGCCTTTCAACTGTTTGCAGGAGGAGCGATCGCTGCTCAGCTTGATGAAGCAACCCGCACATTGCCGTTGACCGAGGAAGGAGAGACCGTTGTCATTTCTGAACAGCAGGTCGTCGAAGGTAAACGTTTATTTAACTATGCCTGTGCCCAGTGCCATGTGGGTGGCGGTACCAAAACTGACCCGAACGTTAGTCTAGGTCTGCAAACGTTGGCTTTGGCGAGTCCGCCACGCGACAACATTGAAGCATTAGTGGACTATATGCACAATCCAACCACCTATGACGGGTTGCAGGACATTGCAGAGTTGCACCCCAGCACTCAAAGTGCAGACATCTATCCCAAAATGCGAAATCTAACAGAAGACGACTTGTATGCGATCGCAGGTCACATCCTGTTGCAGCCTAAGGTTGCTAAAGGATGGGCTGGCGGTAAGGCGTTTTACTAAGGTTGGTTTAGTTAAATCAACTTTTAGTCAGCGCAACGTCGCAGGATAGCAAAGAAGAGGATCGGTACTATTGGAGATTAGGTGATCCAGGCTCAGGCCAATGAGTGCGCCGTCAGCTTTTGGTTTCGCTTAATCTCCAATGCATCAGTCCTGTATTACTTGAGGTCGCGCACTAGATGTTGCGTCAACTTTTATCCTTCGTTTTGTGGATTGCTATCGTCGGGGCTTGCTTCGTTGGATTGCGACCAGTCGCTCCCGTTTCTGCGGCAACGCTAGATTCGTATGTGACGAAGTACCTGGATGTGAGAGAGCCTGTACCGATGCCGCTCAATGCCCAAGGAGACACCCGTTTATTTAGCGTGGATGAAATTTCTGAAGGCAAAATGCTGTTTGAGGAAAACTGTAAGAATTGCCATGTGGGTGGGGCAACACTACCCGACCCAACGGTTTCTCTCTCGCTGGAAGCGTTGCGAGGTGCCACCCCACCCCGGGACACTATCGAGAGCCTGGTAACCTTTTTAAGGAAACCCATGCTGTATGACGGTAGCGAAGAAACGTTTTTCTGTCGTGAGGTGCCCGAAAGTTGGATGTCGCAGCCAGAAGCCGAAAAGTTGTCTGCTTTTGTGTTGAGAGCCGCGCAAAAAGCACCAGGATGGGGTACAAATACTTTCTAGTGCCTGAGTGAAAGCTCTAGAAGCGTTACATTCGGGCTAAAATTGTACACGAGAGTGAATTTCAACTTAAATCTCCAGAGGTAGCTCATGAAATTGATCGCTTTGGTCACGAGGAGTTTAAGTTTAACCCTATGCGCGATCGCACTGGTTGTCGGCAGCTTTTTCATTGCAGTTTCTCCTGCATCTGCTGAAACCTTTACCGTCAAGATGGGTGCTGATAACGGTATGTTGGCATTTGATCCGGCTAACGTAACGGTTCAACCCGGCGACACGGTTAAGTGGGTTAACAATAAACTTCCTCCCCACAATGTCATGTTTGATGACAAAAACATTCCCACCAAGAGCAAAGATCTTGCAACCAAGATCTCACATCAGCAATTGATGTTCTCTCCTGGTGAGTCCTTTGAAGTCACCTTTACAAGTGACATGCCCGCTGGCGATTACAGTTACTACTGTGCTCCTCACCGTGGTGCTGGCATGGTCGGTAAGGTTACCGTCCAGGGCTAGTTGTGACAGCTTGAACCGCTTCAAGTGTCATGGCAGTTAAAGAGCGTCGATAATAAGCGACTACAGCATATCAACCACATAGGTGGTGATCTAGGCAAAGTGTTCAGTCTTAAACGGAGAGGTTTACTCTCATCGTCGGACTGGGTGCTTTGCCTAAGTTGTTTGTGGGTGCTGTAGAAATCGGTGGAGTCAGGCTGGCTCCTGATGGGTCGCATAGGTTGATGCACATAGAGCCAGGACAGCAGCAGAATTGCATGGAGCCGAATGATATGGGATTAATCATCCACATCGCACACCCTGAGCATTGGCAGACGGCACAGACCCAGGGAGAGTATCGTCCTGAGGGCTTGGAGGTGGAGGGCTTTATTCATTGTTCAACGGTTGAACAGGTAATTCAGGTCGCCAATGCGTTTTATCGAGGGCAGCATGGTTTGGTGTTGTTGGTCATTGATATGGAACGGGTGCGATCGCCAATTAAGGTTGAACCGCCGATTCATCCCAACCCAGAGCAAGCGGACTCGGTTGCCGAAGAACAATATCCCCATATCTACGGTTCGCTTAACTTGGATGCGATCGTTCAAGTCGTCGATTTTTCACCCAACGCTAACGGAACGTTTACATTGCCTGCTGCTTTGAAGTCGGTTTAAAGAATTCATTCATCCGAATTTCGAGACGGAACGAATGCAAATCAAGCAATCGCATAACGATGCTATTTTTTCAAGTAAATCTTGGAAATTGTATCGCTAAAAACGATTATTCCCATTTGAATTAAGGCAACACTTTTTTATTGTAAAAAAGACGTAAAATCTGCCTTTTTTGTGTCACAGGTTGCGACATAAAGTCACTATTCTTTCAGCAGGAGCGTTAGCGCCTATGCTGCTGGCATGTGGCTTTCGCTTATTTATGTTGTTTAACAAAACCTGTGGGAGAGTCCAGGAAAATACCATGAGTCATATTAATCGGTCTCTGTCTACTACAGATGCCATGCTGCACTTCAGGCTCGACTGCTTGAGTATTGTTCACGAATATTGCAAGCTGGCATCGAAGAAAGAGCTTTCTCCCTGCGATGCCGATCGCCTGAACGACATTTTAGAGCTAGCAGAAACAGATGGGTGGTTGGATTTTTGGATCAACGAAGCAGATCACTTTATGGCCCATGAGCTAGGCAATACAGATCCTACTAGTATTTATCATTTTGAAAATCAGCAAGCCAAGCTGCGAGAACGTTTAAATTGCGAGACTATTAAAAATGACTACACTCTGCTTGAGGAATTGAAACAGCGCTTCAAACTTCCCTCCAAAGAACTCCAGCAGCATTTAAAGAATCGAGGCTTTGATCCGGGGCCAATTGATGGGGTTTGGGGACCTCAAACCCATTCAGCGTTAATTGCGTTTCAAACCGAGAACCAACTTGAACCAACAGGAATTCCTGATGTCTGGACGCGAGAAGCACTTGGATTGAGATAATTAAACTCTTCATTTCTTAACTATCACTTCAGAGGATGTCCGAGAATGGCTCAACATTCTAAATTAGCCCCCTAAATCCCCCAGAATTGGGGGACTTTGAACGAGAATCGGCTCGGAAGTCCCCCATCTTGGGGGGGTTAGGGGGCGGTTCGAGTGAGGTTCAGCACTTTTTAAACATCCTCTCAACAGGATTTGAATAATCCTGCTGTTTATGTATTTTCTTTTAATTAACGGCCATCGGCACCTTCAAGCCTTCTCTTCGATCCGTCTCTCAACTTCTACTATAAAGCATTTCAAATCACGAGTTCAATTGTCACAAGCTAGCTCTACTTTTCACTATATAGTGAACGGCAATACGGTAGGAGCAAATAATGCAAACCTTTCAAGCTGAGCCAATCATGGAATGCCCCGAGTGTGGCAGAAGATCATTGGTTAAACAGAACAACATGGTTTACCAGTGTTTGTGTTGTCAATTCAGGCGTGACTTATCTGATTCAAGCCAGGGTGATAACTCAGGGTGGCTGCTCATCATCATTCTGGCGATCGCAACCCTACTCGTTGTAGCCTTTGAAGAGTCCCAAACCCCTCCGTTAACGCCACCGCAACTATCTCCTCAATCGACTCAATCTCCAACTCAATTCTGAACAGGTTCGTTTGATCAGAGTGCCCCAATCCGCCCGGGAAAATGGTTCCTTGCCAACAGCATGTTTTTGTAAGTAACTATCTATTGAAACTCGGTCAACTTCAGAGCAATGTAATAGCTCAATCAAGACATAATGCATTACAAATAGTTGTAAGAAGTTACCTTAGACGTATCAAATGGGCTACATTTGCCCCTGAAATTCTCCAGTTCTGGGGAACTTGGAAACAGAATCAGCCTGAAAGTTCTCCCAGGATCAGGGGCTTAGCACCTGCGGCAACCTAGCAAAGGGAGCAGTTCGAGTGACCATCAGCACTGTTAAAGCATCGTCTAATTGCGATCGCGTCTATTCGCAAACGGCTTAATACAAACACACGACAGCAGTCTGCTTGCTTGCAGAATGCCGACCATTTCTGGATAGTGGCCTTCATTGAATGGATTGAGCGAATCTTAACGTGCTAGCGATTTAGACGGTCGATTTTTGTGATATTCCTCCCGTAAGCGCTGCATGGCTCGTTGTCCCCGTTTTCTTAAGGCAGCTTCGGTTTGCGGTTTTTCACCCATTGCGATTAGCCGCTCTTTCACTTCTTTCCACGAAAGACTTTCAATGGCTTTGAGCTTGATCACGCAGCGATCGCCCGGTTCTAACGCATGTAAGGCCAGCAAAACGGCTTGAATATCTAGCGCGATCGCGTCTTCTAACAGTGGCAGAATTTCTCCAGATTCACAGTGCTCATAATCTGTCGATTGGTAACGCCGACTTTGACGGCTAAGCTCTCGGATCACATTAAATGCTGTTTGCCTCATCCATGCTTTAGGACTGTTAATCACAGTTCCAGCGGAAGCAAGGGTTGCCCCACGAACATAAGCTTCATTAAAAATTTCAGCTTCTGAATGAATGCCTTCTAAATGAAACTGTCGCAGCGTCCGTTGAATAAAAGCAAAAAGTGAGCGTGCACGTGGATTCTGCTTTTTAAGCAAACTAGCAATTTCTTCATCAAACTGGTGTAGTTGTGGTGAGAACGGAATCCTGCTAGGCATTGGGGCAGTGCGTCGTGAGGGAGTCTATCTATTAGTGCTAGAAACCGCCTGATTGTGACATCTCTCACATGGTGATCTGAGGGTGTTTGAAACATAGCAAATGAGCTTGAAGCCCTTTACAGCAGTTCTCAATCGAGTCAGCCACAGTCTCGCCAAGATGGGTGTGGAGTGTAGGGGTTAAGGCATGGTGAATGCAAATGAAAATGGCTGTAAGTATGCCTAAGAGGATGTTGTAAACGTGCTGATTGCCACTCGAACCGCCCCCTTTTCTGGCTTGCCGCAGGTGCTAAGCCCCCACCAATTCTGGCTTCGACGTGAGCGCTCAGCCGAACGGGGACTTTGAAACAGAATCAACCCTACCTGGCTGCACCGGGATCAGGATGACCCGCCATTCAACTTCAGTATTGGTACGCAGTCATAATAAATTACGGAATTGCTATTTTAAGTGTAGTATTATTTTATACCACGCTTACTGGCCGCGCGGACGGATTGAATAACCATGACTCTTGATGAATTTGAAACTGAAGTACGTGACCTGCTTGAGCGCATCCTCAGCGGCCTCCAACTCGCTAATTTGATTACTGCTCAAGAATCTACCACCGCTCAAGCTGAAATTCTTGCAGTCGGTCAACTCGTTCAGGAACTTTCCCATACCGTCGAAGAGTTTGTTGAACAACAACGGCGCGATCGCAGTTAAATTAAATTAATGTATTGATTTATACTAAAGTGTAGAAAAGATGCTCGGCAATTACCTGGTGCAATACATTCAGATCGATCGGTTTCACTAAATAATGGCTTGCTCCCAGGTCAAAGGCACGTTGCTGATCTGCTTTAAAGGCATAAGCCGAGACAACAACGACCGGAATATGCTGCCATGCACTGTTCTGCCGGAGGTCTCGCAACAGGGTGTATCCATCAACTTTCGGCAACTTCAGGTCTAACAGCACCAGATGGGGGCAAAACTGGTTGAGTGTCGGAAAAAAATTATCACCACTCAGGATGCTGCAAACGACATATCCTAAATGCGATAGATAATCGTGGAGCAACAATCGGCTGGTGGGGTCATCTTCAACCAACAAAATGCGTATAGACGAGACCTGTGACGTTTGGAGGGGGAATGCTGCGGAAAATGACATTCAAAGAGTTGGGTGAAACGTTAACGAACTTGCTGTAAAAGGCTCTGCACTAACAACCCACCAATAGAATACAATTCCGTTTGCAGAGCTATTACCTTGTAGAGTACCTGAGACTATTACACGCAATTGGCTGATTGGTTCTATTCAGTCCTATGCGGCTTCTTGTTTTTGCAACTTAAGAGCGTTTGCAAAACAGTTAGCATGTTCACTCCGATGGTGCCCCGATCCATTGAGACTTATTGTACGACTACTTTTTTCTAAATTATGTAGGTTACTAAAATTTAGCGCCCGTTATTAAAACGATAGATTTAGCCGATCGCTTAAGCACAGAAGCTTGAGCAAACTGTTTTTTTACAACGCCGCCCCCAGCAGAACGTGCGGGGAAGCCGCTAATTAGCAGGTTACAAATGTGACTCATGCTGCGATCGCCTTGCCCTAATAGCCATAAATTATGCGAATAACAAAGGGGAAAGCCATCAGCCACTTAGCGGAAAAGGCTAGTCTCGGCAGCCATTCAGCCTGATGCCTGAGAAATGCGTCGTGCCCCTGGACAGAGAGTATGATTGTTCCGCAAACAGACTACCGAGCAAATTTGATACACCTGTCTATGAAGCAGCAAGCTGGGTTCGCGCAGTTGCAACGGTCTGCCGTTAAGTGCCCGATGGCACTGACCAGCGTTCTAAAAGCGCTCTTAAATCTTCGATCTTGATCGGCTTGCTCAGGTAATCATCCATGCCAGCTTCCAAGCACTTTTTGCGATCGCCCACCATTGCCCGAGCGGTCACACCAATCACCACCGTTCGGTGTTGCGACTTCTCGTATTGTCGAAATTGTTGCGTTGCCTCATAACCGTCCAAAGTAGGCATCTGGCAATCCATTAACACAATGTCATAAACATGTTCGGCCAGTTTCACCAGAGCTTCCCGACCATTACTTGCCACATCAGCCGTATAGCCCAAAAATTTCAGCATTTGAACGAGCAGTTGCTGATTTATCTCAACGTCTTCTACGACCAGGATACGGGTAGAGCGTGCCACCGGAGACGATTGAGCTGCCGACCTGGAATGGGTTGAAGCTGCACTAAATTGATGGGTGGTTGGACGGTTAGGCTGTTTTAGGGCAATCGTAAACCAAAAGGTAGAACCCTGACCGAAAGTACTCTCAACACCAATGTCACCGTCCATCAACTGAACAATTTTGCGACAAATAGTCAGCCCTAAACCTGTTCCTTCAAAGCGGCGAGTAGAGGATGTATCTGCTTGAGTGAATGGCTCAAAAATTCGAGCTTGATCCGCTGGGGCAATGCCAATTCCTGTATCTTGAATCCTAAAATGCAGCCTTGTCTTAGCGTCTTCTCCAGAGTGCGTTTGGTTCTCAACAGTCAGAGAAACGCGGCCAGAAACTGTAAACTTAATCGCATTGCTTAGCAGGTTCGTTAACACCTGGTGCAGACGATTCATTGGGCCAATCAGCCTTCGAGGAATGTCGGGGGCAACGACTGCGGTGAAGGTTAACCCTCTGGCTGTTGCTTTAGGCTGAAATATCCAGATTAGCCGTTGGATAACCTCTTTCAGGTCAAACTCACTTGCATCAAGCTCCAGCTTGCCGGCTTCCAGTTTTGACAGATCCAAAATGTCATTGATGATCGCCAGCAGCGTTTCTCCGCTTTGAGTAATGCGCTGCACATGCTCTCGTTGTGTGTCGTCCAGGTTGGTGATTTCCAACAGTTGGGTATAACCCAGGATGGAGGTCATCGGGGTACGAATTTCGTGGCTCATATTAGCAAGAAATTCGCTTTTGGCGCGGTTAGCAACCTCTGCGGCTTCTTTACTGGCAAGGAGTACCGCTGCTTGCTGCCGCAGTTCGGCTGTCCGTTGCTCGACTTGTTGTTCGAGGCTGTTGTTGAGAACGGCCAATTCTCGATTCGCTTGACAAAGGGCAGCATTTTGTTGAACTAGCTGCTGGTCTTGAAAATAGCTCCGAACCGCTTCTCGTACCGTCAGTTCCAGGTCGATTTCGTTCCAGGGCTTCGAAAGATAGCGATACAGATTGGCATGGTTGACGGCATGAACCACATTATCTAACTGCCCCAGCCCGGTTAGGAGAACCTTTCGAGTTTGCGGATAGAGCGCGTGGATCTGGCTTAGCAATCGATCGCCATTGATTTTGGGCATCATTTGGTCGCAAATGACGACCGGTATTGAAATCTGGTCTTTCGTCAGGTCTGCAAATAAACCGAGGGCTTCCTCGCCACTTTCCGCCAACGCAAAGATAAAGTCAGTCCCAAAAATTCGGCTCAACTGATCCCGCAGACTGAGTAATATCAGTCGATCATCATCCACACAGACAATCGCTACTTTCATCATCTAACTTTCCAAGACCTGATCTGATCACGTCGATAAGAGTTTCTTCACTCCAGGGTTTAGCAATGTAGGCGTGTAGATTGGCATATTGACGCGCCCGTTCAATCGCAGTTTCATCGGCATGTCCAGTGAGTAGAACCGTCACAATACTGGGAAACCGCTGATGGATCTGAATTAAAAACTCATCTCCTCGCGTACCGGGCATTAACCAGTCTGAAACGATAATCAGAATCCGCACGCCATCCTGGTCTAGTTCGTCGATTACCTCCCAGGCTTCATTTACACTTTCAGCGATTTCGTAACGGTAGCGATCGCCAAAATGCTTTGCGATCTGGTCTCGTAGCCCCAGCAATACAGTACGTTCGTCATCTACACATAAAATGGCTTTGTTAGATACGCCCATCAATCTGTTACCTATAATATTCGCTGTAAATTCAAAATAGTACTGACTCTATACCTGTATCAGGAAAACACTAAAACGTGGCAAAAAACATAAGGAATCTGCAAAGCCACGTTCAAAACTGGCTCAAAGGTTCGATACAGCCTTTTATTGTTTTCTAATTCTATTGCTCTCTAAGGCAGAAAAGTTGAGTGGTAGCCACACTCTGAAAACAGTATGCCCTGGAGTACTTTCTACTTCGATTCGGCCATGATGTTTGGCAATGATATCGTTAACAATACTTAATCCAAGACCTGTACCTTCTCCCATCGCTTTGGTTGTAAAGAACGGCTCAAAAATTCTGGCTTTGATCTCTGGGGAGATGCCGCTGCCTGTATCCGCAATTTGGACAACAATGTGTTCGTCTTGTTTGGAGGTGGCGATCGCCAGTTTCCCGCGATAGTTCATCGCCTGAATCGCATTGCTGATTAAATTGAACCAAACCTGAATCAGTTCTTCGGGATAGCACAGAAGCTGAGGCAGGGAGGCATAGCGTCTTTCAACCTCAATTCCGCATTTGATCTGGTTTTGATAAATGATTAGCACCGTATCGATGCCCTCGGCAACAGCCGCATGAACTGGCGCGCTTACCATATCCTGACGGACGTAATTTTTTAGCGCACAAACTACTTTAGTGGCTCGTTCTACGGCCAGTTGAATATTCCGACTATTGTTTTGTACGATCGAGAGTTGATAGGCGGTTTCGAGAATGGCAGGGGCATCCGCTGCCTGTAGTAACGGCAAGATTGGGTCAAGAGCTGCCGTAACACCCATTTTGCTGAGCGTATCTGCCAATCGATCGGGGTGTGGTAATTGATAGTCGGCCAGCTTTTGTTTAAGAGTGCATTTCAACTGACGTTCTTCTCGCGAAGAGAGCATGACTTTGGATTGCCGTACCCAGTCCAGTAAACCAAAGAAGCTCGCCTGTTGGGCTGGGGAAAGGGTTGGTAATAGAATTGGTAACTCTTTGAGCGTTTGCTCCAGAGAGCTTGTAATGTTGCTGATGGATGCCTGAATTGCACCCAGAGGGGTATTCACCTCATGGGCAATTCCCGCCACTAACTGCCCCAGAGCAGCCATTTTTTCTTCTTGAACCAGTCGCCGTTGTGCCTGACGTAGCGACAGGTGGACGTTGATTCGGGCGATCGCTTCAGCATGAACAATTGGCTTGGTAAGGTAGTCCACTCCTCCCATTTCTAGACCCTTTACCTTATCTACCACATCGGTCAGAGCCGACATAAAAATGATGGGGATATCTCTGGTTTCAGGATTAGCCTTGAGACGGCGACAGGTTTCAAAACCATCGATACCCGGCATCAAAATATCTAGCAAAATCAAACCGGGTGTCGCTTCTGGAATGCGTTCCAGCGCTTGTTCTCCACTGCGCGCAACCGCAACCTGAAAGCCCGACTGTGTTAGAAGTTCGACCAAAACCCGAATATTGTTGGGAGCATCATCAACAATGAGAATGGAGTCTTTGTAGGGTTTGGATTGCATTATTGTTTTGAAAAGTGGGTTTCCAATAGGGCAGCGATCGCGTCAATCTCAAACTCATCGGCAAGGGCAATAACCTGATGGGCGAAGGGTGCATACGCCGGGGCGAGTTGCTTTAAGCGAACGGCTTCGGTCTGGATGTCTACAATAAACCCCGCTTTTGCCGCCTTGTACAGAATTCCCAACTCGGTTGCTGGCGGGATAACCATCATGGGCTGGTTAAACCCCGACTGGTTTGTAGCGGTGGTGGCCGACGTGGGAGCCAGAACGGTTTTATGTTGATCGCAGTCATAGATCCAACGCAGGTTTAGATGCTGCTGGAGCTGGTTAAGCAGTTCAGGGAGTTGCACCGGTTTAGCGAGAAAATCATTGGCTCCTGCCGCCAGACTTTGCTGCCGACTAACGTTAAACACACTGGCACTCGAAGCCAGGATAGGAATGAGCTTCAGCGTTTCAGACTGCCGGATCTGGTGGGTCAGGGCAAAACCATCCATGATCGGCATCAGTAAATCGGTGATGATTAAATCAGGCTGAACGGACTGGACGATTTCGAGTCCTTCTTTGCCGTTGCTGGCTGTTATGATCTCAAATCCCAGGGGTTCCAACATGTTGACGAGAATGGAACGGTTTTCCCAGCGATCATCCACCACCAACAGGGTGCGGCGATCGCCCACATATCCCACTACAGAACGGCTAACTGGCGATAGAGTCATCGGTTGCCAATTTGTAGCGGCGGCAACATCAAGGTCAAACCAAAAGCGGCTGCCGACTCCATAGGTGCTTTCAACCGCCAGTGTGCCCCCCATCGTTTCTACAATCTGACGACTAATAGCGAGTCCTAACCCCGTTCCCTCCACCATTTTTTTCTGATCGCCCACCTGTTCAAACGGCAAAAAAATTCTCTCCAGTTGGTCAGGGGTCATGCCCACGCCCGTATCGTCCACCTGAAAACGAATGCGGTAGGTGCGGGACGGCTCTGTTGCACAGGAGGCAGGGCGATCGCTCGAATTCAGCACGCCCACCTTGAGAGTGACGCACCCTTGTGCGGTAAATTTGATGGCGTTGCCAATTAGATTCAGCAAGACTTGACGCAGACGGTTTTCATCCGCATGAATGGCAACGGGCAGGGTGTTCATCGCTTCATAGACAAACACAATGGCTTTGTCTTCAGCCCGAACACGAGCAATATCTTGAATCCCTTGCAAAAAGGTTTCCAGATGGAAGTCATGGGCACACAGTTCGAGTTTGCGCGCTTCAATTTTTGCTAAATCCAAAATGTCGTTGATCAGGGTCAAAAGGTGGGTGCCGCATTGCTGAATTACATCCAGACCGATCTTGTGGTTGCCTGCCAAAGTGCGATCGCGTAGCAAAATTTGGACATAGCCAAGAATGCCATTGAGAGGGGTTCGCAACTCATGGCTCATATTAGACAAAAAGTCACTTTTTGCCTGGTTGGCCTGGTCTGCGGACTCTTTAGCGGCTTGCAATTGGGCTGTGCGTTCAGCAACGCGATCCTCCAGTTCTTCGTTGGTTTGTTCCAAGGCGTTGAAGGTGGTTTTGAGTTGCCCCGCCATGCTGTTGAACGCTTGCGCCAGGATGTTTAGTTCCTCAACTTGATTCATCTCAACGGTTTGGTCTAACTGACCAGCAGCGATCGCCGTGCTGGCTTGGCTCAGGCGAGTAATGGGTTGCGTAATCCAACGCGCCGTGTAAATGCCGATGACTGATGCGCCCGACAACGCCAATAAACATAACAAAATGGTTGTACGCGTGTTGGCGTCGATCTGCGCCATTAAATCGCTTTCAGGAACGACCACCACCACCAACCAATTCAACCCATCTCGATCGTGCCAGGGAGTTACCTGAACGAAGTGGTTGGCCTGGTTGATGCGATAGTTAAACGTCAGCGGACCTTGAATCGCCTTTAATTCGCCCCATTCTGCTTGCAAATGCTCTGTAATGGCTTTAACAAAAACATCGTGGCTGTCCAGGGCGCTGAGGCGTTGGGCTTCACCCTGGATGATTTGAAACGGCTTTTCGGTACTGGAACTTGCCAGCAACAACCCATTGCGTTCAACAATAAAAATTTCACTGGAAGGACTTACTTGTATCGTACGCAGAAAATCGCCAATGTTCGATAGCAGCAGATCAACCCCAATGACCCCCAACAGGCGGTTGGCCTCGTCGTAAATAGGATAACTGGAGGAAATCGACAACACTTCTGGCTTGTCATCCCATTGGTATACGTCACTCCACACGGGCAACCCTGCGCGAGCGGCATCCGCATACCAGCCCTCTTCTTGAACGGGAGGGATCGTTTCCGATTCAACATCGGTACGATTACCCTGCTCGTCTGTGCCATAGATATAGAGCAAATCGGTGTCGGGCTGCCGCGTTTCATTAATCAACAGGGTGCCATCGTCCAACCGCTCTACGCCAATAAACTCCCCGACTTCATTGGCATAGTTGATATAACCCACATCAAATACCTTCATCTGTTTCCAGAAGTACTGCCCAACTACTGCAAAATCTTGCAAATTGAGCAATCCCAGGTTGATGGCATCAACGTTAATCTGGTTGATTTGCTGGGGAATGACTAAATAACTGTCTAAGTGCTGATCAACCCGTTCGCTGGCCTGTTGCATCAGTTGATTGGCGAGATCGGCGATCGCCTGCTGTCCATTTTTGAAGGAAAGATAACCGACTAAACCAACCGCCCCTCCAATTTGAAGGACAAAAGGAACCACTAGAAGTGTCCGGAGTTTAAGACGGTTGAGTGAGTTTGGCATGGGTCGTTGATCAGGGAGAGGTATAGGAGAAACTGTGTAGAGGCAACCACACCCTGAAAACAGTATGCCCTGGAGTACTTTCTACCTCTATTCGACCACGATGTTTGGCAACAATATTTTTGACAATACTCAATCCAAGACCTGTACCTTCTCCCATCGCTTTGGTTGTAAAGAACGGCTCAAAAATTCTGGCTTTGATCTCTGGGGAGATACCGCTGCCTGTATCCGCAATTTGCACAACAATGTGTTCGTCTTGTTTGGAGGTGGCGATCGCCAGTTTCCCGCGATAGTTCATCGCCTGAATCGCGTTGCTGATTAAATTAGACCAAACCTGAATCAGTTCTTCGGGATAGCACAGAAGCTGAGGCAGGGAGGCATAGCGTTTTTCAACCTCAATTCCGCATTTGATCTGGTTTTGATAAATGATTAGCACCGTATCGATGCCCTCGGCAACAGCCGCGTAAACGGGCATACCCACCACATCTTGACGGACGTAGTTTTTCAGGGCATACACCGTTCTGCTAGCCCGTTCTACAGCCAGTTGAATATTCCGACTGTTGTTTTGTACGATCGAGAGTTGATGAGCGGTTCCAAGAATGGCAGGGGCATCCGCCGCCTGTAGTAACGGCAAGATTGGGTCAAGAGCCGCCGTAACACCCATTTTGCTGAGCGTATCCGCCAGACGACTGGCATGGAGCAAGCCCTGCTCTGACAGCGTTTGTTTGATGTTCCGTTTGAGCTGGCGTTCTTCGCGGGAAGAGAGCATTTCCTGCGGCTGTTGCGCCCAATCTAGCAGCGTAAAGAAGTTGGAAAGTTGATCCGGCGGCAGGGTTTGCAGAAGAGGCGGCAATTCCTTTAAGGCTTGCTCCAGCGCACTGGTAATGTTGCCAATGGAAGACTGAATGGCACCCAGGGGAGTGTTGATTTCATGGGCAACGCCAGCTACCAGTTGCCCTAGCGACGACATTTTTTCCGCATGGATCAATTGCGTCTGGTTTTTCTCTAGATCGCCTAGCGTTTGCTGTAGTTGCTGGATGTGCTGGCTGAGCAAACCACGTTCTGCCAACTGTTCTGCCATCTGGTTAAAAGCATGGCTCAGTTGCCCAACCTCATCCTGGCTCCTGTCTAAAACGCGAACGCTGAGGTCGCCTTGAGCCAGTTGTTGGGTCATGCGTATGAGAATGCGAATGGGACGGGCGATCGCTCCGGCAATGCAAACACCAACACTGATGACCACCGTGCCACCCAACAGCAGCAATAGCCCCAACCGCAACCACAGTTCCGTTCTGGCTGCCTCTAAGGCGGTAATGGGATACAACACAAAAATTGAAAGGGAAACCCTGGAACCATCGAGCGTAAACGCCTTGGCAAGGTAGTGCTGGTTACCCACCTCAATTCGTGCTGCCGCCGCATCAACCGCCGGGTAAGCTGTCAACCCCTGCATGTCAGGCAGAGTCTTAGCGATAACCTGGTGGTTAGCCAGGGCAACCAATTGTTTGGAGGAGCCTGTCGCGATCTTTTGCAACATCTCATCATTGATGCACCGACCGATAATCAATCCTCCCAACAAGCGCTCTGATTTGATTGGATGATTACCAGCCAAAAGTACATGCGGCTGGTCGGTCTTATCTACCAATACCAGATCAGTTAAATTAGCTCCAGCACTAGCACTGTTGCTAATGGCCGTGTCCGACAATTCGGCCTGATTCAGAACGTCGCTACGGGCATCCAGCAAAACCGCTCCTTCAGTATTCACTACTTTGACCCAATCAAAGCGCAGTGAGGCTTTGAGGGGGACTAAAAGTTGGGAGAGCGCAATGTTATCCTGAGCGAGAGCGGCTTGTCGCAATGCGTCCTGAGTAGCGATCAGTGTCAACTGACTATTCAGCTCTTGCCACTCATGATGAAAATCTTGCTGAACCCGTTCGGTAAAACTTTCGACTTCTTCCTGTAAAGATTGCTCTAAACTCCCGGTAAACCAGTATCCCAACATCAGTACACCCACCACCAGGATGCTGAGAGAAACCGCCAGGAAAGGGAATACAATTTTTTGGTTGAGGTTGAGTCGCCTCCAAAAATTTTTGATCATCGCCCTGGCCGTTATTCTTGAGTGGGTTCACAAAACCGTAAATGGGCAAGGGGTCTTGCCCGTGCCCTCACCCCAATCACTTTGATGAGCACGCATGGCTTTGCCTATCCTACTTTGGTATTTTGGTTTTCGGAAATAATCCCAAACCATCAACGGTTTGAACGAGGTTTAGATGGAGAGTTTAAGAAATGGGCACAAAACCGTTTTTCTGGAGCACTTGAGAGCCTTCCGGGCTAAAAATGAAGTCGATAAATGCCTGGGTTGCATCAGATGGAGTTTTATTCCAGACAATTCCCATCTGACGCACCATCAAATAGTCACCCTGATTGAAATTGGCAAGAGTGGGGGCGACTCCATTCAGGCTCAGACGGTTCACAGGGAGTTGATTAATTACTGAATACGCCAGGGAAAACGCCCCGATCGCATAGGATGTGTCCTGTAATGTCTGAATCAGCTCCGTTTCTTTAGACAAGAGAATAGCGTCGGAAGTCGTTGGGTCTTGATCTAAATAGTATTGTCGCAACAGCCGCTTGGCCGACTCGTCTTCGGGTCTATCTAATACAACAATGGTGGCATCGGGACCTCCCAGTTCTTTCCAGTTGGTAATATCACCTTTGTAAATGGCTCTCAATTGAGCGGTGGTCAGGTTAGTTACACCTGTGACGCTGCTGTGGGTGGCAACGAGGAGGAGATCTTTGGCGAGTTCATGATATTGCAGTTGGCCATTGGCCTCTTCCGGAGTAACTTGATGGCTCGTTCCCGCCAGGTCGGCAAGGTTGTTCTTGACTGCAACGATTGATCCTTCAGACTGACTTGGAACGATGAACTCAAGCTTAGCGGCTGGGTTTTGCGCCTGATAAGCCTCCACCAGTAACTTCAAAACAGTTGAAGTAGAACTGGATGGGGCAATTTTAATGGTTGCTTGAGAGGTCGCCTCTACCTGCTCGTTTGCAGGGGTAGGATCTACGGAGTTGGATGGAGGAGCGGAGTTACAACTGGAAAGCCCCAGGAGCATCATGCCGATGGTCGTTAGAATTGCGATCGCCTTCATACCGTTCTGCCAATCGGTTAAGAGAATGAATATTGTGCGTGGAATAGAGGCAACTGCCACCAGGCAGTGCCCGAAACTGGAAAGACGTGCAAGCGAGGGTGTTGCTAAATGGATGTACGAATCCTGATCTCTTAAGGGATAAATGCAGCCCGGTTGCTACGGTTCAAACTTCCCCGCTTCTGGAAAGGCGGGAACCCTCGTTGGTACACTTTGGAATGTTTATTCAGGATGCCAACGCATCGTTACTTACACAAGTTGCTGCTGCCTTAAAATCTAACACTTTCTTCATTCTCTCCGAAAGACCCTTAGCAGTCACTATCTAAGCCTATAAACCTTTCGTGGCCAAGATCGAAGTTGAGAAATTAGATAACATTAGATCTTAGCAGTCACTTCTAAGCCTATAAACCTTTCGTGGGCTGAAAGCCTGGGTGCTACTGAATGCATACACTCAGCAACGTTTGTGCAGCAGTATGTTCTAACCCAGGTTGGGCGATCGCCCGGTCATCGTCAACCAGTAGTAAGGGAATGGGGCCGGCTGCCTGAAAATCTCGCAAGCATTGGTTTTGAGATGCCAGTCAATCAGGGAAGTACGGAGTGATATCTGCGGGAGTGAGTTGCATTGGCTCACGGCTTCGCTGGCGACTTCCAACCGTCAACGTAACGCTATCGGATGAGGTGAAATTGATCGCGTTCCCTGATGGATGGATGCAAGGTATGGTGAGCCGCACAGTATGTTACATGAGAACCGGGCTGGGTCATTGCTCCATTTTCCACCGGAAGCTGTTCCCAGGCAAAAGCAGCACTATCCAGCGCTGGCGGACGATCGCTACAGTCTGATACTTGTTTCTGCTCCGGGCTTGTAGAGGCTGAATGTTCATTGACCTGAGCATCATCGGCGGCCAGTTCTGCCTGCCGCACCCAGTTGATGATGGTGTTGTGGCTAATCCCCGTTACGCGTTCAATTTCGCGGAAGCCCATGCCGTTATGATACATCCTCAAACAAATTTGCTTCGTATCATTGGAGTATCCTCTGGGGGAAATTGCTTCAATGAACTGGCGATCGCAGGTCTTACACAGATAGTTTTGCTTGGCTTGCCGATGACCATTTTTGCGAACGTGAGTTGATCCACATCGGGGGCATTTCATGGTTCTTCAGGTCATGTACAGGTTAATCTAGCCATTCCAGTATCGGTGTTCAATGCCCGTGTTCAATACCATTTACAGACACAACCTATCAATCAATCCCAGGTTGTGTCTGATATTCCACGGGAAGCTACTGTTTGGGACACTAGGCATTGATGACGCTGGCCTTGTACGCAGCCCATCCCCCTAAATGCGAGATATCCAGCCAGTTGTATTGCTCGACCAGCTCACGAGGGTACAGCATTGCAGTCAAAACCTCACCCTCTTCTAAAACCACATCACCGGGATACATGTTAGGCGGTTCTGTAGAAAGTAAGTGGTCATACTGCTCCTGCGTCAGTTCATAAACTTCCCCCGGAATCGAAATGCCGTCTGCATCCACAGCATAGATCGCTGGATGCCATCCGTCTGCCGCCGCATGTAAGCGATACATTGGACGAGTATGGGCTTCTTTAATGAACGTAGCAGACTGTAAGTTGCCGTGGTCGGGTTGCCCTCTTAAGGCAGAACCACAAATGAAAACGCGTTTTGCGGCAGATTGGCTCATATTGTTTCTCCTGAGTGAACGGGCGAGACTAAAAAAAGCGTTGAGAAAAGCGTTGAGAAATAGTTTTTTTGGCTGACCTACGCTTATTTTGCATACAAAATCCTGTATACAATACCTTGTATTCAAATAAACTATTAGAGTTGTTTGAATTTGTCAACTCCGACTATTCTGTGGAGTGCCATTATCTGGAATACCCATGAAAATTAAAGTCATTAACCCCAATACAACGGCCAGTATGACCGCCAAAATTGGATTAGCGGCGGCGGCGATCGCCCACCCCAATACCGAGATTCTTGCCTGTCATCCGGATATGGGGCCAGTCTCGATTGAGAGCCATTATGATGAAGCCCTGAGTGTAGTTGGCATTCTAGATGAAATCCGCAAGGGCGAGGCGGATGGGGTGGATGGCTACGTCATCGCTTGCTTTGGCGATCCGGGCTTGCTGGCTGCTCGCGAGTTGGCTCAAGGCCCCGTGTTGGGAATCGCAGAGGCGGCAATGCACGCGGCTAGCTTTGTCGCTACTGGGTTTTCAGTGGTAACAACCCTGGGTCGCACCCGAGTGATTGCTCAACATTTGGTAGATGCTTACGGCATGACCCATTTTTGTCGCCGCATTCGAGCCATTGATCTGCCTGTGCTTAGCCTGGAGGAAAACAGCGACATCTGCAACGCCGCAATTTTGCAAGAGTGTCGCGCAGCACTGAACGAAGACCACTGTGGCGCTATTGTATTAGGCTGCGGCGGCATGGCAGACTTGGCCACTTCTATCAGCGATCAGCTTGGTGTTCCGGTGATTGATGGGGTAAGCGCAGCCGTCAAATTTGTGGAAGCGTTGGTTGGTTTAGGGTTAGGCACCAGCAAAACAGGTGATTTAGCGTACCCCATTGCTAAACCCTATTCAGGCATCCTTTCGGCGTTTCGCCACTCCTGAAAGCGCGGCTGTCAGGACACTCAGCATTACTATTTTTCGCCCAACAACAGGACATTTTTATGACAGTTCTTTCCAAACTGATGATCAATGGTGATCGCCTCAATGACAGCATTAATCGCTTAGCCAGAATTGGTAAACAGCCGTCTGGCAGCATTTGTCGGCTGGCGTTTACCCCCGAAGATTTGCAAGCCCGTTATTTAGTGCAGCAGTGGATGATAGAGGCTGGCATGACGGTGCGAATTGATGCGGCGGGAAACCTGATTGGCACCTACGCCGGACAAAATCAAGATGCCCCGGCTCTGGCTACTGGGTCGCACATTGACACCGTTCCATCGGGGGGAAAGTTTGATGGGGTGTTAGGGGTGCTGTCTGGTATTGAAGTCGTGCGAACGCTACGCGAAGCTAATCTGCACTTGCACCACCCGATTGAAGTGATTGTCTTCACCGATGAGGAAAGTACCATGATTGGCTGTCAGGCGATCGCAGGAACAGCGCTGTTAAACTCACCTGAACGGTATCAACCCAAAACGGGGGAATCGATTCAAACCTGTCTGGAAACCATTGGCGGCAACTGGGAGCAGTTAGCAACGGCTGCCCGAAGCCGCGCGGATCTGGCGGCTTTTGTTGAACTGCATGTGGAACAGGGAGCCGTTCTGGAGAACACGGCTAAGGATGTGGGCATTGTTGAAGGATTAGTGGGGATGCGGCGCAAAGCGATCGCCATCACCGGAGAGGCGAACCACGCTGGCACCACACCAATGGACATCCGCCAGGATGCTCTGGTGGCTGCCGCTCAGGTTGTTTTGGCGGTACGAAATATTGCCCGCGCCCAACCCAGTCAGCCTGTGGCAACGGTGGGATACCTTACTGTCTCCCCGAATGCAGTCAACATTGTTCCAGGTCGAGTTGAGTTGGCGGTAGATATCCGAGATTTATCCAAAGACTGCCTGGACGAGATGCTAAATCAACTCGAACATGAGGTGGAGGCGATCGCCAGCGATACCCAAACAGAGATTGAAGTCACCCCTTTGCTGTGTGTTGAACCCACCTTAGCCGCGCCCCCGGTACAGACGGCGATCGAACGAGTGTGTCGGCAGCTAGGGTTGAGCTTTTGCCATTTGCCGAGCCGCGCCGGACACGATTCTCTGGAAATGGGTCGAATCACGGATATGGGAATGATCTTCGTTCCCAGTCAGGCAGGGGTAAGCCATTCGGAAGGGGAATACACCTCGCCTCAGCAATGTACCCACGGAGCAAACGTATTGTTAAATACTCTGCTTGAGTTAGACCAGATCTACCAGGCTTAGGCAAAGGGATCAGGTGATGATTGTGACCTGTCCAGTGTCTAAGTCATACCGTCCACCTGCAATTTTGAGCTGACCCGACTGCAACCGCTCCATCAAGAGCGGCGATCGCTGCTTGAGCTGCTCAATTTGATAGTGAACGTTAGCACTCACTGCATTGTCAACCGTGTCTCCAGACTGACCCTTGACCCGCTCTACAGCAGGCAAAATGGCCTCGACAAAGGTGCCAATTTGACCGGGTAACGCCTCATTCTGAACAGCGGCGGTCACTGCACCACAGCGCTCATGCCCCAATACCAGTAGCAGTGGCGTGCCCAACAGAACCGCTGCATATTCAATGCTGCCGATCGCCTCTGGTGTGGCAATATTGCCAGCAATGCGAACATCAAACACGTCGCCAATGCCCTGGTCGAACACAATTTCGGCAGGCACGCGCGAGTCGGCGCAGCTCAAAATTGTGACAAAGGGATGCTGAGCCTGAGCCACTTCATGCACCCGCAACTCGGTCTGATCGGGATGTTGCAGTTGATGCTTCACAAACCGCTGATTGCCCTCCATCAGCTTTTGCAGTGCCGCATCAGGGCTAAGGGACTGAAAATCGTTTGAGGGCACTGCCGCTTGAGCCGCTTTGACCGACCCAAGCCACTGGCTAGCCGTTGTAGCTAACCCCAATGCCCCTACGGCTCCGAGTTTCAAAACCTCTCGACGTTCCAGCACGCGCTTTTTTAGGTTCATAGGTTTACAGCGACGCAACACATCTTACAGAGCGAATTTCCATTACATCAGAAATGTAACAGGTTCCGCCAAACTTATTGAGCAACGGTCTGATATGTTCCACAACCGGCTTAAGCTGGTCGGGCATACAGAAAGCAATGATGTAAACGTTGTCTCCCATCGTCGTGTCGAGATCTTCCGTCACGCCGTCTCGCAAGCTTTTTCCGGTAATGTTTCGAATCACTGCATGACCATGAACCCCTGCGTGGTCTAGACCATCCAGAATTTTGCTCAACTCAAATGAGTTGGCAATGATTTCAATCTTCTTAACAAGATGCATGTAATTACCTCCACAACAGGTTGATTCCGTATAGATATAGCGGAATTCCCACAATGATGTTGAACGGGAATGTTACGGCCAGAGCAGTAGAAACATATAAGCTGGGATTCGCTTCAGGAACAGTAAGACGCATCGCTGCGGGTACAGCAATATAAGAGGCACTGGCACACAGCACAGCAAACAACAGTGCATCTCCTTGCGGCATCATAATGAAGCGAGCGATCAGAATCCCAATTCCTGCATTCACTATTGGGATCAGTATGGCAAATAAGATGAGAAACAAACCAGTTTTTTGCAAGTCTTTAATTCTTCTGGCCGCAACCAATCCCATGTCTAGCAAAAAGAAGGTGAGGACACCGTAAAACAATCCTTGCGTAAAGGGTTCCAGCACCTCCCAGCCATGTTCTCCGGTTAAAACGCCAATGAACAGGCTGCCCACCAGCAGAAAGACAGAACTATTTAAAAACGCTTCTTGTAGGACATCTGGCCAGGAGAAGTCTCGCTTGCCATCGACGGTAAACAGATTCACCAGGATAAGACCCACAATGATCGCAGGCGATTCCATTAATGCCAGGGCTGCCACCATGTAGCCGTCAAAATCTATCCCCAGTTCGTTCAGGAAAGCGCTCGCTGTAATAAAGGTTACTGCACTGATGGAACCATAGGTGGCCGCGATCGCCGCCGCATCATAATGATCCAACTTGAGTTTGAGAATAAAAAAGGTATAGATTGGGACAAAACACGCCATTAACATGGCAGCCAGAAGCGTGAAGATCACTTCTTGAGTAATCCCACTTTTAATCAGTTCTACTCCTCCTTTGAAGCCGATCGCAAATAGCAAATAAAGCGACAGAAGCTTGGGGATAGGCGCGGGAATTTCCAGGTCAGACTTGACTAAAACAGCCGTCATTCCTAAGAAGAAAAACAGAATGGGCGGATTTAGAATGTTGGATAAGATTAAACTAGCATCCATGTCTATCCCTCCCAGGCTGATCAATGTGAGAGTTTAGAAAAACTTGCATTGTAAAGAAAATTTATGTAGCCATTGCATCATGATTTATCGCGTATTGTCACCCGGTGTCAATTGGGTGAGAAGTGAGCTCCTGCAACCACACAACAAGCTTTATTCAAGCTGATGCTGACATAAACTCTACCATTGACTAGCACCCAAAAACGGGTTTATCTGGGGGATCACTCCTGGACTGAGCGCTAACAAACCTCTCACCCCATTTATTCTTTGGCCGATAGAGGCATTGGCACGCCGAATTAAAGCATCAGTGAGGGATGGTGTCACGATCGCTGAACCCGGTTGGGGCGATCGCAGCTTTGCGCCGTCCCCAGGTCGCACCCCAGAATGCCGGGTTTAAACAAGGTAGACGGCGGTTGCAGCAGGTGAACCACCTCAAGATAGCTCTGGTAAAGCTCCGGGTCGGTGGCTCAGAGTTGAAACACGCGATTCACATAGTGCTGTAGTCCCAGTGCTGTAGTCCCAGTGTCAAGCGATCGGGCGGTTGTCCCTGTCATCGGCCAGCGAAAGTCTTCACTGGTAGACTTGGCCACGGAGTCTTCAAACGAGCATCCAGTTTTGCTTGAAACGGCAGGGTTAAACGGCCAGAGCGACGGTGCTGTTCAAGACAGCGATCGAGGAGAACAGCACCCAGTGCGGCGGTCGTCATACCCTGAGCATAGAAGGGGTTGAAGGCCACACAGCATTGGCGAATTGTCTATTCCGGCAGGCTGCGGCTACAACTGCATGTCACCCAATGGGACTGAAACCGAGGACTTCAACCGCCTGATCCGAGCCAGGAACAGTCTACCGTCCAGTTGAGCGTGGGGCACCCCCATCCGCAGAGCTGCTGAGCTGGAGAGGCGATCGCGTTCCACAGCCGTAACTGGGTCAAAATGATTAAGCAACGGCCTGGGAGGCAGTAACTCTGCCATACCACCTCCCATAACACCAGCCTGACTGCCATTATCTCCAGCCCGTCGTTCAGTGAGGCTTACCATCTTGCCCGTGCTTATTATATTCAGGGTGTCCTCATTTATGGTTGCCTGCAATTAAACGGATTGGGCTTGGCTAATTTGGTCTAGCTGTATGGTTTGCATGTGCTTCAACAGTCGTTTTAATTCAACGTCTTGCACCCGCTTAATTGCCTTGGAAAGGCTTAACCACTGGCGCTTTCTGCGACCCGCTTCAGGATAAGTTTCTAGCTCTTGCTCTACCAACATCAAGTGCATTTCTACCTGGCAAGGGCACCCCCATTTACGAGTTTTGTAGGAGCCAATTGCAGAATGGGTAACGGTTCCGGTTACGCCTGCTTCTTCCCAGGCTTCTTTGGCTGCGGATCGAACTGAGGTCATCCATAACGCAATCCATCCTTTAGGAACAATCCAACGCTTACCGCTAGAGGAGGTAATGAGTAAGATTTCAAGTTTTCCACGGTTGATTCGATAGGGAATCACTCCAGACTGATGAAGTACCGACATAGGTTTAGGTGAATCGCAAAGCGGTGAGCGACATTTTGCTGAAGGCTACT
Source organism: Oculatella sp. LEGE 06141 (assembly GCF_015207605.1). GTDB lineage: Bacteria > Cyanobacteriota > Cyanobacteriia > Elainellales > Elainellaceae > Oculatella. The sequence goes on from NZ_JADEWO010000005.1 coordinate 166,759, forward strand.
GTTGCTCAACAGTACAACTGCCATTTTTCAAACTAATCTGTCTTGAGAAAGGTAAGCCGTTGATGCGGGTTACTCGGGAATGCAGTTGATGGTGAATATTTGTTAAATATCGCTCTCGATCGCCTCTATCACGGTATTCCTCTACCACGGTGTTATGGACGGCTAACCCTGACCAGGCAAAATGGAGAGAACGCTTACGATGATGAACCAAATTTCTGTTTAGCTTGCTCGTACAGTTCGACTGTAATTTGAGTCGCGCCCGCTTCCTGCGCGAATTTCTCAATTTTCTTGCGAGCTGCCGGACGAACAAAGAAAGGAATTTCTTTAAGACGGGACTCAGCATCTGCTGTCCATTCAATAGAGCTGCTCATGTTGGTTCGATTCAGGCGGATATATACAACCTATCTACTCTAACCTTTCGCTACCACTATCTCTCATCCGCTCAGGCATTGCTGAATGGATGGATAAATTCATTGGCGGTCATGGCTCTGGTTGCCCCCTACTCCCCAACCTTGGGAGCCTTCCGATTCTCTAAACGTTTTGCTTTTACAAGTTCCTGAAAACTTACGTTGTTTGTTATTTGTTTAGCCAGAGGATTTGTTTAGCCAGAGGAATGGAGAGATTGCGCCTGCGGATGGAGTTGGCCATACTGTTTAGTCAAGGGCGTTGCGCTCAACCCCTGAACGATGATAGACGCGCAGATCGAGAGCGCACAAACCAGCCAAACTTCTTCGACTCCGGTTCGGCGCAAACAGAATCCGGCATAAAAAAGAGCCGCGACTCCAACAGGCCCAAACCAGCCAACAAAGTACGTTTCTGCCCGATTTTGGATCGGCTTAATCCACCGACCAAACAACAAAATTGCTGGAATTCGACGTAACAATAACACCATTACCGCCAGTAGCCCCAACCTCCACCATCCTATTGCTGCCCACTGCTGCCAGGGAAGCATTAAACCTAGCAGAATAAAAATGGGCAGCGTAAAAAAGCGATTAATGGCTTCCTGAACATTGTCTTCCCTGGCTCTTTGTGGTCCACCGACCACATTACCAAAGGCAAGCCCAGCGATGAACACTGCCAAAATGCCATCCGTTCCAATTAGTTTAGCGGCTCCTAATACTGTTAATGAGAGAGCAATACTGTAGGCAAGAAACGATGAATTTTCGATCGTTTTTCGTCGTTCTGCCCATTTCAGCAGGCGACCTGCAATGTATCCAAATACAGCACCAAACAGGACGGCTCCACCCACTTCCCACAGCACCACATGGGTCAACCAGTGAGGCAGCAAATTTCCGCTTAACGGTCTACCGTTAGAGGTTGTTTTCTCTACGATTAAAATGCAAAGCACTACAAAAGGATAAGCTAATCCATCATTGGCTCCTGATTCGGCTGAAACAATGTGTCGAATGCGATCGGGTAAATTCTCTTCAGCCACAACGCCTGTGACGATCGCGGTCGAGACAATGGGATCAGTCGGCGTAATTGCAGCACCTACCAGCATTGCCTCCCAGAAGGGAAGACCAAGAATCCAATAGACGAGCAACCCGCTGGCAACCCACATCATTGGCATGACTAGCCCGAACAGAATCGCCAACGATTTCCAGTGTCGGAAGAAGTACTGTTGAGGCAACCGTAATGCAACTCCCATCAGGCCGATCGCCATCGTAAAGCGAGCTGTCTGCTCTAATAAATGTGCTTTTGGGAGTCCCCAGCCATTAGGGTTCACGAGTCCCAATACAGCAGGGCCAAGAATAATGCCCAGCAGTAATGCGGTTAATGGATCAGAAGCCCACCAGTTGCGTCGGAAATAGTCAGAAACTAACCCTAGAAACAGTACGATCGCCCCAATTGCTGTAACGAGAATGTTCAGTTCATCCACTTGAGAACCAGTAACGCCACAGCATCAGTATTTGCTTTTTCCCTTCAAGCATCTTCTATCTCTCTGTAGACTTATTCGCAATCAAGCATTTCAAAGGATTGAGTGGGAGGTTGGAATCATTTCAAACTATATGATCAGGCGCTAAAGCACAGATGTGCAAAGAATCTCCTACTTCAATCTGAATCGTCGAATGATCAACACCAAAATGCCTGTGGAGTTGATCACAAAGCTGTTGTAAAAAATCATCCCCTGGATGACCTTCCGGCATGACGAGATGAACGGTCAGGGCTGTTTCTGTTGTACTCATTGCCCAAATGTGAAGGTCATGCACCTGGGTAACACCAGGGCGTTCCTCCAGGAAGGTGCGAACAGCTAAGGGTTCAATTCCCTCCGGAACTGCATTTAAGGCAAGATTGAGCGAGTCTTTCAACAACTGCCAGGTACCAATAACTACCACAACCACAACCACTAAACTAACCACTGGATCAACCCATTGCCAGCCTGTCAGGACGATCGCAATACCAGCCAGAACGACTCCCGCAGACACTCCCGCATCGGCTGCCATATGTAAAAAAGCGCCTCGAATGTTCAAGTCATGCTGTCGTCCTGACATAAAGAGTAATGCTGTAATCGTATTAACCAGGATGCCAACCACGGCTACCGTAATTACTGTTCTACCCGCGATCGGTTCAGGGTAACCAAAACGTTGAACCGACTCTAACCCGATCGCGCCCATCGCCAATAGCAACAAAATTGCATTGGTTAGCGATACCAGAATCGAGGAACCTCGTAATCCATAGGTGTAACGATGAGTTGGTTTTTGCTGGCTAAGTAAACTGGCTCCCCAGGCTAAGACTAAACTCAAGACATCGCTGGAGTTGTGACCAGCATCAGCTAGTAGGGCGATCGAGTGTGCCAGAAAACCATATACCGTCTCAACAATGACAAATCCGATATTGAGCACAATCCCGATTGCAAACGCGCGGTTATAGTGGCTGGAACTGTGATTATGATGGCTATGGTGGTGTGTCATTTTCGGGTCACATACGTATAGATTTCAACTATCTTTGACCTGACATTACTACAACTTGAGGGGCTTTTTGGTGAACTGTCTTCGCTCGATTTTATCCATTTGAAATTGAGGGCATTCTTGATTCAGTCTGGATCAAGCTCAGGTTCTAAACCGTTTCAAACATCACCGGATACCACCGACATTGAAAAACGTCAGGAACGTATTCTAAAGTGCCAGAACTGGCAGCAACAATCGGTTCTAGAATTTGTGTAGGGGCGAAGCATTCGAATTAGGATGGCTGGAACAACCGAGAAATTGTCTACCAAATGCTTCGCCCCTACCGAGACGTAAAAGATACTTTTCAAACACCTTCTTAAGGCAGTGGAATTCGATCGCGAGTTACGCTACGTCTATTGAATGGCAGAGATCATAGGCGGTAGGCGACATCTGTTCTAAGGAGTTGAATTCAGTCAATGCAAAGAGATCCCAGGGAAGATATACCATCCTCTAAACAGCACGAAAGCCTGTGGCAACGGTTGACTCATGGTGCTCCGCTCGCTGTCTTACTGGCAGCCGTTTTGTACATTCTTTATCAACTGCTACCGGTCTTAAAACTCGTTGCGGTTGCTGCCCTGGTTGCGGTCATTCTGAGAACTTTATTACGGTGGTTCCAGAGGATGGTTAATGAACGATGGTTGGCAGTGCTGCTTCTAATTGGATTGATCGGGGGGTTCGGCGCGTTTCTGATAGCCTTTGTGTTGCCCAGTTTAGTAGATGAAACTCAACAATTACTGGTTTCCCTACCGAGTTATCTTAATACATTGATCGATCTATCCGTGAGACTCCACAATAGTTCGAGCTTTGTACCTGATCTCTCCCAGAATTTAGCGCAGTTTCGGAATTATACGGCTCAGGTGTTATTGTCATTTCCCCTGCTGCTCAGGCAGACGTTTGGAGCCACAATTGAAGTCATAGCTATGCTTATTCTGGCACTTTACATGGCTTATGATCCATCGACTCTGATCGCTGGCATTTCCCGATTAATTCCTCGACGACATCATCAGCATTTCAATCACTTCCTGGTAGCTACTGGGGTCAGGCTGCGGGGCTGGATTTTTGGAACTGGTATTGCCATGCTCTTTTTGGGGTTGGGAACAACGATCGGGTTGTGGATATTGGGCATTCCGCTCGCCCTGTCGTTTGGAGTCATTGCGGGTTTGCTAGAAGTCATTCCTTACTTTGGTTCGATCGCCGGCACGTTTCTCCCTGCAATTGTGGCTTTAACGATTTCACCCTGGAAGTTGCTATTTGTTTTAATTTTATTTTTAGTTCTCAATCAAGTGGATGCTCATCTTGTACAACCCCTGGTGATGAGTCAACAGGTTAATCTTCATCCCGTCGTTGTGATTCTGACTTTTTTAGTCATGGGCAAACTATTGGGCTTTGTTGGTATTCTTCTAGCCGTTCCTATTGCAGCAGTTATTGTTACCTTGATTGATGAATTTCTTCCAAATGAATCATCAACCGTATAACGATATACCTTGAGTATTAAACCAGATCGCATAAAGTGAATGACCTGCCGCAACATTGAGCGATCGCCCTTCTGTCCAGCAAACGTCAAGTTAGCGACGGTTTCTGGAACTCGAATTTTGCCTAAACGAGTGCCATCAACTGCATACCCCTCAAGCCTGTCTTTGGAGCCAACCCAACCATTTCTCTGTTGATTGACCCGCAAGCCATATCTTCACTGTGGACTGCGACATCTGCTAATTTTTGCAGAAAAGTCTGTGGATGAATTAATTGATTCATCCATTATTTTGGGTCGAATTTGAATCTTGAGAAATATATTGAACTAAAAAGGTACAGTGCCAGAGTCACGCTTCCAGGGCTTGCGTCCATGCTTGCGAATGTAGCGCAAGTTCTCATCAGGCAGATGAATTTGTCCTACCTCGGGGTACACCCAAACCTTCACCCCCCCAGAATTGAGGGCTGAGCGCCTGCGGCCAGCCCGAGAAGGGAGCGGTTCAAGTCACATCAGCCCTGTTAAACCATTCTCTAACGCACTGCTAATAAAACCCGCTCATCCAACCGTTGCCAGATTGTGCTGACCTCACGAAAACCTGCATTGTGCAGGCCGGCTTCATGCACGTTAAGAATTGGCTCAAAGTCAGTATGCCGTTCTCCGAACCGCCGTTGACGCTCGGTAAGTAAATCGTTCAGTTCCGGTTCTTGCTCGATCGCCTGCCACCATTCCTGCCAATTTTCTTTGCCACGAGTCTCAAACGCTTCTTTTTCCTGACGAGTTTGTAGTGTTTTAGCAAGTTGACTACAAGCTGCTAAATGTGATGGAAAGGGCATACTATCGCCATTGAGAAACACACCACCCGATCGCACCAACTCGCCTAGCCGCCGATAGACCTGGAGTAACGCTCCGCCGGGTAGCCAGTGTAGCGCAGTTGTGCTCAGTACTGCGTCAAACTGAGATTCTCCAAGTTTTTCCACCCAATCATCCTGGGTTAAATCTGCTTCTACCCAACGCAGCCGACTGTTCATATGCCCCAACGTTCCCTGACCAATAGCGAGAAGAACCGGATCAAGGTCGATCGCTACACAACGAGCATGAGGAAACCGTTCGAGCAGTCTTTTGCTAATTGCACCCGGTCCGCAAGCAAGATCGAGGGCGACAAAATTCTCGGGTAGCAAAATCTCTAACACATCGAACATCGCCTGAAACCGCTCTTCCCGGTGAGGAATGTATCCGGTTTGTTGGTTATCCCATCGCTCTAGCCAGTGTTGCCAGTCAACCGCAGGTGAGTGATTGCTTGTCATGATAGTTATTTACCTGATGTTTAAGAAATAGAACGTTGAAACCCATTATCATCACCATGAAGGATAGGCAGCCGATAACGAGGATGGGCTGGCAGTTGAGAGGCCATTAAACGGATCGAATAAGGATGTTGCAACTCGCTCATACGATTAACATCCCCAAGGTGTTCAACGATCGCCCCTTCATACATAACCGCTAATGCATCTGAGATAAACGAGACGGCGGCTAAGTCGTGTGAAATAAATAAATAAGCAAGGTTAAATTCACGTTTTAGAGACAGCAGTAAGTCTAGAATTTGGGCTTGAATCGTCATGTCTAAGCTGGCTACGGGTTCATCTAAAACAATGAACTTTGGGTTGAGGGCGATCGCCCTGGCAATGGTAATACGCTGTAGCTGTCCTCCACTAAACTGATGCGGATATTTCTCTGCATCAGCAGCCGTTAAGCCTACTTTCTCTAGCAACTGAGCGACTCTATCCCTTGTTTCAGTAGGTGAAATCCTCAAGTAATTATTGATGGGTTCCGCAATAATCTCTCTTGCTTTTAGTTGTGGATTGACGGCACTAAAGCTATCTTGAAACACAACCTGCATATCACGCCGCAGAGCGTTTAATTCATTGTTTTTCAATCGAGAGATATCTTTTCCCTGAAACCAAATTTCTCCAGAGTCTGGTTTTTCTAAGCCTAGCGTTACTCGCCCTAATGTGCTTTTTCCAGAACCACTTTCACCCACAAGCCCCAAACAACACCCCGGTGAAATGGTGAGGGAAACATTTTGCAACGCTGTAATCGCTTTCCTACCCTGCCAACCTTGATTGAGTGTGTAGGTTTTGGAAACATTGCGGATCAATAACAAGGTCATAAAGTCATGGGAGGCTAGCGGCTAATTCGGACGTTGGGACGGGATTCTAGCAGCGATCGCGTGTAGGGATGTTGGGGATGATCAAATAAAGTCGCAACGGTTGCCTGTTCCACAAATTGTCCGGCATACATAACGGCAACGTCATCGGCCAGTTGAGCAATCACACCTAAATCGTGTGTCACTAAAAGAATAGCCATATCATGCTGCTTTTGCAGACGGGCAATTAACTTGAGAAGTTGCACCTGCGTCAGAACATCAAGGGCAGTGGTCGGTTCATCGGCAATTAAGATTTTAGGCTTAAGCGAGAGCGCGATCGCAATCATCACCCGCTGCAACATACCACCACTGAGTTGGAACGGGAATTGCTTTAACAATGCTTTTGCGTCTCTTAATCCTACGGCTGATAACTGTTCAATCGCAATTTGTTGAGCGTCAGCTTGAGTGATAGACTGGTGCGATCGCAACGTTTTCATAAAGTGTTTGCCGATGGTTGAGATCGAATCAAAGAAACTGATCGGATTTTGCATAATGATGCTGATTTCCTTTCCTCGAATCCGTCTCATTTCTTCGGGTTGGAGCTGCATCAGGTCTTGCCCTGAAAGCTGAATACGGCCAGAGACCTGTGCTTCTTTACCCAAAAGTCCCAAGATTGACAAACAGGTTGCGCTTTTGCCAGAGCCGCTTTCACCCACAATGCCCAAAACGCGACTCGGCTTCAGTTCAAAGCTAACACCACAAACAGCTTGCTGCCTGCCTGCCTTGCCTCGGAACTCAATCTGCAAATCATTGACCGTGAGTACAGGTTCAACCATGATGGAGCACTACACCTGATGCTGAAGTTTAGACTCTAAATCTTCCATCTTGACGCGCTGGCTGCTTCTTGGATCTAGTGCGTCTCGTAAGGCATCACCAACCAGGTTGAATGCGAGGACGGTCATGAAAATCATCATACCGGGGTAAAACATTATGCCGGGTTCGCTTCGAAAGAATTCTCGACCGTCGTTGATCATGGCTCCCCACTCTGGGGTAGGCGGTTGAATCCCTAATCCTAAAAAAGACAGTCCAGAAATTTGCAAAATTGTTACACCGAGGTCGAGCGAAGCCAGAACAATAATTTCAGAAATCGCATGAGGCAGAACATGTTTGAGCATTAATGGAAACGATCGAGTTCCAGACACGATCGCCGCTTTCACAAAGTTGCTCTCTTTAACCCATAGCACTTTACTCCGCATAATCCTGGCATACCAGGCCCACTGTGCGATCGACAGGGCTATCACGATGTTGAATGCCCCTGCTCCCAGAATGCCAACAATTGCCAGTGACAAAATGAGCTGGGGAAAGGCTAACAGAACATCACAGAGGCGCATGATCAATGCGTCCAGTTTGCCACCGACATAACCGGCAACCATTCCAGCCAGAAGACCCAGGGTAACGCCCAACGTCATGGCAGCAACGGCGATCGACAGCGAAATCCGCGCACCATAAATGAGACGAGAGAGAATGCACCGCCCCAAATGATCTGTACCCAATGGAAACGCCCCACCAGGAGATTGCAGCTTCTTCAACAGATCCACTTGAAATGGATCATGGGGAGCAATCAATGGAGCAAAAATAGCGGCAATGGTGACACAGAGAATGATGCCTAATCCAATCCATGCCAGCTTGTGTGCGAGTAGTCGTTGAAGAATAGCCATAGTAATTACTCAATGAGCCGATTCGTTAACGCCGCCTAAACGAATACGCGGATCAAGATAACCATAGACAAGATCAACAATTAAGTTAACCGAGACAAACAAGAACGCGCTGAGACAAACGAAGCATTGAATTACCGGATAATCGCGGCTGAGAATTGCCTTAACCATAAAGCGCCCTACACCAGGCAATGCAAACACATTTTCGACAATGACGGCTCCTGATAAGAGGTGAGCAAAGCTTAAACCAAAGAAGGTAACAACCGGGAGAAGTGCATTTTTGAAGACGTGCTGACCAATGACCATCCGTTCAAATACTCCCCTGGCGCGCGCATAAAGCACATAGTTTTGGCTCAAGCTGTCTAGCATACTGCTACGCAGGAGGCGTGTACAAATAGCAGCGGGGCCCCAAGCCAGGGTAATAGCTGGCAACACAAAATGGGCGAGCGTTCCTGATCCCATTACGGGAAACAGTTTGAGCTTGAGGCTGAACAAATAAATTAGTAAAAAGCCAAGCCAAAAGGAGGGGATAGCTGTTCCGGTATAGGCAAACATGCGGCTCATCTGATCAAACATGCTGTTTTTGTAGAGCGCAGCCAGAATACCTGCTGGCAAAGCGATCAGCAAAATCAGGATGGCGGTGAAACAGGTCAGTTTTAGGGTAACAGGTGCGTAATGAAGAACTTCCTGAAGTACAGGTTCACCTGTGACGTACGAGTTGCCAAAGTCTAGATGAAGAACATGCCATAACCAATCGAAGTATTGGATAGGAAGGGGGCGATTAAGCCCCAGTCTTTCTCGCATGGCGGCGATCGCCGCTTCTGTCACGGGGACTTGGTTGACCCGAAGCACGACAATTGCCGGATCGCTAGGCATCAACTGAATCAACAGGAAGGTAATTAGAGAGATTCCCAGTAGCACTGGAATTAATTGCAGGATACGCCGGACGATATAATGCTGCATTACCTGTTCTCTATGCCTTATCTAGTTTGCTCAAGGGCACCTGGTTAGCTTGTGGCATAAACTCAAATCCACTGAGATTTTTGTGAAAAACCGCAATATTGGTGGAATACGAAATCGGCAGATAAACGGCTTGTTCATGCAATGTAGTGAGAACCTCTTCATAAAGCTGCCGCCGGGTGGTTTCGTCCGTACTGACCAATACCTCACCGATCTTGCGATCGATCTCAGCTTTCATTGGTAGACCGGATTGCGCTTCATAGTCCGCATGGGCAGGGGCACGCATAGAGGACATCATGGCCTGAGGTTCATAAGGAGGCCCCCAGGTGTCGTTGAAAATGAGATGGAACTCACCGCTGGTTTGCCGATCTAACCAGGATTGTTCTTCCTCACCCAACAGTCTCAAATCGATCCCGACGACTCTCAGGTCAGCCTGGAGCGCTTCTGCAACCGCTTTATCAGCATTATTCGTTGCATTAAATGATAATTCTACCGTTAAGGGCTGCCCGTCTTTCTGCCGAGTGCCCTGCCCTTGTCGTTGCCATCCTGCTTCGTCTAGCAGTGAATTGGCGCGGTCTACGTCATAGGCATAGGGTTGAAGCCCAATATCAGCATAAGGCACTTCATTGGAGAAGTACGTGTCAGCCTGGGGTTCAGTGTTGTAGAAAACTGCTTGAATTACAGCACTTTTATTAAAAGCGTGCTGAATCGCCTGACGAACCTGCAAGTCTTGTGTTGCGCCACGGCTAGAGTTGAGGGCGATCGCTCTGGTATTTAACGGTGGAGAGACTTCTGCCTCATATTCACCCGAATCTTGTAGCCGTTTGAACGCATCTAAGCTAATCAGGCCACTGCCGTAGATCAGATCAATTTCTCCATTCTCAAAGGCTAATGCGCGAGTCTCCCCATCTGGAATAATCCTGACGGTTACTTGTTCTGCTTCGGGTGGATTGCCCCAATAGTTCTCATTGCGCTTGAAAACGGCAAGGCTATCCTTACTGTAGTCTGCTAAGACCCAAGGCCCCGTCCCGATCGGAGCTTTAATTCCCTCAGCGGTTGTCCCTGAATCTGGAAATGCCTTGGGGGACAGGAAGCGAACCGGACGAATTAGCGTTAATTCTTGTAAGGCAGGGTAATAGGCATTTTTCAAATATATTTTTAGAGTACTCTCGCCCTCTGCCTCAACCCGATCCATTTCCTGGATTAATCCCAGCCATTCATGCTCATCCCGATTGTCCAGAACCTGTTCGAGGTTTGCTTTTGCCGCTGCCGCATTGAAAGGGGTTCCATCTGAGAACTGAACGCCTTGACGCAATTGGAAGGTCATTAGCTTTCCGTCTGACGAAACCTCCCATTGTTCAGCCAAACCCGGCAGAATTTCACCACCTCGACCGTAGTTCACCAATGACTCATAGACCAGGTCTTGGGCAAACATTTGGCTGGGATTGTACAAATGCGGATTGAGGGGGCCGATATCCTCCGACCAGGAGAAAATGATCTCTTTCGATGTCTGAGTTTCACTCTGCGGCTGGGCACAACTAGGCAGAACAATGAGTGCTGCTACTGCTACAGCAAGTAAAGCCCTGAAAAGATTTTTCATGCAATATCAATATCCCTTAGATAGATTCAGGTGAGGAGCGATCGCCAAAAAACAATTGGTTCGCACCGACGCTGGCAAGGCTCATTACTCTCATTACTTCAATGAAATGACTTGAGGATAAACATTACCATTGAAAACAGAGATTCGACAATGCAGGGGGGAGGTATAAAGAGACATATAAAGTTGAAGCTTTATTCTTTTTTAATTTTCGAGTATTAGAGGATGTCTTAAAAGTCTGATTTGTAGCCCGACACCCATAGGGGCGTAGCATTCGGGCAGTGCTTCTGGGTCTTTTTTAAGGGCTATTTGCCGAATGCTACGCCCTTACATTTGATACTTTTCAAACAATTTTTTTAGAACATTACCAAAAACTGCTTTGAACAGTATTGATAGCGATTTGACCTAAATCCCCCCATAAGGCATTTCAAAGGCTGGGATCGAGTGGTAGGCTTTGGTGTCAGAAAAGGGCTATAGACTGCTTGACCTTTAAGTGGACTTTAGCCTTTTTGTTAACAACAAATGTGTTGAAGTATACGAGGCTAAATAATGACCAGCAAACTTGTTGACACTTGGCTAACTAATTCCAGAGAAGAAGACAACATGTTTGATGATCATTACCCGCTGTGGCAGGTCATGATTAATCGAATGTCTGAAACAAGCCTGGAGGGGAAGACTGTACTTGACTTTGGTTGTAATCAGGGTGGTTTTTTGCAGGTTCTTTATCAGCAGAAGCCATTTCAAAAAGGAATTGGAATTGATGTCGCTCGGCAATCCATCCAAATTGCTAATGACAGAAAAGGAAATTTGCCGCTCGTCTACGAAGCTCGAGATAATTTAGATTCATTTCAATCCGCTATTGATATTGCCTTTAGTCACGAAGTTCTGTACCTGATCCGCGACTTGAAGCGGCATTCACAGGAGATGTATACTTGTCTACAATCAAAAGGAACATATTACGCTGCTTTAGGCTGCCATGCAGACAATCCATTGTGGCCAACCTGGAAAACAATGATTGAAGCAGAGTCTAATCTTGAAGTGCAAAACTATAGTTTGAATTTCATTGCCGACACGTTTCGGGATGCGGGCTTTTCTGTTTTTGCTCAGAAGTTTATGCTAAACGACTTTATATTGATGAAAGAAAGCAACGTCTATTTCCCGAATGTCCTTGATTCTCTCAACTACTACTGGGATTACAAAATTTTATGGAAGTTTGTTAAGCCATAGTGCTGCATTGCTCGGTCACTTCTCCGAGTCTGCAAGCAGCGCAATGTGGAAACAAGTTCAGCTTAAAGACGATCGATGGCTCTGGTGATGTGGTGAGTGTCGCCACCGAGAATGGCAATTTGACACAGTCGATCTCCTTGTATTCTCGTCAGGAGTCGATCGAGGATCTCTGATTGAATCAGGGGTGTAAGCATGTGTACTTCCGCCCCTTTAGGAATACGAATTAAATAAGATCCGGTAATCAGGCAAGAGTCATAGGCTGACAGTAACGTGAAATTCTCGCAAAACGATGTCAACCCTATTCCCTGGAAGTTGAACAACACATGCAACGATTCTATCGGTCCTTATCGGAGAAGGATCGTCGGCGCTATGCGGCAGTAGAAGCTTTCAAACTGGGATGGGGTGGCATTACGTACATTAGCCAATTCTTCGAGTGTGATGACAAACTGATTCGCAACGGCATGAAGGAATTAGAGCAAGAGGCGGTGTTAAACCAGAGCGGAGTTAGGCAAAGCGGAGGTGGAGGAAAATCCGCATTCGAGACGATTGAGGGACTCGATGCCGCGTTTTTAAGAGTGATTGCCCAACATACAGCAGGTTTGCCGATGGATGAAACGGTGAAGTGGACAAATCTAACACGTCAAGAGATTGCTGAGTTACCGAAGAGCCAAGGGATTGCAGTCAGTGTCACGGTGGTAGACCAATTGCTCGAAAAGCATCACTACCGTAAACGGAACGCTCAAAAGCGACTGGCAACCGGAACGCACCCGAGAGCGAAATAACAGTTTGAGAACATCGAACGCTTGAAAGAGGTTTACCAAGCTGCAGGCACTCCGGTATTGAGCATGGACACAAAAAAGAGAATTGATGGGTCAATTGTATCGAGAAGGACACCTGTACATGCAGGAGAGTGGAGTCGAAGTGTTTGACCATGACTGGAAGTCATTGGCAGAGGGTGTGGCAATCCCTCACGGATTGTATGACCTGGCGCTCAACATCGGCTATGTCCAGATTGGCACCTCCCATGACACCTCTGAGTTTGCCTGTGAAGCGATTGGCCAGTGGTGGAACCAATATGGTTTCCATCAGTATCGAACGGCAGGTTTGATTCTCCTACTCTGTGACGGGGGTGGCAGCAACAGTTCCCGTCAGGTATCCGTACAGGGAGTCAGGCGACTGGCGAAGAAAAATTAGCAGGGGTTGAAACTGGCAACAACGAGGGAGCAGGTAAACCCTGACGCTGGGCTTGACAGGCATCAGTCAAATAATCCAAAACATGGCGCTGTCGCCGCCTTCAAGAAGTCACGACAGTCATCATGCGTCCGACGAATAGACTGCCTTCGGCACGTTGAGAACCATAGCTACATTTTCGCCATAACACCGCTGGACGGATGGCTTGCTCTGCTGCATTGTTGGTGGGTTCGATACCCTCCACTGTGACGAATAACCAGAGTGCAGGTTCTAGCTTTAATAATTGGCAACAAGTCCTCACGGTTTTCGCCAACGGGGTTTTCTCACCCTCGGCAATGGCATAATCGGCATCTTCGGTGAGTAACTGATGTACGCTCTTGCGAATCGGTTCAACCTCGCTGAGCAATTGTGTGCGTTCTAGTGTTCCATCTCGCACCCGATGCCATAATTCAAACAATTGCTCGTGTTGTTTGAGCAGTGCTTCTCCCAACTCCCGACTCACCCCACGACGCTGGGCAATTTTCGTGAAATTGCGTTTCAAATGTGCCCAACAGACTTGCCGTTGCTTCATGGCTAGCCAGTTGTAAGAACTGTAGCGGTCACTGTTAACATAGCCAGCAAATGCATTTCCCGATATCGTTTGGGCAGCAGTTTGAGAACGGCTCAATAGCACCTGGAAGTAACACACCCAAGGAGTCACCACGACCCATAACCAGCCTTTGGTGCCCGTTGGATTTGCTCCATCGGCGTTACCTTGCTGGAAACTGGTTTCATCGACACTGACTCGTGCTTGCTGCTGCACATACTGGTGGGCTTCGGTCACGGGCACTGCTACAGCCTCGCTGATGGCTTGGCGCAATCGCCCCACACGGCCCACCGACATCTCGACCTCAAAGATTTCTGCTAACAGCCGCACCACCATCCGATGACTTTGGCGATATTCCCCACTCAATCGTCCCACTAAAGCGCATAAACGGTCGCCATACCGACTGCCATCTACTACTGCGCCATCATACGCACGAGTTCTTACCCCACAACTCGGACAATCCAAGGCATGAAACCGATGCTCTACGACCATTGGACGCAGGGGTGGAATCTCGACGATTTGACATCGTTGGGGTGCTGCATCAGAACCACTTAATGCCTCGCCGCACCCCCAACAATGGCTGGGGTAATGCTCTTCAATCCCAGTGCACTCTTCCGCTGCATACAACCTCTGCGAGTGTCCTTCATGCCCCGGTTGACCTCCCCGTCTTTTCTTGCCTTGCTCTTTAGGCTTCGGCTTAAACCCTGGCAACACATCTTGTGAAGGGGGTGCGACGAATTCTGCGAGTTCCGCTTCAACTGTTCTTCCAGGTGCTCTTGCTGCTCTTCTAAAGCCGCAATCCGCTCCAGTAATTGCTCCACTAATCTCTTGACACTCTCTGGGGTCTTTTCCCAGTCGGTATCAGAAATCTCGGCAAGAAAATGGGGCGGTTGGTTTTCCATAGGATTGAGACTATCAGTATTTCCTGAAATTGCCTACTTTTCGCCCGTCACCCTCTGTATGGATACGATTGTTCTAGCCTGTCCTAGCCTTTCGTCTTGTACTCAAAGTAAACGACAAAGACGGACTGTAACGCTTCGTCCAGAGCAGCAATATAAGGCATTACAAAGCGCACGGCAACGAGCCACAACAAAGGATTATAAGAAGGAGTATGCACGACGTGCAGGCATTGAAGGAACACTTTCTGAGGGGATTCGTGCTCATAGCCTTCGTCGTGCTCGATATAATATATTGGTTTAGCAAAAACTCATTTACAACATCTCTTAACTGCAACGGCGATCAATCTAAAACGAGTTTTCAATTGGTTATTGAGCACTCCTCATGCCACAACTCGTGTCTCTCAATACGTCAAGCTCATGGCTGAATTGGCAGGTTAAGCAATGTTTCGCCAGCAGTATCAAAATTTGCGCAAGAGCCCAAATAATGTGAGACGCGACACCATCTGCCGTCGCAAATGACATAATGAAACTCAGGAACTTAATGGGGATTGAATCGGGACGCTCCTATGGTTTCACTGACCTTGCCACTGGTGCTGGAGACAACAGAGGTTCATCTCACCGATGAGCAGTTCTACCAGCTTTGCCGCAGTAACCCTGACCTGTCCATTGAACGGAGTGCTAAGGGAGCTTTGATTGTTATGTCACCTGTTGGTGGGGAGGGCGGTAGCTATGAGTCGGAGTTCGGGATTGACTTGGGCATCTGGAATCGTCAGTCCCAATTGGGCAAAACCTTCAGCTCATCCACCCTGTTCAAATTACCCAATGGGGGCGATCGCTCTCCAGATGCGGCGTGGGTCGAGCTATCTCGCTGGCAAGCTCTCACTCTAGAACAGAGACGCAAATTCCCCCCCATTGCCCCTGACTTTGTGATCGAGTTACGCTCTCCTGCTGATGATTTGGAACTGCTGCACTCAAAGATGCTGGAGTACATGGATGCTGGAGTTCGATTGGGCTGGATGTTCAATCCCCAGGATCAACAAGTGGAGATTTACCGCCAGGGTCAACCCAATGAGGTGCGACAACTGCCGACTGAACTCTCTGGCGAAGTCGTGCTGCCCGGTTTTGTCTTGTCCGTAAACCGCTTTGAGGACTGAGGAGGAATTTCAGGCAGCCTGAGGGGGAGGAAACTGTTTGCGGTTACTTGCAAACTCAACGCCATTGAGGAAGGTGTACAGGGAAGCGTTGGCACAGCGAACAACATTCACATAGTGGCGCTATTGAGTCTACCACCTCTATCCTTGGCGATCGCTCTCTCCCAACCCTTGCCGCACCGTTGCCACACGGTTGATAAACTTAAAATCCTTGATACACAACGATTTCAAGCATTTCTATTTTCTAGATCTGCCGCTTAAGTGTCACCTACGCCTCCCTAATTCCTTATCTTTATCCTTATCCTTATCTAGCTTTAAAGTCTCGGTCTTTTGCTACCATCAACCCACGCTGCACCACCACTCTCGCGATCGTTGAGTTCTACTTTCCTTTTTTGTAGTTTTTCATCGCCTTTCTTACATAATTTCACTTTTGACTCAATCAACGGACTCAAATCCTTGCACAGCATCGCTTATAGCTTTGTTAACTGACATAAGAGGCAATCGTTTCTTTTCGTTACTCTTCTTTGTTCTTCTTCTAGCTCGGTTAATTTCCTTTACTTTTTCTGTTGAGTTTCGTTGCTAAAGCAACCTTTTTAACAAAGGCGATCGATTTACCTGTAGCCTCAAATTCTCGCTATAGCTCGATCGTAGACATTTCCTACTTTGTTAAGAAAGATCCTACTAATGCATAGGAGTTCATGTTGAGTTCAACGCGAGATGAAGGCAGCAGCACGCTTCTTTCGCAAAGTACTCAAGGGTCAGCACATTCAGACTCCACGAGTCATTAATGTGGACAAGAATGCCGCTTACCCAGTGGCAATGCAAACCCTGCAAGTAGATGAGACGGTTGCAGAAGAGACGGAGTTACGGCAGAGCAAGTATTTGAATAACGTCATTGAGCAGGACCATAGAAATATCAAGCGAATTGTGAAGCCGATGATGGGGTTCAAGACGTTTAATAGCGCCAGAAGAACGTTGAGCGGGATCGAAGCAATGAATGAATATGATTCGGAAAGGACAAGTGAAAGAAGTCAACAAAGGGGACAGTATATCTCAAGTAAAATTTATCGAAGCGAGCTTCGGAATTGCTGCTTAAGGGAATGCGATCAATATCGATCGTTTGTCATTAATAAGTTCTTGCGACACAACCGTCTTTCGTACCAGCGCGATCCACTAACTCATAGCCTCAAATATCTGCTATATCTCGCTCCTAGATCTTCCCTTCCGTGTTAAGAAAAATGCGTCTAATGCATAGGATAGGTGTATGAAGTAAATTAAATCCTTTCATAATAAATTAATATATGGTTGCATTGTTCGTAAGAAGCAAATCAACTAATTCTTCATTGCCTTGTGCAACTGCAATATGAATTGCACGAAGTCCACGCTGATTAGTTGAATTAATATCGATACCGCGATCAATTAAACTTTGCGCGACCAAAACTCCAGATTTACGATGTAAGGTCGCGTGTAGCGGTGTTTCTCCCAGACGATTGCTGATATTAACTCTTGCTCCGGCTGATAGTAAACATTCAGTAGCTTGTTGATTCTGTGAGTAAGCTGCCTGCCATAAAGGTGTACTACCATCTTCTGCAATTGAATCAATATCTGCTCCTAGCTCTACTAATCTTGCAACAACATTTGAACAACCTGATCTGGCGGCTACATGTAAAGGTGTGAATCCTTTATAGTCCCTTAAATAAATATTTGCTCCAGCAGATATTAATGAATTAAAAATATGAATATTTTTTACAGAACCGTGCAGATGCAGAACCGTGGCTCCATTACTATCAAGCACATTATGAACACTTGCACCAACTTGAATTAGAAGCCTAACCACATTTAAGTGTTGAAACTCAATAGCATCGAAGATCGGATACGTATTTAACTTTGTATAAGTTTCATTTACATTGAAACCTATATTTATAAAAGCTCTAATCTGATCAATCCTACCTAACATAACACTAGCGTACTCATCAACCAAAACTTCTTTCTTTAGAAGAAATTCAACAATTTCAGGGTTTTGACATTGAATCGCATAGTGTAGAGCGAGATACGAATCTTTACTACATAAATTGAGGTTTGCACCATTCTCTGCCAAGCATCTCATTACATCTAAATAGCCTCCTCTGGCAGCCCAGTGTATAGGAGCTTTTCCAGATTCATCTAAAGAATTAACGTCTGCACCTGAGCTAATAAGCATCTCAACAACTTGTCGTGAACCACTTCTAGCAGCTAATGATAGAAGTGACTTTATACCTTCAAAAAAACTATTCATGGTTGCTAGATTTATTGTCTTAGGACACCTGGATACGCTGTTGTGATGAGATGAATATTGCCTATTGGTCTAACAGAGCCGGAAACAGTTGCAGGGATGTTAGCTCCCGGCAATATGATAGATGCAGACCAATCTCCATTAGGTTTGCAGCCGTCCTTCAAATAAGCTTCTCCAATAGCCTTTATTACATCATCCTTACTCATTATATCAGGGAAAAATGAAGAGGTTTTTCTGGCTTCTGGATTACCTGGTAGATAAAACGTAGCTTCGTAAGGACTACCCCATGCACTTGAAGGAATCTGGTTTTCATCCAACCATTCAAAATCATAACCTTCTAGTGCCAGTGCTGTGGAATGAAATCCAGTTACCCCACCAAAGCGTGTGTCTGGATAAAAAATGTGATCTTCGTCAATCTCATAACGACAGACTCTATTTCTTGCATTCTCAAGTGTAGCTGTGTAAGTAATGGCTCCAATGGTTGCAAGGATGGCGAAGATTGCTAAAGCAGTTGCAAAGTCTCCCATACCACCACTAGTAATAGCAGTAAACCCAGACGGGTCTTGCATCATCACTGGATTTGCATTTGCATAAAGATATTTATGCAGAGTCAGAGGTTCAGCTAACCTACCTTCATAAGTGTCACGTCTAGTGAATCTTCCTGTGTCTGTATCGTAGAACCGCTGTCGGAGATAGTAATCACCTAAACCCCGATCAAACTGCTCTCCTGCAAAGAGGTACTTATTCTCTGTCGCGCCCGTTTCGCTGATGGTTTTCCCAAAGGCATCATAAAGGTAGCTCTTAACAGCACTCCCAGACTCATTTGTCAGTGCCGTTGTACTACCTAAAGCATCAACATGATAATATGTCGTGCTATCTACATAGGTTTGTGAATCATATTGGGTCTGAGAAATTAAATCATTCCCGTAAATATAAGAAGTTAACAACGTGTCATTGCTTGCATATTCTTCTAGCACTTGAGCATAAGGCTGATTAGCATCAACTATATACCGTGTTTCTTGCCCATCAGCAATTGAGACAACTCGAATACCACTAGTGTCATATTGATACTTCAGATACTTAATGCTTGTTGTTGTGCTAACATCCACTGCGACTAGGCGATTCTCATCATCCCAGACATAAACCGTCTGCTGATCCCCAACTTCCTTAGAAATCGTATTCCCATTGTTGTCATGGCTATAGGTTGTGATAACCGTATTGCCGTTAATCTGGCTGAACGTTTCAGTTAGGAGGCGATCGTTGTCATCATAAACATAGATTGTCGTGCCCTTAGTGGAATCAATCTGACCGAGACGATTGCCAACATTGTCATAGGTGAAGTCGATCGTCTGAACCACTCCTCCAACAATTACCTTCTCCCGCTCTAAGCGATAGAGATCGTCATAATCATATTCTGTTACTCTTCCTGTGTGATCTGTCACAGAGAGGCGATTACCAGCCTTATCCAAGGTGTAGGTGTAGCTGGTGAGAATCTCTTTATCACCCTCCCCATACAGCTTGCTGGTTTCCAAATACTCCAACTGGTTGAGGTCGTTGTATTGGCGGATCTCAGTTATCTCATTTGGGAATTGGGTTTGGATCAGATTGCCGATCGCATCATAGCCATAGCGAGTGACACCCCCATTCGGATCAACAACCGTCTCCAACCAATTCCGCTCGTTGAAGGTATAGTTGGTTGTACCCGAAGGAACCTCAACAGAGGTGCGATTGCCTGCTGCGTCATACTGATACTCGATCGTATACCCATCACTGGTATAAGCCCCAGTTGGGTCTTTGCGACCCATCAACCAATCGCGCTCATTATAGGTAAACGTTGTAATGCCACGACCATCTGTAATGCTCTCAACCTGTCCTATCAAGGTGTAGGTGTAGCGAACATCGGGGTCATCCTCAAAATCCTTCAACACTAGACGGTTTTGTGCATCGTAGCTATAGGTTGTGGTCTCTCCATTGAAGTCAGTCACAGACTGGACATTACCGACTGCATCATAGGTGGTACTCGATCGCTGTCCTAACGGTAGAATGACTGCCGTGCGCCGTCCAGCTTTATCGTATTCATAGCGCGTCTCATGCTCATTCGCATCTTCCACTTCAACTAGACGACCCAGTTCATCGTAGGTGTACTCTGTCCAGTGTCCTAAGGCATCTTTCACTCCAGTTAGTCGTCCGATCGCATCATAGCGATATGCTGTCACCTTACCGTTTTGGTCTGTCACAGACTGTCTGCGATCCAACTCATCATAGGCAGTGCTAACTGAGGTGCCGTTGTGGAAACGGGTCTCGATGGTTCTACCCAGCTCATCATAGATGAATTGAGTTTGATGACCGAGTGCATCAATATCAGCAATCCGCCGTCCAGCTTCGTCATACTGAACAGTGCTTCTGGGATTGTCAGTTAAAGTCTCTGGCGTGTTGTCGGCATAAATTGTTTCAATGAGTCTCCCTGCCGCATCGTAACGATATTCCGTGCGATTGCCACGTTCATCAATTTGCGCTTTGACTTCACCCGTGAGGTAGTACTCTGTGATGGTTCTGGGGTTATCTGCTAAGGTATCTGGCGTTGAGTCGGCGTAAATCGTTGCCACCAGTCTGCCAAGCTCGTCGTACTGGTAGTGTTTGACTCGTCCAGCCTGATCGATTGTGGCAATTTTTCGTCCTGCTGCATCATAACTGGAGCGAGTTCTGGGATTGTCGTCTGAGTTGTTGGGGGTCTCATCCGGCAGAATCGTTTCAATCAACAAGCCACTATCATCGTAGCGATACTCCATACGACGCTGAAGGGCATCAATGACGGCAGTTTGTTTCCCATTCGCATCATACTCATAACTCGTCGTCTGCTGCTCCGGGTCAGTCACCGTTTTCACCTGTCCCTCTTTGTCATAACTCCAAGTCGTTACCAGTTCCTGGACACCCGTTGGAGTAGTGACGTTGCGGGTTTCGCTTAAACGATTGCCGTTGGCATCATAGCTGTAGGTCGTCGCGTGATTTAGGACATCAACCATCCGAGTCAGGTTGCCGCGCTTGTCATACTCAAAGTAGGTGACTTGATTGGCAGCATCACTAAAGGATTTGAGATTCCCTCTGGCATCATAGCTGTACTGAGTCAGTTGTCCCTTCGCATCCTGGGTCGAGAGCACATTGCCATACCCGTCGTAGCTGTAGCTCGTTGTGTTTCCTAACGCATCAGTTTCGCTAGCAGAACGGCTAAATGTGCGGGTGATCTGGTCAAAGATTTTGTGGGTGTAGTACGTGACATTGCCAAGCGCATCTGCTTCTGTGAGCTTGTTGCCTCGACTATCGTAGGTGTACTTGGTGGTGAAGCCTGTCGTACCGGAGCGATCGATATCCCATCCGATTGAGAATCACTGCCATCGTGCTGGGTGCAGGAATTGCTCAACGGCAAATCCCTGCTGACGTAATTATTCTAATGCTTGCTGAACCGTTAATCGGGTGTAAGCAATTGAGCTTTCAAACGTTGGGTCTTGTTGAGCATGAGCTTCTGCGAGGGCTTGTAACGCGATCGCCGCTTCGGGGTGCTTCTCCTCCCACCGTTTACTTCCGCTATAGCCCACTTGAGCACCGACGCAGATGATACCGCTCCGCCGTTCTGCCAGTCCTAGTGTAATATTGGCTCTGCCCCACCCGAATACTCGCTCTGCTAAACGAGCGTTAAATACTTCACCGTCATCCGGGCTTGAAAGTCCCGACGAGCAGCCCCACTCATTTTGGAGGCAGCCAAACGGAGGTCTTCAATTTGAGACGCAGTGAGCGGCTCTTTAGAACACTCTTGGCTTTTCAAACACTGACTCCTTGATTTGCAGGAGGATGATAACGATCTTAAGCGTTTGGGTAAATTCATTTGCCAGAAATCTCCTTAGTCCGTTTTCTTGCCGTTCTTGCGGATATGAGTGAACTGGCATTCTGGACATTGCATTGGAACTCATCCCAATTCCTCCCTCGATGCAACGCCATAATTTGAGACTCGACACCTGCTATACAATCAGATAGCTCGATCAAATTGCCTGTGCAACCTCGACAGACTCTAGTCCAAGTTTTCTCCACATTCGCTCAGTTTGAAGCCGATCGCTTTAGCCACTGGGCGATCGATGCTCATCTGCGGCGAAATATGCAGCAATCGGAAACTGAGCTTGGAGAATCAGAAGAATTTTGGGTGCTGCACTGGCATCGGCAGCACCAAAGTGAACTTCCGAGCAGACATCTCGCCGCCTATGTGCAGGAAGTGTGCTACTGGGCAGCGCGCCGCATTGCTGCTAATCCGGGTGATGCGTTTGGCTTGCCCGATCGATTTCAAATTGCGATCGCCACCCTGCCAAAGGTGCTGCAAGGCTACCGCGCTGAACAGGGAGCTAGTTTAAGAACCTATGCGCTGCTGAGCTTCAGCAACACGATTCGCGATCGCCTACGTCATCAGCAAGAATCGAGTCGTCGCACTGACTGGGGGCTGCTGCGAAAAGTCAGCCAAAAATGTCTGACCGAAGCTTTGCAAGCGGCGGGACTGGACGAGGACGCGATCGCCCGTTGCCGGCTAGCCTGGGCAGGATTCAAGCGGCTGTATCTGCCAAACACGACCGCGACTCGCCAGCTTGCTGCCCCCGACGCTCAAACCTGGAAGGCAATCGCAGACTTTTACAGCCGCCAGCGATCGGACGCGATCGATCCGGCAACAATCGAGGGCTGGCTAAAAGTTTGCGCCAAACAGATTCGCGCCTATTTATCTCCACCAATCACGTCACTGAATCTGCAAAAGTTTGAGGATGGATTGGGTGAAACGCAGGATGATTTGCCAGACCAAGCCGATCCGCCAATGGAATCTCTGATCGCCCAAGAAGAACTGCGAGCGCGACAGGAACAGAAAATGCAGATCAATCGGGTGTTGAAGACGGCGCTAGAAACGCTCGATCCGCAGATGCAAACGTTGCTGAAACTTTACTACCAGCGGGCATTGACGCAGCAGCAGATTGCTCATCAGCTTGATATTAAGCAATACACCGTTTCGCGGCGACTGAGCAGTGCCAAAGAAATTTTGCTCAAGGCAATCGTTCGCTGGAGCCAGACCACGCTGCATATTTCACTGACTTCGCCCACAGTGCAACAGATGAGCCTTGTTCTTGAAGAATGGCTCCAAACGATTCCTTGGCAGGAAGAATTATGACGCTCATGTTTGATACATCGATACGATTAGAAATTCCAGACTTCGTTTTCACTGAAGCTTGGCAACAGCAGCAAAGCATTCAAGGCGATCGCTGGCAGACCTACCTCAATCAAATCTGCTTTGAAACCATACAACAGTGGCTAACCGAAAAATTTGGAGGTTCTGTTAGACGAGTTGAGCCATTGGGTTCTTCGTCTGCGTGGGAAATAGTCAACGGCTCTGTGCTTGCAGTGGCAGAAACGCGACTTGTTTTAATTTCAACAGATGCGATCGATCGCTTAGAGGTTCGGGTTCCACAGGAATGGATTGATATTCCTAACTGGGTTGGAGATTACTATCTAGCGATCGAAGTTGATACCGATGACCAGTGGATCGAAGCTTGGGGATATACGACCCATGAACGGTTAAAAACTGTGGGTGAATACGATTCAGACGATCGATCATACTGTCTCAGCAGTAGTGAACTAATTACAGACTTAAATGTACTCTGGACAATGCTTGAACTCACGTCTGAACCAACCCGTGCCGCTGTGCCAGAGCTGCCTCCCTTAATAGAAACTCAAGCAGAAAATTTGATTAACCGATTGTCTCAAGCAGAAATTCCACGTCTGGAGATTCCCTTCACTCTGTGGGGAGCTCTGCTTGCTAACATGCAATGGCGACAGCAGCTTGGGCGATCACGGCAGTCTTCCTCGCAATCGACCTCAGCACATTTAAGCCGCTGGTTGCAAAATCAGTTCGAGGCTGGCTGGCTGGCGATCGAAAATTCGCTTAATTCACCTGCGTTAGCTTTTAGCCTGCGGCAAGCGGAAACCACAGCGGCAGTTCAGCGAGTTAAGCAAATTGTTTTGTCTGCTGAAGTCACTATTTTGATGCTGATTTGGCTTGAATCGGGGGCAGGCGATCGAGTTGCAGTTCGAGTGCGCGTTTTGCCTGTGGTTGAACCGCTGCTACCTGCAAACCTCACCTTGAGTTTGCTCACTGAAACGGGCGAAGTTCTACAGTCAGTGCAGGCGCGTCAGCAAGATAATTCAATTCAGCTACGGCGCTTTCGCTGTCCAGTGGGAACGTCGTTTCGGTTGCAGGTGGAGTTAGAGGATGCCAGGGCGAGCGTTTCAGAAGATTTTGTGGTTTAGCGAACGGAGCAGTCGGAGTTGCGATTTTTCTCTACTAACTTTGAAATAGCCCTGCCCTTCTTTCCAGCCCACCTCGAGCGCCATGAGTCAGCTTGTTGTTCTCAACTTTACGCAAGGCAACTTAGAGCAGGGTTGCCCGACTGCGATCGCTCAGCTTTGGCAAGGTAATTCAGCTACACCGATGCAGTTTCTTGCCAGTTTGCCACCTGCACCGGAACTCGATCGGCTCTATCAGCGGTGGCAACGTCTCTATGCTGCACTCTATGCCTACAAAGGATGGCAGGCTCGATCGGCTGCAGTTCGATCGATCGAAATTGATGACGATGACGATGACATTACGCAAATTTCGGAGGCCGAGTTCTACAACTGTGGGCACGAGGTGCAGCAGGCGATCAACACCTGGTTGGGTACAGCGTCGTTTGCGGCGATCGATCGTCAGCTTCGAACTTACTTAACACCAGATGATGAGATTCGCTGCATTTTTACGGCTGTCGATCGCGCTTTGTTACAGTTGCCCTGGCATCTGTGGCAGTTTTTTGAAGACTACCCAAACGCAGAATTGGCGTTGAGTTTACCAGAATATTCTCGCGCTGCTAGAACGTCACCCACGAGCCGATCGAAAGTGAACATTCTGGCGATTTTGGGCGACCAGCAGAACATTGATCTTGAGCGTGATCGACAGCTTTTACAAGACATTCCTGATACGAACTTGAAACTGTTGATTCAGCCGGATGTTCAGCAGTTTACCGAGCATCTGTGGCAGCAGGGCTGGGATCTATTGTTTTTTGCAGGACATAGTTCGAGTCAGGGCAAAGGGCGAATTCACGTGAATCCGACAACGAGCCTGACGATCGAGCAGTTGCGCTACGGACTGAAGCGGGCGATCGCATCAGGACTGAAGCTAGCCATTTTTAATTCCTGCGATGGTTTGGGGTTGGCCTGGGACTTGGCTGATCTACAGATTCCTCAGGTAATCGCCATGCGCGAACCCGTGCCCGATCGCGTTGCCCAGGAATTCCTCAAGTCGTTTCTGCTGGCTTTCTCAACTGGGCAATCACTCTATGCTTCAGTGCGACAAGCCCGCGAACAGTTGCAGGCACTCGAAACCGACTTTCCGGGCGCAACATGGCTGCCCGTTCTCTGTCAAAATCCCGCTGAAGTACCGCAAAGCTGGCAGGAATGGAGCGGGAGAGAGAATGCCACGTTGCCCAACCCCGAATTACGCCCCAGAAATCGATCGCTGAGCTGGCGCGGTTTGCTAGCGGGCAGTTTGCTAGTGACGGGCTGCTTGCTGGGAGTGCGATCGCTCGGTTTGCTTCAGCCTGCGGAACTGTGGGCGTTCGATCGATTGCTCAGCCTGCGTCCGCTAGAATCACCAGACGATCGCTTTTTAATTGTGACGATCGATGAGGCAGATATTCAAGCGCAAAATGCCAGCGATCGGCGCGGATCGCTCTCCGATGCCGCCTTGAATCAAGCGTTAATCAAGCTTCAGCCAGCGCGGGTGATTGGGCTGGATGTGTACCGAGATTTTGCCTCGAATCTGCCGCCTCTAGCCGAGCGACTGCGAGACGATCGCCGCTTGTTCGTTGTCTGCAAACGGTTGAGCGGCGCGGAAGACGCGATCGGGATTGCCCCACCGCCGGAGATTCCTGCTGCTCAAGTCGGCTTTAGCGATTTTCTCACCGACGATGACGGCGTTTTGCGACGACACCTGATGCTAATGTCTCCTGATTCGCAAGCATCTTGTGCGGCTCCCTATGCGTTCAATATGCAGCTTGTCTTCAGCTACCTCGACAAAGCCGAAATTTCTGCCCACTTCAACGCTGACGGCAATCTACAATTTGGCGATCTAGTTCTGCATCGGTTGCAAGATCGGGCAGGCGGATATCAATCGATCGATGCACGTGGTAATCAGCTTTTACTGAACTATCGATCGCGTCCTCTGCAAGCGATCGCGCCCTCCGTCTCGTTGACGCAACTGCTCAAAGGCGAGGTCAGCTCTGCCCAAATTCAAGACCGGATTGTACTAATTGGTGTAACGGCTGTTGGCAGTCAAGATGTCTGGTCAACGCCCTATGGCAGTGGGCGATCGCAGCAGGTGTCCGGCGTATTTCTGCAAGCGCAAATGGCGAGTCAGATTCTTAGCGCCGTTCTCGATCGCCGCTCACTGCTCTCAGTCTGGCCGCAGTGGGCAGAGGGATTATGGATCTGGATCTGGACATTGGCAAACGGCGTGTTCATCAAACTGGGGCGCTCCAGGCTGCATCAGGGGCTAATCCTGCTCGTCGTGCTGAGCGGCTTAACCGGAACTAGCATGTTTCTTTTAGTAGAAGGAATATGGGTACCGCTGTTTCCGGCGAGTCTGGGCGTTCTAGCATTGGGCGGCGCTGTCTCTTACGGGAACGCGAATCTGAGAAAATAGTCAAGCTTGAATGCGTCACGTCCGGGAAAACGTATGAGTACGAATCGATTTCAGCGTTGGGCGATCGCCTGTCTTAGTGTGATTGCCATCACACAGCCCGTCTGGGCGAATCCTGTTGTTACTGATAGCCGCATCATCTTCAACGCGCCACCACCACCGACCGATCAGGGGGCACCGAGGGGGCGATCGCAAGGGGGCGCAAGTCGCGGTAGCTGTGAGCAATATCAGGAGTTGACGGCACTGGTACCTACGCCCGAAGGACGTGTTTGGGGATTGACCGCAAGTGAACACCCAACGCTTTGGTTCTACCTACCGAGTGCTTTAACGGCTGATGTAGCGATTGAGTTTGTTCTGCAAGATGCGACCGATCAAGAACTGTATCGGACTCAGTTCACCTCAGACACACAGCCCGGATTGATTCGCCTTGCCGTTCCTGACACGGCACCTGCCATGGAGCCAGATAAACCCTACTTCTGGACACTGGCAATCTACTGCAATCCGGCTCGACCTTCAGAGTCCGTGTTTGTGCAGGGAACCGTGCAGCGATTGCGCCTCACCCCCAATCAGCAACGCCAGTTTGCAGCAGCAGCACCGCTGGAGCGATCGCGCCTTTATGCCGCATCTGGCTTGTGGTACGACAGTTTAACAATGCTGGCAGACTTAAGGGCAACAGACCCCGCACAGGCTGAAACCGCCTGGCTAGAGTTGCTGCGGCAGGTTGGCTTAGAAGCAGTGGCTGAGCAGCCGATCGCCCCTTGTTGCACTCCTCAATAAGCCAAGTTGCTCAATCGGGGCAGTTTACACACCCTCTAATCGACCTGTCGCAAAAAATCTGTATTGCATCCAGCCATTTTTCAAAATTCTGCTGCTGAGACTGCATAAGTGCCGAAAGTTGCCCGCAAAAGTGAAGTAAGGAGTTCAAGAGACCGATGAAAACCGAATGAAGACAGACTGATAAGCGATCGTCTTGCTTCATTCCCAAAGGCTTCAAGCAACTTCAATCTGCTAGATCAAGCAATTGATGCTGACAGATTGTGCTGCCTTATTTTCAGTTGGCTCTAACTCTAACCCTTGTCACTTAAGGACTGAACATCATGGCAACTTTCAACGGCACCAACAGCAATGACACGCTCAATGGCGGCAAAGAAAAAGATATCCTCAACGGATTGGCAGGCAATGACATTCTTAATGGTGGTCTGAACTCTGATACTCTCCTGGGCGGAGCCGGAGATGACACTTTATTGGGCGGCGACGGTAATGATATCCTCAGACCCTACGGCGGCAAGTTTGAACAAGGTTCGCCTGTTGAATTGGATACACTAACTGGCGGCAACGGCAGCGACTTGTTTGACCTCAGAGATTCGACTGGCAGCCCTGCTTATCTCAATGACGATGCCCTTGATTCTAATTCACCCAAAGGCTTTGCCCTAATTACAGATTTCACCCCTGACCTCAATGCTGGTGCAGGCGACAAAATTCAGCTTCAGGGAACTGCTTCTGAATACCGTCTTGTTCCTGTATTTTGGGGACAACCGTTTGGACAGGAGAACACCGCTAATGTTGTGGATGCTGCTCTTGTCTTTGTAGGGCCAAAGGGCGATAAACAGGATGTGGTTGCGGTGCTGCAAGATGTTTCGGCTCAGACAATCACCAACTCCAGCGGCTTCTTAAACAACTCGAATGTGTTTGTCTTTGACCCCAATTATATTCATCCGCAGCCCGATACTGATACACCTGGAGGCACACCGGGTGTACCAGATTCGATCAACCGAATCATTGGTACACCGAAGGCAGACACTCTACAAGGAACGGCAGGAACGGACTTGATTTTGGGTCTAGGTGCGAAAGATGTGCTTGCAGGTGGTGCAGGCAACGACATTCTAGTGGGAGGGGCAGGCGGGGATACACTCAGCGGCGGTGCTGGTGCTGATCTGTTTGTCTTCAATAGATTGAGCGACAAAGGCGATCGCATCATTGATTTCAACAAACAAGAAGGTGACAAACTGGCGTTTGACCTCGATGGTTTTGCAGGGCTGCGATCGGGAGTATTAAAGGCGAACCAATTTGTCAAAGGCGCACAGGCTCGCGATGGCAACGATCGCTTCATCTACGACCAGCGCAGTGGTTCCCTGTTTTACGACAAAGATGGCAAGGGTGGTGTGGCTCAGGTAAAAATCGCCACATTCGGAGAAAAGCCTGCCCTCACCGCTCGCGACATTATTGTTGCTGCCTCGCCGTTCTAGAGTTAACCGATTCACCTTCAAGAGATGCAGTGAAGCCAATTATGACAAGATTGGCTCTCTGCCCTCAAAAAATTTTGTCCTAACCTTATCTCGCTATATCACTTACATTTTCATTCACAAAGGAGTTCAACTCATGACGATGATTCGACCGATCGCCCTCCGCAAAGCGCTACTTCATACCCTTCTCAGCATCAGCATACCGCTTGCCGGTTTTGTCGCTCAATCTTCAGCAATGGCAGATTCCCCCTCAATGAGGGTTAGACCCTCAACGTCCCTGT
Organism: Oculatella sp. LEGE 06141; assembly: GCF_015207605.1. GTDB lineage: Bacteria > Cyanobacteriota > Cyanobacteriia > Elainellales > Elainellaceae > Oculatella. The sequence continues at coordinate 196,189 of NZ_JADEWO010000005.1, forward strand.
TCTGTATAGAAGTTGATAATGCTGGCCCCTCGATCGATATTCCAAATATAATCGACACTTTATTTGGGTGCTACGAATTGCGTTTGAATGGCGAGTCTATCAGTTTACAAGGCCGATCGCTGAAAGAAGCGATTGCTGGCCTGGAACATCACAAAAGTACTCGCCCTAGTGTTCAAGTTGATGGCTATTTCAACGGCGTTAAAATCGGCTACGAACTGTATTGGGATGGGGTGCGGGTTGGCTATGAGCCGGGTTGGACATTGCAACAGGCGATCGAGAATTTGGAGCAGAATAAAGCTGCTTATCCTGATACACAGGTAGAAGGCCGTTTCTATGGTTACAAAGTTGGCTATGAACTGTACTGGGACGGAGTGCGCGTCGGCTACGAGCCAGGTTGGACTCATGAGCAAGCCCTTGAAAACTTGCAATGGAATCAGCAAGCCTATCCCAATACAGTTGTGCAAGCCTCCTACAATGGTTTTCCACTGCGTTAATTGAAATGAATTGAAAGCGATCGCATTTCTGGAATTGCCTGCGGCAAGCTGATGCTTCTATAAGTTGGATAAAGGCAATGATGTCCCATCTTTTGTGTTGAACTATTGGAATTTGAAACACTATGGTGAGTAATAGCAATTTCATGAAAGGGTTAGTTTCTACAGTTCATACAAGCATGGTTGGCTTGCTGATGGGAACCTTTGTTTTGTCGCCTCTCGCACTGGCAGATCAAGGCGATCCGAATGGCGCAAACAATTTACCTCAGCCCGGATGGGGCCTGTGGTTTCCGCGATCACAAGCCACAGGCGCAAACTTTGACTCTGGGTTTTCCAATTCAGAACTCGGTGGATTCATGGATTTTGAGGCGTTTTGTGAGTCAGCCGGAGCAGGTGCAGAAACAAACTACTGGTTTCGCCTCACGACGTCGCTCTATCGGATAGGAACAGGCAGTGTCGAGTATGGCTGCTGGCAAAATGGCCGATTTGTGACAACCAACAGCGGTAGAGCAATTCTGAGTGGTGAGACGGTGGACTGCCTGTATGTGCGAGCGCTTGGCAGCAACGGTCTCAACATCCGCGCCGAACCTTCAACCCGCAGCCGCATTTTGCGGACAGTGCGAAACGGTTCCAGAGTCACGCCATCCGCTTATCCCGCCATTATCCAAGAAAGCGAAGGTCGTAACTGGGTCGAAATTCGATCGCCCATTAGCGGCTGGATATCAGATGATGCTTCCACTAGCCAAGGCAATTTGACCATGTGCGATCGCTAACCTGGTGTGAAGAAAGGATTAGCTGCCGCCGCGATCGCTTCTCAATTGCGAACCCTTCAGGTTATGGTTTGATTCCAGTCCAAAGTACGCTTAGCGAATCTACGCTGCCTGAAGTCGTCATGCCCCGTTGTCCGCTTGTCTGCTTGCTATCTGGCGCGATCGCCCTGCTCTATTCGCCTGCCACATCTGCTCAAATTGTGCTGGACGGCAGCTTAGGAAATGAGCGCGCGCGCATTCAGCGCGATGTCTTGGTGAATGGTCAATCGGTGGATCAAATTGAAGGCGGCATTCAGCGCGGCGGTAACTTATTTCACAGCTTCGAGACGTTTAATGTGAACGATGGGCAGCGCGTGTATTTTGCCGCACCCAGTGGAATCGATCGCCTTTTAGTGCGGGTGACAGGAAGGGGGCGATCGCGCATCAACGGCACATTAGGCGTGTTGGGAACAGCAGATTTTTTTCTGCTCAATCGCAACGGTATTTTATTTGGGCGCAATGCCCGTTTGGATGTCGGCGGCTCGTTTGTGGCTTCTAGCGCATCTGCCATTGAATTTGGCGATCGCGGCGTATTTAGCACAAATTCGACTCAGCCACCCTCACCACTGCTGACCATTCAACCCACTGCTTTGCTCGTGAATTCCCTGCCGCAACCGATTGTGAATCGATCGAGTGCGATCGATCCGACCTCACCTCATATTGTTGGACTTCAAGTTCCAGCGGGTCGAAGCTTGTTGCTGATCGGTGGCAATATCCGGCTGAATGGTGGTGTGCTGACGGCTCGCGGTGGCGTAGTTGAACTCGCTGCTGCACAAGGAACCGTACCGCTGTCACAAGGGGAACACACCTGGCAAATTGCACCATCCGTCCGCGTTCAAGGCAATGTGGTGCTACAAAACCAATCTGCAATTCAGGTAGAGTCCGCCGCTCGCGGTAGTGTGGCGCTATATGGCGAAGCGATCGCCCTGCAAAACAGCGGCATCACAGCAGGAATTGCCGAGGGACTCGGCGGGTCTGCCAGTCAAGCAGGAGACATCACGCTGAGTGCAGCCAGAGCCGTTCGATTGCAAAATAGCGTGGTGTCAAATGTATTGAGTGCAGGCGGGCGTGGACATGCGGGAGACATTCATCTCCAGGCAGAAGCCATTTCTCTGAGCGATCGCGCTCAAATCCAAACAAGTACACGATCGCAGGGCAACGCAGGTGACCTGAACATTACAACTGGGTCGCTGTCGCTCACCGGCGGTTCAGGTTTATTTGCCACCACTAGCGATCGCGGCAATGCTGGAAATATTTGGATTCAAGCGCAAGATGCTGTCGTATTTGATTTCAGTACAGCCAACAGCACGGTTGATCCGGGTGCAATCGGGCGAGGTGGCAGTATTGCGATTACAGCAGAGTCGTTGTCGCTCATACGCGGGTCGTCTCTGATCGCCGCCGTTTTTGGCAGTGGTAGGGCGGGTGCCATCAATCTCAATATTGATGGGCCAATTCGGCTAGACGGCAGCGATCGCCAAGGCAATTTCAGCTTAATTGCCAGCGCAATTGGGC
>NZ_JADEWO010000060.1 GCF_015207605.1 Oculatella sp. LEGE 06141
CCGCTAGTGGCTGCGAATCGATCATGACTGACCCTAGCCCCGCCCCAGTGCGAACTAACCCCTCCGCCAGAAATGCCTGAAACAAAGCACCATCCACCAAGCCAAACAGAGCGATCCACAACCAGGCTCGCCAGCCCTGGGGCTGTTTGCGATCGGTAAACAGAGCAACTAGCAAAATTAATAAGCCAGCAGGAACCAGCCTTATCCCCGCCATAAATAGCGGTGTCGTTTGAGGAATCGTCCCTTTCATCGCCACCATAGCGGTGCCCCACAAGAAGAAAGGAGCAATTAGCAACAACGGGGCAAACGGTAGTTTGGATTCGGCGACTTTAAGCTGCATAACCTTCGCTCGGCGTTTCTCTCAATTTTAATCAATTATGTAGTTGTATTAAGTTTTTTCTCAGAAATTCAGCGCCAAACTTTCGGCCAAGTGCGCTTTAGATAAGGCACACTAGAATTCAGCCTCATTAACAATTCTTGATTACCTTCATTATTGACTTTCCATGGTTTGGCCGTTTAAGCCTCGGTTTCGTAAACAGATTGCTCGAATTGAAGTTTCAGGAGCGATTGGCACATCGACTCGAAAGCGTGTTTTAGACGCTCTGAAAGAAGTAGAAGAGAAGAAATTCCCGGCCTTGTTGCTCCGAATCGACAGTCCGGGGGGAACGGTCGTTGATTCCCAAGAGATTTACAGTGCGTTAAAGCGTTTGCAAGAAAAGATCAAGATCGTTGCCAGTTTTGGCAATATTTCGGCATCGGGTGGCGTTTACATCGGCATGGGAGCCAGCCACATTATGGCGAATCCAGGCACGATTACCGGTAGCATTGGTGTCATTTTGCGGGGCAACAACTTAGAGCGATTGCTCGATAAAGTCGGGGTTTCGTTCAAGGTCGTTAAATCAGGCCCCTATAAAGACATCCTGGCATTTGACCGGGAACTGACCGACCCAGAACAAGACATTCTGCAAGAGCTGATTGACACCAGCTATCTACAGTTTGTTCGGACGGTGGCCGAGGGCAGAAATTTGCCGCTTGATACCGTTAAAAGCTTTGCCGATGGGCGTATTTTCACCGGAGAGCAAGCCCTAACGCTGGGAGTGGTCGATCGCCTCGGCACCGAAGATGATGCTCGTCGGTGGGCGGCTGAACTGGTGGGGCTTGATCCAGAGAAAACGCAATGCTACACCCTGGAAGAGCGTAAAGGGCTGTTGAGCCGACTCTTGCCGGGACGTGGACAAGTGGCGGCTGGCTTGTTTGCCGGAGCAGAATGGCTGGAATTTGAACTATCGACCAGCGGTTTACCGCTGTGGATGTATCGTCCTTAAGGTGTTGCCCTTTTGCCGCTGGTTCACGATCGCACTCCGCCAGATGTCAACTTTCGCAACGTAATTTTGCAATATATAAAGTTGATATCTGGCGCTAACCCGCATTCATTCAAGAAGTTTAGTGATGGGGAACGCATGTTGTACGCACGACAATGCTAATCTCGGTCTAAACTTCAAACGTTCAACACTTAATATAAAAACTCGATAGTAATAGGGTTGAGTAGTGAACACTGAGAGAGCAATGCAGGCTCAGCTTCAGGCTCAATACTCAATCATCAAACCATTTAATTTGAATGGAGGACTGTTAACGTGGGTTGGAAAGTTCGGGCAATTCGAGGGGCGACTACTGCCTCAGAAAATTCGGTAGAAGCCATTCGAGAGGCGGTCACAGAGCTACTGGATGCTCTAGAGTCGCTGAACCCCATCGACCCGGATGACATTGTTAGCGCCACGTTTTCAGTGACTCGTGACCTGGATGCTGTTTTTCCGGCGGCGATCGCCCGTGAACGTCCCCATTGGCAAAACGTGCCGCTTTTGGATGTGCAGCAAATGCACGTTGAAGGAAGTTTGGAGCGGTGCATTCGGTGTTTGATTCAAATCAACACGCTCGAACCGCTGACCGCCATTCATCACCCTTATCTGAGGCAGGCCAAGGCGTTAAGACCCGATTGGAGTATTGCTACAGCACCGTTTTCGCCGTAGGGACGCGAAGCGCGCGTCCCCATCAACCAGCAGCGGATCGTAAAGGTTGAACAACCGGCAAGAGTGCCGGTCGGTGTGATCAGTTCACATGATTCAGTTCATATAATCAGTTCACATAGTAATCGCGTGTCCCTTTCGCTCTAATCGCTTCACCCAGGCGATTGAGCGCATGAACGTAAGCCGCTGTTCGCATGGAGATCGTCAACTCTTGCGCGATCGCCCAAATTTTTTCCGTTTCTTCGGTCATTTTCGCTTCTAAACGGCGGTTTACTTCTTCTAGCGACCAGTACAACCCGTTGCGATTTTGTACCCACTCGAAATAGCTCACTGTAACGCCACCCGCATTAACCAGAATGTCTGGAAAGACATGGATTCCCTTCGCTTCTAGCAGTTGATCCGCTTCAGAGGTAATGGGGCCATTTGCTACTTCAAAAATGTACTTTGCCTTGATATCGTTGGCGTTGGCGGCAGTAATTTGATTTTCGAGCGCCGCTGGTATCAGCACATCTACATTCAGGGTCAGCAGTTCAGCGTTGGTGAGTACTTCATGCTCAATGATGTTGCAGACGGTGCCCTGGCAGTAAACGGCTTTAATTCCACGGCTCGATTCTTTGAACTGGCGAATGCTGGGAATATCTAACCCCTGACTGGCGTAGATAGCGCCCTGGGAATCGCTCACCGCAACTACTTTGTACCCGGCCCGGTAGAGCAGTTCGGCAATGACCGCACCCGCATTGCCAAATCCCTGAACGGCGACAGTAGTTCCTGCCGGAGGCAATCCAAACCGGGGCAGAATAGCTTGCATGACGAAGAAAGCCCCCATTGCCGTTGCCGTTTCGCGCCCAAGGCTGCCACCCATTGTGATGGGCTTACCCGTAACTACCCCCGGCGTAATCTGACGGCGAATGGTGCTGTATTGATCCATCATCCAGCCCATGATCATCGGGTTGGTGTAAACATCTGGAGCGGGGATATCCACATCAGGGCCAATGAAATCGGCGATCGCATCAATGTAGCCTCGGCTCAACCGCTCCAGTTCAAACTTAGACAGCTCTTTGGGATTCAGCGTGATTCCCCCTTTCGCACCACCAAACGGCAGGCTGAGTGCAGCACACTTAAACGTCATCCAGAATGCCAGCGACTGAACTTCGTCTAGCGTCACATTGGGATGAAACCGAACGCCGCCTTTGGTGGGGCCGCGACTATCGTCATAGCGGACGCGATAGCCCTGAAACATTCTGAGCGAGCCATCATCCAGGCGAACTGGAATCGAGACGGTGAGGCTGGCCTTCGGATATTTGAGGCGTTCGATCGCATCCTCACACAGCGTTACATAGCGCAACGCTTTCTCTAAACGCTGATTAGCATCAGACAATAAGGAGTCGAGCATAGTCGTTTCTGGGATCAGGGGTAGCTCCGACTGAAGTGAACGGCGACTTGACTGATCCGGCTGTTGTTATGATCCCCAGAAGAATGTAGCAAAAACTACGGTTCTACAAGAAAGTACGCAATTGGGTAGGGTGATTTGCAGCAAAGAGAGCCAAGGGAAGGAACGTCAGCGGACCAGTTGGCACCGTTGACGACGAACTGGCGTCATTTTAAGCAGCAGGGGAGTGATCCCACTGTTTGAAGATTAGAGCTACCAGAGGTTTTCATGACCATTCGATTGATTCGCAACGGGTTCTGGTGGGGTTTGGCGATCGCCCCACTGCTGAGCGTTAGTCTTAGCTTTGCGGCTCAGGCTCAGCCAACAGCGCCAACCAATGACACACCCAGCAACTCTGATCTGCCCCGGTTCACCAGCCCTTCTGCCCCAACTGTGACGCAGGTGCCCCCAGGCAATGTCACCGTGACGCGAGATCAGGCTCCGCTGCCGCTGGGCACCGTTTACCAAACGCCGATCGCCAATTTTGAGCCAGCCTTTTCGGATGTTCCTACCGACCATTGGGCGTATGAAGCCGTGACTCGCCTGTTCTATAGCGGCATTGTCAGCGGCTATTAACCTGACGCGATCGACTGAGTAACATTCGCACCGGGCTGCTTCTACTTTGACGATTCGACTCGGGGCTTGGTCAGGTTGTTCTGTCAGCAGCATCAAGCACTATGATTCTAGTGCTAACCTTCGTTCCACTTGCCACTTACTCAGTCATGGTTCATGCTCCACCCAATCCAGCTCTACCCTGGCAAACCCTTGACCCTGACCAAGCCTTAGACCTGCTTCAGAGCGATCGCCAAACTGGGTTAACTCAGCCCCAGGTGGCAGAGCGCCAGCAGCAGTATGGGTTAAACGAGTTAGAAACAACAGACGGACGAACCTCGTTTGCCATCTTGCTTGACCAGTTCAAAAACATCATGCTGCTGCTGCTGATTGCGGTAGCCATCATTTCAGGGGTGTTAGATCTGCTGGATTTGCAAGATGGAACGATCGCAGAAGCCGATATTCCGTTTAAAGACACGGTGGCTATTCTGGCGATCGTCATTTTGAACGGCATTTTAGGATACGTGCAAGAGAGCCGAGCCGAAAAAGCGCTGGCTGCCCTAAAAAGCCTCTCTGCACCCAAGGTGCGGATACTGCGCGAGGGCAGCGTGCGCGAGGTAGAGGCAAAGGAATTGGTGCCAGGAGACATCATGCTTCTGGAAGCCGGAATGCAAGTTGCCGCCGATGGGCGATTGCTAGAGGCCGCCAATCTACAAATTCGGGAAGCCGCGTTAACGGGCGAGGCTCACGCGGTTGAAAAGCAGGTCAAGCTTCAGTTGCCCGAAGATACTGCCCTGGGCGATCGCGTCAACCTGGTGTTTCAGGGCACGGAGGTGGTGCAGGGGCGCGGCACTGTCCTGGTGTGCAATACAGGAATGCGAACGGAGCTAGGCAAAATTGCCACGATGCTGCAATCGGTTGAATCGGAACCCACACCGCTACAGCAACGGATGGATCAACTCAGCAAAGCGCTAGTGTATGGGGCGCTAGCGCTGGTGGCGATCGTGGTTCTCAGCGGACTGATCACCGTTGGCGTTGGCAATTTGAGAGAGCTGCTGGAAGTCTCGCTGAGTATGGCAGTCGCGGTGGTGCCCGAAGGCTTGCCTGCCGTGATCACCGTGACGCTGGCGCTGGGCACTCAACGGATGGTGCGTCGCCATGCCTTAATTCGCAAATTACCGGCGGTGGAAACTCTGGGTTCAGTGACTACCATCTGTTCCGACAAAACCGGAACACTGACCCAGAACAAAATGGTGGTGCAGTCTGTCCACACCGAGTCAATATCGCTGCGTGTTACGGGCGAGGGATACACGCCAGAAGGCCAGTTTTTCCACAGCAACCAGCCAATCTCGCCGGCCCAGCAGCCAGAACTGCAAGCCCTGCTGCTGGCCTGTGTTATCTGCAACGATTCCGTTTTGCAAAAGGAGCAGGGAAATTGGGCCATTTTGGGCGACCCCACCGAAGGAGCGCTTCTCGTCGTCGCGGGTAAGGCTGGATTGCAGAAGGATACCTGGGACAACCAACTGCCTCGCCTCAACGAAATTCCGTTTTCGTCGGAACGAAAGCGCATGAGCGTGATTGTGGCCAACGATCGCGCTAACCCAAACGCTGAACTGCCCTCGGTTTTAGCAGATACGGCCTCGTTGTTATTCTGCAAAGGGTCGGCTGAAATTGTTTTAGCCGCCGCCACTCACGTTTTGGTGGGCACTGACGTTGAAGCATTAACGGACGATCGCCGCGATCGCATTCTGGCAAAGAATAACCAGCTTGCCGCGCAGGGATTACGGGTTCTGGGGTTTGCTTACCGTCCTTTGGAGCTGATTTCAGCCGATGAAACGGATGCCAGCACTGAACAGAACTTGATCTGGCTGGGGCTGGTTGATATGTTTGACGCGCCCCGCTCGGAGGTGCGAGATGCAGTGGCTCGTTGCCGTATGGCCGGAATTCGACCAGTGATGATTACGGGCGACCATCAGCTCACCGCCAGGGCGATCGCCGAGAATTTAGGGATTGCGGAGCCAGGTGACGTGGTGCTAACAGGTCAGGAGTTAGAAAAATTGAGCCTAGCCGAACTGGAACACCATGTCGATCGCGTCAGCATTTACGCCCGTGTCGCGCCAGAACATAAACTGCGAATTGTGCAAGCTTTGCAGCATCGTGGCAAGATTGTAGCGATGACAGGCGACGGGGTTAACGATGCCCCGGCACTAAAGCAGGCTGATATTGGCATTGCAATGGGAATTACGGGCACCGATGTTAGCAAAGAAGCCAGCGACATGGTGTTGCAGGACGACAACTTCACCACCATTGTGGCCGCTGTGGAAGAAGGACGCGTGGTTTACACCAATATCCGCCGCTTCATTAAGTACATTTTGGGGTCAAACATTGGTGAGGTGCTGACGATCGCCGCTTCTCCGCTGCTTTTACCTGCGAGTGGAGTGCCCTTAACGCCGCTGCAAATTTTGTGGATGAACCTGGTAACCGATGGGTTGCCTGCTCTGGCGCTGGCTATGGAACCAGCAGAACCTAACGTTATGAACCGTCCGCCCCATAACCCCAAAGAGAATATTTTTGCTCGCGGTTTGGGGCTGTATATGGTTCGAATTGGAATTGTTTTAGCCATCATTGCGATCGCTCTGATGGTGTGGTCGTACTATTACACCGCCAGCACGCCAGGAAATCCTGAACGCTGGAAAACAATGGTATTTACCACGCTGTGTTTAGCGCAAATGGGGCACGCGATGGCGATCCGCTCCAACACGCGATTAACGATTGAGTTAAATCCGTTCTCCAATCCGTTTATTCTAATTGCGGTTGGGCTAACCACCGTGCTTCAGCTCATGCTGGTTTATGTTGCGCCGCTTCGCAATTTCTTTGGCACTCATTATTTGAGTCCAATGGAGATCGGCATCTGTATTGGCTTTAGTCTGTTGATGTTTGTTTGGGTTGAGCTAGAAAAGCTGTTTGTTCGGGCGTATGCCAGTCGTCGAGTAAGGCGCGATCGCTCCAGATAGCCCCAGATAGCCCCAAATAGCTCCAGATAGCCCCAAATAGCTCCAGATAAAAGACAAGATTGAGGCAATAGGAGAAGATGGGAAAGAGAGCGGAGAGGCTAGGAATTCAAGATAGGTCTATCACCGTTCTAGCTCGTTTTATCTACCCATCGGCATTCATTGCCTTTCTGCCGTTGTCCTGTTTATGTATCTCAAAACCCTTCACCTCCGGCAGTTTCGCAATTATCGGGAGCAGCAGGTTGATTTTTTAGCTCCCAAAACCATTTTGGTTGGAGACAATGCTCAGGGAAAATCGAACCTGCTAGAAGCGGTAGAGTTGTTGGCCACACTGCGATCGCACCGAGCCATGCGCGATCGAGAGCTAGTGCTGGATGGTGAAACCGCCGGACAAATTGTGGCAACCCTGCAACGAGAGACAGGCATTACCGACCTGGGAATTACGCTACGCAACACAGGACGGCGCACAGTAGCGCTCAACAGTGAAACCCTGCGGCGGCAGCTCGATTTCTTGGGCGTAATGAATGCGGTTCAGTTCTCTAGCCTCGATCTGGAACTGGTGCGGGGTGGCCCTGGACAGCGCCGCAATTGGATTGATACCCTGCTGACCCAACTGGAACCGATCTATGCCTACATCTTGCAGCAATACAACACAGTGTTACGACAGCGAAATGCGCTGTTGCGACAGCAAAATGCCTCCAGTTCGGGTGCCGAGCCGCAGATTGACCTCGCCGAACTAGCCGTCTGGGATAGCCAACTGGCGGCGATCGGGGCGAGGGTCATTCGACGGCGTGCCAGAGTGCTAGACCGACTGGCACCCTTAGCTCAATCGTGGCACCAGGCGATTAGCAACCATACCGAACTATTGGACGTAAAATATGCCCCTAACGTACCGCTAGAACAGGATGACTCCGCCGTAGTGCAGCAAGCCTTTTTAGACAAACTGGGACAACGGGCGATCGCAGAACAGCATCAGGGCACCACGCTAGTAGGCCCGCACCGGGATGAAATTGAATTCATCATCAACCAAACTCCAGCGCGGCAGTACGGCTCACAGGGTCAGCAACGCACTCTGGTTTTATCGATCAAATTGGCCGAGCTAAAGCTGATCGAGTTGGTGATTGGGGAACCGCCGCTGCTGCTGCTGGATGATGTACTAGCAGAACTGGATCTGAACCGCCAAAACAAACTCTTAGAAACTATCCAAGATCGGTTCCAAACCTTGATTACAACGACCCATTTAGGAGCGTTTGATACCCAATGGCTCAAATCCTCTCAGATTCTTACTGTTGAATCAGGGCATATCAAATTTTGATGTCATTAACCACAAAAAAGCAGGCAACATGCCTGCTTTTCAAAGCCTCACTGATTCACCTGGGGGAACCAATGGAGAGGAGAGTATCGTGAACCGGGCTTAGTAAGTGCCAGTGCCCTCAGTTCCAGCGCCTTGCAGCTGCGCTAAATCGAGGTTAGGAGGCAAAATCACCTGGTCGATTGCGTGGATCACACCGTTGCTAGCAACGACATCTGGCTCAACGACCATCGCTTCGTTGACCATCACATCACCAGAAGCCTGATCGACCTGAACGTTGATCGACTCGCCTTCAACGGTGGCAACTTCGCCCGGTGTAATTTGATCGGAGGTTACCTCTTGAGGCACCACATGGTAAGACAAAACTTGGGTCAGAACGTCCTGATTCTCTGGCAACAACAGCGCGTCCAGAACGCCTTCAGGCAGAGCGGCAAACGCTTCGTTGGTGGGTGCAAACACAGTGTAAGGTCCATCTTGAGACAACGTCTCGGTTAAGCCAGCAGCTTCGATGGCTTGAGCGAGCGTGCTGAAGGACTCGTCGCTTTGGGCAACGGCTACAACGTTGTTGCTGGCATCAGTAGCGGGAGCCGGGCTGGTACCAACCGTAGCAGGACTTTCGGTCGTAATCGGCGCATCGCCCGCAGGAGCAGTGGTGGTGGTGTCGGGCGTTTCACAAGCGGCCAACGTGACGCTAGCACCTAACCCCAATAGACCTGCCAAAACTTTTTTAGAAATCTGAGTTGAACGTTTCATGGATTCCCCTTTGCTTCTGTGTGTTGGCGTGACCAACAATCGTGTGTTCTTCACAAAAGTTAAGACATTAGCTCAGGGAGAACACTCGACCTAGAGATAGAGGTTGAGTTAAATCATAAATTTTGTTATCAAGTATTAACTTTTCATTAACGAATGCTTATCCCTAGTCAAAATAGACCGATCGGTCAGTTGTCAAGCCTGTTCCCAGGCGGTCGCCCCTGCACAGGTTAGGGCAACTTCCGTCAGGCCGATGTGTTGGGATGGGGAACTCGCAACAGTTGGTTGGCGGCGGGTGCCCTAAGGCGAGTGGTTTTACCATCCAGCCAGCGCACTTCAACTCCGTCAATGGTCTGCTGGGTACCTAACCCAAAATGAGCTACCGGCTCCATCTGGCAGAGATAACCACTTCCGGCATCGATCGCTCGAATCTGGGTTCGATCTCCAGCGGTCAGCGTGACTACCGCTCCCCGGGCAGGCGCACCCGCAGGCGTTAACGGTAGCACTCGCAACCAGGCATGATCGTTTGCCGCAGAATGATAGAGCGATAGCGGTTGCGCGGCGGATTCACCATGAGCAATAACCAGTTCCAGGCGGCCATCGTGATTAAAATCGCCAACCGCCGCGCCTGTTCCCAGTCCATTCGGTTCCAGAGCATCGCCAATGTTGATCGGCGACCAGGTACCATCGCGCCAGCCAAACAAGCGATTGGGCTGACCGATGTTATTGAAAAACAGCTCTTCGTAGCCGTCATTGTCAAAATCGGCCACAATCACCGTCCGAATGCGCGACGGAATCGCTAACGCAGGCGGTGCCACATTTCGAAATTTTCCCGGTTGCTGCTGCACAAATAGTCGATGGGGGCCTTCCCAGTTGCCGTAGACCAGATCAAACCGCCCGTCGTCGTTGGCATCCAGCACAGCAATGCCACGACCATGCTGATACGGATCGCTCATTTCAGCGATCGCCGCAATTTCGGCAAAGGTGCCATCCCCCTGGTTGCGAAACAGAAAGTTGGCGCTATTTTCGTTAACGGCCACGATGTCCATGCGGGTTGAAACGAGCGGCAACGCAATCAGCCCTCGGCCTCCCGTACTCAGATTCAATCCGGCAGCAGGTGCCATGTCGGCTAACATGCCGTCAGCGTTTAGCTCAAACAGCCGCATGGGGCCACCGTAGTTTGCCACCAAACAGCCATAGCGTCCCTGTCCAGTGCGATCGACCCACACCACCGATCGCCCTGCGGTTAAGTTGAGGGCATCCTGATTTTGCGGCAAGCTAAACAGGTCTTTCCAGGCATCGTTCTGCCAATCGAACAAGCGATCGCCAAACCGTTTACGTCCAGAAAAGGTGTCGGTATTGAGCACATAAATCTCTTCCCGCCCGTCTCCATCCAAGTCGCCACCCGCAACACCAATCGACTGGCTCACATCATCCGCCAAGACATCATCTGCTAGATTGACAAAGCAGTTGTCTTGCCATTTCAACACCAAATTGCGGCTGCCAAATCCGCTGACAAATAGCTCAAACGCTCCGTCTCCATCCACATCTATCACGGCTATTCCGTAATTCAATTGCTTTGGGTTGTCGGAGAGGAGAACACTTTTGTCAATAAACATACTGAATCAGTTAGTGGTAGATGAGAGCCAACGGATTGCAGCCCATCGTCAAGGCGCGATGCTAAACCAACCCGGTTGTTTCTAGCGTGATTGGGAATCAAACACGTTCAGCGTGGCCGTCTGCATGACGCTAGGTGAGGCAGAATGCTAGTAGCGTAGCATCACGCGGTCTTTCTCCCTAGTGCAGCCAGTACCAAGAATAGGGGTTGAAGTTCAGGTCAAATTGCTGTGGCCGTTGGTGGGCAGTCAAGCAGGGTTGCAACACGATAGCATCGACATAAGTCCCGAATGGGGATAGATTCACTGAATCTAGTTTTGCAGCCCTTGCACCCGTCATGCCCTTGTCAGAGTACGATCGCCTGTTTGAAACCATTGAAGAACTGGTCTTACACCATTCGCCAAGCGGTGCCGAATCTGAAATCGATGAATGGTTGCAGCGGCGGTTTCAAGCCCTGGGGGTAAACTGCTGGTTTGATGAAGCAGGCAACGCCATCGCCAAAATTCCAGGACGCGAACCGGGTAAAGCGATCGCCATTACTGCCCACAAAGATGAGATCGGCGGCATTGTCAAATCGGTAGAAGAAGATGGACAGGTGCAGGTTCGCAAATTGGGCGGCGCGTTTCCGTGGGTGTATGGAGAAGGGGTTGTCGATCTGCTAGGCGACCAGCAAACTATCAGCGGCATTCTGAGCTTTGGCTCTCGTCACGTTTCTCACGAATCGCCCCAAAAAGCACAGCAAGATGACAAGCCGCTGCGGTGGGAAGACACCTGGGTAGAGACGAAGTGTTCGACAGCGGAGCTAGAAGCAGCGGGCATTCGACCCGGAACGCGCATGGTAGTTGGCAAACACCGCAAGCGTCCGTTTCGGTTGAAGGATCACATCGCCAGCTACACCCTCGACAATAAAGCCTCGATCGCCATTTTGCTGGCTCTGGCCGAGCGGCTGCCCGAAGCAAACGTGGATACCTATTTAGTGGCATCGGCCAAAGAAGAAGTGGGGGCGATCGGCGCACTCTATTTCAGCCAACGCCAGCGGCTAGACGCTTTAATTGCGCTAGAGATTTGTCCGCTTTCTGCGGAGTATCCCGTCCAGGATGGCTGCTCTCCGGTTTTGCTGTCCCAAGACAGCTACGGCCTGTACGACGAAACGCTGAACCAGCAGATTCGACAAGCCGCCACTCGTGAAAACCTGCCGCTTCAGTTTGCTACCATTAGCGGCTTCGGCAGCGATGCCTCGATCGCCATGAAATTTGGTCACGTTCCTCGCGCCGCCTGCCTCAGCTTCCCTACCCAAAACACCCACGGCTATGAGATTGCCCACCTGGGGGCGATCGCGAACTGCATCAAAGTGCTGTATGCCTTTTGTCAGCCGTAACCCGCAACCCCCGATTCGTTTCGCCCTCCACTCCGTGTAACAACCTGTGAACCCATTCCGGTTGCCCCCCTCAATTCCCTACAATGAACCCTAGAGACTTCGTGAAATCATAAAAAGACTAAGTATTATATGCCCACTACTGTTGCTGACGTCATGAGCCGCGATCTGGTCACGGTCAGCCCTGACACTCCACTTGGAGAAGCGATCAAAATTCTTGCCGAGCGGCGGATCAGCGGGTTACCTGTGGTTGACCAAAACGACAAGTTGGTTGGAGTGATTTCGGAAACCGACTTGATGTGGCAGGAAACCGGAGTTACCCCTCCGGCCTACATCATGCTGCTAGATAGCGTTATTTATCTGGAGAATCCAGCCAAATACGATCGAGAACTTCACAAAGCGTTGGGTCAAACCGTTAAAGAGGCAATGACCAAAGATCCAATCACCGTGAAGCCCGACAAACCGCTGCGGGATGCTGCCCACTTAATGCACGATCGCCAAATTCATCGCTTACCCGTTCTGGATCAAAACGGGACGCTCGTTGGTATCCTCACACGCGGGGACATCATCCGCTTCATGGCTGCCAATCAAGACTAAACAGTGCCCACCTTTGGTCTGAGGGATGGGCAGAGCCGTGTGGATACCCAAGACCTCTGTGAGTAGCTGAAGCCCGTTTGCTTTAGTACTCAAGTTTTGAGCTGGTTTTGAGCAGTTCTATTCCGGCTTGACAACATCCCTTTTGTTTCTATCAGTCACTTCTTTATAAAGACGAGATAAGACATGAGTGTTACTCCTGAATCGGTTCAACAACGCTTGAATTCAGAGGATTTTGGTCAGCGGCTCAGTGCCGTCAATCAAATCCGTCAACTGACGCCAGAGGACGGGTTTCCACTGATTCGACAGGCGATCGCTGATAAAAGTGCCCGCGTTCGCTATGCCGCAGTCAGCCAAATGTCATCGATCGGTCAACACAATTCGTCTGTTGCCCTAGAGGTGTTGCGTCGCTGCCTGCTAGAAGACCCAGAGCCAGATGTACAGGCCGCCGCTGCCGATTCCCTGGGTGCGCTCAAGCTGACCGAAGCGTTCGACGACTTACAGCACCTCTACCACCAGACCTCAGAATGGCTGGTGCAATTTAGCATCATTGCGGCTCTGGGAGAACTGGGAGACGAGCGATCGTTTGAACTGCTGGAAGCCGCATTGAACTCTGACAACGAGCTCGTAAAAACAGCGGCGATCGGGTCGTTGGGCGAGTTGGGGAATCCCCACGCTGTTCCGCTGCTGTTGCCCTACATTTCTCATAGTGATTGGCAAATTCGCTACCGCTTAGTGCAAGCACTGAGCCACTTTGAGGGACAGGAAGTGCGTGCAGCCCTCGAAGCTCTGGCACAAGACGAGACGGCTGCCGTAGCAGAAGAGGCCAAGCATCATCTGAGTTCATAGCTTTTTAGTGATTGCAGGCATGATTTTAAAGACTGTGTAAACGACCGTGCTGCTACTGGCAGCATCGCTGTGTATGTGTGTAAATTGAGAGCAAAGGTTGGTAGTTTTTCATACACCTTTAAGTTACTCCAGTCTAGGTAGCACCTTAAAAGCCTCCGTAACGGTGTTTTCCTGGTTTGCGGAATTCTCTTAATCACCTCTGCACTCCCTTTCAACGGAACACATCGATGAACCTCTGGGCATCACTCTTTACAACAGCGGCCATCTCGCTTATGGCTGGGCTAGCTGCACCAGCACAAGCATTTAGCTTTTCCTTCGACACGAGCGGTATTCGCTTTGACCAAACGACGGTGGTTGACTTTAACTTCCTGGAGTCTCACGGCAAGTATCAGTCGAGCCTGGGCATCATGGAAGTTAACGGTTCCACCCCAGTCACCGGTTCTTTCTCCTTGCTGTTTGGCGAGAAAAAACCTGGATACGATTCAACCGCAAACGATTGGGAAGCGCTTTGTGGCGGCAGCACCGTCCCTGTATGTACGTCTTCCTTTAGCTTTACAGCCGGTAAAACCTACACCCTGGCGTTGAGCAGACCTGCGGGTGCCAGGGATGTTCCAGCTAGCTACGTCTATTCCACAACAGCGTTCAATACCTCTTATAAACCGCCTACAGCTTACAACCAGGCCATCTTCAGCGGCGATTTGTACAGCATGGGTGGAACTCTAATTCGGTTTGAAGATATCGGCGATCGCTACGACAAAAAGGCATGTGCTGCAACCGGCAGCACACCCAACGGCGATTGTGACTTCAATGATTTCATCGTGACGGCCAAAGCCAAAACGCCCGAAGCTCCCGAATCCGTTCCCGAACCGGCAGCCATGGCTGGTTTAGGAATGGCCGCAGCCGGATTAGTTGTCTCTCGGCGGAGACGCGATCGCCAGCAGGCTGGCTAATTTCTACATTTCCCGATCACAACGGTTGGCCTCTTAGATGCCAGCCGTTTTTTTGCTGGATGTCGGCCTGGAGGCGATCGCTCTTTGCCTCTAAGACAGAGCATCCTGACCGCTCAACCAACACTCTGAATCGAAACAGGAGCAATTTTCTTACGTAATTGCTGATGTATCGGAAACAACGGGATCGCAAACAAAGTCTAATAAAAAGTACTGCTTTTGAGCCTGAGCGGCAGTGAAATTCCGTAGTAGCATGAGTAAAAGATGTAACACGCATTCTTAGGCTTTGGGTTCAATACCTGAGGACGCAAACGTCAGAATAGGACAATGATAAATAACTATTAAGATCAAGGATGCGGCTATCATGCTTGCGGTAATCACCGAAGATTGCATTCACCAGTTCTGTTTCATTGCCCGTGGCTCGCTCCACACCGGTATGACGACCAGAGATGGGCTTTATAAACTGCATCGATCATTCAGGAAACATCGTCGCAGTCACGCCCTTGCTGTTGCTTCGGCTCTGTCCTATCAAGGTATTGGCACCGTTGTCACGGTTTCAGCACAGCAAAATCACTATCGCGTGTGGACAGACTTCCGAACTGGCCGGACTCAAGACGCAACGTCTCACTCGATCCGCCACAGCAGCGATCGCCAGTAGGTGATGCATCACCGACGCATCACCTGCTCTTTGAAAGGCCGTAGTTCAATCCTTCAGGATGAAACCAGCTTCACGCCTCGAATAGAGTCATCCAGGAGCTTAATCGGATGCACAACCGAGACAGCCTGCCCTCTCGATCTCAGGTGTTTCTCAATTTGAATGGAACACCCCGGATTGGCAGAAGCAATCAACGTAGCTCCGGTGTTCAGGAGATTGGTAACCTTCTGCTGCCCCAGTTCCTCGGCTACCTCAGGTTGCAGCATGTTGTACACCCCGGCACTGCCACAGCACAAAGCCGCATCAACGGGTTCTCGCAGGGAAACACCTGGAATTTGCCGCAGCAATTGACGAGGCTGTAAGCTAATTTTCTGGCCGTGCAGCAGATGGCAAGCATCCTGATAAACGATGGTCAGCGGCTGATCGTGCAGCGGATGCAGGGGAGCGGTTAGCCCAACTGCGGCTAGAAACTCCTGCACGTCCTTCACTTTGTTAGAAAATGCCCTGGCTCGATCGCGATACTCCAGATCGTCCTGCAAAAGGTGCCCGTAGTCCTTCAGTGTATGCCCACATCCAGCGGCGTTGATGATGATGGCATCCACATCCGTCTCTGCAAAGCTATCAATCATTTGCCTTGCCAGCATCTGAGCGTGGGCTTCCTGCCCTTGGTGATAGGGCAAGGCCGCACAACAGCCCTGCATTTTAGGAATCACCACTTCACAGCCGTTAGCGGCAAGAACGCGAGCCGTTGCTTCGTTGACCTCTGTAAAGAACAGGCGCTGGACACAACCCAGGATCATCCCAACCCGATACCGCTGTTTGCCCTGCGCCGGGACAATATCGGGTAAGGTATCTTGAAATGATTTAACCGTCACTTCAGGCAACAACGACTCCATTGCCGCCAGCCGTGGCGAAAGGCGCTTGAGCAGTCCTGACGATCGAACCAATAGGGAGCCGCCCAGCTTTTGATAGAGCAGCAGCGGTGCTAACAGCAGCCGCAGACGATCGGGGTGGGGAAATAACGAAAAGATGATTTGGCGAAAGAGGCGATCGCCCACACTGCGAGAATAGTTGCGTTCGATCTGCGGACGAACGGCTGTGAGCAACTGGTCGTACTGCACACCGGACGGACAGGCCGTGACGCAAGCCAGACAGCCCAAACAGGAATCGAAGTGCTGCACAGTCGTCTCAGACAATGGAGCATCCTGCTCGTTCACCGCATCCATTAAGTAAATGCGCCCTCTGGGAGAATCGGTTTCTTTGCCAATGACCCGGTAGCTGGGGCAAGTTGATAGACAAAACCCACAATGAACGCAGGCATCAATGAGTTTCGGGTCAGGAGGATGATGGGCATCGAACCCTGGAAACTGAGCGCTATCCATTTTAGCCAAATCGGCAGATAACGAACTCGAATTTTCTGACGTTTGCATGTTTAAATAGAGTCAATAAACCGCTTTGGACTTAAGAGTTGTTTCGGGTCAAACTGCTGCTTAATCTTTTGCATTAAACCGATCGCATTGCCAGCATATCCCCAGGTATCTAACTGGTGTTTGAGCGAAATCGGCGCTTCTAAAATGGAGAGAAATCCGCCTTGAGATTGACATAGGTTGCGAATCTCTAGCAGCGTTTCAATAGTGATGTGTTGATGGCTAAACCGCAGCACTCCTAATCCACTTGCCGCATGAATCAAACCCGTTTCAATTGAAGGAATGAGAGCAGCAATTTGGCTAAGAGACTGTGCCGCTTGTGCGGGTAATACTCCTATTTTACAGGTGATTGCGGCATCAATGGTGTTTGATGCTAGTTGGTGTTGTAATCGTTGCCATAGATTGGTTTCATCTGCCCCGGCATACACCGATCTCTTTAAGTCTAACGCTTGCCCCACCTGCAACAGTTGTGCGGTCTGTTCTTTGATGCCAACATCCAACCCCTGAAAGCGGCTAATGAGGGTCAGGTCGGTGCCTATGCCCAATCGCTCGCTCGTTTGAGGGGCTGTTAAGTCTACCGCCGTTGGACTGAGTCCAGACGCTAACACGGTGTGAGTTGCTTTGGCGATCGCCTCTACTGAACCTTGCAGAACCACGGTTTGAGACGTGTCTGGCAAGGGATACACCCGCAACGAGAGCTGGCTAATGATACCCAATGTGCCCCACGACCCAGTGAATAACTTCATCAGGTCATAACCAGCTACGTTTTTGACAACGCGCCCGCCCGCCTTGGCGATCGCGCCATCCGCTCGGACAAACGAGAGACCAATGACCATGTCACGAACGCCACCATAGCGCTGGCGCAGCGATCCGGTATCTGCCGTGGCGACGACCCCCCCCACCGTAGCGCTGTCGGTATATACAGGGTCGATCGCCAAAAACTGTCCGGCTGCTGCCAGGGTGGCTTGCAGGGTAGAAAACGGCATTCCTGCTTCTACCGTCACCGTCAGATCGCCGATGGCGTGTTCGATCAGGCGATCGAGTCGAGCCGTACTCACCCCCAGTCCAATATTGGCAGCCAACCCGCCCCAGTGAAGTTTGCTACCGTTGCCATAGGGTAAAACCGCCCAGTCATTCTGGTGGGCGCACGCCAGCACCTCAGCCAGTTCTGATGGTGAGCTGGGATATACGACACAGTCCAGTTGGCTATCAGACGCGATCGCATGGGACAGTTGCGATCGTACCCTTGGTTCTACCGTCTCCCAATTGCCCACCCCCTCTGTGCCAACAATCTGTGCCAACTGCGAGGCAATGACACCCATGCGATCTCCACTTCATTGACCATGTGGAACTATGATCCCACACCCAGAAGCTTTAGATCGGGTTCTGCCGACGAATTTGGGAATTCTGGAAGAGTCTCGGGTTGCACTGGCACCACCAGGGACAAACGGCTTGTACTGGAATAAGTTTGATAGAGATTTCTACAAACCCTCCAGACAAAACACGGGAAGCCGTTTAACCCGATCCGATCGCGTTGTTTCTTGAATGACTGCCATGACTTTAAACAAGGCTGAACCGCCCTTTTCTTCGGCTCAACTGGCCACCTGCATTGGTCAAGTCTTTATTCTGGCGTATCAAGAATCTACTGAATTGCTGGAGAAGGCGATCGCCAATGAAGGGCTACCCGTTGAAGTTTTGCGGCAACAGCATCAGCCAGACTACCGCGATTTTTCGCCCAGCTATCTCTGTTTACTGAATCACCAATCGGCCTGGAAACGCGCTCTGCAAACCCAGCAACTGACGCTTATCGTCGAAGCAGATTTCGTTCCTGTGGTTGGCTTTGGCGCGTTACCCCTGCCGTTTAAGGCCACCCAACCCGACATGGGAATTACCTGGCTGTATACCTGCGCTCCCCAAATTTATAGCGTGTCTGCGGAAGGCTATGCCGAGGGATATTCCACCTCAATGGTGGCCTACATTGTGGCACCGCGTGGCGCTGAAGCGCTGCTGGCTCTGGCTGAAACCACTCGCCAACAGGTAGGAGAAACCCGTTACTCTGCCTGGGATTCGGGAGTCGATAAATTTTTGCGATCGCACGGGCTTAAAAACTACATTCCCTTTCGCAATTATGGCGAGCATGGGGGCAAGCCTAATCCTGAGCATCGGCAGCATGGGTTAAGTGCCGCTCATCGGGCGGATGTGTTGTGCGATCGCCTCTTGTTGCGTCCCGCCTATGCCACAGATGCAACCTATCCACAGCTTCAGTTGCGATGGGTCAGGCTTCAAGCCCGGTGTAAAGGCATCGCTCGACTAATGAGCGGCAAGTTTCTGCGGGTTAAAGTATTACGCCAGTCCAGCGTTCCGCTGAAACTGCTCCAGTTTGCGATTCGTCGGCAGCTAACGTCAACCCTTTAATCCCTTCAATCTGCTCTTTAAATCGATTGCTGATGGCAAGACATTTAAGCAACTCCAAACATAGAAAGTGGATAGATTCGCGTCTACTCTCCTGGTTTGGTTGCGAAAAACTTCAGTGGATCTTTCTCTCTGTAAATGACCATCAGCAGTGGAACTGAAATAATGTAGCAGAGAGTTTCAGGTTGGGATTCAGTGAAATTAAACCGCAAGCAATTGGGATTGTTGTTATTGGCAATCCTGCTAATTGGTTCGTCCTGGTTAGGGATTGTAACTGCTCGGGCGGGGCTGACAGTAAGAACACTTCATGGAGCGGAACTATCGCGCCTGCAAGAGGATGTGCCCCTGTTGTATCTTGCGCCTCAACAGGCGAAGGCCGTGCCGGGAGTTCTCATTGCCCACGGCTT
This sequence comes from Oculatella sp. LEGE 06141, assembly GCF_015207605.1. Lineage (GTDB taxonomy): Bacteria > Cyanobacteriota > Cyanobacteriia > Elainellales > Elainellaceae > Oculatella. The sequence continues at coordinate 19,362 of NZ_JADEWO010000060.1, forward strand.
TGCTGGCTCTAAACAGTTGATGCTGGGTTACGGGCATGTGCTGGCTCATGCGGGGTATGCGGTAATGTTATGGGATTTTGATGGACATGGTGCCAATCCAGCACGCTTGCAGCGATACGAGTTGCAGCAAAACCTTGATGTTGCCCTGCAAGCTCTGTTGGCTCAACCAGAAGTTGATCCGGAGCGTCTGGCACTCTTAGGTCATTCAATGGGTAGCGGAATTGTGATGACGGCTGGAATTCGCAACCCGGAGCGTTTTGCCGCAACCGTTGCCGTTTCCCCCACTGGTGCCACCACCACTCCAAATGTTCCTCGTAATCTTCAGTTGCAGGCCGGCAGTGGAGAAGGACGCTTTGTGAGCAACGCCCAACGCCTGCTGGCACAAGCAGGGGGAGAGAATTCCAATCTGGCGGAGGGTTTGGGACGAGAACTGATCGTCATTCCCGGCGTGGAACACATCACCATTCTGTTCAGTGATGGCAGCCATCAGGCAGCACGACGGTGGCTAAACGCAACGTTTGGGAGCGCAGACGATAGTCAATCTGCTGATTTGACCGGGCAACGCTATCGCGATCGCCGCATGGGTTGGTATGGCCTGCACTTATTAGGCTGGCTGGTGGGGCTGGCGGCGGTTGGCCTGGGTGCGCCAGCGGCGATCGCTCCACTGGATAGTGAATCGGCAACGCCAGCCGCAAAAATTGCTCCTGTCCAACGATGGGTCGGTTTGGTCATTGCGCCGATGGTTGCCGTAGCAGGACTGGTACTGCTGAGTCAAAAGATGGATCTCCAGGCTTTAGGTGGGGTGCAGGTGGGTGGAGCCGTTGGAGTCTGGTTTTTGATAGCCGGGTTAACCTGGCTGGCCGTGCTGGCTCGTCTGCCTCGTCCCACCCTGGTTGCGGTTGGTCTGGGGATAGGGCTGTTTGGATGGCTCTGGGTTGCCTTCGGCGCAATGGCACAGGTTGTCTGGCTTCAGTGGTGGCTGATCCCCATTCGGTTGAGATTGTGGTTGCCACTGGCGATCGCCTGCTTGCCCTGGTTTTTGGCCTCTGGCATAGTGCAACAGAATATTGGAGTGGGCAAACGAATTCTTTGGTGGCTGGGACAGAGCCTCAGTTTAATTGGTGGATTTGTGCTGACGCTCAACTTTCTGCCGCAACTGGGTTTTATGTTCCTGCTCCTACCGCTGTTCCCGCCACTGCTGGGAATCTTATCCCTGGTTGCAGGCTTGTTGAATCGGGCATGGGTATACGCGATCGGGTCTGCTCTGTTTTTTGGGTGGTTGCTGGCGGCAGGCTTCCCGCTCTCGGCATAGCCTGTGGATGATAGATGCACCGCTCATTCATCCGTTACTTTTCCTCGCGTGGCTTTGAGTTGACTTCGCTTACTTTTGCTGTCCAGCCGTCGTTTTTGGGAACCGCGCGTCGGTTTGCTTGGTTTGCGTGGCTTGGGAACGGCGATCGCACTTTTGATCAGTTCTTGCAATCGCTGCAACGCCTCTTCCCGGTTTTGCTCCTGGCGGCGGTGTTCCTGAGCCTTGATTACAATCACCCCTTCTTTGGTGATGCGCTGGTCGTTCAGGTTCAACAATCGCTCTTTGTAGCGATCCGGCAGCGAAGACGCCAGGATGTCAAACCGTAAGTGAATCGCAGTAGCCACCTTATTGACGTTTTGCCCACCAGCTCCTTGCGATCGCACGGCACTCATTTCAATCTCATGCTCTGGAATAGTCACCGTGTTAGAAATTTGTAGCATAGGTTCAGTTTAGCGATGTCCTAATACGGGATGAGGCTGGTAGGGTTCCTCCAACCGCTGGCACTCCTCCTGCGTTAACTCAATCTCCAGGGATGCCAGCGCATCTTCCAGGTGATTCATTTTGCTGGCTCCAATAATAGGAGCGGTTACTCCGGGTTGATGCAGCAACCATGCTAATGCAATTTGAGCCGGGGCTACACCACGCTGTTGGGCTAATTCGATGACGCGATCGACCACCTGAAAATCTGAATCCTGATAGTAAAGTTGGTGGGCAAAATCATCAGTCTTGGCACGGGTTGTCTCTCCCCTGGTTTCCTTCTGCCGATTTCCTGCCAGAAACCCTCGTGCCAATGGACTCCAGGGAATGACACCAATGCCTTCGGATAAGCACAGGGGAAGCATCTCCCGCTCTTCTTCCCGGTACACCAGGTTGTAGTGGTTCTGCATTGAAACAAAGCGCGTCCAGCCGTGTAAGTCTGCCAGGTACAATGCTTTAGCAAACTGCCATGCATACATGCTTGATGCGCCAATGTAGCGAACTTTGCCTGCTTTTACCAGGTCATGTAACGCTTCCAGCGTTTCTTCAATTGGGGTTTCGTTATCCCAACGGTGAATCTGATACAGATCAACATAGTCCGTTTGCAGCCGTCGCAAGGAAGCATCAATGCTGGCGAAGATATGCTTGCGTGATAAACCGCGATCGTTCGGGTCATTGCTCATTGGGTGAAAGACTTTGGTGGCAATCACAACCTGCTCTCGTTGGGCAAATTCCTTCAAAGCCCGACCCAAAACCGCTTCGCTTTCACCCAGGGAATACATATCTGCCGTATCAAAAAAGGTGATTCCTGCTTCTAGCGATCGCGCAATAAACGGGCGGCTGTCCTCCTCGGACAAAACCCATTCTCGCCACTTGGGGCTACCGTAGGTCATGGTGCCAAGACAAATCCGCGAAACCTGCAATCCCGTGTTGCCCAACCGGATGTATTTCATAAAACACTCTCTTCAATGAAACGGGGTGGTTTCACCAACGTTCAGCCACCTACTTCTGTTCAAATACTCAAATACGACCAAACACTCAACACTAGACCATAGAAGGGGTGAACGCCTTCATACTAAAGGTTAGGATTGGAGGCTGGAAAACGTAGTGGGGCCAAGCAGGAACAGTCCGTTCCCAATGACAAACCCAGCGAAGAGGTAAACGACGGGAAAGAAGATGCCTGAAGATGAAGCGTTCTACGACAACCCAGACGTGCGAGCCAGGTATCTCGCACACCGTGCCCAACCAGACAACCCCAACACAACACTCGAACGTCCGCTGTTTTTAAGTTTGGCAGGCGATCTCAGCAACCTTGATATTGTTGACTTAGGCTGTGGGGATGCTGCATTTGGTCAAGAGGCACTTCGTCAAGGGGCGCGATCGTACACAGGTATTGAAGCCTCGCAGGCAATGGTTGACGTTGCCCGTCAGGTGCTTGCAAACACCCCAGGGAAGGTGGATCACAATCGGATAGAAACATGGCAAGCACAGAGCGAGCAAGCTGATTTAGTGTCGTCGCGGCTGGCACTGAATTACGTTGAACATCTCCAGCCCGTCTTTCAGGAAATGTATCAGGCACTTCGTCCTGGTGGACGGGTGGTTGTATCAGTGGAGCATCCAGTGATTACATCAAACTTCGCCAGTTTGGCGGAAGGTCGCCGCACTACATGGTTAGTGGACAACTACTTCCAATCAGGCGCAAGGGTACATCTGTGGCTTGGACAAGAGATCACGAAGTATCACCATACCTTAGAAGAGTATTTTGACCTTGTTATAGGAGCCGGTTTTGAGCTAGAGCGAGTGCGAGAATCACGTCCCCAACGAGACAACTTTGTGAGCGCAGCAGAATACGAACGGCGCTTACGCATTCCGCTATTTCTGGCGATGGCGGCGCGTAAGCCGAATCGACATCGCTCCAGAGCATGAGGCGTGAAGATACCCGAAATTCTGTGCTGAACGGACTGGAAAACGCGTCAGCCAACTCACCTTAGTGTCTTCCTGAAGATATCTTTTGCTGACCAAAGCAGCTCGATATTATGTAGTACACTTGAACCAAATTGATCTAAAACCGCTCCATCGTTCGATCGCACCTCTGACTCATTTACTGGAAGAATGAAACATCATTCAATACATCATCAGCCTTGAACCGTAACCATATGGAGGCTATCCAATGACCCGTAATGTTACCCCACTTAACATCAACTCTACCTATGTTGTTCTGGAGAACGATGGTGATGCCACTCCAATTCCTGTGAGCGATCGCTTTTTTGAAGATCTGGAGCATCAATTCGGTGATTTCAAAGGAAAGAGACTCGTTTCTTACTTTACCTTTGAGCAAGACTGGGATACCTGGGAAATGCACCCAACTGGAGAAGAGTTTGTGTGTCTGCTTTCGGGTCAGGTTGAATTAATCCTGGAGCAAGGTGGAGTTGAGCATACAGTGCAACTGAGTACGCCAGGTTGTTATGTCCTTGTACCGCGTGGTACATGGCATACGGCCAGAGTACAGATACCCAGCTCAATGTTATTCATTACTCCCGGTGAAGGAACTCAAAACCGACCCCTATCACAACCCACTCAAACGCTCTGATACAGCTTGAGTGTTGCACCAGACGTTTGGACAAGCTCCTGCATTAGATAGAAGACTAATCCTTGAGCATCCAGTATGCTGCTACCTAGCTATGTAGCGAGCTAATTGCCTGACCAATCTCAACTGTTTGTCAGGTAACCAGGAGTTCGGATACTAGCAAGTTACAACAGATGCAGAACGGGTAGAATCACCGGATGATTATTGTTCACCATTTAAATAATTCTCGTTCCCAGCGCATACTGTGGCTGCTAGAGGAGCTTGGGTTGGAATACGACATCAAGTCTTACGAACGCGACCCCAAGACGCTGCTGGCTCCGGCGTCTCTACGTCAGGTTCATCCCCTGGGTAAGTCGCCTGTCATTACCGATGGGGATGTAACTCTGGCCGAATCTGGAGCCATCATTGAATACCTGACTGAGCAATATGGTGGAGGCCGACTGGTACCACCACCGGACAGGCCAGAGCGGTTGCGCTATACCTACTGGCTCCATTATGCCGAGGGGTCAGCCATGCCACCCCTGTTGTTGAAGCTGGTCTTCGATCGCATTGAGCAGCAACCCATGCCGTTTTTTGCTAAACCGATCGCACAGCAAATCATCCGTAAAACCCAACAGGCGTTCATCACCCCGCAAATCACGCTGCACCTCAATTATTTGGAAGCAGAACTGGAGAAGAGCCTCTGGTTTGCAGGAGATGACTTTACAGCCGCCGATATTCAGATGAGTTTTCCAATTGAGGCAGCCGCGGCACGAGCCGGATTAGATGCCAGCCGTCCAAAACTGATGAATTTCCTCGATCGCATCCACGATCGCCCTGCCTATCAACGGGCGTTGAAACGAGGTGGCGCATATCAGCTCTCCATGTAGCCAATACGCACCAACATCAACACCCCACGCTTCAGCAGGCTGGTTTGCTTGCTGTTGCGGCATGACTCAGAAGCCTACTGAGTCACAGCCAGCAGGTTTCTATTGCAGTCCGGCTTCTGCTGATGTCTTCAGTGCTAAGCCTGTCCAATCAATCTCACTTTTGCCATCAGCCACCAGCGCTAACAGGCGATCGTGAAGCAAGCTAGCCAGGGGAAGGGGCATCTGGCTTTCGCGGGCGGTTTGTAGCGCAAGGGTGACATCTTTTAAGCCCAACGCGAGCTTAAAGCCTGCGGGTTCATACTGCTGCTGGGCAATCATTCGGCCATAGTTCTGGTAAATTGGGCAGGCAAATAGGGTTTGACCAAAGAGATTGGCAACATCGGTGCGATCGATGCCGTTCTTTTCGGCCAGGGTAAACGCTTCAGCCATCGCCTCGATCGCCGCAATAATCAAAAAATTGCCTGTGAGCTTCACCACGTTGGCAGATCCGGCCTCCTCGCCAAAATCAAATACTCCCTGCCCTATCTGTTCCAGTATCGGTTTAACTCGGTCTTTGGCAGGTGTTTTTCCAGAACAGGCAACCCACAGCTTGCGGGCAGCGGCAGCATCGGGACGGCCAAAAACCGGAGCCGCAACATACTGCGATCCCTGTTGTTCGTGCAACGCGGCAAGCTTATGAGCCGTGGCGGGTGAGACCGTACTCATGGATAGATGAATACCTCCCTGCCCCAATTTGGCAAGAATGCCATTGTCGCCCAGCACAACCGCTTCTAATGCCGCATCGTTTGCCAGCATTGTGACCACAATTCCACCCGGTTCCACGGCTTCAGCCGGTTGGGAAACCACTTGCGCCCCTTGCTCTGCCAGAGGTTGCGCTTTCTCCGAGGTGCGGTTGTAGGCTCTAAGCGGATACCCCGCTGCTAGCAAATTTGTCGCCATTGGCAACCCCATGTTGCCCAACCCAATGAACCCAATTGTTTCACTCATGATCTGCTCCGTTGTTGAGGTTAGATTTGCTCCATCACATGAGGCAGAAACGCACGCCGCACTTCCGATGCACCTCGCAAGCTTGGCTCGATCGTTGCTGTAAACCAGGACGGATCGCCCTTGAGAAAGTGAGCATGGAGATCGACAAACTGCCCATGGCGGTTAGCAATCTCTTGAATGGCGGTGTTCATGTGCTGAAGGTTTTTACGGGCGATCGCGGCATCTATTCCTAAAAAGTTGCGGCTATCATCTCCCACCGTTGGATCGTACACATTAGCAAGCAGAACAGGACGAATGGGAAGCTGTTGTATGAATGTGTCGAGGCTACTGGCAAAGGCGGTTATCCCGGCACCCGTGTCGTGAATTAAGCCCCGCAGCAGATCGTTACCGCCAATCGTAATGAGGGCGATCGCCGTTCCCTCCACCCGCAGTCCGTGTGTTTGAGAAGGCAACCCATCAACCGTTGAGCCATCACGGGCGCGATGGTCGAGATGAGCCAGCCCGCGTGAGGCCAGGTCTTGCCCCTGAAATTGAGGAAACAGGCGATCGTCGTTCTGGACGAGCAATTGCCCTGGATGCACACCAAACTCGTTGTATCGTCCGCAATCTAAAATCGAATCACCAAACGTATAGAGTGTCACCATGCTGTGTTCCTGGCGATCGCAGCCCAAGAGCGTCAACAGACCTGCCCCTCCAATCGCCTGACTAAACCGTCGTCGCGTCGGTTGAAACGAAGCCATCGTGCCCTACTGGTTCGACGCTAGCATTAGGAGGCGAGAGACGATACTCGTCAGAAGATGGATTTGTGATGTGCGAATGTTCAACTACCCAACCAGCACAGAAGTCAGGCGATGAGAACACCAGGGCAAGCCATTGAACTAATTGATTACAGCCAGGAACAGGCATCGGATTGGATTGTGCCTAAACCCGCTGTTTTAAAAAGCTCCGATTGGAATGGTGTGCATCTGGAACTGCATCAACAGCCCACCTTTGCCACGGCAGAACATCAGCATACGATGCATGTGCTGGCCTGTGGACTGGCCGACTCCTCAGGCATCAATGCGCCCGGTGCCCGCTGGTTAGATGGCAAAGTGGAGCGAGAAAGGCGGAGTGCAGGAGACATTGCTATCATTCCTGCCGGGATAGCTCATCGCTGTAGTTGGGATACTCCAGCTCAGTTTATGGTTCTGGCGATTGAACCGCGCCTGCTGCAACAGGTAGGGCAAGATTGGGTAAATGACCCGATTGAACTGATTCCTCATTTTATGAACGAAAAAGATGAGTTTATCCAAACCATCTTTTCGACCTTGAAGGCAGAAATTGCGACGGGTGGTATGGGGAGTAATGTATTGGTGGATAGCCTCAAAACGGCATTAGCCATTCACTTACTGCGAAAATATTGTGCCACACGTCCAAAACTCTCCAGTTATACCGATGGTTTGTCTCAAACCAAACTGGCTCTGGTGACAGACTATATCAATGATCATCTCCATCACGATTTGAAACTTGATGAGATTGCGGCGATCGCCCAAATCAGCCTTTATCATTTCTTACGGTTGTTCAAGCAACGCATGGGCATCACGCCCCATCAATATATCTTGCAATGTCGGATTCATAAAGCCAAAGATCTACTGGAACACAGTGAATTGACCATTGCGGAGATTGCCATACGAACTGGCTTTTGCGATCAAAGTCATTTAACTCGCTATTTCAAGCGCCTTGTAGGTGTTACACCAAACCAACTGCTGCAATCAATGAACCGTTGACCGTAATGATGGCGATCGCAATAATGTACCAAACCGTCGCAACTTTTTCCTAGAGCTTCAATGAACGGCCTGTTTACAGTATGAACAGGATCTTCTTGGAGAAAGAAAATGCAAATCGAGCAAGTTACACTGCCCATAGAGATGGCACAACTGCCAGTCAATCCCATGAGTATGACCGTCCCGCTCTGGGGGGTGGTGATTTTCATTTTGTGGACGATCGCCGTTGTGGTTCTGCTGCTCGCCGTCAGAATTCGGCATTTGGCGAAGGGCGGCAGTGCAAAAGATTTTGGTACACCCAATGATGCAAGTCTGCTCTGGCGACTCTTTCGCGTACAGGCAAACCTGGTCGAGAACCTGCCGTTGTACCTTGGGGTTGTTTTTCTGCTGACGGTGCGGGCTATAACCGGAGTGGCGATCGATTCATTGGTTGCTGTTTACATCACCGCTCGGCTATTGCACTCCATGATTCATATCACGGGTGGTGATCCTACATTCCGATTGATCAGCCTGGTCGTTCAATTGGGCTGCCTGGTTAGCCTGACGGTGCTGGCGGTGGTTAAAGCTGCTCCTGGGATGTAATCAGGTGTTTCCAGTTTTACTCGGTTGCGTCATTGGCTGGAAACAAACAGTCAATCCACAGCTTGCAAGGTAATGTCGCAGTCCGTCACGACAATGATCAGGCGTGGTTCAGACTTTTTCTGACCTTTTCTGGCTGGCAATGCTGGCATCACTCTTTATTCTGAGGATAGATAACGACAACTCACTCTTCTGTGTAAATCAATGGGTTCCTGGTTTGCTGAAAGAGTACCGTTCTCATCGTTCATGCTTCCTTCATTAGTGGGGGGGCGATCGCTCATTCTCTACCGTGTTTCTTATGGACTTTTCACACTGGTTTTTATTGGTTTGCACCGGATTTGCGTTCTATAGCCTCGGTATCACCTGGTTTGTCCAACTCGTGGTCTATCCCCTTTTTGCCAAAGTCGGCACAGCGGACTACGTTACTTATCACAGGTTCTATTCCAGCCACATACCGCTTCCGGTGATTTTTCCAGGGTTTGCCAGCTTCCTGCTGCCCATCGCTCTAATTTTCGTTCAGCCTGAGTCGGTACCAACGGGGCTTTCCCTGGCAAATGCCGCCTGTGGGCTACTGTCATTAGTGGTGACGGTAGCGTTAGAGATTCCGCGCCATGCCCGCTTGGAAAAGGGCGGTAAGCAGGAGGGCGTGATCCGAGAGTTGATCCGCTACAACTGGCCGCGAACGGCTGGAATTACGGGGTCTGCTGTGCTCACCCTCACAATGCTAATGTCGGCATTCTCACCCACGATCTAATTGAATGGAGTAATGTTCATGATTCACCATATTTCAATTGATGCTGTCAATCCATTGCGGGTGGCTAGCGTTCTTGCAGAACTCTGGAATGGTAAGGTTTATCAATTCTTCTACCCCGGCAGTTACAACGTAATGCCCTACGACAACTACGGTACGGCTGTTGTGGTGTTTCCTAAAGGAACGGCATGGGTTCCGGGTGCCGATAGCCAGGCCGCTCAATTGCTCCATGCCACATCTACCGATTTAGTCGCGGTTCATGCCGCAATTTCGGTTCCCACCACTCAGCAGCAAATCGAGCAGATTGGGCAACGGGAAGGGTGGCGCGTTCTGACTCGCGACCAAGGAGACAATGTCTTCAGGCTGGTTGAGTTTTGGTTGGAGAATCGCATCCTGTTTGAGTTTTTACCACCAGGATTTGAAGCCGACTATTTGCAGACGATGCAGCCAGAGAGGATCGAGCAACTTTTAGGCTCGCCGATTCAGTCTGTAGCCGGTTAGGAGCCAGTTAAAACGATCGCCTCAAGGCATTTTTAGAGAGCGATCGCACCCCATCAACGCGCATCATCTGATTAGTGCCGTTCTCCTCCAGGTTTTTCAATATGCCTTGAGTGCCAATGGCATAACGATTAATTCAATGTCTGGTATAAAGTGCGATCGTCTCCTTTGCCGCTTGCAACACGCGATCGCGCAACTCTGAGGGTTCAAGAATCTCCATCTGCGCGCCAAACCCCAACACGTAAGCGCAAGCTGCTTTCTCAATATCAAACCGGAGTGAGATATGAACCCAGCCATCGGCATCGGGGGCATCAATGATCTGTTCAATACGAGCAAAGTATCCAGCATACCGTAACCAGGACACTGCCTCTGGAGCAACCCGCACCGTTACGCCATAGTAAGGGAGATTTGCTTTGAACTCCACCATCGATCGCTGCCAGTAGTCGGCTAAATTGAACCCAACTGGACGAATGCACTGAGAATCCATTAGCACTGCATTCTGTACTCGTGAAATGCGGTAGGAACGCACGTCTTCTTCCGCTGCTGCTACCAAATACCAGACACTCCCTTTGGCAACCAATCCTAAAGGATTGACCGATCGCTCAATCGGCTGACCGTTGCCGCGTTTATAGCTCAGGAAAACTTGCCGTTCTTGCCAAACAGCGGCTCGCAGAACCGGAAATGATGACATCTCTTCGTCCCAGTGCTGCCATCCGGTTGGGTCAACGTGAATCCGCTGGCTCACTAATTCCGCTTGCTGCCGATTTGCAGCAGGCAACGCTGCTAAAAGTTTGAGTAATGCGGCTTCAAACGCTTGCCCCCAACCTAAATCTGCTAGCAGGTGAGTTGGTTTTGGCACAAATAACGCCTGAATCTCTGCCAGGTTGAGTCCAGTCAGCGTGGTTTGGTACTGCTCCAACAGACTCCATCCACCACCCTTACCCCGTTCTGCCACTACCGGAACCCCTGCACTGCTAAGGGCATCCATGTCCCGATGAATGGTGCGCTCAGACACTTCCAGTCGCTCTGCCAGTTCTCGCGTGGTTAACCGAGTATGAACCTGTAACAGCATCAGGATAGAGAGGAGCCTATCGGCACGCATAACGATTTATAGAACCATCGCAACTTCTTCTACACTACCGCTGAAATATGACAGGGGGTGTCATGAAGTCGCCTTTATGCTCTGAGTATGACCGTTGGAGGACAGCAATCATGCAACCATTGAAGGACAAGGTGGCGATCGTGGCGGGAGGCACTCGCGGAGCAGGGCGAGGCATTGCGGTAGAACTGGGTGCGGCGGGCGCAATCGTTTATGTCACGGGTCGCAGCACTCGCAACCATCGCTCAGACTACGATCGCCCTGAAACGATCGAGGAAACAGCAGCGTTAGTCAATCAGGCAGGTGGAAAAGGAATTGCAGTTCAGGTGGATCATCTCGATCCAGATCAGGTGCGATCGCTCGTTGCTCGCGTTGAGCGGGAACAAGGACAGTTAGACATCTTGATCAATGATATTGGGGCAGAACACTTCGCAGAGTTTGACAAGCCTATTTGGGACGTTGATCTGGAGCGGGGACTACGCCTGTTGCGACTGGCAATCGATACGCATCTCATCACCAGCCACTTTGCCCTGCCGCTGCTGATTCAAAAACCTGGAGGATTCGTCGTTGAACTCACCGATGGAACGGCAGATTACAACAATCAGCACTATCGGCAAGCCTTGATGTATGACATTGCTAAGAATTCAATTATTCGGATGGCGTGGGCACTGGCACAGGAGCTTCAACCTCATCACTGTACGGCAGTATGCCTGACTCCGGGGTGGTTGCGATCGGAAATGATGCTGGATGGTTTTGGTGTCAGTGAAGCAAACTGGCAGGAGGCTACAGCGAAGGAACCGCACTTTATCATTTCTGAAACACCGCATTTTGTTGGGCGTGCCGTTGCCCACCTGGCGAGTGATCCAGAGGTGGCTCGTTGGAATGGTCAATCTCTTTCTAGTGGTCAACTCGCGAAGGTCTATGGTTTTACCGATCTCGATGGTTCTCAACCGGATGCCTGGCGCTATATCCAGGAGGTAACAGAGGCAGGTAAACCCGCTAATGCGACTGGATACAGATGATCACCAATTTTAGTGCCCTCGGTCGATCGCACATGGGATTGGGTATGCGATCGCCGTTGCACTTTAGTACACTGGCAATCTGGTTCAATAGTTTGCGAATGCCAATCATGTCGATTAAACGGTGGAAGGCTGTTGTAACGGCTGCCTGTTGAAACTCATCAGGGATGGTCCAGCGGTGCGCTGCAACTTGACCGTTATCTGGCCACAACCGGCCGCTAGATCAAGAACTAAATGTAATTGTATTGAGTTAAGCGCATCATCTACCCCTCGCTTCTCCTCACTCTTAGAGGATGTTTGAAACGTATCAAATGTGCTGCATTCGCCTCCTAAGTCTCCCAAAATGGGGGATTTAGGAGGCGTTTCTGTTTCAAAGTTCCCGTTCGGCTGAGCGCTCACGTCGAAGCCAGAATTGGCGGCTTACCACCTGCGGAAAGTCAGAGAAGAGGTGGTTCGAGTGGCGATTAGCACTTTTAAAGCATCCTCTTATCTACAAACCCTCGTTGCGTAGAATTTCACGCACTTCCATCAAAATTTGCCCCAGCTTATTCTTACCGCTGCCGTCTTTACCACAGCCCCAGTAGTAATCAATTGGAGAATTTTCTACCAACACTTCATTGCCAGTCGCCAGCAATATTTCTCGAATATCTGCATGGGTTTTGAACTTTTGCAGCACGGCTTTTCGCATGACATCATCTTTTATCTGCTCCCAATCTGCACGGAGCGGCAGGGAACGATTTCTGCCCATGTTTGCTGCATCTTTGGGAGTATTTGCCAGCCGTACTTGTTCTAAATGAGGTGTATTGATAAACTTCTGTGCCTGAAAGTAATGCTCACTGGTTACCCAATACAATTCATCCAGCATGAAACCATGCGCTGAGAAGTTGGAGAAGCAACCGTAAGGCTTTTCCCGTTCAATGTAGAAGTAAATGGTCATGATTGCTCCTTTATGGCTGGTACTCGATCGCCCATCACACTTAAATACTGGGGTGGAACTTCATCCACGAGCCAAACTCCGTTATCTGAGCAGTAGAAGATAAATCCAGCTTGGTGCATATCAGATGCAGCGATCGCCAGGATGGTAGGATGACCATACCGCATTCCAACTTTGCGAGCTGTGTCCACCTCTTTAGACAAATGCACGTGATGCCGTGACATCTTGAGCAGTCCTGATTGCAGAATGGCTGACACAGATTGCTCACCCGTCCCGTGATACAAGAAATCGGGTGGAATTTGGGGTTGTAGTTCTAAATCTACTTCAACACTATGTCCTTGATTGGCACGGATGCGAGTTCTCGTTTCATCAAATGAGAAGCGCTGCTTATCGCTGGTGGCAACGACTTCCGCTAACTCTGCCTGAGTCAGAGGAAATTGATGCGCTGCACAAGCAGACAACAGATCATCGACATTTACCCAACCTCCCACTGCCAGAGTTAGCCCAAGTCGTTCTGGCGTATGTCGCAGGTGTTTACTGAGGTATTTGCTAATTTTGGTCTGCCGTGACTTGTCCATGACGATCCTCTCCAATCAATCTCCTGCGTGCCAGTTTTAAGAGCATTTGCGCTTTCTCAGTTACTTAGGACGCTCCGAGTCGTGAGTTATTACCCACTCTTTCAAGGGTGGCTACTTCTAAGCCCACTTCCCAGGTTCTTTGCACTCGCGTTCGGCTGAGCGCTCACGCCGAAGCCCGTTCACAAGCGCCACTGCGAGCAGTGGTACGTTTCCTCTCGTACTTGTAGGTAGGCTCTACATGGGACACTCAGGAGATTACGAGATGCTAGCACTTATCAGGTAAAGATTCCTGAACCTAGAAAACAGCTTTACCTATCCCACCCTAATGTGAGGCACTGCCGTATGCCAACCATGTACTCACCCTCGCAACTGCTCTTCATGCAACAATGCCCCTTAAGAACGAAATTCAACGGTTGGTGAACCTTCTCTGAGGCTTATCTGATACTACTGTGGGTATCTAAACATCTTCATAAAGTTCTTATATAGACTCTGTAACAACTCTGTTTTGGAGTCACATTTTGGGGGATAACACGGAAATGTTTGGGTATCCTGATCGAAGAGCTACCTCATTGCACACTCTCTCCTTCAGCAAGCTTAGGATAATTAAGTATGCCTGCCACCCAAACAGAAGTAAATCCGGTTATGTTACAGAGTACGACTCGTATCCTTCTTGCCTTGTGGGAATTAGGAGGAGTAGGATCTGAGGTTAAACGAGGAGAGTTAACAAGACGAGTTGTACAGAAGGGAAAGAAGAGCGCAGATTACAAGATTTTTTTAGATCAGTTAGAGAAAGATAGCGCGATCGCTGTTACCAAAACTACGATCGCTCTTTCTCCAAGGGGAGCAGACTTGCTTAGCCAGAACTTGAAGAATGCTGATTTTGCTTTTGCATCTCAAGTCGGCGCAAAAACAGCCAATGCATTGCTGAAATGGATACGCGAAATGGGCGTACCCCGCACCAGCAGTAAGACAGAGACAAATGGCAAGGTTGCAGAAGATGCGATCGCCTCTTACGAAGCCTTTAAACCAGTTGCACTAGAAGTATACGATCGCCTCAATCGTGACCATAACTTCGATAACCTGGTTCCTATTTATCGCATTCGTAGAGAAATTGGCGATCGGGTTTCTCGTTCTCAGTTCGATGAATGGTTGTTAGAGATGCAGAGCGAAAATATTTTGCAATTGATTGGCGGAGAAATGCCAGATATCACTCCTGATAAAGCTGAAAATTCTATCAAAACAGCATTGGGCGGAGTGCGATACTACGCCAAAGTTCTGTAAAAGCTTCGACTCGCAAAGCATGCTTCCTGATTGCTCAAACAATTTCATTAAATGCCATGAACGCTACTTTCGCTGTCTCTGATTTAGAGAAGATTAACGCTGCTCTTCAAAGCCATAACCCTTTTGCTCAACCTCCTTTCGTTAACGCTAACAATGTGTGGGGCAAGAGTTTTCCGGATGTTGAAACTTTAAATGCTCACGCCTCCGATGCTGTGTTCAAAGCATTAGAGGATATTCGAGCGGGACATTATTCAACAACTTCAATCCTGATCACTGCTCAAGACGGCACGGGTAAAACACACATCATTAGTCGTATTCGTCACCGTCTTCAAACTCAGAGCGGCGCTCTGTTTGTGTTTGCTAACAAGTTTAATGATTTGAATCAAGCAAAGCAGGGATTCCAACAAATTTTAGCCGACAGTTTAAGTAACATTGGTAGCCAAGGCGTAAAACAATGGCAGGAACTCGCAGCATCGATGGCAAATGACGCTGCAAAGTCTATTGGACTTCCAACAATGGCTGCTAAAGATTTTGTCAAGAAGTTTGAGACGGGAGAAGAAGATCAAAACACAAAATGGGTCAATCAGTTGACCAGAGCATTTGGTAGAGTTAGGACTGTTCAAGATCCTGATATTGTTCGAGCTATTTTTTGGACACTATCAGATGATGAAGCTTCCTACGCATCGAATTGGTTGGCAGGCAAAGAGCTAGCTCAATTTAAGGCAAATGACTTGAGGTTGCCGACGCAGAACCAGTCTTTTGATGCCGTCCTTCAAATTTTCTCACTAATCAGTGAATATAATGAATTGGTCATCTGCTTTGATGAGCTAGATATCCTTGAATTTAATGATGCTGGTTTGCACAAATCACAAGTTGTAGCAAACTTAGTCAAGGAGTTAGTTGAGAATTTGAAGCGGGGTGTCATCCTAAGTGTGTTAATGCCTGGAATCTGGAAAGATAGGGTTGAAAGAGAGCTTCCTGGTGGTGTTTCCAGTAAGATGAAAACTTTTGGTGAAGCTTTTGACTTGCAGTATCTTGATAGTGATTCAACAGTTGATTTAGTTGCCTTCTTCTTGAAGGATTACTACGAATCTAGAGACTTAAATCCCCCTCATCCTATTTACCCCTTTGAAGTAGAACAACTTAAAGCAATTGGTAAAGACAAACCTACTGTTCGGGAAGTTCTGAAATGGTGCCGGGAGAACTGCAAACCACCTATCAGTTCTACCAGCGGGGATCAGCCTCCTATCATAATCGTAGTTGAGCCAGATCCAGTTGAGATGGCATTCATTAGCGAAATAGGCGCAGACATTACAAGCGTTTTAGATGACAATCAAGTGTTAGCCGAAGCTCTGCTCCTAGGATTTCAAGGATTAGTTGGAGAAACTGTAGAGTGCGTGAAGATTAAGGATGTAATTACGGGTATTGGAAAAAGAGGTAAGGACGATTACCTCAACTTTAAGATTCTTGGTCAAGAGAATGGAGAAGAAATTGCTATTGGTGTTGCAGTCCTACAGTATGAAGGTGGTGGTGCTTTAGGAGCAGGTTTTAGGCGACTGCTGGACGATGAGAGTCGATTTAACTTTAACTTAACTCGTGGTTGCTTAGTGAGATCGTAACTGTTCAAGGGGTTGAAAAAGGGAATTGAGAAAATCGAGAGGTGCTGCTAGGCTAACAAGATGGAAGAGAACCCTGTCCCCTCCATCAATGATGTTAGCCAATCGGACTGGGACAAGACC
>NZ_JADEWO010000061.1 GCF_015207605.1 Oculatella sp. LEGE 06141
CGCTGCAACAAACATCAAAATCGTTGGGACATCAACGGTTGGACTAGGAGATGTAAGACTGGCTCCGCCTGCAATCTCTGCTTGAATCCTTAGAATCCCCCGTTTTCAAAACGGGGGAGTATGTCAATCAATCATTGGGGCTTCGCAGGGAGCCGCATTGGGTAAACCCAGCATTTCGTCTAGCGAGAAACAAACAAATGGATTTTCGGGAACGGGAACCGCGCCCGCCGCGACCCAAAACAGCTTCTTCTCTGGATCAAATACCATTTGTCGCAGTGAACCGTTGCCGCCAATGCTGGCATCATCGTCGTAAACATCCAGCGGGCTGGGGCGTAACGTGTTGGGGTTGGTGCGATCGCGCAAAATCTCAACCGCCACCGCTGGATCAACGTCTCCATAGCGAGATGAGACTGCCCCCGGTTCTAGCAATTGTTGCAAGCGGTTGTAACGGTTTAAACTCGACGCACTCGTTGGCTCTCGATCCTTGTCTTCCATTTCAGGCGAAACAAAGTGATTTGTCACATACACTAATCCGTTCTCATCCAGTTCACGAACGGCCATATTCTGCCCGGTGAATTCAAATACACCTGCTCGTCTGGCGTTGCCGTCCGTGATGGTAATTAAGTTGGAGATCATTTTTGTCTCCGATTCCATCAAGGCGCTGGCTTCCTCAAAACTGGACGCTTCATGCAAGATACGAGACATTAATTGAACATTGCTGCGCCCGTCTAAATCAAGCTCCTCTGCACTAACGACATGGGCTGTGTTGAGGGCGATTGACAGTCCAGCCGCATTAATTCCAGAATTAGGCCAGATCATTCCCGGCACCACAATAGACACATAGGGAATGCCATCATTGGGCTGCCGCACAAACACCGTAGAATTGTTCAACCAGTAGTCGATGGGTTCACCATTGTTATCCAGGGTGCCGCCATGATAAAGCCGACCATCCACCGTGGCGGCACCCGCCGCAACAAATTGGGCACAGCCATCATTGAACATGAAATTGGGCAACACATACGTAAAAAATTCCTGATACACATCGCCAAATGCCAGCGACATGCAGCCGTCAA
The DNA here is from genome assembly GCF_015207605.1 of Oculatella sp. LEGE 06141. GTDB lineage: Bacteria > Cyanobacteriota > Cyanobacteriia > Elainellales > Elainellaceae > Oculatella. The sequence continues at coordinate 1,074 of NZ_JADEWO010000061.1, forward strand.
TGGTGAGGCCAATATCGTCGGTTGCGGCGGCCAGTCCACGACATTCATCTAACACACCCGGATAGGAGCGGTTTCTTGCCAGTCGCGCCAGCCCAAGTCCTCTGCCAGCAAAGTTGAGGACGCGAATTGCTTCTGCCCCCATTGAGGCAATTTCATCATGCAATAAAGTACCGTGCTGGTAGCCCATTTCATAGGGCGTACCCTGAAGCCAAACCACTTTAACGTTGCCGCGATCGGCGCGATGAGCGGGTACAGGTTGCCAGTTTTGCAACTGAAACGGTTGAGATACCTGGATGGGAGGAATGGATTCAGTCGGTTGAGCATTGAGGGGACGTTGCCAGTGCAGCACCACCGCGATCGCCAGCACAAAAAGACAGACAACCCCCATCAGCCACCCAAAGTGATACCTTGCCCACCGTTTTATCCTGCGCTGCATTCCCTACTCCCGTTCCTCACCAACGCACTCGTTCAATTCAGTTGACCCAAACCTTTGACTCAAACCTTTGCAGACATTGAAGTAGCCTTAACCTCAATTAATCAACCTCAATTAATCAGCCAATAATAGCAATTTGATGGTAGCGTTTCCTCCAGAGCCATTCTCCAACGATTTCTTATATTCCTTAGAACGGTAACTAGCGTGTTGTTGAAAGCGATCGCCCCATCACCATTTTTCAAGCCATGTAGCCTGATCTGGATGGCCGGACTCGGAGCGGCATTGAGCCTGCCGACTCGCGCCATAGCAGCAGAAACCGTCTTATTTCAGTATGACGATATTAGAATGGCTGTGCCAGCCGCAGATGTGCGGGCGCTGGCAGATGAGGGCAAATTATCTGAACCGTTGGAGCAATTGTTTCAGCAGATTCCAGAAACGCCTGACGCGATTCAAGCGACACTAACCAACAGCATTCGCATTCGGCCTTCATTGATCGAGCAAAATCTGAGGCTGTCTGGAGACGGCGAGTTTATCTTGCTACAACTCAACAAAGTGATTGGGGCACCATTGGGACGCGAAGATTTGGAGTCGCTGCAAACGGCCTTAATTGAAGCCAGCCGCCGCGATCGCAGTCTTTCAGTGATGGAGGTCATTGAAGCCTACCCGCAACCCGCCATTGAAATTAAACTCCGCAATCTGGCGATCGTGTATGACAACGTGCGAGCCTTTGTTGACCGAATCGAGCCATTATTTGGCTCCAGTGACTTTGTTGAAGATTGGCTGTGCGAATGTGACGACCCGGTATCCTCTCCAGCCGCAACTGACCAAAGCCAGACCTCTTTCAGATCACAACGCCCCATGCCTGACCGAGCCAATGCCTGCACAATGCTGCTCTCTCCTCACCAGGACTGGAATGAAGCGGCGATCGCCAGTGATGTCAAGCCACCCATTGCGGCTGTTCCATCGAATCCTGTCAACCCGTTATCATCCAAACCATTTGAGTTGCCCATTGTTAGCCCAACAGCAGCTCAAAACGACTCATTGATTTCGGCTGTAACGGCACCGTCCAATCTGGATGATAAACGACTGGTCGTTGTGTTTGGGCCACTTCGCCCTTCCTTTTCTATTGCCGAACTAGCCCAATTTGCTGAAACCGGAGAAGCCTCGCGATCGCTCCAGTTTTACCTCAACATTGCCAACCTTGAGGCAGAGGAGTTTCGCACGGCGCTGACCCAGCAATTGAGTGTCTCTTATCGGTTTTTAGACAGCGCACTTAACACCTTGTTAGGAGAATTCCTGCTATTTCGAGTCGGGCAAATTCTGCAAACGCCTTCCGGACGGGCTAATATCCAGGCATTACGAGCGGCGATCGTGTTATCTGCCATTGAAGATGACAACATCTCGTTTCTAGAACTTTTGCAGCATTACCCCCTACAACGGCTCTACATCAATGGGTTGACGCTGCTCAGAACAACACGAGCAACCAATGACTTTATTCGAAGCGGAGGCAGCGATTTAGAAGACTGGTTAGTCGATGTGCAAGCGTCCCTTGCCAGCCGAGTTTGCGATTGTCCATCTCCATAAAATCGCGGCTTCAGCAGGAAATGGAGTTAGCAATACCGCCAAATTTTAACCGTCCGATCGCGGCTCCCGCTCACCAGCGTTTGGCTGTCGGGATGGAAAGCGATCGCCGTTACCCCATTAGTGTGACCGCTCAACAGGTGCGCTCGTTTTCTCGTCGTCAGATTCCAGAGCCGAACGGTACAGTCATCACTGCCGCTCGCCAGCGTCTGTCCATCCGGGCTAAAAGCAACGGCTGTCACCCAATCTAAATGGCCTGTTATGGTATCGAGCAACTTACCAGTGGCAATGTTCCAGAGGCGAATGGTGTTGTCGCTGCCGCCACTTGCCAGCAGTTGGCTATTGGGGCTGATGGCGACTGAGTTAACGTCTCTAGCATGAGCCACCAACGTGTGGTGTAGCTCTCCCGTACTAAAATCCCACAGCCGGATCGTGTTATCGTTGCTGCCGCTAGCAAGCACCCGTCCATCTGGACTAATAGCCACCGATGTGACCGAACGAGGATGACGCAAGGTGCGAAAGAGCCGTCCTGTATACAGGTGCAAAATCTTCACCGTTTGATCATCACTGCCGCAGGCGATCGCCTGCCCATCTGGACTAACCGCCACAGCAAGCGTCACAAGCGAGGTGGCGTGGTCTTCAATGGCATAAAGCGGCGACTCGGTGTGCAAGCACCAGAGCCTCAGCGTGTTATCAACACTGCCAGCAATCAACGTTTGCCCGTTGGGACTAAAGGCTACAGACAACACTGGTTTGAGATGTCCAGATAAGGTGCTAACCAACGCTCCCGTGCCGAGATGCCATAGTTTGATGGTTTTGTCGAAACTGCCGCTCGCCAGTAGCCTGCCGCTGGGGCTGATGGCAACCGTTGCCACCGAGTTAGAATGCTCCTTCAGAGTATGGAGACACTGCCAGCCAGAGGCGAGAGGGACTGGAACGGGTAGCAAAGCCGCACTGGTGCTAGTGGGAATAACGACCGGAGACGGGTTCAACGCTTGCAGAGCGATCGCAGCAGAGGCGTAGCGTTGATTGATCGCCGGTTCAATCATGCCGTCCAGCACTCGACCCAGCGCTTCACTAACCGGAGTCGCCAGATAATCGCGCCAGACCCAGGCTCCTTCCGAAAACGAAAACAAATCGAACGGCGGCACGTTAGTGAGCAGATGAATGCAGGTTACACCCAAACTGTAGAGGTCGCTAGCAAAAACGGCCTTACCGCCAACCTGTTCTGGTGCAGCATAGCCAGCACTACCAATCACCGTTCCCGTTTGGGCATAGGCCGAACTGGTCGCTAGCTTACAGGCACCAAAGTCAACCAACACCAGTTGCCCATCCCGCTGTCTGCGAATAATATTGGCGGGTTTAATATCACGGTGAATCACCTGATTGCTGTGGATAAAGGTCAGCACGGGCAGAAGATCAACCAAGGCTTGTCGAATTTGGCTTTCGTTAAAGGTACCCATGCGAGCCAGTTGCGCCAGATTTTGCCCATCCACATAGGTTTGTACCAGGTAGTGATGCGACTGATGGGTAAAATGCGCCAGCAGCCTGGGAATTTGCGGATGTTGCCCCAGTTGATTCAGTTGCAGGGCTTCATGCTGAAATAATTCGATCGCCTTTTGCGTTTGATACGGTTCCCCAAGGTGTAAAAAAAGCTGCTTCACCACACAGTGAGGTTTTGAAGGCAGATGTTCATCAATAGCCAGAAACGTCTTCCCAAACCCGCCTTGACCAATGGGACGAATCGCCCGGTAGCGATCGCACAGCAATAGCCCTGCCCCGCAGCTCTGGCAAAATCTTGCCGCAGACGGATTTTGTGGACGGCGACAGGTAGGCCCCAGACAATAGCTCATACTGAAAGAAGTCAGTGATTTGAAGCGCATGTTAAATCTTCTCCCAGATTACCCTCGTTCCCTCCAAACACCGCACAGCGGTTATCACTGGGATAAATCGGCACGACGATTCTTTGAAGGATGGTATTATCGCGTAACATTGCCCGACTGCGGCCAGACATTTGCATTCATGTATTCCATTGAAGACCCCATTGGGGGACAACCCCATAGCGGCGGCTCGGCTCAAATTCTTGGCCCCAATGACGAATACCTGTGTCGCACCTTTCCCAGGGTGGATCGGTTTTGGGCATGGCAGCACGATTTGGGCATTGGACACTGGGGCAAGAGCGAGCAGACCCACCCACCTGACTATCTTGACCCTGAGGTATTTAAGCACCAGGTGGCAGAAGGCTATCAGGGAACGGCGACTTTAAACCAGGGAGCGTTATTCGAGCCGGGGTCGGGGCAATCGGCAGCATGGCACTACGAAATCAAACCCGTTTATGGATGGGGCGATGTGAACCGTCCTCAACAATCGACCGCTGGCTGGCTATCCCAGTTTCAAATTTTTGAACCGGGCTGGCAAATCTTAATGGCGCACGGGCTGGCTACGGGTTGGGTTGACTGGAATGGCGATCGCTACGAATTCGCCGATGCTCCGGCCTATGGCGAGAAAAACTGGGGGGGAGCCTTTCCGCAAAAATGGTTTTGGCTCAACTGCAACGCTTTTGAGGATGAACCCGACCTAGCGCTAACTGCCGGGGGAGGACGGCGCGGCGTTCTCTGGTGGATGGAGTCCGTCGCGTTAGTGGGGCTGCACTATCGCGGCAAGTTCTATGAGTTTGTGCCCTGGAATGCCCAGGTGCATTGGGAAATTCACCCCTGGGGCAATTGGCGGATGTGGGCACAGCAGGCAGACTATGAGATTGAACTGACTGCAACCACCGATCGCCCCGGCACAATGCTTCGCGCCCCCACCGCCGCGGGACTAATCTTTGCCTGCCGAGATACAATGCGTGGCACGCTGACGTTAGAACTGCGAGAACGGGGTCAGCGAATCTTGCAGGCGCAAAGCGCTCTGTGTGGCCTGGAAGTAGGAGGCGAGCCGTGGCAAGAGGTGTGGCGATCGCAAGCCTGACAGGATGGAGCCAAACGGCTATCCGGGTGCTTGCATCAAACCAGCTCAACTAGTCCAGCTCAACTAGTCCAGCTTAACTAGCATGGTAGGGGTGTCCACTTTTGCGGAATCTCGACGGTAAACGTAACCCAGTTGGCCTGGCTGGTGATGGCGATCGACCCACCCAGATGTTCAACCAGTTTTTTAATTAAAGCCAACCCTAAGCCTGTTCCGCCCTGCTTCCAGTGGTCTGTTTTGGGAATGCGGTAAAACTTATCGAAAATGCGCGAGAATTCACTTGCCGCAATCGCCGTACCAAAATTCGTGACCTGGATTTGTACAACAGGCGATTGAACCTGAATGGCAACCACAATTCGTTCATCAGGCGGCGTATATTTACAGGCATTGTTTAACAGTTCAGTGAGGATGCGCTTGAGGCTATCTGGGTCAGAGACAATGTTGGGTAGGGGGCTTTCCCACTCAGCCTGGATCTGCTGTCGGCGCACTTTGGCTCGTTCCTGAAACGAGAGGAGTAACGGCGGCATCCACTGGTTTAAATCAATTAACTCAACCGTTGGCGGCTGCATTTCTGCATCCAGACGTTGCAAATCCAGCAGGTCATTAATCAAGTGAATTTCTCGATCGCTTTCGTGGCCTAAAATCGTCAAGTAGCGATCGACTCGGGCACAGGCTTCTATACTCGCTGGATTGTCTGGATGCGGAGAGAGTTGATGAACTGCCGTTGTTAGTACCTGTAGCGCCATTTTGATATTCGTGATGGGCGATCGCAACTCATGAGAAACCGTGTTCAAAAACTCGTCCTTCATTTGATGCAGCGATTCGAGGGCAATTACCTGTTTTTGGGCCGCTTGATAGAGTCGCGCCTGACGAATAGCAATGGCGCACTGGTTGGCAATCTGCTGAACCAGGCGAATGTTTTGCTCGCTAAAGATGTGGTGTGCATGGGCAATAATTTGCAAGTCGCCTAAAATTCCCTGGTCATCTAACATGGGGCAGGCTAACGTTGCGATCGGCTCCTGAATTGGAGCGGGATTCAGTAAACAAAATTGAAAACAATGCCCCTGAAGCAAGGGTTGATATAGTTCAGGGTCACAACCGATCTGAAACTGCTCTCCCTGTTGCGCCCACGCTAGCGTAGTGTATTCATAGCAAATGGTGGCCGTTTGCTGTTCCAAATCGTACAACGCCGCAGTAGTGCTTTTCGCTCCCAGCGTGCAGGCTAACTCCTGCACAGCCGCCTGAAGAATTTGTTGTTCATCCAGGCTATCGCGCACCTTGTCGGTGATTCGCTTTAATGCGGCTTCAAACTCAAGCAACTGTTGCAATTGCGCTGTGCGTTGGCTAACCCGGTCTTCTAACTCGCTGTTTAACTGCTGTAATGCCGCTTCGGTTTGCTTCCGCTCGGTCACGTCTTGAGTAGTGCCAACCAGGCACCTGGGCTGACCGGCTGCATCCCCCACCACCTCTGCTTTTTCATGCACCCAGCGAACGGAGCCGTCGGTCAGCACAATGCGATAGACGAGATCATGCTCAACGGTGCCAGCGATCGCCGCTGCAATCGTTTTATCAACCCAGTCGCGATCGTTGGGGTGAACAGCAGCCAAAAAGTCTGCGTATGTCTGCACCAACGCTTCAGGGCGACCAAAAATCCGATTAAGTTGCGCTGACCATCTCAGGGTATTGGTTTCCAGATCCCGCTCCCAACTGCCCATATTGCCAATCTCTTGAGCTTTCAGGAGGTGAGCCTGATTCTCCTTTAGCTGTTTTCCTAACTGGCGCAGCAAGCGAATCGTGAGGAACGAACTGGCCACACCAGTGATAGCAAGGGCAGTAATTAACAGCCAGGTTGCTGTCCACCGCTGCTGTAACGCTTGACTGCGATCGAGTTGAAGCTGTTCTTCTTCAGCTAAAAACACGGCAATTTCGCTTCTGGCTTGATCCATCACAGCCTTAGCACGAAGCAACTGAAGCCTCGTCTCAGCCGATACAGCGCTGGAAGAAGCGACATCAGTGCTGTCCAGGTTGCTTTGTAAAGACGTTAGAGTCGTCTCCACTAGCATCTGAATCCGCTGTAATCGCTGCTGCTGAACTGGATCATCCATAACCAGTCGATTCAGGCGGTCAAAGGATTCTGAAATCAAAGGAACAGCCGACGTATAAGGATCGAGAAAATCGGCCTGTCCTGTCAGCGTATAACCCCTCACGCCTGTTTCGGCATCCACTAAACCCGTGAGTAACGTTCGAGTTTCTAACTTAACTCGGTTAGTGTGCTGGAGCCGGTAGAGCGCTCTGGTAGCTTTAACATGTGACCAACTAAATGCCGCCAGCGCTCCTACCAAACATGTCATTGGAATCAGGAGCACCAGTAACCCTTTATAACGTCTTGAGTCGTTGAACCAACGGGGATGGGCAGACATAGTGCCTAAATATATTAAGTCTGCTCTGGTGTGGGCTTTTAGAACGAGATGCAAACCATCCTGACCGGAACCGTTCCCAACGTTAGTGCGAGACCTGAATTGACCTAATCAATATAATATTGCCAACGGACTACGCTTGTCGAAACTGCTGGTAGTCGATGGCCTCAAAAACAAGCAATGTCTCTGTTTCGTTAAGCGATCGCTCAACACCAGGATGGTTGACTGCAACCATTGTCTGTTAACTCCCCCCAACGCCGATCCACACCCATCCATTCACCTGTTATGATTGGCTATAATTCTGGGGCTGTAGCTCAGCAGGATAGAGCAACCGCCTCCTAAGCGGTAGGTCGCGCGTTCGAATCGCGCCAGTCCCGTACGGCGTTGTGTCATTTTGCAGGACATCTAGAACCGTCTAAATGTCTTGCAATGTCAACATCGGCCACTGGTTAACGGCTAAACCTCAGCAAGCTAACAACTGGTTAGCGGGTGCCCGCCCTCAGCAAACACCATGCCTTGTGGTATTTCTCCAGACGCTGTAAATCGGTTGGGCTGATCTGGCTTATGCGCTGGATATTCATATTGTCTTCCAGGTCAGCAATCTTTACTTGTCGCGCTATCTGGTTCTTCTGTACACGCTCTATAAACGCCTCATAGCTTTCGGCTGGTCTGTGGGTCAGGCTGTCGATGGCATCCAGTACTTCATCGGAAAAACCTTGAGCACGCAACTGTTCCAGAGTCCAATCCGTGTCTTCAACCACATCATGCAGTACAGCTACTATCATTGCCGCTTCCGAGTCCATCCGCAGCAGCATTCTCAATGGGTGTAACAGGTAAAAAGATCCTGCTTTATCTTTCTGGCCTCGATGCGCCAGAGCCGCAATGGAAATTGCATCCTCTAAAGTGCCCATTTCATTCATACCAATTCATACCCTCGTTGCAACAAACCTGACAGCCCGTAAGCATTCCACTCAATCCACAGCAGCGACGGTTACAACCGAACACCATTCCCAGAAAGAACCTGTTTAGAATCAATTCCAGTTTTGATACGGAGTGGATCTTGATTCATTGAAGCTCCTCTATCACTGAACGCTTTCCCATGCGTACACAAGCTAATGTAGTTTGAACGACTATCCAGTTGAACGACCTGTGCAAGCAGGCTTCTCTATCGGCAATGACTAACTGTAGGCTGCCGTGAGGTCTGCATTGATATCTTTGTCCACGATATCCTTCTTCAACCAGGGAATTGTAATAGTTTTGTGCCGCAACCGTACCTCCAAGCATCACCACTCTTCAAGGGCGGTTGCAACAACAGGTGATAACTGTTCAATCCTCTACTCAGTAGCATACGTAGTATAAAGCGTAACTTCATTTAAGCAGGCCGTAGTTATTCGCTTAACCAGGTAGCCCCATTTCGGATAGAACTAGAGCATGTTTAGAGAATGTTCCATGAAAAACCTACTCGTGCTTGGCGGCATTGCTTTGTATAGTTTGAGTCTAGCTTTGCCTGTAATGGCTCAAGACATCGAGGTATACGAGTATGAAGATGGGAGCGTAACGGCTGTCGATAGCGATGGCAATGCGGCTCATGTGGATGAAGAGGGCAGCGTTACGACGATAGACAACGAAGGGACTGTCGTTCATGAAAATGTAGACGGTAGCACAACCGTAATGGACAACGAAGGCAACGCTGTTTACGTGGATGAAGAAGGCAACGCTGCCTATATGGACGAAGAGGGCAACACAACCGTCTTTCTAGAAGAATAAATTAATGCTGTGGCACTGAATTAAGGTTGGTGAGCATTGCTATCCTACGGTGTATCAGGGCTTCTAGCCATTCGAAGCGGCTTACAGCAGTGCCATTCAATGATATTCAATGATACGGTCTAAACCTATACGGCCTGGAACTATACAGCCAAAAAAAGGATGGGAATCACAGCACCCATCCTTTTTACTTCGTTTAAATGATCATGCTCAGGCTTGTGTATCACACTATCACCGTATTAGGATTTGAGCGCTTTACCAGAGTGACGATCGCCTTTACCAGGGTTTCTGGTTCAACCGGTTTTGCTAAATGTTGCTGAAACCCAGCAGCCAGCGCTTGTTTCTGGTTCAGTTCGCCCGCATAAGCCGTAAGAGCGATCGCTGGGATGGTTCCTCCCTGTGCCGGCGGGAGTTCTCTAATTTGGCGAATCAGCATGTACCCATTCACATTCGGCATGCCAATGTCGCTGAGTAAGATATCGGGTTGATCGACCAGGGCAGCAATAGCTTGAGCCGCTGAGGTAACGGCTGTAACAATGGCACCATATTGCTGTAACGTAAACGCCAGAAACTCGCGCATGTCTGGATCATCATCAACAATGAGAACATGAGCGCCATTGAGGTCAGGCGTTATTTCGGGGGAGTCTATTCTAGCGGTTTCAGGTTGTGCCTCCTGCATGACTGGGAGATTGACCGTAAACGTAGCTCCCTGCCCCTCTCCTGAACTGGCAGCTTCGATCGTGCCACCATGTAATTCAACTAACTGTTGGGCGATCGCCAGCCCAATTCCTAACCCCCCAAAGGCGCGTGTCGTTGCACTATCGGCTTGATGAAAGTACTTAAACACATGGGGTAAAAAGCCTGGATCAATGCCCTTTCCGGTATCCTTAACTGTAATTTGGGCATAGCGCCTTGGACGGTGAGCATGGAGGGTCGAAGGTTGAGTTGAAGTTCCCTCAACTGTCATGTCTGAGAACTCTTGCTTCTCCAGCTTCACGTCAACCCGCCCACCGGCAGGGGTAAACTTTACCGCATTAGACAGCAAGTTCCAAATCACCTGTTGTAGCCGATTACTATCACCAGCAACCCGTTCAACCGTTGCATCAAAATGGGTATGAATCTGAATAGATTTGGCTTCCGCTGCTAAACGAACCGTTTCAATAGCCGATTGAATCATGGTGGCTAAATCAACGGGTGCAACATTCAGGTTTAGCTTGCCCTGAAGGATACGAGAGACATCCAGTAAATCTTCAATCAACTGCGTTTGCAGTTTGGCGTTGCGTTCAATGGTTTCTAATGCCATTGCTGTCCGTGCTTCGTCCAGATTATGCTGGCGCAACAGCTTTGTCCATCCCAGAATTGGGTTTAGCGGGGTTCGCAGCTCGTGGGACAAAACGGCTAAAAACTCATCTTTGACCCGGTTAGCGGCTTCGGCCTCGGCTCTGGCCTGCTGCTCTGCTTCGTACAAACGGGCACGGGCGATCGCCTGAGCCGACTGTTGTGCCAATGCCAGCATAAATGCGCGATCATCATTGCTCAATTGCGGCAACCGATCAAAGCCTAAGGAGATGGCACCAATGGACTGCCCTTCTATCACAAAAGGCAATGAAATCCAGGCGCGGTGAGGATTGCGAGCATACTCTTCAGCCAGGTGGGGATAGTGAGCAATTCGATCTTCTACCAGTTCCTCCCAGATCGGTTGCCCTTTTCTTGCTGCTTCTGCCAGCGGAACAGCCGCATTAATTGAGAATTGCTGCCATGCTTCTATTTGTTCTCGATCGCAGCCGATGGAATGCACCACCTCTAACTCTGTCTTGTTCTGCTTTAGCAGGGCAACCATAGCAAGATTGCTGCCTAACGCAGTTAAACCTTGCTCAGCAATGACCTCAGCTACTTGAGTCTGAGTCAAAGATTCAGAAAGGGCAGCGGTGATGGATTGAAGACGGGCGGTGCGATCGGCTGCCCGCTCAGCCATATCTCGTGCCTGCTGCATTTTCCAATACAAAAGAGCAGTATCAATGGCAATGGCCGCACGCCATGCTAACTCTTTGGATAGCGACAGATCAACCGCTTCGTAGCAACGGCCTGATTCGGCTCTTGCCAGCACCATCACCCCCAACACCTGCCCCCGAACCGACAGGGGCAAGATGATCAGAGATGCAGGATTCAACGCCCGTTCCAGTGCCATCGCGTGCGGATGTTGAACCACCCCAACCGTTTTTGCGGCAGATGGAGCGGCAATCAGGATCGGTTTACCCGTTTGCAACACCTGAGCCATTAAACTATCGGAACAATCAATATGACAGCACAGCGACTCTGCCCACTCCTGCACTAGCGATTCTTTTTGAGGCAGATGGTGGGTAGCTGCGATGAGCTGCAACTCCCGTGTGGTTTTTAAGCGGCAGATCAAACAGTAATCGGCTAAAACTGGCACAATTAGACGTACCACGCTGTTTAACGTTTGCTCATAATCGAGCGATGACGCTAATACCGCACTGGCTTCTGCAAGGAATGTGGCTCGTTGCTCTGCCCTTTCGGCTTCGGTTCGTCTGGCTTGCTCTTGAATTAATTGCGTGCGTTCGGCTTCCGCCTGTTTGCGTTCGGTAATATCCCGATTGATGCTAACAAAAAATAAAGGATGCCCTGTTGTGTCATAAACGATTTTTGCCGTCGTCTCAATGGGCACAAAACTGCCATCTTTGCGTTGACAGGGAACTTCGCCTAAATAGTCGCCTGTGGCCTGGATCGATTGAATGATGTGGGCGGTCATGATTTCCTGTACATCCGGCTGATGCAAAAAACTCACCGACTGACCAATCGCTTCTTCAGCAGAATAGCCAAAGATTTGTGTTGCTTTACCAGTCCATTGTTGAATGCGGCCTTCTAGATCCATAAGCAAGATGGCATCTGGCATTTGCTGCAACGCCACATCTGAAATCAGCAGCGCTTCTTCGATTCGCTTGCGATCGCTGATATCTCGCACCACCGCCAGGTACCCGTTGAGCGCACCCTCTTGCCTGAGGAGATTCACAGTCGCCTCAACGTATCGTTCTTCGCCGTTGCGCTTGATATGAATTAACTCACCCGACCAGGATTTGGCGCTAGCTAACGCCTTCCACGCTGTTTTTTCATCGTTTGGATTCGGCCAGCGATACTGAAATACTTCGTGGTGTAATCGACCGATCGCCGCATCAGCCGTCACCTGATAAAACCGCTCTGCGGCTCGGTTCCAGTAAGTGATCCGCAAATCACGATCCAACGCTAACACCACATCGCTGACCTCAGCCAGGATGTTGGCATGAAATTTGAGTTGAGCCTGAGTGTGTTTGCGTTCGTCTTCAAGGGAGCGGGCATTGGCAATGGCAGTGGCAATATGACCCGCGATCGCCTCAAAAAATTGCTGATAGGTTTGATCTAATGCCCGCTGGGGGCTGATCCCCAGAACCAGACAGCCAGCCACCCGCTCTTGACCGGGGGTGGTTAGAGGCAAAATCAATGCTGAATTTCTCTCTGGCAGGTTGCCAAACGGCAGTTCAAGCGACTCGACCCGGATGGCCTGCTGGCAACGCACCACTTTGGCAATAGACCAGAGCGCCGATTGGCTTGAAGTGTTTAGATTCAGGGTGCAGGGGATAGCAGCGGTGTTAGCTTCCAGATGAATCGTGTTAGTGAGTTGGGCGTATTGCTCGGTGCGATCGAGCAGATAGATTAAAGCAAAGGGAATGTCGGCTACGTTCCCCGACAGGGTTTTTGCGGCGATCGCGCAGGCTTCCTCTGGCGTTCTAGCATCCAGTGCCCGAGCCGCCAATTCGCTAAGCAGGCGCTGGCGGCGATCGCTCAAAATCGTTTGGGTTGTTTCAGTGACAGCAATAAAGATACCGCCAACCTCGCCTGTCTCCTGCCGAATGGGGGAATAGGAAAAGGTGAAATAACATTCTTCAACATACCCGTTGCGCTCTAGCGGCAAAAGTTGGTTTTCCGACCAACTCGCTTCGCCTGTGGCTCGAACTCGATCCAGCATTGGGCTAACCCAGTCCCACACCTCTTCCCAGCATTCTTCTCCACGTTGCCCCAGCCCGTCAGGGTGTTTAGCTCCCAAAATAGGCCGATAAGCATCGTTGTAGAACTGAATGTACTCTGGCCCCCACAACATTTGCAGAGGAAATCGCGAAGCCAGTAAAATGCTGACCGTGATGCGTAAACTTGGCGACCAGTTAGACACTGAACCAAGCGGCGTTTTTGACCAGTCAAACGCACGCATGAGCGCACCCATTTCGCCACCACCATTCAGGCAGCTAGCCGCAACAGAACTACTATCGCCTTCAATTTCACCGCTCATGCTGACGTTGAGAATTTGACTGGGTTTGACTGGTTGAGAATTCTGAAATTATAGATCTTTAGCCCCTAAGTGCAGGGGCGCAAAAGCAAGACGCAACGCCTTAAAGCATTAAAAGATAGTTATCCCTTAATATATGGTTGTTATCTCCTAAGTTGGCTGTTGATCGACTTCACGTCAACGATCGGTGATCAATTTGTGCTTATGTAGAAAAAAGTACGCCTCCGCTGTAATCTAGACATTCCCAAATCAGGAGCTTGATGCTCGTCAGTTTGAATAAGTGCTAAGGTTTTGCCAGGCTGATGCAAGCGATGTTGTGCTTCTGTTCGAGTGGTTAACGGTAGCGGTTCAACTCTCTAAGTCAGTTAGACCGCTGAGGGTCGTGCCTTGATCAGTCCTTTAGGATGGCTTTAGAGACTTAAACGAAACGCAAAAAGACGCGCTTCTACAGCTTGCCCCATCTAGTTATCCACCCTCTGTTGACTAGATTAACCCTGGAGCAGCGTTGAAGGTTTGAAGCGATCGCAAGATATGTTTAAGACATGTTTTGAACTGTAAACAAGGGTTAATTTACAATAACCTGGCTGCCCTGGTTCATTATTTCTATTGCCAGTTGATTATGAACCTCCACGCTCGGATTCTTCTGATTGATGATAATTCTAGTGACCGGGTGTTGGTCATTCGGGAGTTAAAGCGAGAGTTTCCTGATATTCAAGTTCGAGAAATTGTAGACAGCAAAAGCTTGAGTCAAGCGCTGAGCCAGCATCAATTTGACCTGGTAATTACTGACTACCAACTTCACTGGAATGACGGCATCACTGTTTTACAGATGATTAAGCATCGCTATCCCGATTGTCCGGTGATTATGTTTACCGACAGTGGCGATCAGGAAATTGCGGTGAAGGCTATGAAAGCGGGACTGGATGATTATGTGCTCAAGTCGCCTCGTCACTACATCCGTTTACCTGCTGCCGTTCGGTCCAGTCTGGAGCGGGTACGCGATCGCCATCAAGCCCATCAGTTTAAGCAACGATTGCAGTCGTTATTGAACCAGCTAGAAGTTGGAGTGTTTCGTTCTACCCTGGACGGACAGATTTTAGAGGGCAACGCAGCCTTTCTAAACATGCTGAACCTGAAAGACATAGCCGCAGCTCAAGCGCGTAACTTATATGACACTTTCTGGCAACCGTCGCGAAAAGCGAAAATGCTGCATCACCTTCAGCAGCAGGAACAACTCAACCGTGTAGAAGTTTGTTTGCACCGTCACCCTGAAACACGATGGTTTCTGCTCAGTCAGGCTTTGACAAAGCTGGAAGGTGAAACCTATGTGGATGGGCTGCTCGAAGATATTACAGAACGCAAGCAGGCCGAACTGGCTGTGCAGCAGCAAACCCGGCGCGAGCAATTAGCATCCGTTATCACGCAACGCATCCGGCAATCGCTTCAACTACAAGATGTGCTGCAAACGGCGGTGGCAGAGGTGCATCTATTGCTCCAGGTCGATCGGGTAACCATCTGGCAGTTTCAGCCCAACCATACTGGAATAGTCGTAGCAGAAGCGGCCAAGACAGAATGGCAAATGGTCTCTAGCGCAGTGATTCAACAAGTCTGGTTGCGCGATCAGTGGCCGAGATACCACCAGGGACAGCTTCAATTTATTGGGGATGTGCAACGGCTGCAACTGTCTGATGAGATTGCTGAACTGGTTCGTCAATATCAGATCCAATCGGTTTTAGTTGCTCCCATTTTGCATCAAGAGACTGTTTGGGGGTTACTAGTTGTACAGCAGTGTTCCTACTGTCGGTATTGGCAGCAAACAGATGGAGATCTGCTAAACTATTTGACCAATCAATTAGGGATTGCCATTCAGCAAGCTGAGCTTTACCAACAAGTACGCCAACTGAACCAGGTGTTGGAATGTAAGGTGGAGGAGCGCACCGCTCAGTTACAGAAATCGCTAGATTTTGAGGCGTTGTTGAAACGAATTACAGACAAAGTGCGCGATCGCTTAGACGAACGCCATGTTCTGCAATCTGCCGTTCTTGAACTGGCATTGGCGCTGCAAGCCGATTGCTGTGACGCGTCATTATACGAATCAAGTAGTTTTACCGCAACGATTTGTTATGAATACACGGTGTCCCTACCGTCGGCTTTGGGACAGGTGATTCCATGTATAGAGCATCTCAATGTTTATCTGCAACTTTACCACGGGCATCACTTTCAGTTGTGTTCTAATTCTATGCGGGGATGGGCTGCCATATTAACTTGCCCCATTGTGGATGATGAAAGCGTTCTGGGTGATTTATGGCTGTTTAAACCTGTCTCTGCTTATTTTGATGATTTAGAAGTGCGTCTGGTGCAGCAGGTGGCTAATCAATGCGCGATCGCCATTCGCCAATCTCGCCTCTACCAGGCAGCACAAAACCAGGTAGGAGAACTAGAACAACTCAACCAGCTCAAAGACGATTTTTTGAATACCGTATCTCACGAGTTAAGAACTCCCGTTGCCAACATGAAAATGGCAACTCAGATGCTGAACCTGCTGCTTAATGAAGACAGTGGGCTTTCTGCCGAAAGCAAAGTTGAGCTTGCCAAAAGCAAAGTCAACCACTACATCCAGATCCTAGATACTGAATGCACCCGTGAGCTGGAGTTAATCAACGAGTTGCTGGATCTACAGCGACTGGATGCGAACGATCAACCGTGGGAGCCAGTGGCGATCGATTTATCTTCCTGGTTTTCCTACATCATTAATCCTTTTGAAGAGCGGGCTCAAACCCACCAGCAAATCCTCGAAGTACAGGTTGAGGATGGGTTGCCGCTGCTATACACTCATCCTCCCAGCCTGGAGCGAGTGATCACAGAGCTTGTAAACAACGCTTGTAAATACACCCCTCCAGGAGAGCACATTACCGTTTCGGCAATGGCTCACTCTGATCTGATTCAAATGCGGGTAATGAACTCTGGGATCGAAATTCCGCCCCAGGAACTATCCCGAGTGTTTGACAAGTTTTACCGAATTCCCAGTGCCGACTTCTGGAAGCAAGGTGGTACAGGGCTGGGGCTAACGTTAGTGCAAAAATTGGTAGCTTACCTTGGCGGTTCAATTCAGGTTGAAAGCCGTTTCAACCAAACCTGTTTTATCGTTGAGCTACCCAGTAGCCAGGCTGGCTAAAAGCAATTGGAGCTGGAAAGCTTTTTAGGACTAATTATCATGGGTATCATTGACACCTTATACTCTAGGGATTCGGTATGGTCTAGAGAGATAAAGAATGGTTCGTCAGCGATTGGTGATTGAGATGGGGATGGGAGTCGATCAGCATGGACAAGACCCTACGGTGGCTGCCACCAGAGCTGTGCGGAATGCGATCGCCCACAATGCTTTGCCCGGAGTGTGGGAGGTAGCAGGCTTAAGCGACCCAAACGACATGATTGTTGAAGTTCAGGTTGCGGTTCCCTATCCCGACCAGGTACAGGAAACAGAGGTGCTTTCCGTTTTGCCGTTTGGTCGCAAGTCGCTCCAGGTAGAGTCAGGGGGAATGGTGGTACAGGGACGAGCCATTCCTCAACTCAACGATAAGAACGATGAGATGCTGGTGGCGATCGCCGCCGTAACGGTACTCATTGAGATGGGGCAAGAGACTGTTTGAAACGAGTTAGCAATGAGAGACTAGAACCTGTGCTTCAAATCCAGGGATAAAAGCATTAACCAATAGCGCACCAGGATAGTGGAAGGGGTAGGGCGTGGATAAAACCACGATGAACACACAAGAACAACAGATTCAGGTGAACAAGCGATCGGCAGATTTTGCATGGCCGTTATGGCCGGTTGTCCCGCTCTATCCCTACGGCAAACGGCAAACGCTGCGTCACGAAGTGGTGAAAGACACCATCTGGACGTTTGATCAAATTCAGGGCATTCTCTACGTTGTGGTGCCCATTCGCATGACGGTGGTCAAGCTAGATGCCGGAGGGCTGCTGGTTTATGCCCCGATCGCGCCCACTCCAGAATGCATTCGCCTGGTGGCAGAGCTAGTTGCCGAGCATGGTGATGTTCGGTACATCATCTTACCAACGATTTCGGGGATAGAACACAAGGTCTTTGTTGGCCCGTTCGCCAGACGGTTTCCTGAAGCGCAGGTGTATGTAGCACCCGATCAATGGAGCTTTCCGCTAAATTTGCCGTTGAGCTGGCTAGGGTTTCCTGGCAACCGAACTCAGATTCTGCCTCCAGACAGCGCCGATACGCCATTTGCCGCTGAGTTTGATTACGCCATTCTCGGTGCAATTGATTTAGGGCCGGGTCGCTTTGAGGAAGTAGCTTTTTTCCATCGGCGATCGCGCACATTACTGGTAACTGACTCGGTGCTGTCTATTCCCGACGAGCCTCCGGCGATCGTTCAGCTTGATCCCTATCCGTTGCTGTTTCATGCCAAAGACACTGCGTTTGATCCGGTAGATGACACTGCCGCTAATCGTCGCAAGGGATGGCAGCGGATTGCGCTCTTTACATTTTACTTTCAGCCCAATGCGTTGCAGGTAACAAACATGGGGCGATCGCTCCTGGATGCGCTTAAAGCACCCGATCGATCGCGCAAGGCGCTGTTTGGCTGGTTTCCGTTTGCCTGGAGAGACGATTGGCCGCGATCGTTCGCCGCACTGCGAGGAAACGGGCGGTTGGTAGTGGCTCCCATTCTGCAAACCCTGATTCTGAATCGAGCACCCAGAGAAACGCTGGAGTGGGTAAACCAGGTAGCAAGCTGGGATATTCAGCAAATCATTCCCTGCCATCTGGATGCGCCCATCAAGGCTGGTTCACAGCAGTTTCGGCAGGCATTTACCTTTTTAGAGAAGCAATCGGCGATGGATGAATACCATCCCCTGCCAGAGGAAGACTTTCAACTCCTGCAAAACATTGACCGATTGTTGCATCGGTTCCGCATTGTGCCGCCGCCGCAAGAAAAGCTATAGGAACTTGGCCGTTATTCCTTAACCATGACTATAAAAGGGCGGTTTGCAAACCGCCCTTTTGCTATTCGTCCTGGAACCATCAGATGTCAGATCATCACATGGCTAAAAGGCGCGGTTGTCGCTTTCTCAATAACCGCTGGTTTAGTCAGTAGTACCAACTTGCAGCGACAGTTCATCCACCGTAGTCCACTCCGTATGGAAGACGCCTTCCTTATCGACTCGCTCATAGGTGTGGGCACCAAAGTAGTCGCGTTGAGCTTGAGTCAGGTTTTGTGGCAGACGATCGCGCCGATAGCTATCAAAGTAATCCAACGACGCATTAAAGGCAGGAGCCGGAATGCCGAGCTTGCTTGCCGTGACCAGCACCTCACGCCATGCCGATTGGCGATCGAGAATCGACTGCTTAAACTCAGGAGCCAGCAACAGGTTAGGCAAATTTGGGTTTTGCTTAAACGCATCCTTAATTTTGTTGAGGAAGCGTGCCCGAATAATACACCCCCCTTTCCAAATCCGAGCAATTTCGCTCAAGTTCAGGTTGTAATCAAACTCCTTCGATGCCGCACTCAGCAAGGCCATGCCCTGAGCATAAGAACAAATCTTGGAACAGTAGAGGGCATCCCGAACCTTGTTGATAAACTCCTGCGGATCGCCTTCATATTTACCCACATCGGCGGTCAACTCTTTGGAGGCCGCCACCCGCTCTTGCTTGTAAGACGACATAATTCGAGCGTTAACGGCTGCAAACATCGTTGGAATGGGAATGCCCAACTCTAACGCGCTAACAACAGTCCACCGCCCGGTGCCTTTTTGTCCGGCTGAGTCCATAATCAGGTCAACCAGAGGTTTGTGGGTATCGGCATCAACATACCGAAAGATATTTGCTGTAATTTCAATTAAGAAAGAATCCAGTTCATCCGTGGTGTTCCACTCCGAAAAGACCTGATGCAACTGCTTATGGTCTAATCCCAGCGCATTGCGGAGCAGATCGTACGCCTCAGCAATGAGCTGCATGTCACCGTATTCAATGCCGTTGTGAACGGTTTTCACATAGTGTCCGGCTCCCTTGGGGCCAATATAGGTCACGCAAGGGCCATCATCCACCTGTGCTGCAATCTTGGTGACGATCGCCTCAATCTCGTCGTAGGCTTCCTTGGTGCCTCCCGGCATCATACTGGGGCCATTTAGCGCCCCTTCTTCGCCACCGCTGACACCCATACCGATAAACCGTAGCCCGGTCGATTCCAGGTCTGCGGTACGGCGATCGGTGTCTTGATACAGAGAATTTCCGCCATCAATAATCATATCGCCCTGATCAAGCAGGGGCTTAAGCTGCTCAATCACGGCATCAACTGGCTTCCCGGCCTTCACCATCACCAGAATTCTGCGAGGCCGCTCTAACGATTGAACAAACTCTTCAAGCGAGTAGGTTGCCTTGACGTTCTTCCCCTGCGCCCGCTCCTTCATGAAAAGATCCGTTTTTTCGGAGGTGCGGTTGTACACCGCGACAGGGAAACCGTTGCGCTCGACGTTTAGCGCCAGGTTTTCACCCATTACTGCTAGACCAATTACACCGAAGCTCTGTGCCATAGGATTTTGTTACTCTCTGCTTACTCTGGAAAACGCTGTGGACATTCTGGGGACTTTTCCCTCAGCGTAGACAACTTTTCCGGGAAGAATGGCTCACCAAAAGATTTTCTTTATGCCAGAGAGGTTAAACATCCGTCCGGAGGCAGGGAACATTAGGAATAAAGCAATAAATCATACTTTAGACCAATAGCCAACTTTTCCTAACACACTACTGAATTGCTGCTTCATACAGAGCGCTATCCGGCTGAAGTGTCTGTTAAACTCCGGGCTGGATGAAATTATCTTGTAATGAGATCTAGACAGTACCAGCCTCCCACGCGATTGAAAGGGCAACCGCGTTTAAAGAATTCTTAAGCCAAAAGCCGTTTTAGTTTTTAGTAGACTTGAGAGATGTTTGATTTTACTTCCCTACTTGAATTTTCGCGATCGCACTGTGTTGCTATTTGTGCCACCCTGGTGCCTATTAACCTGGTAGTAACATTGCAGACCCTTCTGCTGACGTTTTTCCGGCGATCGCTCACCTATATCTGGTTGTCGGCATCTGTGGCGAGCCTCTGTGCGATCGTACTCATGCTGCATGTCCTGACCTGGTTCATGATTGGCGTTGTCATGTTGCCATCCTATGTGCTGTTGGTATTAGGCACCCTTTGCCTGGGAAGCAATGCCGTGGCTCTGGCGATCGCCAGCTACCGCTCAAAACCAACCACTGTACCCACGCCTGGGTTAAGTTAAAGCAAGGCGAACCCGCTTGCAACCCACTCTTTAGGAAACCAATGGCTGAACCTGATTGGATTAACTGGATATTTGGCGGATTGGCTGCCCTCATTTTTATTGGCGGTCTGCTGATGATGTTTACAACCATCTTTACCACCCGCAAACAATAGCCCGTCAGCAGTTCATCAACCTGTAAGCCAGCGGCAGTTACGAAACATCTCGTTGATGAATTCCAAATTCCTCTTCCAACGTTGGCGTTTCAATACTTTCCCGGGCAAGCGTTTGCAACTCAGCGACTTTAGCTTGTAACGAGTGAATTCGTTCCTGTAACCGAGCTGTAATCCCATCTGAACCGGCTGCTACACAATCTCGGCACACTTCCCCATGCATCACGCCATGCTGATCGTAGAGAATCGCCAGCAATAGCTGGTTGCGTCTCGAGCGAATGGGGTAAGACCGCTGAGCGCAAATGGTGCAAAATGTAGGCGCATTACCGATGTAAACGCTTGGCTCCCAGACAATTTTCACGTCGTCACCTCACTGTTATGAACGCCTCAGCTTTCAATCAATCGTGAATGATTGCAAATCTCCTTGTCTAGATTGTGTTCTGCCTGTTCAAGATGTGCAAGCGACCGTGTTAGCTAACCCAAACAAATTGACACCAATTAGCCTGAACAACAAAATTGCCCCACAACAACGCTGTGAGGCAAGGACAGTTAAACGCTACCTTCAGTGTGCTGAAGTTTTTGGCGGTCGCCGTTTCTGGTGTGACGATTTTTCTAGCGTCCATCGAAAAAGACAAGCGACTGCAATTCAGGCCATCCATGGGCGATCGCCTGCCGTATCAAAAAGCGTAACCCATATTAAGCGGCGGAATTTTCGCCCTACTCTATATTTATTAGCTCCTCATGCACAAACACAAGATCAACAGCAGTCCACCAGGGCTGCTTTTTTGTGTCTTCGTTCCAGGGGCGATCGTCACCAAGCTGATGTGCCATGTGATGTGCCATGTGATGTGCTAGAAATATCGTTAGCATCAGCAAAAAATGGTTCAGTTTGCCAACTAGAAAACTTGAGCGGTTATGGCTAAGTTAGGCGGAACCAGATAGCACTTCCCCCAAATAGGGCAAGTTGAACTAGGTCTCTTCTTGGAGATCTTCTTGGAGATGAAGATATACTGTCTTGCAAAGGCCAGGTAGTTTCCATCAGCATGTTATATCTAGCGCAGGTGCAAAACGCAGATGAGGGCAGGGGTAGGCTTCAACTCCTTGCTCAGCAAAAGTCTGAGTATACTTGGGAAGTGCTAGACAGCGAAAAAGACAACACTGTCCTAGCCGACACTACCCACTACCGCGAGGGAATGCTGGTTCTGGTTGAACTGTCCAACACCAGGCAAGTACAGCAGGTGGAAGACGCGGTGAGTTGGGTACTGGACGTTGTGACGCAATATCTTTCGACCGGGCTGTCTCCAGACGATTTGCAAGAAGAAGTAAAGCGTGCCGAACAGTGGCGACAGTCCTTAACGCTGCAAAGCCAGGAATTAGGTCGTCGGGCGCTAGAGATGGAAGCGCGTCGCGATCAGATTCAAGAACTAGAGGAAAAGCTGAAGCGAGAAAAAACGGAATTAGAAACGACGGCTGAACCGCCAAACAACATCGAGCATTCTCCCAGTTAAGCACCTGGGACTGCGAGTAGACACGGGCGATCGCCTTGCCCTAAGCAAAGTGAATCAGTTCACCAAAAGTAGCGCCGAACCCCTTAAAGCCTTAAAAGAAGAGATGGGTCTAACAACCCCCTAATCTCAACTCGATCGATTAAAATCCATCAAGCCGTTCGATTAAGAAGTCGCTAGACCCAAGCCCTGGCTCATCAACCAGGAATTACAAGATCCTTAGCGTCTGCCGCGCACGGGCACTTTATTCAAAAAGTCGATATCGAACGCAGAGGTACGCTGAGCATAGTTGCCCTTAGGTGCGATCGCTGCGGCCACGTCCCGGAACCTGCGGGGATCGCCTTCAGCAAGCTGCCGATCCTGGTATTTGCGGGTGTAGAACTTCTCCAGCGTGATGCGCCAATCGGTTTTAGCGGTACCAGCCGTTTCGCGATAGTCTTCACCATAGCGAGGCAGGAAGGTAAAGGGACGTTGCTCCATTCGCTTACGCTGGTAAGGAACAATTGAATCCCCAAAGGCTTGGGTATACTCGTCACTATCAATTAGCGCATCAACAAACCCGTGGAAGCCCAGCGTACCAATCTTGATCGACCAGGCAATCTTTTCAGCCTGGTTGTAAGGCGCACGCCCTAACAAACGCTTTACGCAAATTTCCACCAGGCGATAGTTGTCGTTCACACTAACGACCAGGGTATAAAACCGCTCTGACTTCACCAATTCTCGAATGAAATCACGAACGGTAATGGAGCCATTAGCTAAACGAGTTTCTAACGTAACCTGACGGTTAAATTTCAGCAGAAGCTGTTCGTTAAACACCTGCCGATACGCTTCTCGGACGAGTGCTTGAAGCTCAGACGGAGAATTGGCGTCTTCTATCCGATAGACATACGGCGTATCTTCGTTTTGATCTGACTTACCAAAGCTAGTCACCCGTTGGTTTTGCGTCGTTGGTTTATATTCAAGCAACGGCAATGCCATGAAATGTCTCCCTTCTATAAACAATGTTGAGTGTAAAACTGGCCTGAATACCAAGCAGTCAGGAGGTTAGACAGTAGACATCAACGAAAGACAAAGGTTATTAACGTTCGATTGAAAAGGTTTTCTATGTCAACCTTTCTCCCTGTTGCATAACGAACGCCTTGCGTCGATCGCCACCCATCTAAATCCTAAAGCGTCATGATCAAACTATCGATTTAAGTGGGTTAACACTCAGACCAAAACTCTCTGTGGCATCATTATCTCGCGTCTTGTACCCTCAGTTGTAGGTTTTTCAGGTTCACCCTTGCCTTAAGCAACGGCCATGACCGTTCAGCTCCGCCAGGATCATCCCAAAAAAGCCGGAACCATATGAAAGGTTCAGGCTAAACATGAAAAGGACTGACCCAATCATTTGAAGTCTAACGGAGTGGAAAACCAGCCGCCGAGTTGATGGAAGCAGGTACAGGTGTCGATGCATCCTTGCGCGTTGTATCGGGGATGTTGATGTTGGCTGTACTGACGGTAGCGTAATTCACTGGGGTGGTTTTGATCGATCGCGCCATTTCCAGGAAATTCTTGACTTCGCCCCACTTGTACCGATCGACCTCTAACTTGTCCCGCCAGTAATCGTCATAACGGGGAGTCACCAAATTGAACGGACGGTCTTTATAGCGACGACGCTGGTAGGGAACAATACTTTCCCCAAAATTGGCGCTGTACTCTTCGCTATCAACCAGGGCATCCACAAACCCATCAAGACCTTTCGTCGCGATCTTGATTGACCAGGCAATCTCCTCATCCTTGTTATAGGGTGCCCGACCCAATAACCGCTTCAGGCTTAGTTCTACAACACGATAATTGGAGTTGGTTTCTACAACCAACCGCCGATATGTCTCAGACTTCGCAATACCCCGAATAAAATCGCGTACCGTGATCGAGCGATTCTTTAGTTGGGTTTCCAGCGTAATTTGACGGTAGCTTCTCAGCGTTTCATGTTCGCTAAACACCTGACGATAAGCAGCCCAAATTAACTCTTCTACGTCACTGTCGGAGCTACAGCTATCCAACCGATAAATGGACGTATCTTCATTAGGAATCTCGTAACCAGCAACGCGCTGATTCTGAGAAGACGGTTTGTATTCAAGTAGAGGTATGGTCATAGGTTTAAAAAACACCAGGAATAAACAGAACTGGCTCAGGCTTTGAGCGTGCCTGGAAGATAACGGTAGGGAAGCGCAACAGCCGTCGGCTTAACAGCAGGTTTAACGGTTGTAGCCTCTTCCCGTGCCGTTTCTGGAATTTTGATCGCACTGGAAGTAGCCCGAGCAACATGTCGCTGGCTATCCAACTGGGGAGTGAGCATCCCCTGAGCCATCGTCAGGAAACTGGCAGGCAACGCTTGACGAATCGTTTTCTTATCCAGAGCGGCCGCACTATACGTGCGAACCTGGTAGTAAGAGCCAGTGGCCATCTCCATAGCCAGCAAGCGTCCGCGCCAATAATCGTTGTACCGAGGAGCCACTAAATTGAAAGGACGGCCTTCCATGCGTCGCCGTTGATAGGGCACAATGTAGTCGCCAAAGTTTTGCCGATACTCATCACCATCAACAACGGCATCAATGAAGCCATGTAAACCGCGCGTCGCAATCACAATAGACCAGGAAATTTGCTCATCCTGGTTGTAGGATGCTCGTCCTAGAAACCGCTTGAAGGTCAGATCTACCAATCGGTAATTGGAATTGGTATCAGCCACTAGTTCCCGGTAAACATCCGACTTACCCAACCCCCGAATAAAGTCGCGCACCGTAATACTGCGGTTCCGCAACCGAGATTCAAGTGTCGGCTGACGATAGCTCTCTAGAATGAGATGCTCGCTGAAGATTTGGCGATAAGCTGCCCAAATAATGTCATTAACGTCATTCGTTGAGCTGACTTCTGTCAACCGATAACTAACGGGATCGTCTTCATCCAGAACGTCAAACCCTGGAACACGTTGATTTTGAGTTTTAGGTGAGATTTCGAGTAAAGGAAGTGCCATAGCAAAGAGTTGATTGTGAGTAAACGATGGAATAGGTACAGTGAGATACTGCCGCTCGAACGAACTGGTCATAAAACCAACTTGTCAAAGATGTAGCCCCAGAAGAAAGCCCCATCTGAGGTCATCTAAGTAGTGTTCTCATGGCTATCTTCTAGCTGTTGTTGAGCCACGGCGACTCGGGCGCGAACCGCCAAATCTGCGTCGGCTTTTGCCATTTGCTCAAACCGATCGCCAATTGGCGACATCCAGTCCGTGGGCAAAGAGAGAGCCGCAGGGGATTGCCCCAACGCAAACTCTGCCAATCCTTGCAGCCCGACGACAGCGGCATAACGAATGGCCCAATCGGCATCGGTTGATATGTGCAATAACGCCTTCAATGCCCGATCTTGAGCAGCTCGACGCTGATCAGCAGGGAGTTGAGACCAGTCAAGATTTCCCAGTCCTTTAGCGGCAGCCCGTCGCACACTGGGCGCAAAATCGGCCTCTGCTGCATTAAGCAACACATCGATCGCTCGTGGATCGGCAATTGCAGCCAATGCCCGGAAGGAATACGCTCGTGCCCCGTAGTTGTAGTCGTCTAATTGCTCCAGTAACGCAGGAACCGCTACTTTACCTAACTGGATCAATCCATCCACCGCAATGACAGCCGCTTCTGGATTGTTGTAACCCAACACGCTAATCAGCGTAGGTATACCTGCTTCTAAGCAAGCATCTGCCAACGCTCGAACTGCCGCAATTAATCGACTAGGAGAGTCAGCTTGCTCAACCGATTGAATCAGTTCTGAAGCACTAGCAGCCTTTGTCACAATCATGGGGTTACAGATCAATTAGACAGCATATTCTAAAGAGCGACACCTGACTGGCTACAGGAGGGCATCCATCAGAGCCATCACTCGCTTAGCCGGAGAAGACAGCGTTACAGCACCCAGTTGCTTAAAATGGCTTTCGAGTAGGCTTTTGAGTGCGATGATCTTAAAGCTACTTTCGACGGCGGCATGGGCAATTACGTCGGCTCCTAATAAATACCCACTGGCTCCTAAATCGAGGAGAAGCGATCGCCGCAACTTCAGATCAGCATCCGATAAAGCCAGCACAAGCCGCTCACCATAAGCTGGAGTTTGCGTCAGAACATACATAGCCCGAGCAGCAGCATGTTGAACCCGTTGAACAGGATGGTTCAAGAAAGGCTCAATTAAAGGCACCGCTTCGGTAGCCTGCAATGACTCTAGAGCTTCCATTGCCGCCTCAGCCGGTTGGGCTAAATGCGGTCGCCCGGACACCATTTGGTTGGCCTCTACACCTCCTTCCAGGAACCTCAGTAATGCTGGGATGCAAACCGGATCGCCTAACATTCCCAACGACTGAGCCGCTGCTTCACGCACATAAAAATCGGAACAGTCCAAACAGTGCAATAGCGCGGGGACGGCTCGGCGATCGCCCAGCTTTCCCAACGCACGAGCAGCATTACGCCGCAACGGATATCCGCCCATTTCTGTCCGATCGGCTTCATCACTGAGAGCAAGGATGAGAGCATCTACTACTCTGGGTTCACCCGCAGCAAACTTGCCCAGCCACCACGCAGCGTAGTAGCGCAGGCTCACATCCGAATGGGTGAGGTTGGCAAGAGCCTGCTCCAGGTTAAGAGGCTCACTACCTGCGGGTTCAGATGGAGATGGCTCGGAATAAGGTTGCGCGCTAGGCTCCAACATGAATAATGTAAAACCAACGAAAGGGAACTGAATCAACGTTAGCGAGAGAAGAGAGCGATAGAACCTGTGCCGATCGCCTCATCCTGACTATGCTGATTCTTTGGCTGATTCTTTTTCTTTAGATGACTCTTTGGTGGCGTTGTGTGCTGCCTTTGCATCCTGATGGGCGACTGCTGCATCACGCTTTGCACCACTATTCGCCCCTGTATCCCCAGTTACTGGCTCAATGCTAACGATAGTACCGCCCAGGCGACCAATGCGCTGCATTTCCTCATTCATCCGGTTATAGGGAACGGTAATTACAGCATTACCACTACGACGAATGGGATAGCTGAGCTTGTCCGATTGATACGTCTGACGCAGTCCCCTTACTTCAAAGCGATACATCCGGGTCGCTGTATCACTGAAACTTGCACTTCCCTGTGAGCCTTGACCAAACATGGATATAGCCCCTATGAATAACTTAATAGACGCGAACAAATCTGCCAGCCTGCTTTAGAGACTTGCTATCAACTTCTCTTGAAGCTGGCAACAGTGGGATAACGTTGACTGCTTTAAGCACTCAACTACTTCAAGAAGCAGGTGTAATACTGGTGATTTTGCCACCCATGCGATGAATCTGCTGCATTCTCGGCAGCATTTGCTCAAAGGGAACCAGAAATGCAGTACTACTGTGACGCACGCTGGGATAGCCGGGCTGACAAACTCCAGTCACTTCAAGCCGATAAACCCGGCTGCTTTCAGTCCAAGAGCCGCCTAAACATGCATTTGGAGTAGCATCTTGAGAGATTGAACTAAAGCTGGCGTTGCTAGACATTGCAAAAATAGCTCCTACTGCAAATGGTCAAATTAAGGTTGAAAACAGCTACGAGTAGACGTTGGTTGTGAGCGATCGCCTTCGATGAACAACCCACAACCAACGAATTAGAGATAGAGCGTTTAAGCCGGTGAGACGCTAACAATTCTGCCGCCCATCCGGTGAATTTGCTGCATTTTAGGTAGCATTTGCTCTACAGGAACCAGGAATGCCTTGTTGCTGCGGCGAACTCTGGGGTAACCCGGCTCGCGAATTCCTGCAACTTCAAGCCGATAAATCCGTCCGGCTTCACCATAGGAACCGCCCAGGGCTTTGTTGGGCGTATCGCTGGAACCTGCCCCATGAAACCCACCCATTGATCCAGAGGTGGTTGGCTTGATAATAGTAGAAGCCCGGTTCTGAGCCAGTTCCCGGAAGACATGAGGAGACCGACCCGCCGCTTGACCGCGATCGCTGCTGGCATAGCCCCGGTAGAGACGAAACATGCGAGTAAAGCCAGTGGTTCTTACACCCGGATCAACCGAGAACCCACGATAGTAAGGAACAACATTGTTACCGAAATTTTGTTCGTATTCCACGCTATCAATGTAGGAGTCGATCTCCGCATCGTAGCCTTTTTCGTTGTAAATGTTGAGGTGATAGTTAACTTCAGATTCCTCATAGGGAGCGCGTCCCAACAAGTGCTTGTAGCTCAGTTCGATAAAACGGGTATTAGAATTCCGGTAAAGAAACTTGTTTTTGTATAGCTCTGACTTAGCGATCGCCCGTACAAAATCGCGTACAGTGATATTTCCTCTGCGAAGTTGAGATTCAGGGTTGGTCAAACGCTCGGATTCCATCACATAGTCGTTTCCCAAGACCTGACGATAGGCTGCTCGAATCACAAGCTGCACATCATCTTCTGTCCAATCAGGCCGCAGTTCTACCGTTGTTTGATCGAACGCAGAAACCCCTAACCTTCCTGCTGCTGCTAAGTTAGCTGCTACAAGACCACTCATACCCGCTCTCCCAAATGCAACATTTTGAAATTTTTTATCAACAAAATGAGAAAAACAATGCCCGGAAAAATTAGCAACTGCTCGTAACTAAACCAACACTCGCTTAATTCTTCCGGGCAAAACGCCTAAAGATTAGCTCAGGGCGTTGATGGCATAGTCAATGTAAGCATTAGCTTCCACAGCAGCCTGACCGGTGATACCATGATTCGCTTTGATGTGCTTCAGAGCTTCAACATACCAGCTATTGGAGAGGTCGAACGTCCGGTGCATTTCATCCAAACCAGCGAGCAAGTACTCATCCAGAGGACCTGTACCACCAGCAACCAAGCAGTAGGTAACAATCCGCAGGTAGTAGCCGATATCGCGGGAACACTTGGACTTACCACGAGAATCAGAAGCGAAGTTAGCACCTTGCTGCTGAGTGGTGTAAGGGAACTTTTGGTAAACGGCGTTAGCAGCACCGTCAATCAACTTCTGAGCGTTGTTGGTGAGAGTGCGAGCTGCTTCCATTGCAGCGGCAGCACGCTCATAGCGACCAAACACTTGGTGCATTTCAGCATTGCTCAGAAAACGACCTTGGGTATCGGCAGAAGCGATCGCCTCAGTGATGGGGGTCTTCATAGTTGAGATATCTCCCTAAATATGTCCTTGAAGTTTTCGTTGAAAAAGGATGTAGCTGTTAGCTGTTTACCATTGGCCAGCAGCTTCCAGCGTTGGCATTGCATGAGACTTATAACCAAACGCCATCAGCTAACTACTAGCTGCTGAATTAACCTACAGCAGAAGCAGCGCGATCAAAGTAGCTACCCAACTCAGACATCAGTTGGTTGCAGTCGCCCTTGGTGATGCCGCTGGGGTCGTTAGCAACTGAGATTGCAGCATCTTTCATCTTTTGAACGCCAGCAGCAACGGAACCACCGGGAACGCCTAACGCCTGGTATGTTTCCCGCAGACCATTGAGGCAACGATCATCCAGAACGCTAGCATCGCCAGCCAACATGGCGTAGGTTACATAGCGCAAGATAATTTCCATATCGCGCAAGCAAGCAGCCATACGGCGGTTGGTGTATGCATTTCCACCGGGCTGGATGAGCTGAGGCTGCTCCTCAAACAAAGCGCGAGCGGCATTAGCAACGATGGTGGAAGCGTTTCCGGTAATGCGGTTAACAGTATCCAAACGCTTATTGCCCTCTTTCACCATGTTGGTTAGAGCATCAAGCTGGGAACCGCTCAGGAATTCACCCTTGGCATCGGCTTGAGAAACAACTTTGGCGAATGCATCTAACATGGACTCAATCTCCTACGTTTTTGGTTGAGTTCGGGTTTTTGATTAAAAACTGAAATTCTGAATTCAGCTTAAACATACTGCCGAAGCAGCGTGTAGAAGTCAGAGACAGACCCCGGTTCACTTACTGGCTCACGTCCTCACCATCCACCCGTTATCTCGATGAGTAACAAAGTGAATTAAGCAAATCTGAGAAAAGTTCACAGTTGTATGAGAAATCGAAAAACCAGTAAATCAGAGGATTATTTAACTTTTGTCTGTCATCTTTACCCTTCCGAATCCCTTTATACAATGCTGCAAAGCCTTTATTTGTTACAAGTTGTGAATTTGTATATCCCTACTCAGAACAAAGGCTGCAACCCTTGCAAAAGGTGGGTTTCAGGGTAACGGAAAACCATTTATTAGCAATATCTCTTCACAATTAGAGTAGTATTTGTACTTATTTACCCTCGAATTCAACACTTTAATCTTTTCTTTTAAATCATGTGTAAGTGCTACGCTGTCGGCTTTTTAGACCTGTTTTTCGCTGCTGAGTTTATGAATTGGGTGTAAACAAACATGAAGCAAAATGCGTGAGATTTTTAGCTTTGTAAACTAAATCGCTGCTTGAGGACTCGTAAAAGCGTCTCAAATTCTGCCGGAAGGGGGGCGATCAATTCCAGCCATTCCGTCGATAGCGGATGTTGCAATCGCAGTTTCCAGGCGTGAAGAGCCTGTCCTGTGAGGTTGACCCCTACCGAGCGGCCAGAGCCATACACCGGATCGCCTACGACCGGATGCCCTATCTGTGCTGTATGTACCCGGATTTGGTGGGTTCGTCCGGTTTCAAGCTGAAAGTGCATCAGCGTGTAGTTACCAAACCGTTCTTTCACCTGCCAGTGGGTTACGGCTTGTCTGCCGCCCTGGTCTAACGCCACGATCGCCATCTTTTTGCGATCGACCCGATGGCGACCAATTGGCAGGTCAATTGTGCCGCTGCTGGCGGATGGGGCACCGTAAACAATCGCTAAATAGTCCCGACGCGCCGTTTTAGCCTTGAACTGCGCCTGTAAATGCTGGTGAGCCAGGTCGGTTTTAGCAATGGCGATCGCCCCACTCGTGTCTTTATCGAGTCGATGGACAATTCCTGGACGCTGCACGCCTCCGATGCCAGCCAGGTTGGGGCAATGCGCCAGTAACGCGTTCACTAAAGTGCCGTCGTAATGTCCAGGAGCCGGATGCACTACTAATCCTGCGGGCTTGTTGATGACGAGCAAATGCTCATCTTCGTACAACACATCCAAAGGAATGGCCTCTGGCTGCAATGCCATCGGTTCTGCTTCTGGAATCGACAAGGTGATGCGATCGCCATACTGGACAGCCCCTTTCTTGGATGAACAGACTTGTCCATTCACCTGCACCTGTCCCTGGTCAATCAGCTTTTGGATACGGGAGCGAGATAGCGCTGGTAACTGCTCAGATAACCATCGATCGAGGCGATCGCTTGTTGTTTCTGCAATGAGTTCAATGGGTTCAGCCGTAATGTTCAGAAGATGCTCTCTACAATCAGGACTATCAATTCGTATTATGACGAATCGATTGCAGGGTTAGCCGATAGAAGAGAGCTTTAGTTAGTACCACTTTAGTTAGTACCAATTGTGGAGTTTGAATTGTGGACTAGCTCAGCACGCTAACAAGAACCCCAATAGCTAACGCAATCCAGAAGCAATGGTTTGCCGTATCTGCTGTATCAATGTCGTCGTCGCTACAAAAAAAGATTGAAGCGGCAGTGAAATGACAGAAGATACTCCACGACGAATTTTCAAACTAAGAGGATGTTTTATAAAGTCTGATTAGTGACCCGTTAGGTGTAGTAGGGATGAAGCATTCGGCAGACAATTTCTCGGTTGTTCCAGCCATCCTGATTTGTAGATTGCTTCTCGCAGAGTATGCTTCGTCCCTATCAAGACGTAAAAGATAGGTTTCAAACCCTTTCTCAGACCAAAATAGAGGCTAAGCCTCTGCGGTAGCCCAAACAAGGGGGCGGTTTGGGTAACACTTCACGCCGTTAAAGCGCTCTCTTAGAAAATAGCCCTCAAAAATTAGAAGAAAGACGGCATCACTATACGGTGAATCGTTTTACGGTGTTAGCATCAAGGGCTACTTTACTCTAGTTTCTTCTAAACGAATGTCGTTAGGAACCAATGAATAGTAAGCCAGGTTTTTGAGTAAAAATAGTCGCCAAGATACTAACGTCTCAAATCCATTCTATATAGGTAGGATTACCGCGACTTTGATGGCCGACAGCGATCGCAATGTCCACACCGTTCAAACGGTATTGCTTCAAAGCCAAACGCTTTTAATAAAAACGTCCAGCGACATGCTTTTGTGAATAAATATCGATTCATCGATTGAGTTCCTGACTTTGCAGCAGATGCCGTTGGCTGCGCCGTGGCCTGAATGCTGTAGTGGAACGGGTCTTGCCATTCCAGTTGTCCCATACTGTGCAAAAGCGCCAGGGCGATCGCCCCATCTTTAAACTGACGAGCAACCTCCTGCACCGACCCTTGAGGCGGCAACTGCCGTACCAGCCGCTGTGCCGTTTGCTGTTGTACCTTGCTTTGATTCAGAAAAAACTGTTGCCGCTGCCGATCCTCCGAATCAAGCAGTCCCGTTGGTTCGCTCACCAGGGTCACCGCCTGAGCAGGCTGCCCATCCCGTCC
>NZ_JADEWO010000062.1 GCF_015207605.1 Oculatella sp. LEGE 06141
GAATTGCAGTTAGCTGTGAGGTGGTTTTCTACTCTCCTGTGCCCGCCCCCTACTTCCCGTTCCCTTAGTTCACTTTGAACTGACCCACGCTGGCTTGTAGCTGTTGAGCGGTGGTCAATAACTCCTCGAAGGATGCCGAGATTTCGGTGGAGTTGGCAGAGGCTTTGTTGGCGATCGCAGCCACGTCTGCCATTGCTTGCTTGACCAGTTGAGATTGCTGAGTCTGAGTTTCAGTGGCGTGGGTAATACCTTGAACCAGTTGACTGATCTGAGCCGTTGCTGCCACGATCGCGTTTAACTGTTGGCGAGTTTCGTTCACCAAGTTTGTACCGCCCACCACTTGCTGAATTCCCTGATCCATTGCGGTAGATACGGCAATGGTTTCCGTTTGAATCTCCTGCACCAACTTTTCGATTTCCCGTGTGGCATCGGCAGATTGACGAGACAGAGAGCGCACTTCGTCGGCTACAACCGAGAAGCCCCGCCCATACTCGCCTGCACGAGTTGCTTCGATCGACGCATTCAACGCAAGGAGTTGAGTTTGGGTTGTGAAGTTGCTAATCAGACTGACGACTTTAGAGATTTTTTGGGAAGATTCGCTCAACCGTTTAATTTTTTTGCTGGTTTCAGCAACCGTTTCCCGAATGGCTTGAATGCCGTCTACTGTGCGGTTCATGGCAGTGTCTCCCTGGCGCACCGTTTGATTTGCCTGCTGCACCGCAGCTTCTACCTGCTGAGCGTTTGTTGCTACAGACTGGGTCGAGTTGACCATTGCCTGAACTTGATTCAGAGCCTGTGTCACTTCGTTTAACTGTTGTTGGGCTTGCTGCGATAGGTCAGCGATCGCCGTCCCGCTACTGCGGGACGTCTGGGTCACTTTGACCGTTGCTGACTGCACCTGCATAACGATTTTTCGTAAGCTCTGAATTGTGTTGTTGTAGGCATCGGCGATCGTGCCCACTTCATCTTCGGTAATCGGCACCCGTACGGTCAGATCTCCAGAAAACACAGGTTTCACCGCGACTAGCAGTTGAATCACTCGCTGTTGCAATTGCTCTTTGGCTTCTTTGTCGCGTGACGCAGCCTGGGCCAGTTGCTCAGATTGAATTCGCAATTGCTCCAGTGTCTCTGCTTGCTGGAGTGCCACACCGAGCTGTACTCCAAGTTGCTTTAACAAAACGATCTCTCCATCTTCCCAGTGGCGAGGTTCAGAGTTTTGGTAGGCGCAGAGCAATCCCCATAAGCGTTGCCCCATCAGCACGGGTACTAGCACGTAGGCTTTTGCCTCAAACCGCTCCAAAATTTCAACGTGGCAGGGAGCGTGTCCTGCTTTATAGATGTCATCGACTGCCAAAACCTCGTTTTTGCGATAGCGTCCACCCTGCGTTTCTTGCAGATGAGTGTCTTTGACGTTCGTACCAATATCAGTACCCACCAGCTTGCCCCAGCCGGTCGTGACAGATTCCGCTACAAAGTCGCCACTCCAATCAGGGTTGAATCGGTAGACGGCAACCCGGTCAGTCTTTAACACTTGTCGAATTTCTTGGGTGGCTGCTTTGAAGATAGAATTCACATCCAAAGATTGCCGGATGCGATCGCTGACTCTCGATAAGGTTCTCTCTCCCTCTGCCTGCTGTTGAATTTGCAGTAACAACTCTGCTTGTTGCAGAGCAACCCCCAGTTGTGTACCGACCTGGGCGAGTAAGCTCACCTCTGATTCTTCCCAGTAGCGGGGACCAGAGTTTTGATAAGCCCCTAAAATGCCCCAGAGATTTTGCCCAATAAATACAGGAGCCAGCATATAAGCTTTGGCTTCAAATTGCTCTAAAACCTCAACATGGCAAGGAGAGTGACCGACGCGATAGATGTCGTTTACTACAAACGTTTCGTTTTTGCGGTAGCGTCCACCCTGGGTTTCTTGCAAGTGCGTGTCTTCCCAAACGGTTTTAACATCGGGTCCGACCAGCTTCACCCAGTTGGCTCCTACTGATTCGGCAATGAATTGTCCACTCCAGTCAGGATTGAAGCGATAGAGCGCAATGCGATCGGTCTTCAGCAATTGCCGGACTTCTTGCGTTGCCGTTTTGAAGATGGTGTCTAAGTCTAGGGATTGGCGGACATTCTCAAAAACCTTGGCGATCGATCGTTCTCGATCGGCCTGAAGGCGAGTGCGATTCAACAGCTCTGCTTGCTGGACAGGCAAGCCCAATTGAGCGCCAATTTGAGCAATCAAGCTAACTTCTGACTCTTGCCAGTGTCGAGGTCCAGAGTTTTGATAGACCCCCATCAAGCCCCAAAGCTTTTGTCCTGTGAATACGGGCACAATCACATACGCTTTGACCTCAAATTGCTCCAGCACGTCAACGTGACATTGAAAGTGACCTGCTTGATAGATGTCATCGACTGCAAAAGTTTCGTTATGGCGATAGCGTCCACCCTGCGTTTCTTGTAAGTGGGTATCTTCCCAAACCGTTTTGATATCAGGTCCGACCAATCTGACCCAACCCGCCGCCACAGATTCGGCAATAAATTCACCGCTCCAATCGGGGTTGAATCGGTAAACGGCGACGCGATCGGCTCGCAGCAGTTGCCGAACTTCTTGCGTTGTGGTTCGTAAGATCGTATCAAAGTCAAGGGACTGGCGCATACGATCGGCAATTTTGCTAATCAGTCGCTCTCGGTTTGCCTGTTGTTGGGTCTGAAGAATCAGTTCTGCTTGTTGGAGCGCTACCCCAAACTGCACACCAATTTGGGTCAACAGATCCTGTTCTGATTCCTTCCACTGCCGGGGTCCAGAATTTTGGTAGGCAGCTAACAATCCCCACAACTTGTTCCCTTTAAAGACGGGAGCCATCATGTAGGCTTTTGCTTCCAGTCCTTCTAAAATCTCGATGTGACATGGCGCGTAGCCACAGGTATAAATGTCGCTAACGGCAAAGCTAACATTCTGACGGTAGCGACCTCCCTGCGTTTCCATCAAGCAGGTGTCATTGATCTGCGTTCCTATCACGCCTGTCCAGCCATGCGCTACAGAATCTGCGACAAACTCCCCACCCCAGTCAGCGCTGAACTGATAAAGTGCCACGCGATCGGCTTTAAGGAGTTGCCGGACTTCTTGCACTGTTGTTTTAAAGATCGTATCAACATCGAGTGATTGACGAATTTTTTCGATGACTTTGGCAACTGCTTTTTCTTGGGCAACTTGCTGTTGCAGTTGCAGTTGAAATTCTGAGGCTTGCAAGTTGAGCGTCAGTTCAATCACGATTTGGTAGAGCAGATTAATTTCAGCTTCTTGCCAACGTCGTATTTTGTTGCATTGATGCACAACCATTAGCCCCCAAACTTGGCTTCCTATAAGGATTGGTAAGCTCAAGCTAGATTTGACTTGCAGTTGTTCCAGCACTTGCTGCTGATGAGGAGTCAGGTTGATTTTGTGGATATCCTCGATCGCCAGAGCCTGCTTTTTCACGTAATCTTCTGCCTGGTCTGCCCCAAAGCAGCTCATTGGCAATGCTTCTCGAATTGCAGGAGTCCAGCCTCGTTGCAATGACTCCGCTATAACTCTGCCCGTGTCTCCGAGATCAAACCGATAAACCAGCACGCGATCGACTTGCAAGATCTGGCAGGCTGCTGTCACTGCAATATCAAGCAACGCTTTTAGGTCTGTTGCCTGGCGCATGTGAGCAGCGATCGCTAGTAGCTGCTGCCACTGCCGTTGTAGCTGCTGAGAACTAGCAGAAGAAACACCTTCAGGTCGCTTGTGTTGAGCGACAACAAACTCTGCCACCTGTAGAAACAGATTTTGCACATTTGACTTTTTCAGCAAACCAGCCTGCTTTAGCTCTGTTTTCAAACCAACCAGTGCTGCGACGATTTGTTGAATTTCTGGGCTCAGTTCGTTACTTGAGACTTTGCCATTACCATGAACGGTGGTTGTGCTTTGAGCACTGCCATTGCTATGAACGTTAGTCGCGCTTTGAGCATTGCCATTGCTGTAACCGCTGGTTGTCTGCTCCAATTGCACCTGAGATAAGGACTCAGACTTACCATTACTCTGACCATTCACTGGAGTTTCTGTGAAAAAATCTGCAAATTCTTCAAGTATCAGTTCTGATGGGTAGAATGCCGTCATGGAAAGTACCTTAAAAGAGAATTGATGAATGTCGTTAATTTAGCTGTGCTGATGATTTATCTGCCCTGGTGGACGCGTAACAACGGATCTTGAACGATCGCGTTAACGTCTAGAACGGTGCTGCGTTGACCTCTGTTGGGTAGTAGATCATTGTTGATCAAATAGCCTTTGACAAAGGGCAATAGCTGGGAGGGAAATAATCCAGCGGATGGAGGCTGAAGCTGCTGTAGATCGTGCTGCTCCAGATCATGGACTTGGGAGACGACTAACCCCAACGACTGACCATTTGTCTGCACCACGATCGCCATCACACTGGTCAAAGTGTCACCTTGATGGAATAGGGAAACAAATCCAGTTTGACAACCCAAATCAACCAACCACAGCATTTCACCACGCCAGTTATAAATTCCTAATACACAATTGGGCATATCTGGAACAGGCAAAATCTCGATCGCTGCAACCGGAACGACTGCCGCAATTTCTTCTACTGGAAGTAAGGCTGTACTTTCTGGATAGAGCTGGAATCGTAAACACTTTTGCCCAATTTCGGCGATCGCAGGTTCGGCAAATAAAGATTCAAGACTCGCAATGTCGCTTTGAACTGGTACCGATCGATCGGGTTCGTCGTAAATGCCCACCGAGTTTGATGTATCGACCATCGATTTGAAGAAAGGGAATGACGAGAGTTGTATGGAAAGAATGGATCTGAAATCGATCAGTAACTCATCAATAGCTGAACTGTACGCAGCAACTCGGTTGGGTCAACAGGTTTAGGCAGATAAGCATTGGCACCCAACATATTGCCCCACATTCTGTCAACATCGGTATCTTTGGTTGAGCAAATTACAATAGGAATTTGGCTCGTATTGGGGTTTGCTTTGAGTTCTCGACAAAGCTCAAATCCACTCTGACCAGGCAAAATCACATCTAGCACAATTAAATCGGGCTTTTGATCGTCCAGCTTAACTTGGGCTTCCTCGCCACTTTGAGCACTCATAACGCTCAAGCCTGCCTGCCGCAAGTAGCCAGTAAGGATTTGCATCTCGGTCACGCTATCTTCAACTACCAGGATGGTTTTCATTGATCTATTTCCTAAAGAATGGGTGTAGGGTGTGGGGCGTAATGATTAGGATTTGGTGCATCAAGTGGAAAAATGCTGTAGCATTCAGAGTTCAATAGAAACTTGGAGTTCAAACTGATCCCCATTTCCTATTCCCCATGCCCTACCCTTCTGCTCGGCAGGTACTTCCGGGCGATCGCTAAAACCTTTTCTGCATCCACAGGCTTGGCTAAAAAGCCAGACGAACCAACCAACTTTGCCCGAACCCGGTCTATAATTCCGTCGTTGCCCGTCAGAATCACAATGGGAGTCTCTTTAAACAGCGATACTCTACGAAGCTGAGCGCAGATTTCGTAGCCGTTGGCGATCGGCATAACCAGGTCTAAAAAAATCAAACCGGGCTTTTGTTCCAGGAGCGTCGGCAGGGCTTGAATTGAGTCTTGAATTCCCACAAAACGGTAG
The DNA here is from genome assembly GCF_015207605.1 of Oculatella sp. LEGE 06141. GTDB lineage: Bacteria > Cyanobacteriota > Cyanobacteriia > Elainellales > Elainellaceae > Oculatella. Next base: position 5,655 of record NZ_JADEWO010000062.1, read on the forward strand.
CCAGCCTGAGTCAAAATTTGCTCCATGGCTTGACACTCTCGTTTGCTGTCGTCGATACAGGCAACCAGGGAACCCGTAGCCAGAACTGGTCTACCCAAAGCAGAGGGTGCAGAAAGCCCAGCACTGGCAACGGGTGCAGTCGCCAATAGCGGAGGCGGCAAATCAGGAATCTTGGTCAGTCCAATTAACCCTTTGCGGAAGAAGGGAAGCAACATTCGCGTCACTAGCAAAAGATCCTGCTGCATCAGAGCGGCTAAATCTCGAAAGGTGCGCTTACCGTCTACTAAAGAGACAAGGGTTGCGTAAGCCTTTTCCGAGGTTTGCTGTTGCAGTTGCTCTGGTCGCCGTAACACTGGAGCCAGGTTAGGAGAATGATCTACCAAACCTAAGCCAGCCCAGGTATTCCAAAGCCGCTGAATTTCTTGTAGGGTATGTTCTGTGTTGATTAGGGTGAGCGATCGCTCCAAAAGATCTTGTGGATTGCACTGAAACGTGACGGGCTGAGTCTCTTCCTGCTGAATGATGTCAAACAAAACTTCAGCAACAGTACTTCGCACCACAGCCACCGCTTGCTCTCCTGTAATCTGCTGTCGCTCTGCTAAAACTGCAAGCGTTGAGTAATTCCAGCATTGAGATCCATCCGTTTCTTGATACGGAAGAGTAGACACATTGACCTGAGGACAATACTGAGTAATATAGCGGTGCCAGCGCCTATAGGGATGGGGTCCTCCTGTTGCCCAAATCAAACGCCCCATATATAGATAGAGTCCCCACTGCTGGTTGCTGGCTTGAACGTTAAGCCTGCCAGTAAATTGTATCTGGCTACGAAGACCTAACTGTCTACTAGGGCTGTCTTTGGGTGAATCATGGGCTGTGATCATATCGACTTTTGCTAATCCCTGAAAAACTAATCACTAGGACAAGCCTTTGTAAATTTACAACCGACCCTTCTCTGTGGATCTCCTGACCGAAAAGCTGAGCTTTCTTGGCTGATGCGATCGTGATCCAGTTGATACCAGATCAACTCATGAGCTTGCATCTATAGAATTCCCAAAATTTTTCTCAGTACAACAGTTCACCATTGTCAAATTGACTACATGGCATTACCACAAGATGATTCAGCTTCAGCAAATTTCGAATCTTGATCTTCTACATTGAGAGAAAACTGCTGAAACAAACACTGAGAAAAAAGGCGTTGCTGAATGGAAGTATGAATCGTGAGAGGTCAGATCTCTGCTCGCCCCCTAAATCCCCCAATTCTGGAAGGCGTAGGGGGCGAATTCATACCGTGATTCAGCAACGCCCAAATTCTTTCGGTAGCAAATTCATCAGGAGAATTCGAATAACGCTTTCCTGATTTTGCTACCTTTCCTCCTCTTCAATTGAATAAAGTCGAGCTAAGCAGGTAGGGCGACCTATCTGCTTAGGTTAACCAATCCCAACCTCCCCTCAACCTGATTAGCCCTTCTATCCCCCGTGACTAAGCACGTTGCCAGATTTTGATACTTCTGTCATGGCTACTACTTGCCAAGAATTTGCCATCAGGACTGAATGCAAGAGACATTACATAAGAATCATGTCCTGGGAGAGAACAAGTTTCTCGCTTCGTTTTCAAGTCCCAAATCTTAATCTCCTTATCATCACCACCACTGGCTAACACAGCATTGTTTGGGTCAATCGCTACACACACTACTGCTTTTGTATGTCCTTGTAGAATATCTTCACGTCCACTAGCAGCATCAAATAGCCGAATTGTTTTGTCTTCACTTGCACTAGCTAGAATTTGACCACTGGGGCTAAACACAATAGAGCGTATCTTTTGAGAGTGAGCAGGTATTTGCGAACCAACTGTCCAGTTTCCACATCCCATAGTTTTGGAATATCGTCCCACCCGCCAGTAGCAAGCACTTTCCCATCAGAACTGAACGAAACTGATTCAATAATCTTAGGATCGGATGTAGAGAGGGTTTTAATCTCTTCCTTCGTCTTCAAATCCCATAACTTAATATCACCATCATTGCTACCGCTAGCCATGATATCTGCACGAAAATTGATAGCAACGGAGGAAACCTCGCCGTAATGACCAAACAGTGTCTTGATTTTTGTGCCACTCTTGACATCCCACAAATTGATTGTGCTGTCTAAAGAAGCACTGGCAAGGAGATTCCCATTGCTGTGAAACGCAACTTGGCGCACGGCTGCCCTATGCCCTGTAAGAGTACGGATCTCTCGCATAGTCTGTAAATCCCATAGTTTCACAGTCTGATCATCACTGCAACTTGCTAATATATGTCCATCTGGACTGAAAGCAACCGAGTTTACACCAGCGTGCCAGCCTTGATGAGCAGTGAGAGTTTCAACACATTTCCATTGAGCTGTAAACCATTGCACCATAAGGGAGCGCATTATGGGGCGATCGCAATTGGCTAGCCACAGAACGAAGTATCCCTTGAGACTCACATTCGTATTTAAAGCTTCTTGAAGTATCTAGCAACTGGGAACAGCTCGAAGCCCACTTTTTCATAAGTATGACGTGCTGGGGCATGACCCGGATCACCTCCAGTCTCAACCATAGCAATAGACATCCCAGCATCTTTCATCCAATTTAGAGCAAATTCTGTCAGAGCGCTGCCAATGCCTCGACCTTGGTAATCTGGATCGACAGCGACCATATAGATTTCACCCATGCTTTCCTCTGAGTGTAGTTTCACGACTACAAAGCCCACAGTAGAGCCGGCATCGGACGCAACCCATACATTTGTGTCTTCCGCAGCACAGGCATCCTTGACAGCCTTTTGCTGGCTCACACGCCAATGCTCGGGATAGAATGCCTGGTACACATCAGCGTTCATCGCTTTCTGAATCGAATAAAAGACCGGGGTCCATGCCCGAAGCGAAAGACGAATAACAGCATCAAGGTGGCAGGGGGCATATGGTTCAATTTGCATTTTGATATCACAACAAGAATCTGTGAACTTTGCCAAGATACTACAAAATACTACAACATAGATTTCGTTTATCTTCTGAGTTCTCACAGACGACCTTCAAACCAGCATCCCACGCAGGATTCAGCCGCATAACGCCCCGGTCAGCGGCTGCGAGAGCCTCAAACTCATCACCAGTGGCATCCTTCAGCCTGCTTCACTGGGATTGTTATGCCGCCGCAACTGCGATTTACGCACCTGTATTCGTTAAATATCAAGAACCAAAGGGCAATGATCAGACACCTCAGGTTCATAGACGACTTTGAAATCTAATACTTTCACGTTTGTGTTGACCAACATATAGTCTGCATATTTACCTGGTTTCTTATAATAAGAACTTCGTGTTCCTTTTGTGGTTCGAGCTGTAATCAAATTCGTTAACCCAGCTTCAGCCAATATCTTTAACGTTTCGCTTTCCGGCTCTACGTTGAAATCTCCACATACAACAAGAGGATCATTACTCTCAGCGATGCTCGTTGTAATTGAAATGAATTTGCGAGCCTGTTCCGCCCTCTCAGGGGTATCAATTTTTCCTCTCAGATCGCGTAAACCATGCATGTGAGCTACACAAACTGGACGATTTGCCTCATAATCGAACACCCTAACAGCATGTGCATTGCGAGAGCGAGGATGTTCGCCGTATCCGTCAGGAGAGTATGTTTTGTGTACAAAACCTTGTGTTTGTGCGATAACGGGGAAAGACTTCTTGACAAAAGTTGCAAGTCCCCATTGAGAGGGTACCTGAGTATTATCGTCCCAGAGAATCCCTTGAGCTGATGGGCAAAAAATAGCAGTGTGATTAGGCAATGCAATTGCAACGTCTCGAAAGAAATTTGCTCGTTGTGGAAGAACATGATCCCCATCCCGGTAAATGAGCCAATCTTTGTTTGTAGCAGGACTATGTACAACTTCCTGTAGACAGAGAACATCGGGACTATTTTGCTTCAAGTAGGGAAGCAGTTTGCCATACAATTTTCCGCCCCATCCGTTGAGGCACATAATTCTCATTGTTACTACTTTGTTTTCTATCTTGATTGAATTTTAGGATTTCTCTTATCGCAGCATAACGGCGACATTCATCGGCTGCCAGCAACCTATCAATCCTAGCCGACTGCTCTCGGCAGTCCGGTGCAATGAAGGGTTAGCCTAAAGCTTGGTGGTCAGTCTAAGGATAACTCTACCCATCCCATCAGTTGAGGAAGGTAGCGGTAGAAGTGTTCGTTGCGGAGCTGCATGGCATCGGTCGTGCAACTGCCGCAATGCTCCCCTGGCGGTGGAACTGCAACCGATTGCACCACCTCATCCGATACCCCAATCCAGGGTAGATGTCCCTCCGGAGCCTGCAAGGAGTAGGTCAGCTCCGACTCATTTAACCAATCACTGCTGATGAAGTCAACCTCAGCGCGAGGAGCCGCGAGGTTCCAGCCTACGCGATCGCGAAAGGCATTGACCGCCGCTTCCAGATTGTTAGGGTGCTCCGCCAGCGCTTCCTGCCAAAGACGTAACTGAACACCGAGACCAAACCGTCCGTTGCTAGCCGTTAGCCACCTCTGGTCAATGGCACGAATTAGCTCCGGCTGCACCAATCTTGAATCAAACGACGACGGTGAGACCGACCAGGGGGCAAGCAGCCGCCGGGTTTCTCGATCGGCAGCAGCCCAGTCCCCAGCCTGGAGTCGTTCTTGTAACCGGGTCAACTGCTCGTCAACCGCCCTGTCAAAATCAGCATTCTCAGGCTGGCAGTTGCCCACTGAGCGCACGTACTCACCAGAGCGCAAGTAGTGAACCGTCTGCATCTGCTGGGGCTGCCCGCTGGTGGGACGCAGACTGACATAGAGACCATGCACCGAAACGGGTGTCCCGTAGAGGCGATCGCCGTTGTTGGACTGACCGCGAAACGTGTCTTCAAAGGGCAGTTGAGAATAGTCAGCATCGGGAGCCAACTGCTCATACTCGCTCAGAGCCGAAGCATTGAGCAACGTTTGAACGCGACCATTTCGATCTTGCCACTGCACCGTTAGGGTTAAGGGTATTTCAACTGGGTTTTGAGGAATTTCCGCCGCAGGGGTTTCTGGTAGGCTGCCTGTTAGCCGATAGGTCAAAAGCGCTCCCTGGTTTGAAAAGGCCATTGTTTGACAGGTGACACGGTTGAGATGGGTCTGGGCATCCACGGGCGGTGTTGTAGCTGTGACTAGAGCTACTGTCAAGACACAGTTTAACGGCTTCAGGATTCGCATTTTAGGCATGAGAAGCACCTCCACGGCACACAACTTAAAAGTGAAATATATGATTTTGAAATAAACGCACGATGGCACTGCGATCGCTAGTTGCACCGAACAGAAGATGATCTTCTGTCAGTATTCATCACTTCGGATAAGCCACCTTTTGCGTTGCGTAAACTGATACGAAACCTGATTGTTTAGAATCCGTACCTCAACCCAACCTGAAAGAGAGGCGATCGCACTGTTAGATACGCGAACTAATGCCCTAATCTTCAAGGCTTAAACGCTTTTACATTCTGTTACAGCAATTCCCACTTGAGTAAACCCCAGTTTGAAGGTTAGAAGCCTTGCTATGACGTTGATTGCAAATAGGGTACGGGTTGTAGCATCGTAAAAATTGCTGTAATCTATGGTCTACTCGCCTGCGTGCCTACGAAGCAGATGCCACACTAGAAACAGTTTGGGAATCAGTGGCAGTGTTTCTGGCAACTCAACTTCAATATTCGACCAGATCCACAGTCTTGACCGTCGTATCTGAGTCGAACCAAGATCCCAACTATCGTAGATGATACGAGAGTTTTGCCATACATACACTTGATCTTTGTATTCAAGTATTTGGGATGGCGGCAGGGGCAGGATTTTTAACGTCATGGATGCTACGCAGGTTTTACCCTGTTTAAGCTCGAAGCGATTCAGAATGGGAAATCCTTTTCCTGCTATCCTAATTTTTTTCCTGAATAATCAGGTTGCCTCCAGAGTGCCGAAAGTTAAATGTCGCTCTAGCAACTTCCTTTGTATCGATAAAGATGCGGTAACCACACAAACCAGGGCGAATGTTGATCACTATCCTAATCTCCGGAGAGTAATTGCTTTAGATAAAACAATTTCACGCCAATGCCCCGCATTCCATACATACTTTGATGGGCTATATGCTGTAACACTTGAAGATTCATTTTATACGGTGATCGCGCACACTCTAAAAATTAACTCACTCTTGAAATTGATAGAAGCTATTTGGAATCTTTGGTGGGATTTAGCTAACGATCGCGCTCACCGGACGCAGATAACCTTGCAACTCAACCGATCCTTTTGGGGCGTTCCGGTGCAGTGCGGTTGTTAGACACATAAAACAACTAATTGTAAAGATTGACAAAAGAGCTACAGGAATTAGGATATTTCATGAGCTTAATTCATTGCGAGCGCAACGATAAACATATTCATAAACTGATTGAATTAATTGAGCAAATGACAATGTTTCTGTATCAGACTCTAGGGTAGAGGACTGCACGTTCATAGAAGAGTTCATAAACTCATGAACTCTTCCGCTTAACCGATCTAAGCTACTTTCAAGAACTTTTCGATTTTTATTAGAACAGTACATCTGTAAGGAAGATAACCAGATTTGAGCTTCACACAAGTCATTCAGCCATTCAGAAACACCTGATTTTTCTAATATTGCTTGCCCACTTGAAGTAATAGCAGTTCTTCGGTTGAGTACTCTTGTTAGGTATCTTAAGGAATTTGAGTAAGCTTCTACCTTTTTCTCAAGTAGCCATTTTGCTTTATCTCTTCTAGCTCCCAAATAGTTTGATAAAAAAGCTCCCAAAGTTGAAGAAACTGCGCCTATACAGGCTCCAAGCAAAGCTGCAACTGGTGCGGAAATTTGCATTTATACCTCAAGAGATCAACGATCCTAACTGATCCTATTTTGAGTAGAGGTGCTCTGTCTAACGATCGCGTTCACCCGCCGCCAAGACTTTTGAGTTCTTCCAATCGCCCTGATTCAGTCGGTGTGCAACGCGCTTGTTAGATGTTAGATTGCGGCTGAGGTTAAAGGGCTTTCTTGATAGCTCTTACATATTCGCTGCGGTCAAAGATGAACGGTCCTAGCTCTTTGTAGCCTTCGGTATGGACGACGCTTTCATAATTATTCTCGTAGCCGAAGTCGCGCCAGATCACTTTATCCCCGGTCTGTTCTATGGCAAGTGAAACAGCACCGCACCCAAGATCGCCACACTCTGGACAAACATACAGACTGCAACGATTGTTCGGCAAGTCAGCAACCTCTTCAAGCAGAAGCCGATGGACGGCTTTAGCATTTTCCTCAGGGACAAACCAGCCGAGACAGGACACCACATCACCACCGATGACCTCTGACAACGGCTGATCGTCAACGATGATGTCGAGATAATCCCGCTTCGTTCGACCATCACCGCCCTCTCGTCTCTTCCATTCAAGATTTAACTTCGACACTTCCCTCGTACCAGTAATAGCAATCTAACGACCCCGTTCACCCGCCGGAGGCAACCTTTTCGGGCTCACTGATCACCTCCTGCGGTCGGCGTGCAACGGACTTGTTGGGCTACAGGATTGTGACATGTCTGATTAAACACCTAGTCTTTTCATCCCTGTAACCACCATTTCCAAGTTTCAATACTCTGCTGCTGTTGCCCACAAACCACTTCAGTTTTGAGCTTTTCAAGTATTTCCAGAACGATTGACTTGCCATACTGCCGAGCAAAGTACCAGGGAACCTCCTCAATGCTCAGGTTATAACACTCCAACAAATTCTGAATTGCTTGGGTTGGTTCAAGGGTACAAGGTGGTTGAAGCGCAAGGAGCAATCTTCCAGCAAATTCTTGGTCTGCAAACCTGGTTGCAGGTCGATTCACATTGGTCAAAACGGTATAGAGAATCTCGAAAACTTCTGCACTGTCTAGCTTTTGCAGCACTGACTCAACTTGACTGTACTGTTGTGGGTTAACTCCCCCATAACGATCAACGCACCCATAAATCCTTTGAATAACCCGCTCTTTGTCCCAAACCATTGCGATGAAACCTGACATGCCTGATTCCATTCCTCCTGGCAACCCACAGCCCAACTATTATTAGACTGAAAGTTTCCGCCTAAGGTCCCAAAATGGGTGGATAGGCGGAATCATTCTGCCTATTCACCCGATTCTACTACTTATGCAGATTGTGTCTGCCTAAGATACTGCTCAGGCCAGATAGCCCGAATCGTTCCGCCTATATTCGGCTTGCTGATGCAGATGAGCAGATGGACCACTCAATAGTGTTGCTTCTGCAACCACCTCAGTCGAGAAGGTATCACAAATGACGAGTGGCTAGTCACTCGATCGCCCCCTCCCTCCATTCTCTGTATTGACTCTGCCAGACAAATCCCGTACCGTGATGAGTTAGGTTGTTTGTGGTGTAAACCACAGCAGAGCAACCAGACACCAAAAATCTAGTCGAACGCTATCCAGGGCGGTTGCCGCCGCCAAGGATAGCTGACCCCCACGTTGGTCTAAGCAACGCGGAGGCTTGGGAGATCTTACCACTCCTGCAAGCCACCCTGCTTTGCGCTTCAATGATATGCGGGGTGGCTAGGTTTTTGGCTTTCCTTACCCGTAAGCCAAACAGGAGAAGTATCATGGCTGATTTCATTGCTCAGATGGAGCGCGATCGCACTGTAGAGTCACAACCGGAACGGCATCAGGTCATCCCGGTTGCCAGTGGCGATCGCCGCCCGTTACGAGTGCTATTGCTGGGAACAAAACAAGATGTGATAGACACCATCAAGAACTTACATCGACGGGGGTTTGCCGAAGCGGGAGACTGGACAAAGCCGATCGCCTCTCCTGAAAGTGAGGAGCAACGACAGCGATTGTTATCAACCCTACCGCCGGGGAGTTACATCAGCATCTTGACCAAGTATCTGCATCACGACGGTTCGCCTTCGAGGTAGGGCGATCGCTATCCCCATAAACTGAGTGGCAGCGGTAAACACTGCCACTCGTTCTCTCAGGGCTTTTGTCAGTCAATCAGGCCAGACTCCTTAGCTCGACTTTGTCCTTTGAAATTGAGGTCATTCTTGATCAGGCTCAGGTTCTAGAATTTTCAAACATCACAGGATACTACAAACATTGAAAAACGCCAGGAGCGGATTCTGAAGTGCCAGAACTAGCAGTGACAACTAGAATTTGGATAAAGTCGAGCTACAGCCATTTTCATTTGCATTCACCACGCCTCAAACCCTACACCGCACACCTGTCTTGGCGAGACTGTGGCTGACTCGATTGAGAACTGCTGCAAGAATGAGGCGGAGATTAGTGTAAAAAATAGTTGGACTAGAAGTACACCCAGCAAATCTTAGTCCAACTAATTTTTACACCAAAAGGCTCCGGAAGGTTCTGATTTCTCGTTCCCGTAGTCCAACTAATTATGGCTCTTGATCGGTACGGAGACATTACAGTAGGAAACTAACATGTAAACATGGTAACTATTAACCTGGCAATAAAAGATTTGGCATAAGGGATTGGGGTTCGACTCCGCTCACCCCACACGGGAGCGAGTGCTGAGCGGAGTCCAAACACGTGCCCTAAGATTAATGGCTGCCAGGTTAATAACTGTCATACTGCGAAAATCGCGAACTTGATTGTTTCTTGAGAGAGGAATACTCTTCCATAGAAACCATAGAAGCCTGGCGTTGCCAAGCCTCTATGAATCAAAGAATCAAATAGAGAACAAACAGACGATCTACTGGCGAACCAGGTTGAGCAGTTCTTTGGGGGAGGCCAGCAAGTCAACCGCCACAAAGAAGATCTTGCCTTGAGGATCAAGCAGGAAGCGCCACGCAATGTTCATGCCAACGCTGGCACCGAACCAGGGGGTTTGCACCTTGCCCGTCACTTTAATGGGAGTAAACCCTTCGTCTGACGGCTCAACGACTCCCTGTTCGGGCATCATCTTAAGACCCTGGCACTCGGCTCGCATGTAGGAGAGGATGGCTTCTCGACCTACGATCGGTCGTTGAAAGGGTGGTTGCAATGCACCATTTGAGGTGAACAAATCAATAGCGGCCTCAAAGTCGTTGGCGTTCATGTTGTTGATGTAGCTCAGCACCGTGTCGTTATTGACCCCTTCAATGGTGACAGAGGTGCGATTTGCCATCTCAGTGGGGACAACTACCGGATCTTCCAGCTTTTTGTAGCTACCAGGAGCATCTGGATCAAACCCCATACCAATAACGGCGTTCCGCAAGATAGTGATTTGTTGGCCGGAATCAGCCGCTCGAATTGCTTGCAGCACATTGGCGGCTTCAGCAGAAAGCTCGTAACCCTGAGGAATAGGCGCAACTGCTCCCTGTTCCATCCATTCGCCCAACTGGTTCCAAAAACCCAACTTGAGGTTGACGCTAAAGGACGCGTAGGAACGGCAAATAGGTGTATCTGCCCGGTTGGCCAAATCACACATGACCTGGGTTTGAGCCATAGGAGGCATCTGCTTGATTTGTTCAAGAATACCTTGAGCAATGATCATGTTCGTTGCGCCGGGAGCCGCAACCGTGATGTTGGTTCCCATTTCGGTGTAGGCAAACCAGATCAACGCCAGTTGATCTTCGGCGCTTAGTTGATTGAACGATTCAACCGTGTTTGGAACAACGTTTGCAACTTGAGTGGTCGGAAAAATTGACCGAGCAGACTCAATGGTAAAAGGCATACTGAAGGGTCTCCAAACGTAAATTACATTGAATCATTCAGTGACTAGGGAAGGCTCCCTATGACGGCTAGCAAAGCCTGAAACTGCAACGAAACCCGAGATTTCGCAGCGATACCGAACTTTGCGATCGCCAGCAACACCATGTCTGAATTCTCAAGTGTTGCGTTTCCTAAAGAAATGTAACAGAAATTTTACAAATGCACAACCTATTTGTATTGGAAGAAACAGTACGACCCGAATTTTTGGCTGGGATCGCAACTTAAACGGGCACCCATCTACCCGATGGGTGCCCGTTTGCATATGGCGATCGAACTGTTAATGGGGGTCTAAATGGGGTTACGGCTGTTGACGTTTGGCAAAGAATCCGTAGGCCAGAAAGGCGATCGCAATGATTGAAAACGAAAAGACAGTAGTGACCGTACCCAAAGCGTACAGTGCCGGAGAGGTGACGTTGGTAGTCATCCCAAAGATTTCCAGCGGCAGCGTGTTGCGGGCACCCGAAATAAGAGAGGTGCGGGTGAATTCATCGTATGAAAGGGTAAAGCCAAACAGCGCCACCCCGATCAATGCCGGTGCAATCAGCGGCAAAATGATGTGCTGAAATGCCTGAAATTCACTGGCTCCCAAATCGCGAGCGGCTTCTTCATAGGACAAATTGAAGCGATTAAAAACACCAAGCATAATTAAAAACGCAAAGGGCAGCGTCCAGGTTAAGTGGCCTCCCAAGGCCGACGAATACCAGTTGGTTTGCACTCCAATCAGGTTGAAGGCGATGCCAATGCCCAACGAGATCAAGACACTCGGCACAATCAGACTGGAGATGGTGAGATAAAAGATGAAGCTCGACCCTTTGAACTTTTGCCGAAAGGCTAGCCCCGCCATTAGCGCCACCACGACGGTGACAGCCATGACAATAAAACCCAGGAGGAGCGATCGCTGAAAGGCCGCTCCAAAGTCTCCGATCCGTTGCTGTTGAAAGAACAGAGAGGCGATCCAGTGAAACCCAAAACTGCGAACTGGAAACGTGAGCGCTCCGTCGGGGCCTTGCAAGGACAGGATAAAAATGGCAAACATAGGGCCGTACAGGAACAGTACAAACAGCCCAAAAAACACCGCGAGGAAATAGAACGAGAGAGGTCGCTTTCGCATAGGGGCAATCATCACAATTCCTTACGAATATCAACCAGGCGCAAAATCCCCATAATGATAGCCAGGGTAATGACCAGCAACACCACCGCATTGGCTGCGGCTAAGGGGTACTGTAAGCTGCCGATCTGGTTGCGGATCAATGAACCGACGGATGCCGCCTGACCGCCACTCATCAGCCGCACTGTGACAAACTCTCCCATAACTAAGGTCACAATGAAGATTGAGCCGATCGCAATTCCCGGTATGGTTAGGGGAACAATAACTTCCTTGAGTACCTGAAAGCCAGACGCCCCAGCATCGCGTGCGGCTGCAATTAAGTCGCGATCGATCCGCATCATGCTGTTAAAGATCGGCACAATCATAAACAGCGTGTAGAGATGCACCATTGCCAGCACAACGGCAAAGTTAGAAAACAGAAAGATATCTAACGGCTGCTGGGTAATTTGTAGGGTGATCAGCAGCTTGTTAAGCAGTCCTTCCCGTCCCAGAAATGGAATCCAGGAAATCATCCGAATAATATTGGATGTCCAAAAGGGAATGGTACAAATGAGAAATAGAATGATTTGCCAGCGCAGGCTGGTGATATGAAACGCTAAGAAGTAGGATACCGGGAACGCAATGATCAGCGTGAAAAACCAGACCAGCCCGACAAATTTAAAGGTGTTGAGATACGTTGCCAGGGAAACGGGCGATCGAAAAATTGTAATGTAATTATCCAGCGTGAAGGCTGGTGTCATGGAATAGCCCGTGAATTCCCAGAAACTTACCACAAAAATAGTGGCGATCGGAAACACCAAAAATAGTAGAAACACCAGCGTTTGGGGTGTAACCAGTAAATATGGTTCAATCGACTTCCAGCCCTTTAACATGGTTCGGTAGTGGGTGAAGCGTGGTTAAGCCATGAGGTGAAGCACCTTTTGAGCAATAGGGTGCCATAGCAGCGGTATCTCACCTTCTACAGCACCCCATTGCAGCAGTTATTATCATTGATGCACGTTATGCCGCAACAAATTCGTTCCACTTTTGAACCAGGTAAGGCTGTTCGTCCATAACGGAATTCCAGACCACTACATCGCTCATGCGCTGTTCGAACGAACCGCCATCGCGAACGGCATCTTTAGATTCGAGCTTCTTGCCAAACGGGTCGATCATATCTTCGGATGCGGCTTTACCTTCGTACCAAAAATCCCACTCGGCCTGCGACATGTACTTCTTGGCATTTTCGGGAATGGCGCTGTAATAGCCCTGCCGTCCCAGGAAGGCACCCACCCAGCCATCCAGCATCCAGTTGATGTATTCGTAGGCTGCGTCTAGTTCAATTCCAGAGAGGCTCTTGGAAAAGCCAATGCCGCCACCCCAGCCGCGATAGCCTTCTCTCAACGGGGCGTAAACACATTGAATGCCCTGGGATTTGACCGCAGTGACACCGGGCGACCACATAGATTGCAGCACGACTTCACCCGATGCCATCAGGTTTACCGATTCGTCAAAGGTCTTCCAAAAAGCGCGAAACTGTCCGGCTCGTTTCTGCTCCATTAAGATGGCGGTGATTTGGTCTAGCTCGGCGCGGGTCATGTTGCCCTTGTCCTGGAAGGTCATCAATCCTAACGCTTCGGCCACCATAGCTGCATCCATGATGCCAATGGAGGGGATGTCGAGGATTGATGTTTTGCCGCGAAATTCTTCATTGAACAGTTCGCCCCAGCTCTCGATTTGGCGACCCACCAGATCGGGACGATATCCCAGCGTGTCGGCATTGTACTGGAACGGAATCAGGGTTGCCCATCCGGTTGGTTCTGTGGCAAACTCTGTCGAATTTTGATCGGTGAGAAACATTACCTTAGACGGCTTCGTTCCCTGGGACGTGTTGACCTTTGCCCCAGAGGTCAGTTCGCCCGTGGTGAAGATTGGCACGATTTTGTCGAAGTCGGTAATGCGGCTAACGTCGATCGCCTGTAAGTTTCCAGACGGCACAACCAGCGGTAAGCTGAAGTACTCCCCATCAAAGACATCATATTGTCCTGGCTGGGTGATAGCGATCTGGTTGTTTTCCTCGGTGCTAAGGGCGCGCATCTCTAGCTTGAAGCCCAAATCCTCTTCAGCCTTCTGTTTAATTTCATTGATCTGAGAAACTCCCGTTCCAATGAACCGCAACGTTACATCTTTGATTTGATTGGTGTTAACGGTAGGACCCGTTGCAGGATTGTTGGGTGTGCCAACGGGTGCTTGATTTCGGGTACATTGGGTCGCCGTGACCAATGCGCCTGCTGCCAATCCGGTTCTTAATAACTGCCGACGAGTAAACTGAGCCATTCCCCTCTCCAGGTGCAACAAGTAAGGTCAATACTGATAAATTTGATAGGTTTAAACGAGTGTTTCAATCAACGGTGACTCGCTCAATAGATTGGTCTCTTAATCGATGGATTGTAGGCAATATATCACTCTATTTCTCAATCTATTGTTTGATGGTTTACTATGCTTGCTAAACCTACTGTGGCCAGGAAATAAAGAGCGATCGCTTAACCGTAGTAGAGGATCGACTTCTATCATTAATGAGACAAAAAGATACAATCATCCGTTGACCATTGGAGACAAACCAACTGCTGTTCATTTAGCGGTTGAGTCATCCAGCCGTGAGTACTGACTTTGTAAAGCATCTCCTGCCCTGTGGCTTCTATCACCAGCGACACCCGCGTCACATACCCTGTGAATTCTACCGAAACAACTCGTGCGGCGACCTGATTGGGCTGGGTTGGGTCAAACGCCGAGGACAACGGAGTAACCTGCATTCGATCGGCTCGAATACAGCAGGCTGCCGTCGTACCCACATCCGCCGCCTGTCCACGGCAAAGGAATGTCCCCAGGCCGTCTGCCTCGATTTGAATCAGACGGGCATCACCATCTGCTGCAACGCTGGTCACTTGACCAACGAAGATATTGTTGTCGCCCATAAACCGAGCCACAAAGCGAGAAGCAGGCGCGTTGAAGATCTCTTGAGGCATACCGATTTGATCGATATGGCCGTGATCCATAACGACAATTTGATCGGCTAATGAAAAGGCTTCGTCCTGGGCATGGGTCACTTGAATAAACGTCATGCCAAACTGCCGTTGCAGTTTCCGCAGTTCCCCGCGAGTCTTGACCCGCAGTGATTCGTCTAGAGCGCTCAACGGCTCATCTAAAAGCAACACCTGGGGGCGAGTTGCCAGCGCTCTGGCCAGGGCGACCCGCTGTTGCTGACCGCCGCTCAGCATAGACGGTTTGCGGCTGGCAAACTTGCTTAGCCCTAAAATGTCGAGCATTTCATCCACGCGTGGCTTACGCTCGCGCTCGTTCACACCCCGCATTTTTAAGCCAAATTCCACGTTTTGCCAGACGGTTTTGTGCGGAAACAGCGCATAGTTCTGAAACACCATTGCGGTGCTGCGTTTGGCGGGTGACAGGTCATTGACGCGGCGATCGCCAATCATGACATCTCCACTGGTCGCTTCTTCATGCCCGGCAATAATTCGCAATGTGCTGGTTTTACCGCAACCGCTTGGCCCCAATAGGCAACAGTATGACCCGGCAGGCACGTCTAAGTTGATGCCCTCTAGCGCCACCGTTGATCCATATTTCTTCATCACCGATCGCAACATCACGCCCTGCGTACTGGCAGCGATCGTCTGTCGGGTTGTGCTACCCGAAGCAGAGGGGGATGGCGCTAGCCCCAGTTGGGTGGGGGGCGAAACGGGCGTATTGGACATAGGGTTGAAAGAGAAGTAACGTGAGAACTTAGCCTTTTACTGCCCAGACATAGTTCAGTTAAAAGGTTTCTAATCAAGCGAATTGTATTATTAAATACATTACGTCCTGGTAAGCCGCAGAAATTTTAAGTTTGCAGCAACGCTTTAGCAACGCATAGACTGCTAAGCTCGACTTTATCCAATTCAAAATCCAATTCAAATGGGAGCCATCTTGGTGTGTCTGGACTTTTAAAGACAGGCTCTCAACTTTTTTCGGATGTCCAGCGTTTAACTGATATCCAAAAAAGTCGAAGAGGATGGTTTAAAGGTGCTAATGGTCACTCGAACTGCCCCTTGCCTCAAGGTTGGGGTAGGGGGCGAATGCAGCCCATTTGATACGTTTAAAGCATCCTCGTAGAAAGGTGTGGCACGCTAAGGCGGACAAGTCGCTTGCAAGGAGTAAGGTATGACTGAAGTATTAATTAAAGGTGGACGAATTGTCACAGCAGTTGATGATTATGTGGCTGACATCTTAGTGAAAGATGAAACGATTGAAGCGATCGCCCGCCACATTGACCAACCCACAGCAGAACAATATGATGCTTCTGACTTAATTGTGATGCCCGGTGGGGTCGATGTTCATACCCACATGCAGTCGCCCGTGGGTGACACTGAAACCTGCGATACTTTTGAAACGGGAACGCGATCGGCAGCCTTTGGCGGCACCACAACCATCATTGATTTTGCTCAACAGGAGTATGGTGAAACGCCCAAACATGCGCTCGATCGCCGTTTGGCACTGGCAGAACCACAAGCCTGTGTTGACTATGGCTTTCACATTATTCTGACGGAAGTGACCAATGAAGCATTATCTGAACTGCCCGATTTAATCAATTACGATGGGGTATCTAGCTTCAAGATGTTTATGGCCTACCCCGGCGTATTGATGGTGGATGATGCCGCCATCTTTAAAACCATGCGTAAAGTAGGTTCCCACGGGGGGATGGTTAACCTACATGCTGAAAATGGCGGTGTAATTCAAGTCTTAATTGAAGAAGCGCTGGCGCAGGGGAATACCTCTCCCAAATATCATGCGCTGACCCGTCCTCAAATCATGGAAGCCGAAGCCACCCATCGCGCCATTCGGCTGGCAGAACTGGCAGAAATTCCGGTTTACATTGTGCATTTATCAGCCAAGGAAGCGCTGGATACAGTCGTGGAAGCACGCGATCGCGGCATTTCTGCCTTTGCCGAAACCTGCCCTCATTACCTGTTTTTGACCAATGAAGAATACGATCGCCCCGGTTTTGATGCGGCTAAATATGTAATGACTCCACCATTGCGCGATCATCATTGCCAGCACGCCCTGTGGCGAGGGCTGAAGTTTGACGATTTACAAATTGTCTCTACCGATCATTGCCCTTACTGTTTCAATGAAAGCCCATATGGCATCTACAAATCTAAACAACTGGGTGCCGATGATTTTTCCAAAATTCCCAACGGGGCACCGGGGGTAGAGTTTCGGATTCCATTGCTGTATGACGGCGGTGTTGGTGGCGGACGCATCTCGCTCAATCGCTTTGTTCAGCTCACGTCAACGGCTCCGGCTAAGATGTTTGGTTTGTTTCCTCACAAGGGAACCATTGCTGTTGGTAGTGATGCTGACCTGGTGTTGTTTAACCCGAATCGATCGCACGTACTTAGCGCCAGCACCCATCACTCCAACGTAGACTACTCGCTGTTTGAAGGACGGCAGGTCACGGGTAAAGTCGAGAAAGTGTTTTTGCGGGGACAACTGGTCGTGGATGGCGATCGCTGGTTGGGGAAACCGGGAACCGGGCGCTATCAAAAGCGGGCGGCTTCTGGTCGAATGTGATGACGCTTCCTGCCGTGTGATTTACGATACCGTTCAGTCTTACATGACACTGGACAATAAGCCCTATAGCGACAGGCACATTCGTGAAAGAGATATTGAGATATGGGTGTGATATCAAATGTTAGGAGTGTTGATCGATCGCAAGCGGGTGAAGATTATCCCCTGAGTGCTGTTCCACCAGAGTCTCGCAAGCCGTTGTGGTCGCTGGCTCCATTGCTGATGGGGTTTGCACTGACCTCAACGACCCTGTTTGCGGGTGGCACCATTGGCCCTGCCTTTCAGTTTACAGACATTTTGCTCCTGGTTTTAATAGGCAACCTGTTGCTGGGTGTATACTGTGCAGCGCTCGGTTTTATTGCCGCCAAAAGCGGTTTAACCACGGTTCTCATGGCGCGGTTTAGCTTTGGCAATGTTGGCTCTCGCTGGGTCGATTTTGTGCTGGGGTTCACTCAAATTGGTTGGTATGCGGTGACCAACGCGTTTGTTGCCGATGCCCTGAATCAACTCATTGGCTTGCCGCCCTCTATTAACTGGTTGATCATTCTGTTCTTTAACTATGCTTTCTGTGCTACAGCCTACTTTGGCTACACGGCAATGGATTGGCTCAGCCGTCTGGCGGTTCCGGCGATGTTGATTCTCATTGCGATCTCGCTGACGTTGGCGGTTGGCGATGGTGGCACGTTTGCTGAGTTGCAGGCGATCGCACCCAGAGAAGAACTGGGGTTTGGGGCAGCATTAGCCGTGATTGTGGGCACGTTCATTTCGGGGGGAACTCAGTCTACCAACTGGAGCCGCTTTGCTGATAGCGGCAAGAATGCGGTAATTGGTACCCTGGTTGCCTTTTTCCTGATCAATGGATTGCTGGTGTTCGCAGGTGCCTTTTGTACGCTGGTGTATGGCACCCAGGATATTGTGCAAGCGATGGCACAGCAGGGCATTTTAGCAGCCGGACTGGTACTGCTGATTCTTAATGTGTGGACAACGCAAGACAATACCATCTATGCCTTTTCGGTTGCGGGGGCTAATATGTTCCGCACTCGCAAGCGGACGTGGTTCGTTTTGGGTGGGGCAACGCTGGCGTTGGTTTTCTCGTTAGCTGGCATCTACAATCTGCTGGTTCCCTATTTGATTTTCTTGGGAACCGTGATTCCTCCGGTGGGCGGTATTATCATGGTTGATTTCTGGTTGCGTCATCGGGGACGGTTTCCTGATTTAAGGACCTCTCTACCCGCGTTCAATTGGGCTGGCATCATTGCCTATGTGATTGCCTCTATCAGCGCTTATCTCTCGGCACAATCCCAATTTGGGATTGCGCCTCTCAACGGTATTGTAATTGCTGCCGTTCTCTACGCCGTTCTCATCCGAGTTATTCACCAGCCGATCCGCACGGCGATCGAGTAAAATCACGCTTCGACATTGGCACGGTTATGACAAACGGAAAGTATCGCATTCTCAGCATCAGCGGCGGTGGCGTGCGGGGCATTGTTGCTGCCATTTGGCTCAACCGTCTGGAAAAGAAGCTGGGATCGCCCATTTGGCAACATTTCGACCTGATTGCCGGAACCTCGACAGGAGCCGTTATTGGCTGCGCTCTATCCCTGGGCATTGATACTGAAACCGTGGTCGATTTTTATTTGCACCAGAGCCGCACGGTGTTTCCGACCAGTGCGGCTCGGCTCTGGAGCCGACTGAGACGCACCCTAAGTGAAGGGTTAGACGCTCCTCGGTATGATGGTGAGGGGTTAGCGAGGGTGTTGAAGCAGGTGTTTGGTGATGCTCGGTTAAGTGATTTGCGCGTTAAGCCCACCCTGATCACTACCTACAATACGGTGAACCGAGAAGCCCTGGTGCTAAAAAACGATCGCCCCCACTACAACTCACTACGGCTCTGGGACGTGTGCAAAGCGTCTTCCTCTGCTCCGGTCTATTTTCCGGCGCATCTGTTACAGGTTGGCAATCAAGAATTGCCGCTGATTGATGGGGGCATTGTTGCCAACAACCCCACGGCCTGTGCGATCGCGGAAGGGGTACGAATTAACAAGGCGCGATCGTCAGACGAACGGATTGATCTGGAAAATTTTGTAGTCGCTTCATTCGGGACGGGTGAAGTCACTCGACCCATTTATGCCCGTCAAACTCAGGAGTGGGGTGCATTAGAGTGGGTGATGCCGCTCATTGATGTGTTGTTTGACGGTTCTGCCGATGCGGTCGATTACATTGCTCACCATCTGCTGACGGATGGCAATTATTTTCGGTTCCAAACGCCGTTGAACCGAGCCTACGACGACATTGACAATGCCGATGCCACCAATCTCAGCGCTCTAATTACCACCGCTCAGGATTACCTCACTCATGGCGGAGATGCTCTCCTGGACAAGCTGGTTTTAAACTTGCAATAAGAGCGTGAAGCCAGAATTTACGTACTGCTCTGGTTTAAGAGGGTGTTTGAAAAGTGCTGAACGTCACTCGAACCGCCCCCTAAATCCCCCAAGATGGGGGACTTCCGAGCCGATTCTCGTTCAAAGTCCCCCAATTCTGGGGGATTTAGGGGGCGAATGCAGGACATTTGCTACTTTTCAAACATCCTCTAAGAACCGCCGCTGCGTTTATCAATCATATCGGCCAGAAGCGCAAACATTGAGACTTGCGTTGCCGCCACAAACAGAATCAGCGTTCGTTCTGTTAAATCGCGGCGATCGAACACATCTTGAAACAGCGTAATGAGGAATCCCGTAAAGAAGACACCTGCAATGGGCATGAATACTTTGAGGGGCGCAAAGTAAACGCCAGTTCGCAAAATCAGTTGAACAAAGCGCAATGTGTCTTGAATCGGCTTAATCTTGCTTTTGCCGACGCGATGATGAAAATCAATGGGAACATAGCGCACGACATAGAAATTGGTCAGCATGGCGACGGTAATGGTCGTTGTAAAGCTGAACGTATCTGGCAGAATGTTCAAAAACTTTTCAACGACGGCTTTATGGAAAACGCGCATCCCGCTGTTGAGGTCTGGAATGGGACGACCCGTAACCCATTGAGCAAAACGCACCAAAAACCATTTTGGAATTTTACGCAGTTTTGAGTAATGTACGTTTGCTCCCGTGCGTGCCCCCACCACCATATCGGCTTCATCGGCCAGCGATACCAGGCGCGGAATTTGCTCGTTAGGATAGGTGCCATCTGCATCGGTAATGACGATGAGAGGATATTTGGCGTGGCGAATGCCCGTCTTGAGCGCTGCTCCATACCCACGATTGACGACGTGTTCAATTAAGCGAATGTCGTGGCGATCGCGCAACAGCTTACCTGTGTTATCGGTAGAGCCATCGTTGACCACTACAATTTCGTACTCACAGCCAGCGGCGCGAAAGGTATCTTGCAAATGGTCGAGGGTGATGCCAATTCCCTGTTCTTCATTGTAAGCGGGTAGCACCAACGAAAAGGGCGGACAAATTGGCTCTAGACGTTGAGACCCAGGTGAAACGGTTTCGGTGGCGTGTGAATGGTTCTGCATCCGGATGGCATTGTGGACGGGTGGAACGGCAGGACTGGTCTAAGAGGATGTTTGAAAAGTGCTGAACGTCACTCGAACCGCCCCCTAAATCCCCCAAGATGGGGGACTTCCGAGCCGATTCTCGTTCAAAGTCCCCCAATTCTGGGGGATTTAGGGGGCGAATGCAGGACATTTGCTACTCTTTCAACATCCTCAAACATCCTCTAAGCCTGGGTCAAGCTTACCGGATATTGGTATCAAGGCGATCGCCCTTCCCCCTTTTTTGACTGAACAGTTCCCCTTATGCCCTTGTCCAGAGGGTGCCTGCGATTGGTCAGGCAATCCGTGATTCAATCAGGCGGCAGGGTTCCAGGTGCCATGAAAGCCCATTGGAACGACTTCAGGTAAGCCAATGCGGCAGACGGGGGCATCGTTGAGGCGATCGCTATCAAAAATCCAGACTTCACTGGTGTTGTTATTGCCATCAAAAACCACGGTTAATATCCATCCTCGCTCCGGATGTAAGGCATCAGCGGCATACAGCGGTTCCATTGGATAGCGATGGTCGCCCAACTCTGCGACTGTTAATGTATCGGTTTGGTAGTCGTAACGGGCGATCGAGCCAAAGATCTCGCGGCTAATTTCTGCATCCGCATGATGAACCGATAGGAACGTGTAGCGCCAGGGTTGCCCCACCTGAGCAGGCGGCACCACCGGAAATTCGCAATTGCGCGACACCACTTCCTGCAAGGACTTAATCTTTGCTGTTTTGGGGTCAAGCCGCACCTGCCAGAGCTGGCTGGGAGAGGCGGTATGGGTTTCGCCACTCGCTACTTCTTTTAAGTATTGATTGGTGCGCGTGAAGTCGGGATGTCGGGCAAAGTCCAGAGTAATCAAGCCATCTGCTACACAACCGTTGCCAAAATGCCATTGAAACCAGGGTTCAGTTTCTCCCTGGCTAACTACATCCAGGGTGTCGCGATCGACCACAAAAATGCGGGTGCTTTGATTAGCTTTCCACTCTAATGCGTCGCTGTAGCTGCTCACCCCAACTAGTACAGGCAAAACATTGAGCCGCACAGGTGGCACAAAAAAGACCAGATATTGCCCAGCCAAAACAAAGCTATGAACGAGCGGAATGCCGTCTAGCGGAATGGCTGTTTTTTTAACAATGCGGCCAGTGCGATCGCTCTTATACACGTTGAGCTTAGGATTTGGCCCCGCACTGACTCCCATATTGAAAATTTCGCCCGTTACCGGGTCGCGCTGGGGGTGCGCCGAATACGGCTGATCGTCTGCCAAGCCATTCAAGGAATCAATGCCCAGGGTGTTTAAATGGGTGAGGTCGATCGCATGGGGCTTGCCGCCTTCCCACAGCGCCAGCAGCTTGTCGGGTAATGCTAACAGGGAGGTGTTTGCCGTATTTTTAGCCGGAACCTCATTCATCACCATCTTCCACCAGTGATTCCAGAGAGGGCCGGGTTCGGTCATGCCGTAGTTGCTGTAGAGAAACTGACCCGCTTCTGATTCGGCCAAATAGCCTGCTGTTTGAATGTAGCGATACAGGCCGACCGGATCGGCATCACTAAATCGCACCGCCAGAATGGCACCGTCACCGTCAAACCAGTGCCCCACTCTCTTTCCACCTCGCTCTAGCCGTCCTGGCCCGTTGCGGTAGAGGGTGCCGCGTAATCCGGCAGGAACCGCACCTGCCAAAATGGGTAAAGAGGTGGGAGCGAACTCCTTGGCGACGGGGAGGATGCCGTTCGTCCAGGCTCGTTGGTTGGATTGGGTGTTGGGTGAAGTTACTGTCATATCTTGATTCTATAGCGGCTCGAATGGGTTGAGTTGATGCCACGTTCAGGTGGAGATCGTTTGCTGCTGGGGGCAGCGATCCGATGGCTTTAACCCGGTTGCTCAACTGTCTTCTGTGGGCAACGCTTCCAGTTGAACATCCACTGCAACTGTTTGATTGCGTCGGACTATTTGCAGTTGCAATGTGCCGCCAATTCCCGCCTCGTCAACAGCCGTTTGAATTTGATTGGCATTGGTAACTTCTTGCCCATTCACCTGTTGAACGATGTCACCGGGGCGAATTCCAGCCCGTGCTGCGGGTGAATTGGGGACAACATCAACCACCAGAACCCCCTGATCCACATCCACTTGCAGATTTAAATTGGGGGAATTGTTGAGTCGCTGCTTGGTTCTGGGGGTGATGGGCACCATCCGAATGCCAAGGTAAGCATATTCAACCCGTCCCTGGCTGATGAGTTGCTGGGCAACGTTTTGGGCTGTGTTAATTGGAATGGCAAAGCCAAGCCCCTGCGCCCCCCCAATGATTGCGGTGTTGACACCAATGACTTCTCCCTGAGCGTTGACCAACGGCCCACCAGAATTACCGGGATTGATCGCGGCATCGGTTTGCAGGAAGTCGAGCCGTTTATCTGGAACGCCTACGTCGCCACTGGAGCGCTCGATGGCGCTAATTACGCCAACGGTTACTGTTTCTTCGAGTCCTAGCGGGTTGCCGATCGCGATCGCCCACTGTCCCCGCCGCACCTGATCTGAGTTGCCGAGCGTCACCGTTGGTAAATTGTTGGCCTCAACCTGGAGGACTGCAATATCTGACACCGGATCGTCGCCCAAGACGCGCCCCTCTAACACCTGTCCATCGGAAAGCGTCACCATGACGGTATCGGCATCGCTAACGACGTGGGAATTGGTCACAATTTGACCATCACTGCTAATGATGAAGCCAGAACCGATGCCTTCCAAAATCCGTTCTGCTGGCGCGTTGGGTACCGAGTCTCCAAAGAAGCGACGAAGAAACGGATCTCTAAATGCGTCTGGTATTTGCGTTTGCACGGTTTGAGAGACTTCAATTTGAACGACGGCGGGTTCGACCCGTTCCAACGCCAGTTCCACAAAATTGGTTTCAATTGGTGCTGCTGTTGGCTGGTTAGCTGGATCTGCCGTGGTTGCCTGAGGTGCGATCGGCTGCCCTGGCGAGGTTTGTCTGAACCGTTCAATTGAGCAACTACCCAGCAATCCTGTTAATAACAGTAAGGTGCCTGCCGCGAGGGGATGAACGCGTTGGGGGGGACGATCGCTGCACAGAATATTCATCATCGATAACGTCTGGCTAGAGTAGCTTTTGGGGGCAACACTACCAGGATTGAAACTTTTAGCGCAGTTGTCTTCTACCGGAAGATGTTTTTTTGAACTACAGCCATTTTTTTTGCATTCACCACACCTCAAACCATATACCCCACACCCATCTTGGCGAGGCTGTGGCTGACTCGATTGAGAACGGCTGTAAATGTAGGCTATTAGCGGCAGCGAAGCGCGAACTCAACCTGAGAACGATGTGCTGGGGCAGGGGAAAGAGGGTAGAAGAGAAGAAGGGCTGTTGTCTTTTGCTCCCGTCCTCTACCGTCGCGTTTTCTATCATCTATTATGTTTATTCCTCCCGGCTTTCAACAGCGTTCCATCACGACTCATTTGGGAATGATGGTCTACTACAGCAACAGCGGTGAGCCTTGGGTTAGTACCACGGCAGCAGGTTCCGGTGATACGTTGGTGTTTTTACACGGATTGGGTGGCGGTTCCTCTGCCTATGAGTGGTCTAAGGTTTATCCTGCCTTTGCGGCAGAGTATCGGGTACTTGCTCCTGATTTAATTGGCTGGGGGCGATCGGCTCACCCAGAGCGCAATTACACGATTGATGATTACATCACCACCATCATTGAGTTCATGGAGAAAACCTGTGATGGCGCTACACCAGTGGTTGCATCTGCATTGACGGCTGCTTTTACTATTCGAGCGGCGATCGCCCGTCCCGATCTGTTTAAATCGCTGATTCTAACCACGGCAGCAGGGCTTTCAGAGTTTGGTGATTCCTACAAAACCAACTTTTTTACCCAGCTTGCCAGCACTCCTATTTTGGATCGATTGCTGTACAGTACGGGTGTCAGTACCGGGTTTGGCATTCGTAGCTATCTTGAACAACGCCAGTTTGCTCATTCTGAGCGAGTTTACCCTGAACTAATAGAAGCCTATGCTCAATCGGCGCAACAGCCCAATGCTGAATATGCAGCACTCTCGTTTGTACGTGGAGATTTGTGTTTTGACTTAACGCAATACATTACTCAATTGACAGTACCTACCGCCTTAATTTGGGGACGTGAATCAGAGTTCACTGGGCCAAAGGTAGGACAACGTTTAACCGAACTGAATCCTGCGGCGATCAAAGCCTTTTATCAATCAGATGATGTTGGATTTACACCACAGCTAGAGCTTCCCGCTGTAACGATTGGGCTGATTCGTCAGTTTTTGCCGTTGCTAGGTCAGGGAGAAGAGAGCGGGGAAACGGCAGGTGAAGAAGATAGGTCACAAGAGAGCCAAATTGAGTAGAGCTTTTCATCTATCTATCCTAACGAGGACACCATACGGAAAGATTCCATCTATCTACCCTACTTGGGATGTTATGCGGAAACTGTCTGCCTATCCATCTGATATGGGGTGTTAGATGGATAGTTTCCGCACAATATATATAGTTATACCGATGGGTAATCAATGTGCTGCGTACGGTTTTTAAGGTAATTGCATGGCAAAGAATTTTTCAAAAGTCGATCGCAAGGTGGAAGAAATACTAAGACGTTACTCAGAGGGTGAAAGAGATTTTTCCAATCTAGACTTGCAGTATGCAGATCTAAATAGTTTAGATCTCAGTGGCATTAATTTGAGCAACCCTGATCTAACAGGTGCAAATTTAATGTTCACGAATTTAACGAGAGCAAATCTTCGGCACGCAAACTTTCGTAAAGCAGATATGGCTTGTTGTGATGTTAGCTTTGCAGACCTAAGTGGCACAAATCTTAGAAACATAGAAGAGATGTGTGCAGGAGCTAATGCCAACTTTAGTGGAGCCGATCTCAGTGACTCTATTTTGGATCAATGTACTTTATCGAATGCGAATTTGAGTGGAGTAAACATGAGTCGATCCAGGATAATGCAAACCATATTGGACGGAGCCGATCTAACAAATGCAAACCTGAGTAACACTTTCTTGAACGAAGTGTGGCTGTGGAATGCAAACCTAACAAATACCAACTTCAAGGATGCCGAAATTAGAGATGTCAGACTAGAAGGTGCTATTTTTGTAAACACAATCATGCCAGATGGAAGATTGCAGAATGGATGGTGTGAGCAATTAAATGTATGACGATACCTGTCGATTCCTTGCTGAACACTTCTCTGCTGATTTCGCTAGTTGGCTCCTGGGACAGTCAGTTACCCTAACGGAGCTAAAACCGTCTGAACTCTCCCTCGATCCGATTCGAGCTGATGCCCTAATTTTGCTGGAGTCGAATGAGTTAGTTCTACACTTGGAATTCCAAACCCGCCCCAAACGGGATATTCCATTCCGGATGCTGGATTATCGTGTGCGAGTGTACAGGCGCTATCCAGACAAAACAATGCGGCAGGTCGTAGTGTACCTTCAGCCCACTGGGTCTAATCTTATTCGACAAAATAGCTTTACGTTAGAGCACACTCGTCACGAGTTCGATATTGTTTGTGGGAGCAACCTGCCGAGATCTTTCTACGGTATCCTGGATTGACTCCCTTTGCTATTCTCGGTCAAAGTTCTGATGCAGAGGCAACGCTGAGACAAGTTGCCCAAATGGTTGATCAGATTTCAGACCCGATAATACAGGCAAATCTGACTGCTGCTTCAGCAATTTTGGCTGGGATAAGATTAGAGGAAGAAGTGATTTATCGGCTACTGCGGAGGGACATCATGCAGGAATCTGTCATTTATCGCTCTATTGAGCAAGAAGCAGAGGCGAGAAAGCAAAGAGAAATCGCCAACAACTTATTACGAGAAGGCTTACCAATTGAAACCGTTTCCCGTGGAACAGGATTATCGATCGAAGAAGTTCAACAACTTCAACAGAAAATGAACGAGTCCGCGTAAATAAGTTTGGTCGATGCGCGGCATAACCCTGCATTGGTGCGGACAGCACAGAGGCTATCAGCAAGAGGTCAAAATTACCTGCTGCCGCACAACTTCGATTTGGGCTGCATTTTAGCCCCATGAGTTGAAACTTTTAGCAGTGGCAACACGGTTTCGTCAGTTATGACTTTCGGATCAAAAAAGCGCTTTAAATTAGAAGAAGATGGAACGATTGTGGCAAGAGCAGGAACACAATCGAATTGTGGTGGGATTGCTGCTATTCGCGTTCGTATTACACCTGTTACAAAGGCTGGAATAGAGTTTTTTTCTTTGGAAGAAGAATGTAATGGTGAAGGATTTGGCCTTATGGTGCCTGCAACAGCGATGCCAGCAGTTTACAAGGCAGCAGTATTTAGAGGAGCGCAGCAAGCATATGATGAATCTGATCTATCTGAAGGAATCGAATTTGTATTAATTGATGCTTTAGTTCATCCAGTAGACGCAAATGAGAGAAAATTTATGGAAGCAGGGAGTTCAGCAATTATCGGCTGGATCAAGCACAGAAGTGACAACCAGTAGGAGGTACATCTAGCGCTTGTTTTTAAGCAAGATGAAAATAGTTAGCCACGTACTCAAAGAGCTTACATTTCTGTAAATTGCACAGCCCAACAATTCGGTTGGGGTGGATTTTGACCGTTGCTGGCGGAAATGTCAACGTTATTTTCAACGGCTCAACCAAGTCGTTATGCTGTCACAGCAGATCTCAGCAGGCAACGCGCTAAATGGATTTCATGTTTACAAGAGATGAGCTTACAAGCCAATTCGCTACTCTTTTGTCAATAAACATGCCCTCGCTTGAACGTGAGTCGTTTACACGAGCAAATTGTGACATGCTCGGAAACGAAGATGGTATTGAAATATTTTGGGGATTAAAGTCGGATTTTTGCGATGCTCTACATTTTTGGATTGCGGCATTCCGCGCCGATATGCAAAATTGCTATGATTTTGAAGTTAAAAGCGCAAACTCATATTCTGAACTGTTGCAAGCTCTGCCACTAGAGCTTCAAAAAGAATTAGAAAGGGGTACATTTACTTGCTGCCAGGTGTTAGCTCCGCACAGTTATACTGATTTGCTCACGTCCTTTTGCCCAAATGAATTAATCGAGCATTTCAGTTTGACTGATTTTCAGTCATTTGTCGGTGCCATGCAGATGGCAGATGAATGGAATTACAAAGTGATTGTCGCAGAGTTCAAAGAAAGGTTCTTCTACATTGTATGGGCTACAGGTGGCTAAACAACAGCATAACATAGTCTCTGAGCCGGACGGGGTCAAGTAACTCCTTGAAGAATACTGTTAATTCTCATTACGCATCCTTACATAGACGCATTCATCTAACTGACTCTAATTTGTATCAGTAACATCCATTCTA
>NZ_JADEWO010000063.1 GCF_015207605.1 Oculatella sp. LEGE 06141
ATGCTGTTGCGGCGAAGATAGTTGAGGGGTAGCCCTCTGCAAAAATAGCTCGGTGCCAGGTTTGTATTACAAAACAGAACAGAGCCTTCCTACACTTCAGGAGGCTCTGTTTTGTTTCATGGGTAGACTAAAACTACAGGGAAGGGCTTTCAGTCACTGCTAGTTGTTGGGTCCTCGTATCCCCAGAGCTGTTAGTCCTAGGGCAGCAATGCCAAAAATAGCTGTTGCTAATGTGCTCATGCCCATGACCAATGTGCGTACGGCAACTGCGATATTGATAGCGGTTATATTGCTGGTGGGTAAAGGCTTATCGGCGAAGGTGTGAACGATGGACTGAGTGAGCAGATACAGCACAAAGGCAATGACACCTGAAATTAGTGCCCCTGTAAAACAACGAAGCCGGGTAGGAGGAACCTGCTGATTGGCATTCTGGGAGTTGGCTGAAGCAGAGGAAGAATCTGGAGGAGTCGAATTGGCCATGGATTCGTCGTGAGCGGTAATGAGCCGATGATGCAGTCTTGCTTCTATCCTAGTAGAGTTAACGGCGGAGTTAGCGAATAAGCTGGATACCGTTTGCTGTGAATCTGGTTACCCAAATTCCTAAATCTGGGTCGGCAAGCTGCTGCTGGAGTTGCGATCGCAACGTTTCTGCTTGTGCCCGACTATTCGCTAATGCAAAGACCGTAGAGCCAGAACCAGACATCATAACGCCGAGTGGGTTTAGCTGCTGCATTGCCTTCTTTAGCTGTGCCACCCTGGGTTGAGCAGGCAGCACAACTCGTTCTAAATCATTGTGGAGCAGTTGAGCGATCTGTTCATTGTTCCGATGGCTGATTGCCGCCACCATTGAACCAGAATGCACCCGTTGGCGACGACCTAGCAAATCCTGACGGTTAGAAACGTAGGCTTCGCCAAATTGTTGTCGGTATGTTTGATAAGCCCACCCAGTTGACACTGATAGGCTCTGGTACTTCGCCAGTACAGCATACATGTCCTCAAGGCTGGGCAGTGGCGAAAGCTGTTCTCCTCGACCTGTGGCGATCGCCGTTCCACCAGCGATACAGAAAGGCACATCTGATCCTAGCTTGGCTCCTAATTCTTGAAGCTCTATTTGCGTCAGTCCTAGCTTCCACATCAAATCCAGGCCGACCAGAACAGCCGCGCCATTGCAGGAGCCGCCAGCTAATCCGGCCTCGACCGGAATTCGCTTGTGAATGGTAATGTCAATCCCCCCAAACTGGCTGAACGTATCGGGAAACTCTTCTGTCATCAACGCCGCCGCCTTGTAGGCTAAATTGCGCTCGTCGGTGGGCACCTGGGGATGATCGCAATGTACCTGAATGCGATTGGTTCCGTTCGCTCGTAAATCGATGCGGTCGGCTAAATCAATGCTTTGAAGCACCATCGCCAACTCGTGATATCCATCGGGGCGATCGCCAATCACTTCTAGATAAAGGTTGATTTTGGCATGAGCCAGCAAAGAATAGGTGTGCATGATAACTGTATCAGGGTGGAACGATAGACGCTGTGGTTAAAGAGTATGGCAGTTTGTAGCAAAACAGAACCCAGTGTGGGCAATGATTGTTCATTCTGACTCTAGAGCAGCTTTCTAGAGCAGCGTTATGGCTGCTGTGTTTTAGTTAGCCAATCGCTGAGCGCAACCCAATTGGCAACACCCAACTCTTCTGCCCGAGCTTGAGGATTGAGGGAGTGTTGTTCCAAAAAATCGGTGAGGCGATCGCGCTCCACAAGGCTGCTGAGATTGTTGCGTAGCATTTTGCGCCGAGTGGCAAACCCAAGTTTTACTAACGTAGCAAGCTGAGCGGGATCTAACACGGCAGGGTGAAACGGACGCGGTTGCAGCCGTACTACCGCAGAGTCTACTTTGGGAGCCGGATGAAAGGCTTTCGCAGGCACTACACAGATCCACTCGCATGTTGCCAGATATTGAACCCGCACCGATAACGCGCCATATACTTTAGAGCCAGGGGCTGCACACAGCCGCTCTGCCACTTCTTTTTGCACCAGCAGCACGATCGCATCAAATGGGTCGGGGGTTGGGCTGGCGATTGTCCCTAATAGCTTTTCCAAAATTGGGCCAGTGATGTTGTAAGGGATATTGGCTACGACTTTGTTTAACCTGGGGTTGGCCGTAATTTCACTTAAGCGCTTGGCTAAATCGAGTGACAAAATGTCGCCCTCGATCAGGACAAAACGGTCGTTCGTGCTGAACTGCTGTCGCAAAAATTTACATAAATCGCGGTCGATTTCAACTGCTACAACCGTTTGCACCAGCGGCAAAAGTTGACGCGTCAGTAATCCGGTACCTGGTCCTATTTCAAGGATGCGATCGTGCTCTGACAACGCTGCTGCCGCCACGATACGCTGCAACACTGTTTCGCTGCGTAGCCAATGCTGACCAAATTGCTTACGGGCTTTGGGGATCATGGCCTGATTTTATCCTGTTACTCCGTACAAACACTGAATCAATAACTATACGAAACGCTCAGGCTCAAAGATTGTCTGTTCACCTGTCCTATTTGGTTCGTAGAGGCTAATGAATCGCTTAGAATATCACCGTTCTGCTGCTCCCAGAACTGCGGGCCATTTGCCAGACTATTCTGGTTACGGCTTTCGAGTTGAAAGCGAATTAGGGCGAAACTTGGCTGGGGGTCGAGTCACGTACCTTGCGACTCATCTCAACACTCAAAAAAAAGTCGTCATCAAACAATTCCAGTTTGCCAAACCTGGCTCAAGCTGGGCTGATTACGATGCCCATCACCAAGAAATAGAAATATTACGCCGACTCAATCATCCGGGTATTCCTCGGTACCTGGGTTCGATCGCGACCCAAGACGGCTTTTGCATGGTACAGGAATATAAACATGCTTTATCCTTAGCGACACCCTATAGTTTCACCCCGCAAGAAATTCAAAAAATTGCGGTTTCTGTGCTGGAAATTCTGATCTATCTCCAAAACCTGATTCCTTCGGTGATTCATGGGGATATTAGACCAGAAAATATTCTGGTGGATGACCAGATCAATGTTTTTTTGGTTGATTTTGGGTTTGCTTATATTGGTACGGGGGAAACAGCAGAGGGCAGCGGTATTCGAGGCACTCTAGGCTTTATGCCGCCGGAGCAATTGTTTCACCGTCAGCTAACGGAAGCTTCAGATCTCTACAGCCTGGGAGTAACGCTACTCTGCTTAACCACCGGGACGCAATCTGTTAACGTCGGTAACCTGGTTGATCTCAATTACCGGGTCAAGTTCAAAAATCTGGGGTCAAAGCTCAACGTTCGTTGGGTCAACTGGCTGAGAAAAATGGTAGCTCCTAAACCGGGCGATCGCTTCCCCAACGCCGCCGCCGCTCTGGCAGCAATGCCCGGTGACCTGGTTTTGCCAGAGGTCATTCTTAGCCAAACCGAACTCAAATGTGTTGCAACGCGGCTAAACCAGCGGTTGACCCATACAATTCACATCAGCAACCCAATTCCAAATACGCTGCTGGGAGGAGTCTGGGAGGTTGCCTCACATCCATCTGATTCGTTTTTAGCACTCAACGGCCATCCGTGGATTTCATTCAGCCCGGCAGTCTTTGATAGCAACCAGGTTGAATGCCAGATTACGGTAGACACCAGCCGTCTAATGGCTAATCGCTGTTATACCCGCAAGCTGTTGCTGCACACCAACGCCCTGGCCAAAACCTATACATTTTCGCTTCAGGTACAAACGGCTCCCGTTCCCGTTAAACTGCGTCGAATTCCCTACCAGTTGCTAGGGGCACTTTTGGCAGGATGCGGTACTCTGACCTGGCTGATGGCCTGGATTGTCGTTGCGATCGGCGGTGCTTCTGGGGCAACCATCACAACCGGATTCGGCACCGTTATGGGCGCAGCGGTTGGGTTTGAGCTGGTCGCCTGGATTTTAGCTACTGCCGGTGTAGAAGCTGGAGCCGCTGCCAGTGTGGTGGCTGGGGTGGTAGTGGGGTTAACAGCGCTTGGGGCGATCGCCCTGGCAGCTATTCCCGGTGCAGGAACCACAACTGTTTTAATGATGGGAGCGCTGACTGGAATCATTGGTAGCCTGATAGGTGGAATAGCGCTTGGTATTACTGCCGAAAAGCTGTCTGAACGGCACCTCAACAAAACCTTCTCGCTGTGGACAAGCCTGTTCGCGGCAGCAACCGGCATGGGCCTGGGGATTGGGGTCACCGTTGGATTTTTGCAAGGCTGGGTAATAGCGATCGTGGCATCTACCAGTCTTCCATTGGCGGCCTTCCTGCTGCACTTTCGGCTAAAACAGGCCAAATTTATGGCGAACTATCGCAAGGCTGAGAGATACCTGATTAAGTCTTAACGTATCGCTTTGACTGGTTTGGCTCTCAGCCTCGCTCAACTGATTCTGAAACCCCTCAATGATAAGAGACTAATGGCCTAAGCTGCCAATGCTGAGGGGTACCATCTCACCGCTGCGGGTTAACCCCAGCAGCATTGATTCATTTGGTTTAATTAAATCGCCAGTTAGCACGCACCGCTCTTCCTGTTGTGCTGTTGCGGTAACGCTGGCTCGAATATCGTCTGGGCGAAACTGAGGCTGGTAGTCGCCCGATTTTTGCTGCACATAGTTCCACAATATGTCGCGGATGAGAGCTTGATAGCCCTGGTTTCCGGCCAAGCCCTTTAACTTTTCCTTCAAATCTCGCTCCAGGCGAATGCTCGTAACTTCCATGTCCGTGGTGGCTGTGCGATTCAGTGTGTACATCGAAGGCTCCTCCTTAATCGTTGAAAATGTTTTCCGAAAATAGGTAGACAATTGCTGTATTACAAGTGTAGTATACTGATTGTCAGATTCAAATTCTTACCTCTCGCAAGGTAGCGCCATGAGCCAATTGCTTCTTTCCACCACTTCATTGCAGATAGCCACTCTCCTGGGTGGCGGCATCGCTGGCACAAAAGCCATTGCGTCTGCTCTGAAGTTGCCTCGTGGAAACAATTACGGCTCAGTATGTCGAGTCGTCGGCAGCTTTGGTAGCAGCATTGTTGGGCGAGATCGGTTCATTGTGGCGGGTCAGTTCCCACAGGGATACCAGCGCATGGATCGCGATCGCGGCTCCAAAGCCAACTTGGGCAAGGCGGGGGGTACAGATACAGAACTGCTGTACTGCTGTTAGGTTAAAAGAACTTTCATTAGTTTTTTCGACCCCCGTTTCTGCCATACCAGAAGCGGGGGTTGTTGTATGGCCAAAACGTCACTTCCTTCAAGCTTCTGTGCCCCAAAAGACAGTTCTGGTGAAACCACCATAAGCCTCTGGAATACGAGAAATTTTTGGTCATGCTGAAATTCACCTATACCGAAACCAGTCTCTACCTGGAGCATCTGCCTCAAACCGTTGAAGAGTGGATGTCGCTGCGAGTGACGTTGTCTCTACGAGCAGGACAAAACCTCCAGATTGAACACTGTACTGCCTCGTTTTTGCTACCCGTTGCGTTCGTCAATTTGGGTTCGTTGAACGCAGCCGTTGAACGCAGTGAATCACTTAGCATTACGGTGTGCGATGCAGACTATATCGAAGTCAGTTTGCGCGGAAGCTGGGTTACGTCAACCTCAAACGAAGCGGAGGGTGTGTTTGTGACGATGTTGCGCGATCGCACAGAAACAACCCTATTTGAACTCTGGCAGCAAGCACAAGCCTATATGCCATCAACCGCTAGATAGCACGATCATACGCATTCGTTTTAGCCCCCAAACGAATCTCAGATCCTTTGTCCCATTTTGTCTGAATCAGCATCGGTTCATTGGCGCTATTAACAACAGTTGAGCCAGTTAGAAATCCCTATTGATGTGGAGATCTTTCTGACGTTCTTAATTGTTTTGACCATGAACATTGACGTGTGTAACTTATATGTAGTATAAATGTAGTATAGCAGATTTTAACCGAGTTCTTATCAGGAAGATTGATCTAAATCAATGTAGTTAAACAGCAGAAGTTTCGTCTATGGCGATCGCTGCAAGGGGTAAATCAACCATGACAGTACTTTATATCCGCTTAGTTAGAAAGCCGCGATCGCGCTCAGAGAAACCGTTCAGGCAGAATACTTCTGCTGATCAAATTCATTTGCAGGCTATTCAAGCATCTGTCAAAGCGCAAGACAAAGCGATCGCAAAAAAGCACAACCTTGAAGCCAGTTATCGCCTGCAACGGCGGGAATTCTTTTAGCAAATGTGGTTCTCGTCTCATTTACTAACACTTAATACCACTTTGTTTACTGGCTAACATTCAAATTGCAAATCGGCTTTGTAGAGCTGAACTCTATACAACCAACTCATTCAAACGAAGCGTAGGTGCATAACAATGAGGACGCTAACCATGCGCCCCTACGGGGGCGAAGCTGACCTACAGCCCATCGTTAATTTGTTAAATGCGTGTGAGGCTGTTGATCGGCTCGATAGTTTTTATTCAACGACTGCCCTTCAGCAAGGGTTGGCCGAACCTGGATTTGATCCAATTCATGACATGCGTTTATGGGAAGACGAAAACAATGACCTTATTGCCATTGGAAAGCTTCGAATTCCGTCCACTTCGAGCGAAACGATCGATAGCCATTTGTGGTTTCAAGTCCACCCCAGGGCACGTCATCGAAACCTCGAAGCTGAGATCATTGCCTGGAGTGAATCAAGACTGCGAGACGTTGAGCGAGAGCGGCAACTCCCTGTTAAGCTGCGGTCGAGTACCTGTGATCACAAGCACAATCGCATCGCGTTCTTAAACAATTGTGGGTTCACCTATGAACGTTGCTTTTTAACGATGGTGCGATCGCTAACTGCCCCCATCCCGCTCCCTCAACTTCCTACCCAATTCACTGTTGTTGATGCTAGAAGCGGCTTTAGCATTGAATCGTGGGTGGAAATGTTTAATCAAACCTTCGTCGATCACTGGGGGTTTTATCGAGCCACGGTGGATCAATGTAAACACGGCATGAGCGACCCCAATTATCATCCTGCCCTCGATCTGGTGGCGATCGCCCCAGACGGTACTTTCTCTGCCTTCTGCTTCTGCTACATCAACAAAGAAAAGAATCAGGCAAAGGGGCAAACAGAAGGATGGATTAGCTCACTTGGAACCCGACGCGGTTTTCGCCGCATGGGGTTAGCGCGAGCCATGCTGCTATCGGGAATGCATCGTTTGCAAGCCGCAGGGATGAGCGTTGCCAAGCTGGGTGTAGACACTGAGAATCCCAATTTTGCTCAAAACCTCTATGAGTCTGTAGGCTTTACCAAAGCTAGAGCCAAACTTACGTTTGTCAAAACTCTCTCATGACGGCTCTAATTCTGGTTAGAGGCGTTTGGAACGCAAAAAATTGAAACGCAAAAAAGAGGGGCGATCGTGCGATCGCCCCTCTTTGCCAAACTGAACGAAGGAACTGCGTTAGTAAGCGTCCTGCAATTCATAGAAATCTGGCGAGATGTAGTCTTTCCGAAGCGGATAGCCCACCCAATCCTCTGGCATCAAAAGTCGCTTCAAGTTGGGATGTCCTTCATAGATAATGCCGTACATGTCATAGCTTTCACGCTCTTGCCAGTCGGCTGTCTTCCAGATCCAGTACACCGATGGCACAGTTGGATTCTCTCTAGGCAAAAAGACTTTAATGCGGATTTCATCCGGGCGATCGGCATTGTCGCTCAGTTTGATTAAGTGGTAGAAGCTGACCAGATCGCCCCCCGCTCCTGTGTCGTAAGCCCCTTGACACTGAAGGTAGTTAAATCCATAGGCATAAAGAGCGGTGCAAAATGGAATCAAAAATTCTGGTTCCACCTTTAGCACTTCCACCCCTGAGCGATCGCGTTCTAAAGACTCGTGGTCAAAACCGTTTTCGCTGAGCCAACGCGATACCTTACCCGCTTCAACAATCTCCGTTGTTTGCTCTTCTGTCTGCGATTCTTGAGCCTTAGACTCTTCTTCAGCCACGATCGCTCTCCTCTTGCTCAAGTTGCTGCTGTAATGCGGCAGGAATCGGTAAACCCATCGCTTCCATCAACTCCTTGGGCGGAGCCTGCCGCAACTCTGAAGCCATATACTTCCCAGTCAAAATCTCGGGCACTATCTGCATCTGATGCTTAGCGCTGTGATAGCGATGGGTTTGCCCCAGAGCATCTCGCTCTTGCAGCGCTTCGTTGGAAATCTTTTTCCGCAGTTTGATGATGGCATCGATGATTGCCTCTGGGCGAGGAGGGCATCCGGGAATGTAAACATCAACCGGAATCAGCTTATCAACCCCTCGGACTGCGGTAGGAGAATCGCTGCTGAACATACCGCCTGTGATGGTACAGGCTCCCATAGCCATAACATATTTGGGGTCGGGCATCTGCTCATAGAGACGCACCAGAGCCGGAGCCATTTTCATGGTGATGGTTCCAGCTGTGATGATCAGGTCTGCCTGACGCGGACTAGATCGGGGGATTAAACCAAAGCGGTCAAAATCAAACCGGGACCCAATCAGTGCTGCAAACTCGATAAAGCAGCAAGCCGTACCGTACAACAGCGGCCACAGGCTCGATAGACGTGCCCAATTGTGCAAATCGTCTATGGTGGTCAAAATGACGTTTTCTGATAGATCCTGGGTCACCTGAGTTGATGGCCCAATCGGATTCATCACCGTTTCAATCAAATTTTCTGGAGTTTCAGTACTGGGGTTCATGACCATTCAAGGGCTCCTTTCCGCCAAGCGTAAACGAGAGCAATAACCAGAATTGCAATAAAAACTAGGGCTTCGACAAAAGCCAGGAGTCCTAATTGGCTAAATGAAACCGCCCACGGATAGAGAAACACAGTTTCAACATCAAAAATCACGAACACTAGCGCAAACATGTAGTAGCGGATGTTGAACTGAATCCAGGCTCCACCAATTGGTTCCATGCCAGACTCATAGGTGGTGCGTCGCTCCGCACCTTTGCGATGTGGCCTCACCAGGCTAGATACACTTAGCGCCAGGACGGGCACCAACCCGCAGATGATCAAAAAGCCGAGAAGATATTCGTAACCGCTTAGGACAAACACAATTGCAGTTGCCGATTAAGTAATAAAGTAACTGGGTTTATGTTACTTGTTTTTTACATTATAGGAAATTGCTAACCGCCTGATCGCGATAGAAACCCATTATCGAAACGATTGAAGACAACGGTACTTTCTGTGAACTGGCTATTGTATCGGGTGTATCGGCTAAACAACTGGCCGGCTGCGACACGGGAATGCGACATGGGAAAATAAGAAGCTCGCATCTTGTCCTCAAACTCAATTGCTCAATTTAACTAACCTTTTGCCGTCTCTCTTGCCGAATGAACAGTTTTGATTCCGAAACGATCCAGGGTGCTGATCACGATTCAGGGAGTCTGGATGATGTGGATACTTTGCTCAACCTATTTGCCCATTTTGGGGTTGAACTGGGGCTTGAGCGCATCCAACGGCTCCTGGCCAGACTGAATTCTCCCCACCAACAAGTTCCGGTGATTCATGTCGCTGGTAGCAACGGCAAGGGGTCGGTCTGTGCCTATCTTTCAAGCGTGCTAACCACCGCAGGCTATCGCGTTGGGCGCTACACATCTCCCCATCTCGTTAACTGGTGTGAACGAATTTGTGTAAATGAGCAGCCGATCGCCCCAACGACTTTGTATCGCCTATTGCAACAGGTGCAAGCAGCAATTCAACCCGACCAGCCCTCTCCTACTCAGTTTGAGGTAATTACCGCCGCTGCCTGGTTATTTTTTGCCCAGCAACAGGTCGATGTAGCCGTAATGGAGGTGGGATTGGGGGGACGACTAGATGCCACGAACGTTTGCGATCGCCCCCTGGTCAGTATTATTACGTCCCTGAGCCGCGAACACTGGCAGCGGTTGGGGCCAACGCTGGCAGACATTGCCTTTGAAAAGGCAGGTATTCT
Organism: Oculatella sp. LEGE 06141; assembly: GCF_015207605.1. Taxonomy (GTDB): domain Bacteria; phylum Cyanobacteriota; class Cyanobacteriia; order Elainellales; family Elainellaceae; genus Oculatella. The sequence continues at coordinate 9,940 of NZ_JADEWO010000063.1, forward strand.
CAAACCTAACTGTGCGGCGATCGTTGCCCCCCAACCGCCAGACGCCAGAGCCGTCATAGAACGGCGTATAGCCGAATTGAACTGTCCGACCCTCTGGGTGACACCCTCACGCGAGGTAGAGTCGGGGTGGGCTATCTATGACCGCCCCTTCGCCGATGGGTCTGGAAGCCCTCATTCATTGCGATACCGTTTGCCGCTACCAGGAGCGCATCAGTTGATTAATTCGGCAGTGGCGATCGCAGCCCTCCAGAGCTTGCAGCAACAGGGTTGGACGATGAGCGATCAAGCCATCTGCGATGGCATTGCTAAAACGCAATGGCGCGGACGGTTGCAGTGGTTTACCTGGCGACAGCAGACGCTTTTGATTGATGGCGCACACAATCCGGCAGCGGCAGCGGTGCTGCGGCAATTTGTCGATCGCACAGACGCAGTAACCAAGCCAGTGAACTGGGTCATGGGGATGCTGACAACCAAAGACCACGCCGACGTATTTAAACAACTGTTGCGAGATGGCGATCGCCTGTATTTGGTGCCTGTGCCCGATCATCTCTCGGCTGATTTAAATCAGCTTGCCGCTGTCGCGCAGGCGGTCTGTCCGGGGCTGCAAAGCTGTCAGATCTATGCAGATGTTGTTGCTGGGTTAGAAGGGGCGATCGAGACTGGTGCAAAGATTGAACCTGCCCCAACCACTATCCTGTGCGGATCGCTTTACTTAATTGGCTACTTCTTTAAACGAACAGAGGCTACGTCAACAGAAGCACGCTGAATATTTGAGCGAGATCAAATTTCAGCTTTCTCCGGAGCTGAGGGTACCTTGTTGCTAGAGAATAAAGTCAGCCTTCCAGCCGACACTTTTGAACGGACGGGCAGTTCGGGGAGCTATAAATCCCGCTCTGTACCTGAAGGATCAGCGTCGGGATAGATGAAGCTGGAAAACACCGAAGAACCTGTCCCGAAGTCTTTCGGGGTACAATTTATCGACTAAGTTGAGGGACAACCTGGGCACAAAACCACATCTCTTCTCGTCTAGAACGAGAGCTTAGTTGAACGTCCATTTAGAAATAGAAAGCTCATAGGAAACTCACATGCGAAAAACTATCTCTGTGTTACTCATCACCGCGACACTTACAGGCGTTTCTCTACCTGTTTTAGCGCAGCAAACCGAAACGGCTCCGGCTGAATTGCCTGCTGCTCAAGCAGATCGGCTCACTGCAACCGCTCAAGAGTTCGTGGCGCTTTTGGCTGACGGTGACTATCAAGGAGCGCTGCAAAAATATGCTCCCAGTTCTAGAGCCAGCATTACCGCTGCGACCCTACAACAGGGGTGGGAAGATGCGGTTACGGCCAATGGTGATTTTCAGCGCCTGGTTCAAGTTGAAACCGAAGCACTAGATTCAGAAGGTGGCGATTCTGTGGCGATCGCCACGGTTGAATTTGCCAACGGTGCCCAGGATTTCCTGGTGGTGTTCACAGCTAACAGTGAAATTGTTAGCATTCAGGCGGTTACTGACTAAGGCCGTTTCATTCGTCTGGGCACTCACTTAAACCAGAATCGTAAGCAGGGCAAGTTACGGTTAGCCTCAACCCTCTGCAACATTTGCTTCCCCCACACCTGGTTACGATTCCTGCACTAGATTTTCCATCATTCATTTAAAGTGCTAAAACAAAAGCTCAGTGAAGCGTGTGCGTTTCACTGAGCTTTTTGTATGGAGGCTTGTATGGAGGCAGATTTTCACCGATCGACCACCCGTTCAAGCAGATGCAACGGCTCAAGAACCGATCGCCACTGCATAAAAGCGATCGGTTTAGTCCATAAAGCCAACAAAGGTTTCGTCATCATCGGTCTGGTTAGGGGCGATCGGGCGACCACCGGGCAGCAAACTGGCTTTCAACAAATCAGGACTGCTGGCCAGAATTGGACGACTACCCGGCAGCGAACCATCATCCACCATCTTTAAGTCGCTGACAAAAATAGGGCGATGCCCGGGTAGCCGATCCAGGCTGGCAACCTGGAGATGGCTGGCCGAAACCGGACGATTGTTATAAATTGTGCCGTAAATCTCAAGGTGGCTAGCGGCAATGGGACGCAAACCAGACAGCATCATGGTGTCTGTTACGTCAATATCACCAGGAGCAACAGGACGACTTTGCATTGAGCCGGACAGACTAACTTGAATGGCACCTTTGTCCGTTGCCTGGTCGTGACCATTCTTCCCGGTACCCTTCTCACCCAGGTTGAGAGCTTCTCCCTTATCCTGAGAAGCCTGAGTCTCACCGCTATTGCTTTTCGCTTGACCAGCCATTGTTTTCTCCTGTTTTCACTGCGTTATCTACAATACCTATCGCTGCGTCCCGCAAGTCCTCTTGTGCAGCCGCTTTTAAAAAAATTCAGGTGAACGATAAGCTAAACCCCTAATTGGGCTAGCGGTTTTAGCTGTGAGAATCTGAGTCGTCAACCCAACTCAAACGCTGTTGAGCGTGAAGCTCAACAAACCGCAATTTTTAGTAGAAATTTTGCTTACTGCAACATTATAGGGCTGAAGGTTATTAGCTCAAAACTCTGTTTGTTTGAGAATCTATAGCTTTATCTTAATTATTCAATTAAAAAAGCCAAAGTAAAGCAATGGGTTATAAGGGGATGTTACTGATTGAAATAAATTTTAGTCGAATGGCACTGAAATAAAGCTGTGCCATTAGTATAGACTGGGCTTCGACTACGCTCAGCCCTCGTTGGTGAGGGCTGAGCGTAGTCGAAGCCCGGAATGAAAGCACTTATTTCAGTGCCATTCAATTTTAGTCTTTTTTTCAGTCTAAAAAAATCTTTGTGTTTTGATAGCACAGTAGGGCGATGCCCATTGCTAACCTGCTGATTTCGATCAAGACCGATCAAGATAGAGAGCGATAACGTCCGGTGCTGCCCACGCGCTTCTAATAGCCGTATCGCGGTTTAAATCCTGTTTTTTGTACTTTTTGTACTATGGTTGTCAATTTTTCTAAATACATCATGGCGCTTGATTTGGGCACCACCGGAAATCGAGCCATTCTGTTTAATTCGGATGGTGATGTTGTTGCCCAGGCTTACAAGGAACTAACCCAGTACTATCCTCAACCGGGTTGGGTAGAACATGATCCGCGTGAGATCTGGCAAGATACCCAATGGGCAATGCAAACAGTGATGCAAAAGGGGCAGATCGAACCGACCCAAATTGCGGCGATCGGCCTCACTGTGCAGCGGGAAACCTGCCTGCTGTGGGACAAAACCACAGGTCGTCCACTTTACAACGCGATCGTTTGGCAAGACCGCCGCACTGCCCCCCTCTGCAATCGCCTGCGTGATGCTGGCTATGCCGATGAGGTTAATCAGCGAACCGGGCTGGTGCTGGATGCGTATTTCTCGGCAACAAAGCTGGCCTGGCTACTAGAGCGCATTCAACAACAGAACGATCCATTAATAGATTTAGACAACATTCTGGCGGGCACCATCGACACGTGGGTACTGTGGAATTTAACGGGCCGAACGGTTCACGCTACAGACGACAGCAATGCCAGCCGTACCATGTTATTGAATCTGGAATCGCGGCAGTGGGACAGCACGCTGCTGGATCTATTCACGATTCCAGCGTCTTTGATGCCGCAGATCCAGCCGAGTCTGGGTTCTTTTGGGTTTACCGACCCGGCATTACTTGGCGCTGAGATTCCAATTACTGCGATTTTGGGCGACCAGCAAGCGGCTCTGTTTGCCCACGGTTGCGATCGCCCCGGCTTACTGAAATGCACCTATGGAACGGGCTGCTTTTTAGTGGCTCATACCGGAGCAGAGATCGCTCGATCGCACAATCGCTTACTTTCTACCGTGGCCTGGACTGAGGCACAACCGTCTGGCTTGTCGAAGGTGGGGTATGCCCTGGAAGGCAGCATGTTTACGGCAGGGGCGTGCATTCAGTGGTTGCGAGATGGTATCAAGCTCATTACCGCCGCTGCCGATAGCGGAGACATGGCCGCTCGTGTGCCCGATAACGGCGGTGTTTTCTTTGTCCCTGCCCTCAGCGGCTTAGGGGCACCCCATTGGGATATGAGCGCCCGTGGCACCTATATCGGCATTACCGCAGGTGTGCAGCGAGAACACATGGTTCGCGCCGTATTGGAATCGATCGCCTATCAAGTCAAGGAAGTGGTAGATGCCATCAATGAAGACAGCGGCACCCCGATTGCGTTGCTCAAGGTTGATGGAGGCGCTTGCCAGAGCGACTTTTTGATGCAATTTCAAGCCGATGCCCTGGGGGTTCCCATCGAACGTCCGGTGGTGCTAGATGCCACGGCTCAAGGGGCTGCCTTTGCGGCAGGGTTGGCGGTTGGCTTCTGGCAAGATTACACTGCCCTGGTGAGTCGTCGTCAAATCGATCGCATCTTTGAACCCAGTGACCATGCTGCGGTTGTGCAGACCCAGTTTGCCACCTGGCAAAAAGCAGTAGCGCGAGCAAAGCACTGGGCAGACGAGTAAGAGATTGGCACACTCCTGCTGAGGGTTAAAGTTGGGCAAAGCCGTGCATAAAGAATTATGAAGAGATTTGAACTTCAGCCGAGTCTCTTACTTTCTGCTAACACAGTTGAGCTAAATATTTCGTATAACGGAAATAGCAGAACCGATGCCCTAGCTCCCAGACATCCTAATGTTCAACTCTTATCGTCAAGAAGACGTTCACCAAATTTTGCAGTTGGCGATCGCCCGTCAGGTTGAGTCGGACGAGTTAACTCGCACCCAACTGATGGAAATTGCCGCAGAATTAGGCATTTCGCCCACCGATTTGCACCTGGCTGAGCAAGAATGGCTGTCTCAACGGGGAGAGCTAAAGGAGCGAGACACGTTTATTCAAATGCGGCGCGGCAAGGTAAAACAGCACGCCACTCGTTATGCGATCGTCAACACCTTTTTGGTTTTAACTGATTTAGCCATCAGTGGCGGTTTGGGTTGGTCGCTTTATGTTCTCTTGCCGTGGGGGTTAGGGTTAGCCCTCAATGCCTGGAAAGGCTACCAAACCAGGGGCGAAGATTATGAATACGCGTTTCAAAAGTGGCGGCGGCAACGTCAGATTAAGCAATCGGTTGATACGTTGATTAGTCGCGTCCTGAAGGCGATCGCCTGAGCAAAATCTACTTACAACCCTGTTTGCCGGAGTTGAAGAAGAACAATCAGCCAATGGGTTCTAGCCATTGTTGTTTCACCAGGTCGCCGGGTACATTAAACTAAAACCGGGATTTGCTTAATTACTGTAACCTGGCTCGAAACCTTGAATTCACCTCTACCTGGCTCTGCACCGCTCAAACGTCGATGCGTTTTAGTTTGTCAGCATCGTTCTTGTTTAAGAAATGGTTCTGAAGCGGTTTTGGTAGCGTTTCGGCAGGCGAGCGCTCCAGGTCTGTTTGTGAACGGCAGTGATTGCATGGGTCAATGCACCGCTGGCCCAACCGTCAGAGTAATGCCCGATGGCACCTGGTATTGCCGCATTCAACCACAGGACGTGCCAACCATTGTTGAACAGCATTTACAGGCGGGCAACCCAGTTGAAGCCTTGATGCATCCGCGTTTCCATCCCCGTCAAGATGCTTTTTCTATGCAGCAGGAAGACGAAGAGACGACGTAAGCGCTAACTGTGTGGCTAAACGTGCGGCTGATTGGCTCTCTTGCTCAAGATAGATGTTGTTTGGCGATCGCTCCTCTAGCATCCTTTTGGAGATTTGCAGACAGGCAGAAAAGCATAGCCTGAAGGCAATAAGGCGATCGAGGAGAACAGCATGGTGGCATGGCAGCTTTGGCTGGGATGGTTGGGTGGAATCATCCTCGCTACTATTCTGGCTGTCTTACTAGTGGTTTATATTCGAGGCGGGTTTCGCCGCAAAATTCAATACAAGATGCGAAATGTTCCAGGCCCAGAGGAACCGCATTTTTTTCGCGCCTTAGTCGGACTGGCAACGTCAATTCCGACGCAAACCTATCCAACTGATTTTTTTGTGGAAGCTGATGCTATCTATGCGGCGCGTCAGCAAGCGATTCGAGAGGCAGAGCGATCGATTCATTTTGAAACCTTTTACATGACACCAGGCCGACGAGCTGACGAGTTTGCCATTGCCCTAATGGAACGTGCCCGGTCTGGCGTGAGTGTGCAGGTAGTGGCCGATGAGCATGGAGCCAAAGCCATGCCCACTCGCTACTGGCAGCAATTGCGATCGGCTGGAGTTGAAGTCGGTTTCTTTCGCAGCTTCGATTGGAAAGCCCCCCTGGACTACCACTTGCGAACGCACCGCAAAATGCTGTTAATTGATGGCAGAGTAGCTTTAATTGGGGGAGCCGGGGTTTCAGATGAATGGGATGGCAAAGGCAAGCTAACCAAGAGCCAAACCCCCTGGCGAGATTTTGAGGTGCGCTATGAGGGGGCGATCGTCAATGTCCTGGAAGGCGTGTTCATGGAGAATTGGGCGAACTCCGGGCAAACCTTAGATCTCAGCCCTGCTATTTTTGAGGAATTTCGCGACGGTGGCAAGCCTGCGTTTGTAACAACCGGCAATTTTTCGCTAGACGATTCATCTCCGCGAATCTTGTACCATACCTGCATCGAAGCGGCCAAACAGCGAATCTGGGTGGCTAGCCCTTACTTTGTACCGGATCGATACACGCAGGATGTTTTAATGGCGGCTAGCCAGCGAGGGGTTGACGTTCGCGTTTTAACGATGGGCGTGCTAAATGATAAACCCATTGTGTACCACACCGCCAGAGAGCTATATCACCGAATGTTGCTCAAGGGGGTCGGCATTTATGAATATCAACCCAGTATGCTCCATGCCAAAGTGCTGTTTGTAGACGGTCGCTGGATTAGCCACGGCAGCACCAATTTAGATCAACGCAGCTTCTTTCAAAATGATGAAATGAATGTTTCGACCAATGATGCCAATCTGGTGCAGTGGATTGAACAATTTCTGACGGAATCGTTTGCCAATAGCCGCCACATAACCCTTGAGGAGTGGCAGCGGCGATCGCTATTAGAGAAAATTAGAGGCAAGGTAGGACTACTGTTTCGACAGCTTTTTTAGCCAGCGTTTTATCCCATTCGTCACCAGGTTTGGCAGGAGTTATGAAGGTGTTGCGGGTAAAGGTCAAGCCTAATTCTAAAAGTCAAATCATTAAAACGGAGGAAGACGGCAGTTTGCTGATTCATCTCAAATCGCCTCCGGTCGAGGGCAAAGCCAACACCGAACTGATTAAGTTGCTGGCTAAAACCTATGGAGTGACTCAATCTAGCATTCGCATTAAAGCGGGACAGAGTTCCAAGCGAAAGCTCATTGAAATTGATACCTGAATCGCGGCGGGCAGGAAGCGAGCAGCGGCAGCAGGGGATGGCGATCGCGGAGCATTCGGTAGATAATGTCTCGGTTGTTCCAGCTATCCTGATTCGAATGCTTCGCCCCTACACCTACCGGACAATTAAATCAGACTTTTAAAACATCCTCCCTCTTAGAGAACGGCTAAAGAATGATTGGTAACAATTTGCGGTTAGAATAGCGACTTCGCCTAGTATTCTTTTAGAGCAACGGCAAGACATTTACGATTAACTAAAGGTCAGTATTGTGACACAGGCTTCTTCACAGTGGCAGCACTGGATCAACTCCATTCAGCACGGTCGATTGCCAATGACGACTACGTCGATCGCTCAAAGGCTAAAACGGTTGAAGAATTCCCGTCAGTTGATGCTGAGTCTTGCCTTTTTGGTTGTGCTGCTGTGGAACTGGAAGCTAGTGTTGGCAAGCGGTGTGGGAATATTTGCCGCGATCGCCGCCTATTTCATCCAACAGGGAGATTGGCGCTTCTTTGGGGTGAACTGGGACAAGCTCTGGAACCAGGTCAACCGCCAACTGATGGTAGCCGTTAGCAGCGGTGGCCTTGCTGCACTCAGCACGTATATAGCGATCGCCGTTTGGACCGAAACAGATGCCCACGGGTTAGCGGCGGCCATCCTGTTGCAAGGACTAGGTATTCTGGCTATTTTGCTGCTGGTTTGGCAACAGCGCACTTCGCCTGTTGATGTTGCCTCGGATGACTACTACCCGATGCTGAATGCTCTTACGGATTCCGATCCGTTAAAGCGGCTGATTGCAATTCGCCAAATTACCGATCGCTTAACGGTAGAGCAAGCCAGTGTGTTGTCGGCAACGACTGCCAGTTCCAGGTTTAATCAAGCCTCGTTTCAGCGACACTACAGTGAACACCAAAGGGTGCGATCGCACGTGGTTGACTGCTTTCGGCTGATGATCGATCGCGAAACCGAGCCAACCGTCTGCAATGCTTTACTGGATGGCCTGCACCGCTTAAGCCCCAAACGTCAGCTTGGGCGGGGACAGCAACCCGCTTTATCCATTGCGGCAGCTAGCCTGAAACAGCCTGCTATCAAACTGCGGCGACAGACCGTTAAAGATGAATCATTGCTGCATTAGATGGGGCAAAAAGGACGCGATCGCGCCTGGTTAAAGCAGACTTTAATCAAAGTAAAACAGAGTGACTAACCGTCGCTGGTCTTCGGCCTCGTGGCAGGTTCGCAGCAATGTATGGCTATCGTGAAAGGCAAAACAGATGAGCTGCTGACACCGCGACACAATTTCTTGATTACACAGTGAGCTAGCTTCTGCCAAAGAGAGGCTATCGTTCGTTGGATTCTCAACCAGGTGCATGACCTGTTCGAGCTGCTCACGCGACTCGCGCGGCTGGCGCTCAAGGCTCTGGGGCAAAATGACCGTCAACAAATTTGGATCACCTCGCATTGCGCCCCGAATAACCGCAGAATTCGTTCCAGTAGCACCAGATGTCAAAATGCGATTGCCCGATAGCACTAAGGCGTAGGTCATCAATTCAATTAAAACTTGATGGGTGATGGGTACGTGTCGAGAACCCAACATCGCAATTCGCTTCGATCCAGTTTGCTGAATCGTCGCTAGTTCTTGTAGAAACTCATCTACCTTGGGCAGATCCACTGATTGACTCAAAGACGATCTCTGGCGTAAACAACCTCGCTATTCTAGCAGGTGTTTGGGGTGCAAGCGCATGAGATCCGTTGGATGACTCCACAAAAGAAGCCCCCTGGTCTTCACCAGGAGGCAAGCTGTATACCATCATCCGTAAGGGTATTCATTTAACTACTTCAATTTCTTTTGGGTGCATTACTTAAACTGGAAAGCAAATTTGAGTAAAAGCAGGGTTGGGTTCGGCTCTGGATCAAGCCGCCTGTTTCTGTTCAACGGTTGAGGCGCTTTGTGTCATGTGGCTCTAGCCGTTTGAGCAGATGCTAACGATTTGCCCTAAGCGGGTAAATAGCACGGTAAACTCAAGTGTTGCGGCTTCATTAGCTTCACCTAACCCTATGGAGATTTGAGCGTTGGGAATTGAACTTCGCAGTTATGTGTATCTAGACAGCTTGCAACCTCAGCACGCCGCATATTTGGGAACGGTAGCCCTTGGTTTTTTACCGCTACCGGGCGATACATCGCTGTGGATCGAGATATCACCTGGGATTGAAATCAATCGGCTGACCGATATTGCCGTCAAGGCAGCGGCAGTGCGTCCGGGGGTACAGGTGGTTGAGCGGCTGTATGGATTGTTAGAAATTCACTCCAGTCGGCAGGGGGAAACTCGGGCATCCGGCCAAGCTATTCTGGATGCGATCGGGGTACGCCAGAACGAATGCCTCAAGCCTCGAATTATTTCTAGCCAAATTATTCGCAATGTCGATCCTCACCATACTCAACTGATTAACCGCACCCGGCGTGGGCAAATGTTGTTGGCTAGCCAAACCCTGTATGTGCTAGAGGTAGAACCAGCAGCCTATGCAGCCCTGGCCGCTAATGAATCTGAAAAAGCCGCTTTAATTAACATCCTGGATGTTAATGCGGTCGGCAGCTTTGGGCGATTGTATTTAGGGGGCGAAGAACGGGATATTTTGGCGGCATCTAAAGCGGCGATCGCCGCCATTGAAAACATTATTGGCCGTCATAACCAGTCAGCCGATCGCAAAGAGTAACCAGCACTACTGTTGTAGAGCCAGAGCCGAGGAATAGTCTTGATGGCAAACCTAGAGCACCTAACCCTGTTGCGGCAAGGAGAAATCCGCTGGGGGCAGTGGCGGAACAACAACCTGCAAACCGAGCCAGATTTGAGCCATGCAGACCTGAGCGGCTTTTATTTCCGTGGATCTGATTTGCGGGGCGTTAACTTTCGCGGAGCCGATCTAACCGCAACCAAACTGGTGGCGGCAGATTTGAGCCATGCCATCCTTAACAACGCCAGCCTGCACAGGGCCGAGCTGATCGACGCGACGCTGATTCACGCCGAATTGGTTGTGACCAATCTGCGGGAAGCCAACCTGCGCGGAGCCAACCTCAGCTATGCCAATTTAATTGGTGCCGATTTAAGGAACACCACTTTTCAGGAGGCTGACCTTTGCCATGCCAATTTAATTGGCACCGTATTACGCGGAGCCGATTTACGAGACGCTGACCTGAGCATGGCTCAACTGGTGAAGGCCAATCTCAGCGAAGCCGCTCTTTTGGCAGCAGATTTGAGCCACACGAACCTGGCTGATGCGAACCTCAGCGAAGCCGATTTAAGCAGTGCCGATCTTCATCGATCGCACTGTGACCACGCCAACTTTAGCCACGCTAACCTGACAGGGGTGCACGCTAGCCACGCTCGTTTCGTTGCAGCTAACTTCAGCAATGCCAGCCTGCGCTGGGCGATTTGGATAAAAGCCGATCTGAGCGGAGCGAACCTGAGCGGAGCGAACCTGAGTGGAGCCAACTTTAAATCCGCCAACCTGAGTGGCGTCAATTTTGCTGGAGCCAACATCCACAATGCTAAGTTTCACAGAGCTAACCTGACAGGTGCGAATCTCGACGGAACCTCTCTAGACACGGCCAGCTTTCGGGGCGCACGGATGCCCGATGGCTCTGTGCACGCTTAAGTTCCTGCTAACTTTTCGCTACTCGTTAAGAATCTTGGGTACGAACCGCACAGTATCTATCAGAATATAGGTAGAGTTGCGCTGCATTGGAAAACTGTTCCGGTTCTTCTAGTTGGCTCTGTCGCCAGAACCCCATTGAAGGTGACTTGGCGTGGGGTCTAATTTTTTATAGTAAATCGTCAACTTACTCTCACTTTCTGCTCTTTACTCTCCTCGAATGACACTTACCCCTACATCCAAGGGGCTGATGCAACCGCAGTCATCGGCTCCTGGTGAGTCTGCCTCGCGTGTTACTCATTGGCTCAATCGTCTACAACCATCACCACAAACGGTCGTCCTGCTGCTAGCAGTTGTGATTGGCAGTTGTGCTGGCATGGGGGTGGTTGTCTTTCGATCGCTCATTCATCTAATTCACTTTGTCATGTTGGCAGAGGTGGCGGGTCGCCTCTCCGTCTGGGGACATTGGACGCTGGCACTCATTCCTTTGATTGGCGGCATGGTTGTGGGGGCAATGCGTTGGCGCTTACGCGATTTAGGGCCGGGACTAAACGCGCTGATTGAAACTGTCCAGGGAGGGCGCGAACTGGCACCGCTTCGACCAATTAGCAAAATGGTTGCCGCTTCCATTTCGTTAGGCAGTGGAGCTTCGCTGGGGCCGGAAGGGCCAAGTGTGGAAATTGGTGCCAACTTCAGTTTGCTGCTGGGTCAGGTGTTACAGGTTTCCCAGGAACGGCAGCGTCTGCTGTTGAGTGCGGGAGCCGCCGCTGGCTTAGCTGCCGGATTTAATGCCCCGATCGCAGGGGTCTTTTTTGCGCTAGAGGTCGTTCTAGGGACAACGTTTGCCGCGTCAGCTGTCAGTATTGTGCTACTGGCCTCTGTGGTTGCAGCCTGGATTGCTCAAATTGGTTTAGGTGCCCAACCTGCCTTTGCCTTACCGGCCTATGAGGTTCGCAGTCTTTTAGAACTACCGCTATATGTTGGTTTGGGGCTACTAGCCAGTCTCGTTTCGTTGCTCTATATTCGCTCTCTAGGGCTGGCACAGCGCTGCTTTCGGGGGCAAGTGGCTGGGTTTCATTGGCTTGGCAACATTCCGCGATCGCTGCATCCAGTCATTGGCGGCGCGTGTGTTGGGATTGTGGCTCTCACTCTGCCCCAAATTTTGGGAGTTGGCTACGAAACAATCGAGTCGATCTTGCAGGATGTCCAGTTTTCTCTGGCATTGGTGATTGCGTTACTCGCCGTCAAACTGGCGATGGCTGCCATTAGCTACGGCAGCGGTTTTGTTGGCGGTATCTTTGCCCCTGCTCTCTTTTTAGGTGCAGCGTTAGGATCAACCTACGGCAAAGTGTTGGCGATCGTTCTACCCATGTCGCAGGAGTATATGGCATCGCCTCCAGCCTATGCCATGGTGGGTATGGCTGCCGTACTAGCCGCTAGCGTCCGGGCACCGCTGACCTCCATTTTGCTGTTGTTTGAATTAACGCGAGACTATCGGATTGTGTTGCCGCTGATGGCCGCCGTTGGGCTAAGCAGTTGGTTAATTGAATGGTTGCAGCCGCGATCGGGCACCGATGAGAACCGCGACCAGGACTCTAAACCATCCCCACCCCTGATCACAGAAACCTTGCCCCCAGAGACATTACCCCCAGAGACACTGCCAGTCTTAACGGTGGCGGAGGTCATGCATTCCTCACCGCTCAAGTTGTCAGCCAGCCTTTCTTTAGGAGAAGTGGGTTGGATCTTGATTGACCAGCGATGTCGCAGCACGCTGATTGTAGAAGCCGATCAGGGTCTCGTTGGCATTGTGACTCTTCAAGACGTGAATCGGTTGATGATCAAGGCCGAGAACAGCTCAGACGGTTGGGAACTACTGGCTCAGCCAATTCGCCAACTCTGTACGGTAGAGGTGCTGTACGCCTATGAGGATGAACTGTTAAGCGAAGCCGTTGCACGCATGGCCGCCCGTGGCTTGCAGCAATTACCTGTCGTCACCCGTGAGGACTCTCCTAAAGTAGTGGGGCTACTGACGCAAGAGGATATCTCCCTGGCGCAGACCCTGACCCGTACCCGAGAAATGCTGCATCCGTACCAGCCAACATTGCTACCCGATCTTGCCCCAGCCCAAACGGTGGAACCGACAACAGTAGAACGGACTGAACAAAGTTCACCAACGGCATTGTCCCTGTAAGAACGGCCCCTTTCAACCCGTTCAAACGGAGACGGCAACTAGGGTAACAGGAACGGAAAAACGGATCGAATCGCCCGACGCAGGTACAGCAGCCGGATGACTTCGGCTATATCCCGCGATACGGGAGGACGAAATTCGTCCTGTCTGGTCTCAAACTCAGCTTGCAGTTCAGCATATTCTGCTGCCGTTAAGGGTGAGCCATCCAAAGGCGATCGCGCCTCTGTAATAATTTCAGTACGCAGCACTTCTTCAGGAAGGTCGTCTACAGGCGGGAGCGCAGAGGCGGGTGCGATCGCCATACTCGCCAGAGCGCAGCCAACAGCCAGCATAGCGTGCGGTAAAAATGGATGTCGTTTCATGAGCAAGCTAGAGCCACTCAGCAACGAGAAAGACATACGACCTCTCCAGAGCGCCAGTACCCTGATTTTGACGGATGGTTTAATACGAACCCAATCTTACTCAGTAACTTTAAACAAATAGCCTAAATAAATAGCTTACAGAAGTTTATAACAACGACAAACTGAAGCAGATGGCCGTCCTAGGTTACCCCATTAAACTTCTGTAAGCAGTGACAAAGTGATAGCCAAGATTAGTGAGCATGAGCACAACTCATCATCACTTGCAGCTTGAGGCCAGCACTTTCAACATTAAGCTCCTAACGGTAGCTTTCTAAGCCTAAACCTATTGAGGAGAAGGAGATTCAGCCGGAGGAGCATCTGCTGGAGCATCTGCCGGAGGAGTTGTTTCCCCACCACCACAGGCGGTGAGAACTGCGGTCAAACCCAAAACTAAAAACAAACCAACAGCCTTTTTGTTCATACAATTACCTTTCGCAAGTTGCGACAAAAGTGAGATTTTAGCAAAGCGTCTAATCTAATTCGGTTAGAACACTTTTCTTGTAGCGGACTAGAAGCATGAATGATAGCGCTTTTTGAGATTGCTCTCAAGAGGTTTAGCGAAACTACCAGGCAATGCGTTCCTTTCTAAAGTTGAAAGCAACAAAGCACGTTTAGTGCTTCCTAATGGTTTTACCAGATTTATTGCAAATTGATAAATACTCATAAGGGAAGACCAGCAAATGGTTTGATAAATACGTTTGTATTGCAAAAAGGCGGACGAGTGAATTCACTCGTCCGCCTCGGCATTTGCGCTCAGTTACCCAGGGATGTTCAACTTAGGCAACCGGGACAGCCGCTACATGTTGCTGAATGACCTCGCGGTACTGGCTCTTTTGTTTGACCCCCTTCAACTGGTCAACCAATCCTTTGTCCTTAAAGAACTGAATGGTTGGGGTGCCCATCACACCAGCCGATTCCGCTATGTCTGGATCAGCCTCAATATCGATTTCGACATAGTGAACCTGACCTTCAAACTCATCGATCACTTTGCTCAAGATCGGCTTTAAGGTGTGGCAAGGTCCACAGGTTGGCGACGCATACTTCACAATAATCAGGCGATCGCTCTCGTGATACAGCTTCCGCAGGGCATAACCACCCACGTGGCGTGTATTAGCCACATCAAACTCTGCTTCCTGCTCCGCTTCAGTCTTTTCGGCCACCGCTTCCTTGGGTCGTTCCGAGGATTCGGTTTGATGGAATTCCTGTGCCAACCCATTAACAGAAAGCCAGCGTTCTGCCAGCATTGCCGCCATACAGCCTGTGCCAGCGGCACTAATGGCCTGCCGAAACTCGTGGTCTTGCACGTCTCCGGCAGCATATACGCCCTCAACGCTGGTTTCCACTGAACCGGGCTTAGTGACGACGTAGCCCACATCGTCTAACTCAAGTTGCCCCTTAAACAGAGAGGTGTTGGGGGTGTGGCCGATCGCATAAAACAGACCCCGAACGTGAAGTTCGCCTTCTTCGCCCGTTTCGCTGTTCTTAATTTTGACCCCTTTCAAGTGGTCGCTTTCTCCAAACACATCCAGGGTGTGAGTATTCCAGTGAACCGTAATTTTGGGGTTCTGCAACACGCGGTCTTGCATCGCTTTACTGGCACGCATTTTGTCGCCACGCACCAGCAGATGAACATGGGAGCCGTACTTGGTTAAGTAGACGGCTTCTTCTGCCGCCGAATCTCCCCCACCGATCACAGCCAGTTCGGCGTTGCGGAAAATGGGAGTAGCGCCGTCACAAATAGCACAGGCTGAAATGCCACGGCTCCAAAACTCATGCTCACAGGGCAACCCTAGCCGTCGTGCCGTAGCGCCAGTAGCAATAACAACGCTGTGCGCTCTAACTTCTCGTTCATCTGAACGAATCACAAACGGACGCTGGCTGAAATCGACATAGGTCACGTCTTCTGTAACCAGTTCAGCACCCCAGCGTACGGCCTGCTCTTTCATTCGATCCATCAACTGGGGACCAGTAATGCCCTCGGGGAACCCTGGGAAGTTCTCTACCTCCGTTGTGGTCATCAGTTGCCCACCCGGCAGCCCCCCCGCCTGGAATCCTTCAAACACAAAAGGCTTCAGGTTTGCTCGTGCGGCATAGATAGCCGCTGTATAACCTGCTGGACCGGAGCCAATGATAACTAAATTTTCTATCGTCGGGGTTGTCATAGGGAAATAGATGAACTCATAACGACTACGCTTAATATACGATAACAAACTAGCAGCATAAATTCAACGAGTCGGAGAAAAGTCTTGCAATGGTTGGTTTAAGCTCTTTAGACCTGTCGAGTTGCGATCGCCCTCAACGCCACGAGCAGTAGTCTATCTGCGCTAATACTGTGCTAGTGCGGTGCCAATACTCTGGGTCGATCAAAAATCCCCCGTCTGCCTGGTGCTAGACGAGGGATTTAAATGGCAAATGCTTGGAAGTTCCCCGCAACGCCGTCTTACCTCAGTTTTTGACCTGGAAAAAATCCAGGTTGGATTTCGTGAACTTAGTTTTAAGTTTCCGGGTACAAGCCCGGTCTACTGCCACTAAGATTCTTGAGACCCGTGTAAGTTAAGGCGTAGATCATAAAACATTATTGGCAGTCACCAACGCCGCAGTAGAACCTGTCTCTTATTTTAGCGAGTTCTAATCGGGCGATCGCAAGGGGGTACCCCAAAAAAGTCGTTAATCTTTAAAGATTGGCAACGGCATTTTGGCTTAAACCGTTATGGGAAGCAGCTTTGGCGTTTTGTTGATTCTCGCAAAAAAAGCAATCAACCTTAAAGATTGAATGAAGCAAAATCAATATGCCGTTAACATGCCCGTAGAACTCGCTAATATGCATCACAGGACGAGCTTTCTTCGTCAAATAACTCAGTAGGACTACGGAAACAAATTATTACAGTCCGTTATGCAGGATGCATTTCACAGGTAAGTTGAAATAAGACATACGGACGCGATCGCAAAACGAAACGCCAGGGTACGGTTACCGCTGAACGCTATTGCGGATTGTCTTCATTTTAACGTTCTGCTTCAGTAGTTCTACTAGCGCTGGCTCGACGTGCTATTCCCTGGCTCTGGTTTCCGTGTCGTGGCAGATCGAGAGGTTGTTTAGAAAAGCAGTCTCCAACAACTTCTGTTTAGATAGAGTTCGTTTTTTACCGCTCTCCTCCCCGCTCAACTACCTCTATGCTCGACTTCACCGTAGCCATTCCCACATACAACAGCGAAAAACGTCTGGCGGAGGTGTTGAAGCGGTTGACGCTACAGCTCCACACTGCATCTTTTTCGTGGGAAGTGATTGTGGTTGAT
The DNA here is from genome assembly GCF_015207605.1 of Oculatella sp. LEGE 06141. Lineage (GTDB taxonomy): Bacteria > Cyanobacteriota > Cyanobacteriia > Elainellales > Elainellaceae > Oculatella. The sequence continues at coordinate 26,820 of NZ_JADEWO010000063.1, forward strand.
AACAACAGCACGGATGGTACAGCACGCGTCGTTGAGGCGTATCAACGCTGCTGGCCTGCTACGGTGCCGTTACGCTACTGTCTGGAGCCAAAGCAAGGAGCCGCATTTGCCAGACAGCGAGCGGTGACGGAAGCAAAGGGCACGTTTGTTGGTTTCCTGGATGACGACAACTGGCCAACCTCAACCTGGGTTGCCGCAGCCCATGCGTTTGGGGTGTCTCATCCCCAGGCTGGGGCATTTGGTAGCCGCATTGATGGCGCGTTTGATGTGGCTCCGCCGCCCAACTTCAAGGCGATCGCCTGTTACCTTGCCATCATTCAACGCGGAACTCAGCCGCATCGCTACGAACCGCACAACAAGGTTTTGCCGCCGGGTGCGGCTCTCGTTGTGCGGCGAGAAGCATGGTTAACAGCCGTACCGTCAAGGTTGGTGTTGAACAATACCAGTAAAGCCGTTGGACTGGCCAGCGAAGATTTGGAAGCGGTGCTGCACATTCAAAAAGCAGGTTGGGAGGTTTGGCATAATCCTGCTATGCAGGTGTATCACAACATTCCGGGATGGCGATTAGAGCGAAGCTACTTGCTCTCTCTCTTTCGTTGTGTAGGGCTAAGTCGGCATCGAATTCGGATGTTGCGCCTCAATGCATGGCAACGTCCATTTGCGTTTCTGATGTATCTGGTCAACGATGTGCGTCGGCTGGCGCTGCATTGGCTGAAGTACCGCACGGTACTCCAGCATGATTTGGTGGCGGCCTGCGAAACAGAACTGCTCATCCATAGCGTCATCAGTCCTTTCTTTTTGTGGAAAAAGCAGTATTTGGAGCGATTTAGCCGTTCCGCCTCCCTGCAAATGCTACCGGAATAGACTCATGTCATCGCCTGAACTGTCCTCTGTGGTCGAGAACGTGTCCGAAGTCGGTTCGGTTGATGTCACGGTGGCAATACCGACCTACAACGGAGCATCCCGAATTGTGCCGCTGCTAGAAAAGCTGCGATCGCAACTCCAGACTGAGCAGTTTACGTGGGAAGTTCTGGTTGTAGATAACAACAGCAGCGACAACACAGCCGATCTGGTTCGTCACTATCAGTCCATGTGGAATCACTCTTACCCGCTGCGTTATTGCTTTGAGCCACAGCAGGGGCTGGCCTTCGCTCGGCAACGGGCTGTTGCGGAAGCCAGAGGGCAACTGGTTGGCTTTTTAGATGACGATACCCGTCCCGATCCCACCTGGGTAGCCGCCGCCTATGCCTTTGGTCAGACGTATCCCCAGGCCGGAGCCTATGGCGGACAAATTCACGGCGATTTTGAGGTGGCTCCGCCCCACAACTTCAAACGAATTCAGTCGTTTTTAGCCATTAAGGAACGCGGTTCGCAACCGCATCAATACCAACCGGAGCGTTTGATTTTGCCTCCCGGAGCCGGGTTGGTGGTGCGGAAACAGGCGTGGCTTAGCAGCGTTCCAGCGCGATTGGTGCGAACTGGACGCGGCGGCAACGATTTTGAAATCTCGTTGCACCTGCACAGCGGCGGTTGGCAGATTTGGTATAACCCCGACATGCACCTGTATCATCACATTCCAGCCGATCGCCTCACCACCGAGTCTCTGCTGGCGCTGATGCGTACCTCTGGGCTATGCCTCTGCCAAATTCGGATGATTGGTGCAAAACCCTGGGTAAAACCGTTTATCTGGAGCAAAACGCTGTTGGGGAATTTGCGGCGGGCTGTGCTGCATCTGTTGAAGTATCGCGGACAGCTTCGAAACGACCCGATCGCCGCCTGTGAAATGGAGTTTTTCCTCAGCGGATTTGTTAGCCCGTTTTACCTGCTGAAAGAAAGTCTGTTGGCGATGAGAACCCGTCGGAGGGTGTTATGACCAGGCCAGTTGTTGCCATTGGGTTGGATGCTGCCGATCCCATTTTGCTAGAACAGTGGATGGAGCAAGGGCATCTCAAAACCCTCAACCGTCTGCGTCAGCAGGGGGCGTATGGTCGGCTGTCTAGCGTCAACCACTACAAAGCCGAAACGCCCTGGACGGTGTTTTTAACTGGAGCCTTGCCCGAACAAACCGGGTACTGGGGCGGCATCAAGGTTAAGAATGGAACCTATGATGTTGAAAATGTGGGTGCCTATGACTTTGCCGCCTATCCCCCTTTCTATGCCCTGGGAGAAGACTACCGGGTCGCGGCAGTTGATCTGCCCAAGGGAACCCTCTCTGATGCGGTGAACGGCATTCAGGTTTTGGCCTGGGGTGCCCATTCCCCCGGAACGCCCAGCCATTCCTTACCCAACCATGTTCTGCCAGATTTGATTCGACGCTACGGTCATCATCCGGCACTGCACAAAGACCACGGTGATTGGTGGGATGACGCTTATCTCACCCGGCTGTATCGTGCCTTGCAAACGGGGATCGCTCGTCGGGCTGCAATGGGCCGCGATTTGCTGCAACAGGAAGACTGGAATCTCTTTTTAACCGTTTTTAGCGAACCCCACTCAGCCGGACATGATTTCTGGTGTTATAGCCAGCCCGATCACCCGCTTTATCCCTATGTGCAGCAGAAGCTAAAGGACATATCCGCCAATCCGCTGCTGGACATGTTTGTGGCGGTTGATGAGGCGATCGCCACTATCTTGGAATCTGCCCCAACAGATGCGGATGTGATTGTGTTTTCTGTACATGGCAGTGATCACAACACCACCGATGTGCCCAGCATGTTTTTGTTAGGAGAGTGGCTGTATCGATTCAATTTTCCGGGCAAGGCAATGATTGCCCCCGGAACAGTAGGGGCACCCGTTCCCCCGTTGCTGCTTTCTCCTAAGCGCAAGACCTGGAGTGGAGAAGTGTGGCAGCTAAAGCACGATCCCAATCCCATCCGGGCACTGCTGCGGCGATCGCTCCCCAGCAAATTCCATCCATCTATTGACCGCTATCTGGGATCTGCCCAAACTCCTGACCTGGCATCGCCTCAACAGCTCCAGGCGGCGGCTGATCCTTTCTTTTGGCAACCTGTGTCCTGGTATAAACCTTTCTGGCCGCAGATGAAAGCCTACGCGCTCCCTAGTTTTTCGGAGGGGTATATTCGGGTCAACTTGAAAGGACGAGAACCGCAAGGCCAGGTTGAGCCAGCCGATTATGAAGCGCTGTGTCAGACGCTGACCGATCATCTGCATGAACTGGTAAACCCGCGCACGGGAGCGGCTGTGGTGAAAAAGGTGGTGCGATCGCGTCAAACTCCATTGGATACCGATCCAACGTTGCCCGGAGCCGACCTGATTGTTGAATGGGACGATGTGCCAACAGACGTGATCGATAGCCCTGGTTTTGGGCGAATTGGGCCTGTTCCCTATCGCCGCACGGGGAGCCATCGGGCACGCGGCTTTTTGCTGGCTACCGGGAATGGCATCTCACCCGGAACGCAGTTGCAGCAGGGCGATATTATTGACCTTGCTCCTACCATTTTGGCTCGTATGGGTGCCCCTATTCCGTCGCGGCTAGAGGGACATCCGTTGTTGCAACCGGATGCTATGGCGATCGCGGCACCCTAGCCGCTAAACTCTCACCAACCCCTGAGCGCGTGTCGAATCCAATTTACTTGATTGAATGCTTCACCCATGAGCAGCCTCTATCCCGCTCCCCACGAACAACCCAAATCGACGCTGCGCCAGCACGTAAAGCGCCGAGCGATTGAATTTCAAGACTATGTGAGAGCGCTGACCAAACACAGCGTGCCTACTCAAAAATTCATCATTTATGGGCAGGGACGAACGGGCAGCGAGTTGCTGTGTAGCCTGCTGGATGCTCATCCGCTGATTCGGTGTGATACCGAAATTTTGTTTCACCCGGTTTTGTTTCCCAAGCTACTGATTGCTGGACGCGCTGCGGCTTGCCAGACGAGCGTTTACGGATTTAAGGTCAAAATCTACCAGCTCCAGGATGTCCAAAAATGTGATCCCAGGCTGTTTTTGTCGGAGATGGTTGAACAGGGCTGGGCGATCGTTCACATTCGTCGAGACAATATTCTGCGCCAGGGAATTTCATTGCTAACGGCGCGACAACGCAAAAAATTTCATAGCAAGTCCAAAAAGCAACCGCTTGACGCAAAAAAAGTGACGATCGACTGTAATTTGCTACTGCAACAAATGCGCGATCGCGAGGCATACCAACAGGCAGACGCTCAAGTTTTACAGGGCATACCGCATCTCACCGTTGTGTACGAAAACGACTTGTTGCAAGAACAGGATCACCAATCAACCGTTGATCGCATTTGTCAGTATTTGGATATTCCGTCGGTTGCGGTTGAAACGGCATTTGCTCGTCTCACGCCCGACCAACTGTCTGATTTAGTGGAGAACTATGATGAACTGGTTCGCGTCGTTGGTCAAAGCCAGTATGCTCACTTTTTGCAAGACGAAGGAAATTCGAGCGTATCTATCCCGATTTAATTAACCGATTGAGTTAACGTAGCTGCAATCGGCTTTCGTGCAACTATGGATCAATGGATCAATGGAGGGTACCCCTGACACGCTTATCGCATCATCTTCATTACATTTATTGTGGTTTCACTGTGGTTTCAGGTTTGAATGGCAAAGCAGGACAACAGGCCATCGGGTAGTCAGCCATCGCTAAACTCTTCGACGCAGGGGCGATCGCTCACCCCATTGCAGCGCATGTCTCGCATCGTGACTGTTTTGCTCAAAGGCATTCCTTTTTCCATCGGTATGAAACTGCGTCGCTTTCTGTATCGCAGCGTCTTTGCCCAAATGGGGACGGCGGTACAAATTGAACCCGATGTGGAGTTTGTTCGTCCCTATTTAATCAAGATTGGCGATCGGGTACAACTTTGCGCCTATGCCTATCTGGAAGTTAGCACCGAAACGGGGCAAATTTGTGTGGGTAATCGGGTGCGGCTCGATCGCGGTGTGGATATTCGCTCCCATGAATATGGAACGGTCGAGATTGGCGATCGCACGCGCATTGGTCCCTATTCTTGCCTGTCGGGTCAGATTATCAAAATCGGCAAAGACTGTCTGATTGCATCCCATGCTGGAATTTATGCCAACAATCATATTTTTGCCGATCGCCACCACAACATTAACCAACAGGGGCGAACCTACCAGGGCATTGTGATTGAAGACGACTGCTGGTTGGGCAGTGGCGTTCGCGTCATGGATGGGGTGACGATTGGCAAAGGCAGTGTTATTGGAGCAGGAGCCGTTGTCACCAAAGATATTCCGCCGTATTCGGTTGCGGTGGGTGTGCCAGCACGGGTCATTGCTCAACGCGGCAGCAAGGAGCATGAGCTAGAGCCAACCGACTTGATGCAGGTACTCATCGAGCTAGAAGCTAAGCCACAATCTCAAACTGGTTGATGCTCAGTGCGTGCCGATTGGATAGGGTGGCGATCGTCACGGCGGATTGGGGGCCAGTGCCATCCGGGTCAAACCGCAAGGTGCCGTTAGCGGTGTTGTACAAGAAATTTCCGCTGCTACCAATGGCGGATAGATTGGTGCCCCTGAGAAACACGCCGGTGGGTGAGGCTGAAGAACTGAGTGCCACACCCGCCTTCAGCCCGCCTCCAAACCCAGAGGCCGAGATTCGCAGAATGTCGTCGTTATTAAAGTCAGTAATGGTGTCCACTCCATGCGATACATTGCGATAGACGAAGGTATTTGCCCCGCCACCACCCGTGAGGATGTCGGCACCAGCTCCGCCTTCAATCACGTTATTGCCATTGTTACCTGTGATGCGATCGGCAAAGGGAGAGCCAATCACGTTTTCAACATTCGTGAGGGTGTCTTTTAATTCTTTGCTGGACACTTTCTGACGAATCGCGCTATTCCAGGCGGCGGCCTGTTTAGCATAGCCGCTGTCCGTGAGATGAATGCCATCATCTTGGCGAATGTCCGTCTTGCTGAAAATGCCGCGAGTATCAACAAACGTCAGCCTCTTCCCTGCATACTTGCTGTTGCTGAGAAGACCGGGAATCAGATCATTATATTTCGCCGCTTCCCGCGATTGGCTGGCTGCATTGGGGTGAGTACGAAGCTCTGGGTCGATCGGCGGCACCGTAGAAATAAACAGATTAATGCTAGGCGACCAGGCATAAATGCGATCGATCAACTCTTCTAGCTCCTGAAGCACTTGTTCAGCGCTGTTGTTTTGTCCCAGGAAGTCGTTGGTTCCTGCCATCAGCAAAACAATGTCAGGCTTGGCGGCATTCAGCCAATTTGTCACATTGGGCAGAATTTCTCCAGAGGTGCCGTTTCCTTTGATGGCAAATCCACCGTGCCCCTGATGGTCTTTATCGAACGAGATGGCGGATGGACCATCAGCCAGACTACCAACAAAATCAATACTAAAGTTGTTGGCTCTTAGCGATTGCCACAGGTCATCGCGATACCCCGTGTTTCGAGAAGGGCTGCCAGAGGGTTCGCTGCCGCGCGTGTTGGAGTCTCCCAGCGGCATTATTCGAATAGGTCGAGTTGCGGTGCCCGTTGTTAAGTCCACCACCACACCGTTACTGGCTGTTGCATAGCTAACGGTGTCATTGCCATTGCCGCCATCAATGATGTTAAACCCGGTGCCGCCATTCAGTAGATCATTGCCATTGCCACCGCGCAACGTGTCATTTCCGGCAAACCCGTTGATGATGGTGTCTACATTCTCAGCAGTGAGTGTGTCCTGATTGTTCGTCCCCTTGAGGACTGCAAAACGAGTTAAGGTTCCACCTGCTACAGGTTTACCTGTTGTGTCTTTGACTTGACCATTCACCAACGAGAGGACGTAGGTGCCATTAGCGGCCTGGCTCCAGTTTCCTCCGGGTGCAGCAATTTGGTAGATGGCCGTTACCGTAGAACCGTTACCGTTTGCTCCAACGAAGGTTGCTAATTGGCTAAAGTCGTTGGGGCCTGTGATGCGGATGTTGTTGCCATTCAAGGTAGACGGATCGATCGCACCATCATCGGTGTACGTCACACTGAAAACATAATCCGAATCGGTCACGGTCTTGGCGGAGATCGTTGCCGTGGGATCAAGGTTAGGAGCGGGAGTGGGAG
>NZ_JADEWO010000064.1 GCF_015207605.1 Oculatella sp. LEGE 06141
AGCTGTTCTAATCGCATCATCAAGTAGCGCAAACTGAGTTGGATTACCTCTGAGCTTGGTTTCCAGAACAATCATGAGCGGCAAGACTCAAATCTTGTGGGCACACTTTACCATAAACAAGAGTACAAGCGTATGCAAAGATTGCGGCTGAGTCTGATAGATTATTGCCAATCTCCGCATCCGCTCCGATTGGCGCGGCATTCATCTCAGCACCGCTCTTCGGGACGGTGTGAACCTTCTGCCTGGAAAAGGTAAATTTTGATGACGTTGCCGTGAGCCAGCGACTTGGCTTTGCTAGCCTACAAAATAGGGATGTCTAAAATGCCGTCCACGTAGCTGAATAGCTGAGCGACTCCAGCGGGCTAAGTTATTAGCGGGCTAAGACGTTAAACCCACGGGCTTGCACACTAGTTTGTTGAACTGTACTGAACGGTAGAACCAATTGATTAAACGTATTTTCACTGGCAGCAAGAGCATGAACCACTTTTGCGATGAATGGATTCAGGAATGGTGCTTCGACAACGGCTGGACCGATCCGTTTAAGGATCGCTCACAATATTGGGCGTTTCCGCCGCATGGTGTCATGCCGCTCCCCATTCCAGTGCAAGCGCTTCGGCTGATTAAGTCTCAAAAGGGATTCAGTGTAGACGAGCAACGCTGGTGCTTGGCTGCGATCGCTACCGCTATATTTGCCGCTGCGTCCAGTTACGTTTTGGCGTCACCCATGCCGTTAGTCGCCGCATTTGGTTTCTGCGCCTTCACGGTGGCACAAATGGACGTTGAAGAAATTTAGCCGATTCGTTCTTATCTATCCGAATCAAGCCCAACCTGGATTGGGTTCACCCCACCCCTTCAACCGCGCCATGTGGGACTGGAAACGTTCTGCCGAAACTGTTCAACCACTTTATCCAAGCCAACTGCGCGTGATGCCTTAAACAACAGGCGATCGCCCTCCTGCACAATATCTTGCAACCGCTGAAGCACTGCTTCATGGCTGGTGAACTGCTCTGTAGCAGTTGGCTGCGCTCCGGCAGCCATAGCTACACTTTCGGCCTCATCTGCCAGAATAAGCAACGTATCCAGGTTGAGGTCGCGCACAACTGTACCCACTTGATGATGAAATTCGGGCGATCGTTCCCCTAATTCTTTCATCGTACCGAGTACGGCAATTCGGCGGTTTCCTGGCGTTTGTGCCAGCAGATGCAAAGCGGCCAGCATCGATTCCAATCCAGCATTGTAGGTTTCATCCAGCACAATAATGTCGTGCGGCAGTTCGTAGCGACGTGCCCGTCCCTGGGGTAACTCTACGCATAGTCCCTGAGCTAATGGCCACCAGGGCAGTTGCAGAGCCTGAACGACCGCCAGAGCCGCCAGATAATTCAGCGCATTGTGCTGTCCGGGTAGGGGTAGCGGTAACGTCATGCCGTTCACCTCCAGGGTTGTTGAATCGACCAGATCCCCCTTCACATCGCCCCCCGTTAAGCCAAAGGTGATCGTTTTCCCCTGCCAAATCCGATGTGCTGTTTGCATCAACCGCTGATTGTCGTAATTTAAAACAGCAATTCCATCTGGATTTAGCTCAGCTAGCATCTCACACTTGGCGGCGGCGATCGCTTGCTCTGATCCCAACCGACCAATATGAGCCGTTCCCACATTAGTAATCACCGCAACATCAGGATGAGCAATGTGGGTTAGCAAGGCGATTTCTCCTGCCGCTCGCATCCCCATTTCCACCACGGCATAACGGTGAGTCGCCTCTAGTTCCAGTAATGTTTTGGGCACGCCAATTTCGTTGTTGTAATTGGCCTGAGATTTCAGCACACTGCCCTGACGACCTAAAACGGCTGCAATCAATTCTTTGGTTGTCGTTTTTCCGACAGAACCCGTGACCGCCACCACGGGAATCTGAAACTGTTGCCGCCACCAGCGAGCGATCGACTGATACGCCGCCAACGTATCATCAACTTGCAGCAAAGGAAGATGATGCAGAGTTGACGCTGAAGCGCGATCGACGATCGCCACCAGTGCCCCCTGACGAATCGCTGTTTCAACAAACCCATGCCCATCAAAGCGATCGCCTCGCAGGGCAACAAAAATCTCTCCTGGTAAAATTGTGCGGCTATCCGTTGTAATTCCGGTGGCGATCGTCGCCAGAACCGCATCTGATACGTTAATCAGCGTTGCTGACAGGATTTCAGCCAACTGACCCGGTGTAACACTACAAACCATGCATTCATAGAGCAAACAGATTTAGCTGAAATCATACCGTGTAGCCTGCCCCACTCTAGAAACTATTCGCTTCTCCTTCCGTAGAATCCACAGGGTTGAATCAAAACAACGTACTTAACTTGACGGCACAACGTCTCGTTATTCAACCCTGAGATTTCACGGTTACTGTTTCAGATGGATCAGCACTAAACTACTGGTAATATCAGGGTTTTCGCTATTTGCAGGGCAATTGAGCCATTGATCCAGTCCTCAAGCTTTACTAAAGCTTCAACTCACGAGTGACGAAAATCACAATCTCTGATTAATTGGCTAAGTAGTATTAGATACACTAGATCTTGAGATGAAGAGATCGCCTCTTAAAGGTTGCTTGAAACGGATCAAATGTTCTGCATTTGTCAATCCCTTATTCTGGGCTTCAACGTGAGCGCTCAGCCGAACGGGACTTTAAAGCAATTCGGAAGTCCTCCATTGGGGGCTAAGCATCTGTGGCAAGCCTCCAAAAGGCGATTCGAGTTGCATTTAGCGCTTCTAAACCATCCCTTTAAATCAAACACGACAGGGCTAGGTAGCCCTATTTAGCTGCATCTACTTTCCCGTCCAGACTATATTCAGATTCCAACAGCTAAATCAACCATTATTCATAGTGACAGAACGTAGGAGCGCCAGAGCGTGGTGACTGCATTAACAGGTCGCTATAGCAATCGACAAATCACTCCCGAAGAGCAGAAGCTATACGATCATCTGCTTTACTGGATTGAGTTAGAGCCGCCTGCTGAAATGCTGGAGCGTTTCCGTCTGCTGTTCATCGATGGTACTCGCTATCCCGACAGCGAAATTACGGAGGCTCTGGATAAAGTAACCGCTTCAAAATTGGCACCTGAAGAATTTCGCTATGTCCTGAACCGCTGCTGTCACATTCTCATTAACCGCTGGCAGTCGCGATCGTCGTTTGTCATGGCGATCCCGCATCTCATTCGTCTGTTTGAAGCCATTCCTCCCTTTTCCGTCACAGGAATTCCGCGCGCGCGTTCCGTCCGTCGCCTGCGCGATCTCGTCACTCTGTTCACTCAATCTGAGCAATATTTGACGCTTTGTCGCCTTGCTCAAGTGTTGACCGAAGCGGCAGAAGTCAACACCACCTCAGGCACTCGACCGTTAGGCACGTTGATTCGTCGCTATCCCTATCTTTACGAGCATTGCTTGCTCAGTGACGACAGTACACGAGAACACCAGCTCACGGTTCGGCAGATTCAAGCAACCATGCAGCGCAAATTTGAAATTGACTTATCGCAGTACGTTACCTATCGGGTGCGATCGCAGCTTGCCGCACAGCCCAATCCTTCACAAGCGCAGCGCATCATTCAGCCTGTTACCAATCCAACCCTACTAGCCGATCAAGATCTCAGTCAGGCACTGAAACATTATGTTGGCCGGGTTGAAGGCTCTCGAACCCATCGAGATCTGGCTCATCACTTTCTCAGCCACAGCCGTCACACCTCGTCCTATCAAGCCTTTAAGGACGATTTATATCAGTACATCACCGCTTCAGTAGACGCTGAATACGGCAAACGCCAATTCAACAACCAGCTATATGCTCAATTGAAAAGTATGCTGCCCGACAGCAACAGCCAACCGCTCAACGATTTTTTACTCGTCCGCACCTGTAGTCAGCTTCTTAACTTTTTAATTGTGGACAACCCAGCCTACCCAAATCATTTTGTCTTTGTCGATCTGGTAATGAATCTGGGGCCAATTTCAACAACCGGCTTACTGCTAAAGATTGTGTTGCTCAGTCGCACCGTCAAACCCTATCTAGAACGCCGATTTTCAATTTTGTTTAACCACTACGAAGCGTACACCCGTGATGCTGTTGTGTGGTTAATCGAAGCGCTCGAGAATCTTAATCTGGCGCTCAGCGCTCATTTCGGCGCAATCGATTTATCCTTTATTCGGTAGCTGCTCCTATTTCAGTAAAATCTAGATAGGATAGGTCTATGGCAATGGGCAAAATTAAATCGGCAGAGTAGGAGAAACTAAACGGGAAATTTCCTGTAACCGTTACCTACACTGCAACTTCACCTGCACAAATGCGAAATCGTGTTAGTGTATCAGGTGGGAGATTGAACTCGGTGTAAGGCTGCACTTTCTATAATGGAATAGCGGAGTCGTTCTAGATTGCTGTAGCTCAATGTTGGTAGCTGGCTATCTGGCACTGATTTTCTAAACACCTCTCAAACCGTTGACACGATGCAAGCGGTGCCTTTTACATTGCGAGATAGGTTGTTGTCAATGGGCTTGATGCTGTAGATGCTCAGGCATCTACTGTTTAGGAGGCTAAACCTCTTACAGTGCTAACCTTTCCAAAGGCCAACACTGAATTAAAGCCGGAGTTGGTTTCGTTAGCCAATCGGTGTATGCGAGCAAACCTAAGAAAAGGAGATAAAGCATGACCCAAGTGGTCTTAGGAGAGAACGAAGGAATTGAATCAGCATTGCGTCGCTTTAAGCGCCAGGTTTCTAAAGCTGGCATTTTGGCAGACGTAAAAAGCCATCGCCATTTTGAAACTCCCCAAGAGAAGCGCAAGCGGAAAGCAGTTATGGCTCGACGTAAGCGGCGGTTCCGCTAGTAGCAATAGCCGGGTAATGGATCGTTTCTCCACACTACCCGTTGTGTGACATACGAAGCCCTAGCAGGGTTGCAGCTCGATTGTAGTGAGTCCGTTCATATGGGTAACTACTGTATTATCGTGCTAGAGTTTGTCATTTACTTCCTTAAAGGGGCGTTTTCGCGCCGATTAAATTATTGCTAAACATTATGGTGCGTAGGGGCATGGTATTTTGCCCCTACATTTTTTTTCTAAAGTTTCTGTAATTCGGTTAGAACTTGAACAAAAGTGTCAAGACTAGATAAGGCATAGAGTCCTAAAAATGATTGACGCAGGAACGCCTAACTAGTTGACTTGAACGACTCATCACTGCCATAGCCTATGCCGAGCAGCAAGACGGGGTAATTTCACACCCCAAAAGACTGCAATTTTGAACGTTGCATTAATCATTACTGGTTATGAAACCAGTTCTATGAATTCAGTGAAGTCTGCATAAGCAGGTCAACCACCAAGACGCCCTTTGCCGCAGGAGAAGATTGTTATGAGTAGTGCTATTCCAGAGCTAAACAACATCGGCCAACGGCTGATGAGCTTGGAGAGACAGAAAAAACCTAAAATGCTAGTGGTAGATGATGAACCAGACAACCTCGATCTGCTTTATCGCACCTTTCGACGTGACTTCAACGTGCTGCGGGCTGAAAGTGGCGTTGTCGCGTTAGAAGTTCTAGCTACAGAAGGAGAGGTTGCGGTCATCATCTCAGACCAGCGCATGCCAGAAATGAAAGGCACTGAATTTTTGAGCAAAACGGTGCCTCAGTTTCCTAACACAATGCGGATCATCCTCACCGGCTTTACTGATGTTGAAGATCTGGTAGAAGCGATCAATTCTGGACAGGTTTATAAATACATTACTAAACCCTGGGATCCAAACGAACTCAAGGCGGTTGTACAGCGTGCGGCTGAAACATACGAACTCTTGAAGCAGCGCACAGAGGAGCTGCGGCGGGCACAGGCTCAAACTGCTTTGCTCAGCGCTATCGTCCAGGTCGCTCGGCAGGCATCCTGCACGGAAGACTGTCTTACTCCGATCGCTGCTGCCTTTGGTGAAAACTTTGCCGTTGATGGCTGCATTTTACAATTGGTCGAAAATAAATCATTGAGCGCGGCTCAAGGGGTGTATAGCCCTGAGGGTGATCTGCAAAACTGGCTGGCGCACGATCCGCTCACTCAAGAGGCGATCGCAACGCAAACAATGCAACTAGCCGTCAATGTTGCCTCTGATGCGGCATTGGCGCAAGTCCAGCACTATAGCGATTCTGGGGTGCAAGCCCATTTCCTGATTCCCATCACCTTCCATGATCAGGTTATTGCCGTACTGTCGCTTCAGTGGAAACAACCCTTCTCGCTCCAGGAAGATGAGTTGGCGCTGATGCATCTCTCTGCCCAGCAAGTTGCTATGGCGCTAACCTGCACTCGTCATCTTCACGCAGTTGTGTAGGATGAAGTAGGAACTTTCAACGCCTACTTCTGCTTTGTGACGATTTCTCCTACAGCTCAACCGATCCAACAGTTATTCGATCGCATTGCCCCAAACTATGACCAGCTCAATGACTGGCTTAGTTTGGGGCTGCATCGCGTGTGGAAGCAAATGGCAGTCCAGTGGAGTAATCCAGCGTTAGGAACAACCTGTCTGGATGTTTGCTGTGGCAGCGGTGATTTAGCGCGACTGCTAGCACGTCGGGTTGGCCCAACAGGGCAGGTCTTTGGAATTGATTTTTCGTCTGCCCAACTAGCGATCGCACGGCAGCGGACGCAGCAATGCGTTACGCCCCTACCGATTACCTGGGTAGAGGGGGATGCCTTAAATCTGCCGTTCAACGCGAACTCTTTTGACGCGGCTACGATGGGCTACGGGTTACGCAACGTGGTCGATATTCCTGCCAGCCTGAAGGAACTTCATCGTGTGCTAAAACCTGGCGCAACCGTTGCTATTCTAGATTTTCATCGCCCAACCAATAGCTACTTACGTGGATTTCAACAGTGGTATTTAGATACGATTGTTGTGCCTACTGCCCAGCAATTGGGCATCGGTGATGACTACGCTTATATTGCTCCCAGCCTGGATCGCTTTCCCAGCAGTTCAGAACAAATTCAGCTAGCAAAACACGCTGGATTTACCCCGGTCACGCATTACGCGATCGCGGGTGGCATCATGGGAGTGTTAGTTGCCGTCAAACCAAGTATCGGTTAACTTCACGGCCTGTTAGTGAATCAACATCTTTCAGTATCTCAACCTGTAACCTTAACTCCTACCCTTTTGGTCTTTAACCATTAGTCCCCTGGATGGACATTTCCACGCTTTTATACCTGCTTGCCCCTCCCGTCGTTGGTGGAATCATCGGGTATTTCACCAATGATTTAGCTATTAAAATGCTCTTCCGCCCCTATAGGGCACTTTATCTAGGAGGCCGGAAGCTTCCGTTTACTCCGGGTTTAATTCCAAGTAACCAGGAGCGTCTGGCGAAGCGAGTGGCAGATACCATCATGGGATCGCTACTGACTCCAGCAGAACTACAAAACCTGGCGCGGCGGCTACTAGAAACGGAGCGAATTCAGGCTGCCATTCTTTGGCTCTTAAAACTAGCGTTAGACCAAATTCAAGTTGACAACCAACAGAAGACCGCCAAAATTTTGGCGAACATTCTGAGAGACTTCTTGGGTCAGTCGTTACCTCGGTTGGTAAAGGTCTTGGCCCGCCGTGAAGACTTTCTAGAAACGCAGCTTAATCAAATATTTGACCAGGTTTTACTCGATTTTCAGTTAAGTGAGGCGCAAGCAGACCAGCTTTCTAGCTGGCTGTTGCAGGTGGTTTTACCGCCTGATGTGTTACGGCAAACCATTATTGATTTTTTGACCGATCGCAACATTCAAGTCATTGATGAAGGCTTTCGCGAGAAAACAAGCGGTACTTACTGGGTGGTCGCTAACCTGTTTGGGCTACGCAACTCTCTCACCCGTTTGCGAACCTACTGCCTGGACGAACGAGAAGCCAGCAACATTCGCCTAGCCGAACTGATTGAATCGCTGGGGGTTAAAACACGGCTGAAGGAATGGTTGCAAAACATCTCCTTGCAAAATCTTCCCGTTTCAACCGTGAGGCAATTACGCAAAACCATGCGTGATACAGTTCGAGTCTATATTCAAACTCGTGGCACAGAAGTGCTTCAGGGATTGAGCGATTCGATTGATTGGGACAATATTGCTTCCTTGTTTTTGGGTCGTCTTCGCACGTCTCCAGCCGTTACCAGTTCGTTGGAACCCGTTAGTAGGGAACTGGCGCTCGTGCTAGAACGTTACTTAGAACGAGATCTGGAAACGCTAGTGGCCAGAGCCATCCCAATCTTGAATATTGACCAGGTCATCATCGAACGGGTAAGAGCCACCTCACCCAACGACCTGGAATCAGCAATTCAAGGTATTGTCAAAAACGAATTGCAGGCGATCGTGAACCTGGGAGGGTTTTTAGGATTTTTTATTGGCTTACTGCAAGCGGCCATTTTGCTGTTGCGATAGGAGACACAACCCTTGAAGAATGCTCAATACACGCAAAATTTGCCAGCTTTACTGATTGGAAGTATTGCGGCAATCTTGCTATTCGTCGGACTAAATTCGTTTACTATCATCAACCCTGGCGAAGCTGGTGTGATCAGCATTCTAGGTAAAGCAAGAGACGGAGCTATGCTGGAAGGCATTCACATCAAGCCACCGTTTGTGAGTAAGGTGGACGTGTATGATGTCACCGTGCAAAAATTTGAAGTGCCAGCTCAAAGCTCTACGCGGGATTTGCAAGATCTGACGGCTAGTTTTGCTATTAACTTTCGGCTTGATCCCGCCCGAGTTGTTGAAATCCGCCGCAAGCAAGGCACATTGCAAAACCTGGTTTCAAAAGTGATTGCGCCCCAAACGCAAGAGGCGTTCAAAATTGCCGCAGCCAGACGAACGGCAGAAGAAGCGATTACGCGGCGCACCGAGTTGAAAGAAGATTTTGACGTTGCTCTTAGTGGCCGACTAGAAAAATATGCTGTGATTGTGCTGGATACCAGCGTTGTTGATCTGCGGTTCTCGACGGAATTTGCCAGAGCAGTAGAAGAAAAGCAAATTGCTGAACAACGTGCCCAGCGTGCCGTGTATGTGGCTAAAGAAGCCGAACAGGACGCGCAAGCTGATGTGAACCGTGCCAAAGGTAGGGCAGAAGCACAACGGCTATTGGCCGAAACCCTAAAAGCAGCCGGGGGTGAACTGGTGTTACAGAAGGAGGCGATCGAAGCTTGGCGACAGGGCGGCGCACAGATGCCCAACGTTCTGGTACTGGGCAGCGACTCACCCGGAGTTCCCTTCTTGTTTAACCTGGGCAATGCCCAAACCGAACCAGGTTCAAGCTGAGCCATCTAGCAGCCAGGTATTGATGCAGAAAACCGAGCCTTTCTAACCTGAAATGGCTCGGTTTATCTTTATTTAATTTGGCAACGCTGAATAGACTAGGCTTGCTTGTTCAGGAATCCTTGAACTTGCTTCAAAGCAACTTGCCCAATATTGTAAATTGCCCAACTTCCAGCAATCAGAATAGGCATTAAAACGATCAAAAGACGCCAATCCACAGTAAAGTCCTCCCCTTGAAGATTTATAAAACTCTTCTCATATTTCTATTTTGCGCTGAATTGGTCGATTTTTCCAGGTCTCCTGCTGCAATTTGTTGCAGTTTTTGATGGCAAAGGGGGCGACACTAAAAATCGATCGGGCGCTCGGAGTCAGATAGGGTGCGATAAGGGTCGCGTCTGCCGTACTGAATGGCTAGCGCTTAAATCCCAGATCAGTTCCTTTTCCAGCATGAACTAGCGCCAGTTTTTCATACTTGCGGGCATGTTCAACCAGATCTGCCGCTTCTGCTTCCGATACCGGACGTAACACCTTGGCTGGAGTACCAACCACGAGCGATCGCGCTGGCACATCTTTGGTGACCACCGCACCGGCTCCAACAATGCTGCCCTCACCTACGGTTATGCCATTAAGGACGATCGCCCCAATGCCAATCAAGCTGCCAGATTGAATATGGGCACTATGAATGACCGCTCGATGACCCACTGTGACATAATCATCTAGAACAGTAACCTGTCCCGGATCGCCATGCAGGACAGCCCCGTCTTGCACATTGGTGCTTTGACCGATAACAATTCGCTCAACATCACCCCGAATGGTAACCCCATACCAGATGCTGACCCCACATGCGACTTCTACCTGTCCCATCACCACTGCATTCGGTGCCACAAAGGCGGCACGTGACAGATCGGGGGGTTGCCAATAGGCAAGATAGGGAAAATCGGGGGTTGAGGCAGGTTCAGGACGCGAATGTTGGGGTAAATCTTGAAACTGGTTCACTATTCTTCCTGTGAAGACGACAGAATGCCCGTAGAATTTGCGTTGAGGGCACAACACCCCCAGTTATAATAGAGACCACTGGAATTGGCACATGGAGCCTATGCTGGTAACAATTGCATGATGAACCCAGCCCTACAGTATCCAATCTTTGGACCAGAAATTCAGTGCCCTCACTGCCGTCAGACGATTCCGGCATTAACGCTGACAGACACTTACCTATGTCAGCGTCACGGGGCATTTGAAGCCAATCCGAAGACAGGCGAGCTTATCCATCTTCAGTCAGGGCGGCACTGGCGTCAATGGAACAATGAGTGGTATCGCCAACACACGCACCCGGACGGTATTCGTTTCGAAATTCACGAAGCGTTGGATCGACTCTACACGCAAGGCTACCGAGCCACCCGCGTGATTATTGCCCAACGCTATAAAGACCTGATCAGCACTTACTTAGAGCGCAGCACCCCCTGGCGAGGTCAGCCGGATTCGCCGCGTCCGCGTTTGTACGGACTGCCGGTAGAGTTCAGCCCCGATCCTCAAGATGAACCGTGCTGGGATGTGATTAATTTTGACCTGGAAAAGGAACCGGGCGCACCCGTTCGATACCCTTATTTTCGGTTGTTTGAATAAGTCTTGCGCTTTTGGCCTTGCAGGACACAGGTGAAACGTTATGCACCATGCTTCGATTCGTACGGCTAACATTCACCGTGCGATCGCTTTTTATGAACAGCTTGGCTTTACCGTCTGCGAGCGATTTACAGCAGGCATAACCCTGGCTTGCTGGATGGAGGGCTTAGGGGGGCGCATTGAACTGCTCCAGGTACCGCAGCCCCGCCCGGCTGCGGATGCGTTTGCAGACGAGCACTATACCGGGTATTACCATCTCTCGTTTGATTTAACAAATGTTGTCAACGATCTGCCGGACTGGCTAGCCGAGTTAAGACGTAAATTTGAGACTGCCGCGCAAGAGTCAGAACAAGTTAAGCCGTTGCAGACGCTGCTTGAACCGACCCAGCAGATGATTGGCGATCGCATCTATGAAGTTACGTTTATTGCCGATGCAGACGGTTTACCGCTTGAGTTTTTGCGGCTAATGGGGGAACTTCCTGCTCCACAGTAAGTCTGGAATTAGGGAAATCCTGGTAGCGCTGTAAACCGTTCTAATGAATTGAAACAGTTAAAATTATATGTAGAAGTTTGCCCTCTCCTCAGAAAGTTGGGCTAACGTAGCTGTTTATAACCATGTTGGTTGATTCAAAATATCTCTTATGGAATCTAGTAGTCAAGCAGATAGTCCTGCCGAACGAACCTCTCAGAGGCTTGCAAACATTATCGGCACGTTCATCGCGCTATTGACGCTGACTATTCCGATCTTCTCGATCGCCTACTTCTCCTCTAGCGATACCTGGCAGCCTCCTGCTTATTTGATCCCCAGATCTAGAGATAGCAGAAATTGATGACATTGATGATATTAATGACGTTGTAGATCGCAACCGCAGGGCACCCACCGCGCGTCGATGCCATCACGGTGAGCCGTATGCAGTCTTTCCCAAACTGATGGACATCGAGATCCGGTTGGGTAGAGGTTCGGCTTGAAAAAATAAGCCGATACGGTTTGTGCTTGCTGTTTACCGTGTTCGCCTAAAATGCTATTTCGAAGGGCAGTGGAATTTAGCAGCGGGTTCTCTCCTCTGTTAAGCTTCACACTGTACCGCAGTTACTAATTTATTTGGAGACACACTGTGGAGTTATCTCGCATTCCTGCCCAACCCAAGCCGGGACTGATCAATGTTTTGATTGAAATTCCCGCTGGCAGCAAGAATAAATACGAGTTTGATAAAGATCTGCAAGCATTTGCGCTGGATCGGGTGCTGTATGCCTCTGTGCAGTATCCCTACGACTATGGCTTTATTCCCAACACCCTGGCTGACGATGGCGATCCGCTGGATGGCATGGTGCTGATGGATCAGCCAACCTTTCCTGGATGCGTCATCACAGCTCGCCCGATTGGCATGCTGGAAATGATTGATGGTGGCGATCGCGACGAGAAGCTTCTTTGTGTTCCCGACAAAGACCCACGCTATGTCAACGTCAAATCACTCCAAGATATTGCGCCTCACCGTCTGGAAGAAATTGCAGAATTCTTTAGAACTTACAAAAACCTTGAGAAAAAAGTCACTGAAATTTTAGGCTGGAAAGATGTCGATCAGGTGGCTCCACTGATTGAAGCCTGTGTTAAGGCAGCAAAGTAATCTGCAATTCAGTAATACAATAGGCATAACAGGCTTGGCTGCATCTCAGTTTCTACTGTTACTTTGATTGACTGTCTTTGCGATCAGGCTCCTTCTGGTCATGAGGCTATGTCATGCCATGCAAAGCATTAGCACCCTAACAACTAGGTTTCGTCCTATTTTGTGCTAATGCTTTGTTTCTATTTTTAGATTGGGATGTATGGTGGTTCACCCGTCAAATTACTGAGTTGTTATGGCAATTTGATGACATTACTGGCGATCGCTGTATTGATCTTCTTTCAAGACAGCCGTTGCTTAAACCAGATGATACGGGAACCATGAGAATGTTGAGCCGGCTAGCCACGCTTTCGTTGGACGCTAGTCTGCCAGCCGCTTCGTTTAAATTCTGCCGTTACTAGCCGCTCAGCAACGGTTTATCCATTAAAAATGTCAGGCTTTGACTCCCTACCCCCCAATCAGGAGACTATGAGCGATAGCGCTCAGGCTGCAACGGATGCCACACAGTCGTTTGTGGTTCGCTTTTGGGGAGTGCGAGGAAGCATTCCCACTCCTGGAATTGAAATGGTTCGATATGGTGGCAATACGGCCTGTGTCGAACTGCAAGTTGCTGGAAAGCGCCTTATTTTTGACGGCGGCACAGGGCTGCGGGTGCTAGGAAAGCATTTAGTCAACTCGATGCCGCTTGAAGCGCACCTGTTTTTTACCCATACCCACTGGGATCGAATCCAAGGCTTTCCGTTTTTTGTGCCAGCGTTTATTGAAGGCAATTCCTTCGACATTTACGGGGCGATCGGGCCTAATGGTGCATCTATCAAGCAACGGTTAAGCGACCAAATGCTTCGACCCAATTTTCCTGTACCGCTTCAGGTCATGCGCTCGGAGCTGCGGTTTCACGACATTGCCCCAGCCTCGGTCATTCTGTTGGATGACATCGTTATTGACACCATTTCGCTCAACCGTCCCAACGGCGCATTGGGCTACCGAGTGACCTGGAATGGGCACTCGGTGGTATACGCAACCGACACCGAACATTCTCCCGGTTATATCGATCAGGGGTTGCTGTATTTGGCAGATCAAGCCGATTTGCTGATTTATGATGCAGCTTACACCGATTATGTTTACTCCGACCCGCAGATGGCGATCGCCTCAGAAACATCCGCCATCTGGTATTCTGGCGTCGAAGTTGCCAGTGCGGCCAACGTCAAGCGAGTCGTTTTGTTTCACCATGACCCAGGCCATGAGGATGACTATCTCGACCAGGTTGAAGCCGATATTCAATCCAACTCGCCCCATGTCTGTTTAGCTCGGGAGGGCATGACGCTAGAGCTAGTTTAGATACAAGAATGGTGATATGAAGGCTCCCGGCGGGTTGAGCCGCTCGATTAGAGCATTTGTTGAGCAATTAACTCTGTAAAGAACTCAATACAAATAACTAATAGCGGAAAGGCAATTCCTAAAAGACCCACCCAAACTGAAATCTGTTTGATGAGCCAGAGTAACGCTTTTAGGAGCAGGTTGGTGGGATTACCCAGCAACCAGAACAGATGAGTGCCGATTCCGGTCAGCAAGGAACCACCAACACCCATCGGTAAGCTAATCAAAAACCAGGTTTGGAAGCGATCGCCCGGTGTGACTAGCTCAATCAACGGCAGAATTGTAAAGCAGATCAGTTCCAGGGTGAGCCAGATACCCAGACAGGTCAGAATATCTTTCTTGACCTGCTCTTGAGCAACAATGTTGGTAGCCATAGCCAGATGAATGAATGACGCCGGTTAACAGTTAATATACTGCTCCAACTCCCACGGTGTAACCGCCATGCTATAAGCATCCCACTCTTGATATTTGAAATCAAGAAAGGTTTTGGCTGCCGATTCCCCTAGCGTAGACATGATTAAGCTATCCTGCTCTAGACACTTTAACCCTTCTAGCAGATTGGTTGGCAACGTTTCGAGGTTGGGAAATTCTGACCCCCGCACAAACATATTTTCATCGAGCCGTTCTCCGGGCTGAAGGTGATGGTGCATTCCATCTAGGCCAGCCGCAAGGATGCCAGCCTGCGCTAGATAAAGATTAGCGGCTCCATCGGCTAAACGAAACTCAAACCGTCCGGCTTCTGGAATACGAATCAGGTGGGTGCGGTTATTGCCCCCATAGGAGACATAACGCGGTGCCCAGCAGCTACCCGAAACGCTGGTACTGGCACCGAGCCGTTTGTATGAAGTGACCGTGGGGGTACAAATAGCCGAAAGACCGCGAGCATGTGCCAATACACCCGCTAAAAACTCGTACCCCAGGGTAGACAAGCCTAGTTCACCCGTTGGGTCGGCAAAGACATTATCCCCGTTACTCCAGGCGCTCATGTGCAGGTGGGCACCGTTACCCGTGAGGTGACTAAACGGCTTAGGCATGAAGGTTGCCGTTAAACCACGCTGCTCTGCCAGGGTTTTGACCATGTATTTGAAGAAGACATGGCGATCGGCTGTTACCAGCGCTTCGTTGTACGTCCAGTTGATTTCAAACTGACCATTCGCGTCTTCGTGGTCACACTGGTAGGGTTCCCAGCCCAACTGCTCCATGTAGCCCACCAGTGTGGCAATAAAGTCAAACTGGCGCATCAAATTAAGCTGGTCGTAGCAGGGACGCACCGCCGTATCTTTGGAATCGGCAATTTGGTATCCGTGCTCGGTCTGCTTTAGCAAAAAGAATTCTGCCTCAACCCCGGTCTTGTAGCTGTACCCCAGGTCTTCAAACTGCTTCAGCACGCGCTTGAAAAGCACCCTGGGAGAGGCTGCAAACGGTTCGCCATCCAGATAGGCATCGCTGGCTAACCAACCGACATTGGGCTGCCAGGGCAACACAATTAAGGAATGCGGATCGGGAATAGCTGCAATATCGTGAGCATCTGGCCCTAACCCCAGGTTGGAGGCAAATGGAGCAAAACAGGCACCATCCGACTCAACCGCTGCAATTTTGGCAGCAGGCACTAACTTTGCACGCGTCCCGCCTAGCAGATCTGTGTAGGACACCAAGAAGAAGTCAAGGTTTAGCTCATCTGCAACTTCGGTGAGTGAGCGATCGCGTGGCAACGTCGAAACCATGACAAGCCCTTTAGACAGTTCGCCATCCAGTAAATCAATCTTGTTATGACAAGTTTGTATAGCGGAATACCTCTAGCAGGGTTAGACTTTGTTACTTTCCCAAGGGTGAAGGCTAGGAGTAAGAGCATGGGTGGGTTAGAAACGGATGCGTGTCTTAGAGGATGTTTGAAACGTGCTGAACGTCACTCGAACCGCCCCCTAAATCCCCCATTCTGGGGGACTTTGAACCAGAATCGGCTCGGAAGTCCCCCAAAATTGGGGGATTTAGAGGGCGAATGCAGGACATTTGCTACTTTTCAAACATCCTCTTAGGTTTGGCAACCTCTAGGGTTGATATTTAAGGACTGGCGTTAGTTTAGGGGATGGAGCATGGCTGAAACAGCAGATATTGTAGTGGTGGGTGGCGGTTGTATCGGAGCATCGATCGCCCTGCATCTGGCAGAACGAAAGGCCGGAAAAGTGCTGCTGCTCGAACAAAAGGAACTGGCAAACGGGGCATCGGGTAAAGGGATTGGCATTATCCGCACGCATTACACCCATCCGGTATTGGCTGAGTTAGCCTATCGATCGCTTCAGCTTTTTCACCACTTCAAAGAGCGGTTTGGAGGACATGATGCGGGCTTTTACCCTTGCGGCTATTACATCCTGGTTGGCGAATCGGATGTGGAAACGCTAGGGAGTATCGTTTCGATGCATCAACCGCTGGGAATTAACGTGCGATTGGTGTCGCCAGACGAAGCGCAGGCCGAAGTCCCGTTTTTGCGGATTGATGATGTGGCAGCGGCGGCCTATGAACCAGACTCAGGCTATGGTAGCCCCCCTCTGACGACGATCGCCCTGGCGAATCGCGCCCGTGAACTGGGGGCAGAGATTCGGACACACACACCCGTACTGAATATTCAACTCGACCTGGAGGGGCGTGTTGAAGCCGTTGTTACCCCCACCGGAGCGATCGCCACTCGCACCGTAATTGACTGCGTTGGCCCGTGGGCGAAGCAATTCACAGCACCGCTGGGTTTGCCGTTTCCAGTTAAGCCCGTGGTGGAGCATGTTGTGGTAATGGAACGCCCCGCTGACTATGCTGCATCGCATCCAGTGGTTTCGGATTTAGTGAACCTGTGCTACATCCGCTCTGATGCTGGGCAACCCTATACGCGCATTGGCAACTCTGACCCGAAATACCATCCCCAATTTAGCCTCGACAGCGCTGATGACTTTAACGGCCAACGGTTTCCCAACATTTGCGAGACGCTGCGCCAGAAGCTGATTCATCGCTGTCCTGTTTTAGGTACTGCCCCCACTGTAGAAACCTATTCTGGAATTTGGGGAATTACACCAGATTACCAGCCGATTATCGATCGCCTCAACCACGTTCCTGGACTCTACTGCGCGGTAGGTTTTAGCGGCCACGGATATAAACTCAGCCCGATCGTGGGCGATTTGATGAGCCAGTTTGTGCTGGGGGATGTGAACGAGCAGGTTCACCTGCTAGACATTTTTCGCTTTAGTCGGTTTCAGGACAACAATTTGGTCAAGCCACCCATTAGCTATGCCAACGCAGGGGGGTTACGCTAAATACCAGGCCGGGGTCAGAGGCTAGTGTCTGCTCTGGTTTGAGCCTGCTCCTCAGGGTTAGGTTCAGCCGCAAAATAGGGCTGACACGCATCTGAATCGCACACCGGGTAGGGAGACTCATAAAGACTGGAGCGTTTGCCGAACAGCGTATAACGGTTGTCGCGAACCTGTTCATAGACGCGATCGCCCATCCACTTTAAGCCCGGCAAGTTTCGGTAAGCAGCGACAAATAAATCCCCAGAGGGCAATAACCGCCCAATCTCTTCAGCCGCGTTACTGCCCTGCCAGCGACGGTTGGGGTGTTCAGCGTCAATCAAAATCATGCCCAATTCACAGTCTTGAGCCGTAATTTCGTAGCGATCGAGCGTTTGCTGATGTTGCATCGGCACATATTGAAACTGGGTTCCCTGGTCTAAGTGTTCAAGCAGCCTGACTAACGTGACACAGAGATTGCAGTTGCCGTCATAAATTACAACGTGGGTCATGAGTTGGCATACCAGAGATACAGGTCTTACTTACTAGTGTGAATAGATACTGGCGATTTGTGGAACAATTGGCTGCGGCAATTTGAGGCGAAAGCGGTTTATCCAGTGCCAGAACAGTGCCAGAACCAAGCATTGAAGCGCCAGCCGAAACAGACAACGGAATGGCTCTGTGCAACCCCTTAACCTAACCTTTACAGAACTGCTGTAAGATTCGGTACGTTTATGCGACATGCGATCCAGGCATCAGAATTACTATGTTGTTCCAATTTCGTTCCAAGCGTTTGGCATATCTTGCTGGCTCACTAGCGTTGACTCTTGTTGTATCGGCTTGTGCCGGAGGTAATCAGGGCACGAATGGGGGCGCAGAATCTCCAGCGGCTGGTGGTACAGAAGGCGGCAACCTGAGCGGTTCGATTGCCGTTGACGGTTCCAGCACCGTTTTCCCAGTTTCGGAAGCCATGGCAGAAGAGTTCATGGCTGCTAATTCGGGTGTTCAAGTTACCGTTGGTTCGTCGGGTACGGGTGGCGGATTTGAAAAGTTTTGCCGTGGTGAAACCCAGGTTTCTAATGCGTCTCGTCCGATTGAACAAGATGAAGCTCAAGCGTGTCAGGATGCTGGCATTGAATTTGTTGAGTTACCCATTGCTCAAGACGCATTGACGATTGTCGTCAACCCCCAAAACGATTGGGCTGAGTGTTTGACGGTTGAAGAGCTCTCCACCATGTGGGCACCCGACGCTCAAGGTACTATTTCCAGATGGAATCAGGTGAATCCTGAGTTTCCCGATCAGCCCTTGACCCTTTACGGGCCTGGAACAGACTCCGGTACCTTTGACTATTTCACCGATGAAATTAACGGTGAAGAAGGAGCCAGCCGAGGAGATTACACGGCGAGTGAAGATGACAACGTGATTGTTCAGGGTGTTAGTAACGACCCAAATGCCCTGGGTTATTTCGGTTTTGCCTACTATGAAGAGAATCAGGATGCTCTCAAGGCTGTTCAGATTGATGGTGGGGAAGGCTGTGTGGCTCCCAGTGCTGAAACCGTCTTAGACAGCACCTATACACCCCTTTCTCGTCCGTTGTTCATCTACATCAGCCAAAACGCGATCGAAGAACGTCCTGAAGTGCAGGCGTTTGCCGAGTTTTACTTAAGCCAGGACAATGCATCGTTAGTTGAGGAAGTGGGATACATTCCCCTCAGTGACGAACTGTATCAGGCTGCATTAGCTCGTGTGCAAAATGATGTCACGGGTAGCGTCTTTGGCGCAGGTGCAACAGACTATAGCCTTGCCGATTTTGCGGAGCAGGGTGCTGGCGGCGGCGCTTCTCCTAGCCCGCAATAAACGGGTTTGAACGGGCGATCGCACCTCTGCACCTTTCTAAAGGCATGAGGTGCGATCGCCATTAAGTCTTGCTGCATCAATTGAATTAACCCTGTCCAAGCTGCACACTTTCTCCCCCCCCTGCCAATATGAGCAGTAGTCCACTTCCACCCGATCAGGCCACCACAAACAACCTGTGGAAGCCGAACCGAAATTTGAACAGACGGGTAGAGCAAATTGTCAAACTCATCTTCGGAGCGTTTGCGTTTGTCTCTATTGCCACTACCGTTGGTATTGTTTTAAGCCTTATTTTTGAGACGGTTGGATTTTTTCAGGAAATCCCGCTGTGGCGATTTTTGACCGATACCCAGTGGACACCTCTATTCGTCAACCCGCAATATGGCATCCTCGTTCTTCTGAGCGCTACGTTTCTCACGTCGTTGATTGCGCTACTGGTTGCCATTCCGCTCGGTTTGTTGGCGGCTATTTACCTGAGTGAGTACGCTCCTCGCAAACTGCGCGCCTGGCTCAAGCCAATCCTGGAGATTTTAGCTGGAGTGCCAACCGTTGTTTTTGGCTATTTTGCGCTGCTGTTTGTCACTCCAATTTTGCGAGCTTTCATTCCTGGGCTGCAAGCGTTTAATGCAATGAGCGCTGGCGTTGTAATGGGTTTCGCAATTTTACCAACGATCGCTTCTCTGAGTGAAGATGCCATTTATGCCGTTCCCAGCAGCCTAAGACAAGGATCTTATGCCATTGGCGCAACGAAGCGTGAAACCATCACGGGCGTAGTTCTTCCGGCTGCTCTGTCTGGCATTGTGGCATCCTTTGTTCTGGGTATTGCTCGCGCCGTGGGTGAAACGATGATTGTAACCATTGCGGCTGGGGCACGACCGGTTCTGACGCTGGATCCCAGGGTTCCGATTCAAACAATGACCTCATTCATTGTGCAGGTGAGTTTAGGCGATACGCCAACGGGTTCGCTTGCGTACAGAACTCTATTTGCAGTTGGCTTTACGCTGTTTCTGATTACATTTGCTCTAAACATTTTTAGCTTCTGGTTTGTTCGCCGTTTCCGGGAGAAGTACGAATGACCGCACATGAACCGAGCCTTTTGGGAAACAATCTCCCCGATCCACAGGAAAAGCGGTTTGACCTCAACCTGTCGGGTCGATA
The DNA here is from genome assembly GCF_015207605.1 of Oculatella sp. LEGE 06141. Classification (GTDB taxonomy): domain Bacteria; phylum Cyanobacteriota; class Cyanobacteriia; order Elainellales; family Elainellaceae; genus Oculatella. The sequence continues at coordinate 20,179 of NZ_JADEWO010000064.1, forward strand.
TCGGCTGGACAAGATTTTTGCGATCGCCACTCTAATTGCGACCATTTCTGGCGTAGTTGTCCTGCTCCTGCTGCTGTTTGACATACTGTCAGACGGGCTTCAGTTCCTGAACTGGAACTTTCTTAGCAGCTATCCCTCGCGATCGCCAGAACGAGCCGGAATTTTGTCTCCACTGGTGGGCACTGTCTGGCTTCTAGTGCTGACTGCTTTGATCACCTTCCCTCTGGGTGTAGGAGCCGGAATATTTCTGGAGGAGTTCTCCAGCCCAGATAGCTGGTACGCCAAACTGGTTGAAATTAACATCAACAACTTAGCGGCGGTTCCTTCCATCATCTATGGTTTGCTAGGGTTACAGGTGTTTGTCCGTATTTTGGTTGGCATCACGGGTGGGCGTAGTGTTTTGGCAGGGGCGTTGACCCTCTCACTACTGGTATTGCCCATCGTGATTGTGTCAACCCGTGAAGCGCTGCGAGCCGTATCGAGCAGTTTGCGTCAGGGTGGGCTGGCGCTTGGAGCCACGCGCTGGCAGGTGGTTCGCGAACATGTTTTTCCGCTGGCACTTCCCGGAATTTTAACCGGAATGATCTTGGCACTGTCGCGGGCGATCGGTGAAACTGCACCGCTGATTACTCTAGGAGCGCTCACCTTTATCGCCTTTCTGCCACCGCTCTCACCAGCAGGCTTGCAAAGTTCGTTTACGGCACTGCCGATTCAGATTTATAACTGGGTGTCGCGTCCGCAGGTTGATTTTCACAACCTTGCCGCATCGGGAATCATCGTTTTGATGGTCGTTCTGCTGCTGATGAACACAACCGCTATTCTGTTGCGTAACCGATTTCAAAAGACTCGAATCTAGCCACGCTGTTGGTGTGAAATGCTACTGTCAAAATGAAGCGTTTCGCCTTGATGCTATCGACACTCCCTGTAGATTTATACCTATCCCTCTGCCATGCAATCCAATCCTACAAACACTACCCATCCTGCCTCTGTTGGCACAGCACTCAGGGCTGAAAACGTCAACGTTTACTACGGCTCCTTTCTGGCGGTTCGCAATGTCAACCTGGACATTCCCGCAAACAAGATCACAGCGTTGATTGGCCCATCGGGCTGTGGCAAGAGTACCGTTCTCAGATGCTTCGATCGCCTGAATGACCTGATTCCGAGTTGCCGGGTCGAAGGCCGAATCACCTTTCTTGGCAAAGACCTCTACGACAAAAAGGTGGATGTGGTTGAAGTTCGTCGCCGCATTGGTATGGTGTTTCAAAAGCCCAACCCCTTTTCTAAATCCATCTACGAAAATATTGCCTTTGGCGCTCGAATCAACGGCTACCGGGGCGACATGGATGAGCTGGTGGAGCGATCGCTGCGTGGCGCAGCGCTTTGGGATGAAGTTAAGGACAAGCTCAAGGAAAGCGGCTATTCCCTATCGGGTGGACAGCAACAGCGGCTCTGCATCGCCAGGGCATTGGCAGTTGAGCCAGAAATTTTGTTGATGGACGAGCCGTGTTCGGCTCTTGACCCCATTTCCACCCTGCGGGTAGAAGACTTGATGCATGAACTGAAGCAAAAATACACGATGGTGATTGTGACGCACAACATGCAGCAAGCCTCCCGTGTGTCTGATATGACAGCTTTCTTCAATGCAGAAGCTACGGAAAGCGGTGGCAAAGTTGGCTATTTGGTTGAATACGACAACACCGACAAGATCTTCAGTAATCCGGTAGAGCAGGCGACGCAAGACTATGTTAGCGGTCGTTTCGGCTAACCTCATTTGCAGAGTTTGACCGTTTTGAAGCAATGTATCACTATCTTGATTGGCATCATCACGCCTGGGATTTCCCAGGTTTTTTTTGCAGTTCACCCGTTTATTGAACTTTAACTGCTGCTTTACCTTTTCTTAATGGGTCATCACTCTCTCGTCATATTTGCTCTCGATACTACTGATGGACAGCAACGGTGACGAGGTAATTATGAAATTGCAGAGACGAAGTGGGCTTTTCGCATTGGCAACCGTGCTTTCTGCGGGCATAGCCGCTTGTGGTCCCAGAACTGAAGCGCCGACCGCTGGCGAAGCTGGTGGGGGGCAAACCGCCAGCGGCGGGACGGTAGCGCTAAGTGGAGCGGGTGCTACATTCCCGGCACCTCTGTACCAGCGCTGGTTTGCGGCCTATAACAGCGATGTTGATTCTGGGGTACAGGTTAGCTATCAATCGGTTGGTAGCGGTGCCGGACTTGAGCAGTATATTAACGGCACGGTCGATTTTGGAGCCAGTGATGCCCCCATTACAGGCGATCGCCTGGAGTCGTTTCAGTCTGAGTACAACGCTGAACCAATCCAGTTACCGATGGCAGGCGGCGCGGTGGTGTTGGCCTACAACTTGCCCCAAATTGAAGGCGAAGAATTGCGGCTCTCGCGCGAGGCGTATTGTGGGATTGTGACGGGCGAGATTACTACCTGGAACGACCCGGCGATCGCGGCTGAAAACGAAGGGCTAGACTTGCCCGCTCAGGAAATTGTCTTTGCCCATCGCTCTGACGGTAGCGGCACCACTTTCATTTTTGTCAATCACATTGATAGCGTTTGTCCGAATTGGGCGGCTGGTGTCGGCACCTCGGTAGACTGGCCTGCGGGGCAGGGCGGACAGGGCAACGAGGGCGTTTCTGGTCTAATTCAGCAGAACGAAGGGGCGATCGGCTACGTTGAGTTTGCCTACGCCAAGCTGAATGACATTCCAATGGCAACCTTGGAGAACAGCACTGGTAACTATATTGAACCGTCAGCCCAAACCGCATCGCTTGCGTTTGACGGCGAAGAAATTCCCGAAGACTTCGGGCTACTTGTACCCGATCCCACCAACGAAGGGGCATATCCCATTGCTGGGTTGACCTGGCTTATGGTGTATCCCCAATATGACGATCCGCAGCGGTGGCAAACCCTGAGAAATGTTATTGAGTGGTCGCTCACAGACGGACGTTCGATCGCCGAAGAACTCGATTATGTACCGATGCCAGACAGCATCGTTGAGCGGATCAGGACAGCTTTAGACGAAATTCAAGCCTGACAACGGTTGGGTACCCCCTTGCAATCATCTTCCGACGCTATCACGGGTTGAAGATGATTGTAGGGGGCAGCACGATTGTGATCAACGTTAACGGTTGGAATGGCAAACAGCCAGTTTATGAGTGCAAAACTATGAGTGCAGGAACCGAAGGAGCCACACAATCGAACAGAGGCAGCTTAGAAAAACGCCTGAGCAAACAAAGCCTACTGGATCAGGGATTTTTCTGGCTGACGCTGGTTATGGCGATCGGCATAGCTGCCGTACTAGCCTTTGTGATCTATGAAATTGGCAGATCAGCATTGCCCGCCATTCAAACCTTTGGGTTGGGGTTTCTCTTTAGCACGACCTGGGATCCGGTGCAGAACGTCTACGGTGCCCTGCCGCAGATTTATGGCACGTTGGTCACCTCGGCGATCGCCCTGTTTCTGGCCGTGCCCATTGGAGTAGGAGTAGCGGTGTTTTTAACCGAAGACTTCGTTCCCGGCTATATTCGCACTCCCATTTCATTTGCGATCGAGCTAATTGTGGCGATTCCAAGCGTGGTGTTGGGTTTGTGGGGCATTTTTGTCTTTATTCCGTTCATTCGCCCGTTCTATCAAGTTCTCAACAGCACGTTGGGCTGGATTCCGTTGTTTGCCGGGGTTCCCAGAGGATATAGCCTGCTGACACTCGGCATCATTTTGGCGATCATGATTGTTCCCATCATTATTTCCATTACGCGCGGCACCCTTTTGTCGTTGCCTCCCGAATTGCGGCAAGGCGCGATGGCAATGGGCGCAACCCGTTGGGAAACGATTATTCGAGTGCTGATTCCTGCCGGACTTTCTGGCATCATTGGCTCTGTGATGCTGGCGTTTGGGCGGGCAATGGGTGAAACAATGGTGGCAGCGATGCTGGTGGGCAACTCCAACCGCATCAGCATTTCGTTGATGAACCCAGGAGCGACTATCACATCGTTGATTGCGTCACAGTTTGGCGAAGCCGGACGAACTCAAGTCGCCGCTTTGCTCTACTCCGGTTTGGTGCTGATGGTGTTGACGCTACTGGTTAACATCTTTGCCGAAATGATTATCAAGAAGTTCCAAAACGTTGAGTAGGCTAACGTCTACTTGAATTGAGCAAGACCTGGAGAGGCAGATTGGCGATCGCCGCTGGCATCAAGTCATTACTCCAACCCTGCCGTTCCTGGCTCCATCCTGGCTCTCCCTTCTCCCAATCCTCTTTCTTCAACAGGATATGACTACCCCATTAAACGATGCTCTCCCGGCAGTTGAACCGATTGACTTGACGCGATCGAAAACCTCTAGCAAAACGATCATGAGTGTGTCGTTAACGGTCATCACCGGGTTTTTTACCCTGCTGGTGCTAGCGCCGCTGGTTGCTGTTGTTTTTGATGTCGCCCGTGAAGGCTTACCGCGATTGGGATTGGAATCGTTCACCGAACTGCCACCGCCACCCGGACTCACAGACGGTGGGTTTGGTCATGCCATTGTTGGCTCACTCATTACACTGGGCATTGCTACCGCCTTCAGCACTCCGTTTGGCATCTTAGCCGCGATTTACCTGTCGGAGTTTGGCCGGGGCAGCCGCGTTGCTTACTGGGTACGATTCTCTGCTAACGTGTTAACGGGCGTTCCAGCCATTTTGGCGGGGCTATTTGCCTACAGCCTTGTGGTTGCAACCATGGGCAACTTTTCGGCATTTGCCGGAGGGGTAGCGCTGGCGGTGCTGATGCTTCCCATTGTGATGAGAACGGCAGAAGAAGGATTAATGCTAATTCCACATGAGGTGCGGTTGGCTGCACTTGGAATTGGAGCAACCCGGTTTCAAACCATTACACAAATTGTTTTACCTGCGGCACTCCCTGCGATCGCCACGGCGGTTACCCTGGCACTGGCACGCGCCGCAGGCGAAGCCGCGCCGCTATTGTTCACCGCTTTAAACAACAACTTCTGGTCAACCGATGCCTTTGCGCCGATCGCAACGCTTCCCGTTTTAATCTATTTCTTCGCCATCATTCCCTTTCGGGCGCAGCAAGAACTGGCCTGGGCAGCAGCACTTGTTCTGTTAGGAATTGTACTGATTGTGAGTATTGTGGCTCGCCTGATTGCTCGCCAGAAAAAGTACTGAGTTAGCCCCTGTCCCCTGCCAATCGACGAGGTTTTTTTCCATGACTTACAGCACCATCACCAGCAGCACCGATACGCTATTACAGGTCAATAACGTATCGGTGTATTACGGCTCGGTTCTAGCGTTGCGGGATGTGTTTCTCGACATTCCCAAACAGCAAGTGACCGCGTTCATTGGGCCTTCGGGCTGCGGTAAAAGTACGCTGTTGCGCTGCTTCAACCGCATGAACGATTTAATACCAGGGGCACGGGTGGAAGGAAAGATTTCGTACCGGGGCAAAGATTTGTACGACAGCGACGTTGACGCGGTGGAAGTCCGGCGTCGGGTGGGCATGGTGTTTCAAAAACCCAATCCATTTCCTAAGTCGATTTATGACAACGTTGCCTTTGGTGCCCGCATTGGTAACTCTAAAGAAAATTTGGATGAACTGGTGGAGCGATCGCTCCGCTCGGCAGCGTTGTGGGATGAGGTTAAAGACAAGCTAAAAGCCAGCGGTTTGTCACTCTCTGGCGGTCAGCAACAGCGGCTTTGTATTGCCCGGGCGATCGCCATGCAGCCCGAAGTAATTTTGATGGATGAACCCTGCTCGGCACTGGACCCAATCTCAACCTTGCGCATTGAAGACTTAATGCACAAACTGAAGCAGCAGTACACAATTGTGATTGTGACGCACAACATGCAGCAAGCCTCTCGCGTCTCGGATATGACGGCGTTTTTTAATGCGGAAGCAGCAGAGGGGGGGAATCGGTTCGGCTATCTGGTGGAATATGACAAAACCGGAGCCATCTTTAACTCCCCGCAGCAGCAGGCTACACAGGACTATGTTAGCGGTCGGTTTGGCTAACCCAACGAACCATCGGCGTCGGGGCAGAAAAACCTGTCACAATAGAGACGGTAACGATTTGTAATAGCCCCTCTATGGCGACATCATCCCCGGCTCCTGTTTCCATTTCAGCCACACAAACCTGGATATGGCGCGGGTTTTCGATTTGCTACCAAACCCAAGGACACGAGGGGCCAGCCGTTGTTCTCATTCATGGCTTTGGCGCATCCTGGGGACATTGGCGTAAAAACATTCCGTCCCTGGCGCAGACCTGTCGCGTGTATGCCATTGACCTGATTGGGTTTGGAGCGTCTGCCAAACCCGTACCCGGTGACGAGATCGCCTACACCTTTGAAACGTGGGCCGAGCAAATCGCTGATTTCTGTCGCCAGGTGGTGCAAGCACCCGTGTTCTTAGCGGGCAATTCTATCGGTTGCATTGCCGCGATGCAAACTGCTGTAACCTATCCCGACACGGTGATAGGGGTAGCGATGCTGAATTGCTCGTTGCGCCTGTTGCACGATCGCCGTCGGGCAGAGTTGCCCTGGTATCGCCGCGTTGGAACGCCGATTCTACAAGCGATCCTCTCTGTTCCCTGGATTGGACGGACGTTTTTTAAGCAAATTGCTAAGCGCAATACCGTTCGCAAAATTTTGCTGCAAGCCTACAAACATCCTGAAGCGGTGACGGATGAACTGGTTGATTTACTCATGGCCGCTGCGGATGATCCGGGTGCGGCTGACGTTTTTTTGGCATTTACCCGCTACTCTCAAGGCCCCTTGCCAGAAGATTTGTTAGAGGTGTTGCCGTGTCCGGCGCTGTTGCTGTGGGGAACAGATGACCCGTGGGAACCGATCGCCCTGGGACGCAAGCTTGCCGACTTTCCTGCCGTTCAGGAGTTCATTGCCCTGGAAGGGGTGGGGCATTGCCCTCAGGATGAAGTGCCTGAGAGGGTTAACCCAATTTTACAAAACTGGATTCTGAAGCAAGCGTTGTCCCATCAACCCGGCTGAGCGATCGCGCCTGTTGCGATCGTTCAGGCTACTGTAAAACGCAAAATCCCCAGCTACACGTGGGTGCAACGCCGGGGAAAGCCACAAGTTTTCATAGGAATATGCTGAAGAGGCAAGAAAAAGGTTAGTAAGCTCCAGCCCTGGCTAACACAATGAAAACTGTTTTCATAATCAGTTTGATGTCGTACAGCGGATTCCACAACGACTGATAGCGCAGGTCGAGGTCTACAATCTCTTCAAAATCGCTGATGGCGGAACGTCCACTAACCTGCCACTCTCCAGTTAAACCGGGTTTGACGTTGAGCCGTTGCCAGTGGCGCTCACCGTAGTGCACAACTTCATCATGGGTTGGAGGCCGAGTACCTACTAAACTCATTTCACCCAGCAGCACATTTAAAAATTGGGGCAGTTCATCCAGACTGGTTTTGCGTAGAAAGTTTCCCACCCGAGTTACGCGGGGGTCTTGCTTGTTCTTAAAGATTAGCCCTTTGGCTTCATTTTCTACACTTGCCTTTAGATCGTCTGCGTTTTGCACCATCGAGCGAAATTTGCGGAGGGTAAACGGACGACCCTGTAAGCCATATCGTTCTTGTTTATAAAAAATGGGGCCTGGACTGTCTAACTTGATGGCGATCGCGATCGGAATAAAGATGATCGCCAGGATAGCCAGACCAATCAGACTACCGACGATATCAAGCAGTCGCTTGAACGCACTACAAGCGGAGGGATGAGGACTGTTGCTAAGTGTTACAGAAGTGGGGAGAACGCTAGCTGCTGTCATCTTTGGTAATGCATAATTGGTCATTGTGTAATACCCGATACGAATAACCGTGTATATACGTAAGTATCTATACACGCAATATAAATGGCTAATCCGCTCCAGGGAAAACTCAGACCGGAGACTTTGCAAAATCTTTTTAATGAAGGGATGATCCCCAGGTTATGTGAAGTTACTGTGAAGCAGATCGGTCAAACCAAGCGAATTCAGTAGCGTTGGAGCGGGTTTCACCTGAAAAAAGGATCAGAATATTTTTGCTGTGTCCTTCACCCAAAGATAGATATTTACGGACTGAAACAGCCGTAATATTCCCCGTAAATACCGATGTAACCATAGAGTGAGGTTTATCTTGCTTTAAGCGTTCAAGCGACAGTGGTGCGATACTCTGATTCCAGCATGGACATAATGATCAGCGATTCGTAGCGATCGCCCATTTTGATGCATTCCCGCAAGCGCCCTTCCGGGACAAAGCCTTCTGACTGGTAGAGGTGCTGTGCTTTAAGGTTGTGGTCTTTGACATCCAGCCACAGCCGATGGGCTTGCTTCTGGTCAAATACGAACTGTTTTGCCAACCGCAACCCGGTTCTGCCATATCCCTTGCCCTTTTCATTGATGGCAATTCGCCGCAGTTCAATATTGTGATCGGGGTTAGCAAAACCAGCCAGCAAGAGAAACCCTACCGGACGGCGATCGGCTGTAGTTTCAATGATGAAGTGAGCCGAGTCCCCATCCTGCAATGCTGCGTCATGCTGCTCATAGGTCCATTGGGTAATAAAAGGAGCGTTTTCGGGATGGCGCTCGGCGGCTAAGACAAATTCAATATCCTGCTGCGTCATGGAGCGCAAGCGAACGTCCATATTGACCTCTATCATCAACTTAAACTACCGTCGTGCTTTTCAACAGATCCAGGAATGCAAACACGGCTGGCACTTGCAGCGCATTGGACAATACGGCCACTTTGATCACCCGAAACAACGGCACAGGCAGGCTATACACTTTTACATCGGGTGGAATTGGTTCAGCCGCCAGCCGCGGAATCACAGTGGCTCCTAAACCGCGAGCCACCATGCTGACGATAGTCGAATCAGACCGGATTTGGTAGGCCACATGCAGCGTCACCCCCGATGCCGCACAGTGTTCATAGATATGGGGATCAAACTTGTTGCTTTCGTGCGACATGATCAGGGGATAGGCGCTCAGCTCGTTCCAATCTAGCCGGGAACCTTCCCGCTTAAAGGTGGGCGGAAATAGCGCCACATATTCATCTCGCATTAGTTCCCAGGTTTCAAACTCTTCGCTCACGGGTCGTTCGATAAAGCCCAAGTCGGCGCGTCCTTTGCGAATGTCGTCTTCAATGCTCAAATCATCCAGGTGTTCGATAATTTCTACATCAATTTCGGGGAAGCGATCGCAAAATTGAGCAATCACTTCGGGCAAAATGTGGGTCGATACGCTGCGAAACGCCGCCATGCGAACTTTTCCCCCAGACAAGCTTCTTGCCAGGTTGGCATCTTTCACGATGTCATCTTGCAGTTTCAACATCTGCCGCGCATGGCCGATGATGCGATCGCCCACGGGGGTAGGCGAAGCCCCATGCCGCCCTCGTGAAAACAGCACCACACCCAGATCGGTTTCGAGCATGGCGATCGCATGGCTCACCGCCGATTGGGACATGTCCAGGTCTAAGGCCGCTTCACTAAAGCTGCCATGCTCTGCCACCGCCACCAAAATGCGGAGTTGAGAAAGCTTCATCTGGCTTGGCCGATGGCGATTCATGATCATGGCGCAACCATCACTCTTATTGGTCAGCGTAAAAGAAGGTGAACGCTCCATCCATCGATGTTGCTCATGGGAGAGATACAACGCATGATTTGATCCCGCTCAACGCACTGCCTAAATTGAAACTACAGCAAGTGGCATAACACGACTCAGCAGAGAGGTCTGGAAGCATGATCCCGACACACCATCTTGACGATCGACCATCGGCATGGCATTCAGCGCAACGGCAAGCGGCTAAAGCGACACACCTGGCGTTCACATGGCTCCGGTCAACCTTCGAGCAGATTGAGCCGCCGATAAGCAACCGTTGTTCAAACCGAACCGACGCGCAAGTGTGGTGTACCGATGCCCCCTGGGGGAACGTTGGGTGGAGTGCGAATGAACCGACCACCAACCTCAGCATCGAGCGAGTTTCTGCAATGGAGATGAGGGGGTGTAGCAAGACACGCCATCATGCGGCCATTGGGGAAAATGATTCCCTTAGATCATCCATCAAGGGGAAGCAAAGCGATCGCCATCGGTAATCATAATAGTGTGTCACTGCATGGGCGAAGCACTTGGGCAGAAATCGATTTGATTTCTCAAGCAAAGATTCCAAGTGCTTCGCCCATTATTGCCGATGGAAACGGTGATTTTATGCCTCCCGGCGATGCCATCCCAGATGGCTGAATGCTCTACCATACGATGTTCCGAACGATGATCAAAGATACGTTTATCCAACGCCCTTCCAAGCCACTGATTATTGATGAAATTAAGGCGTGTTTGCAGTTAGCGCTGCCACTCGCCGGGGCACAGTTGGCTCAGGCGGCAACTACCTTCATTGATACGATCATGATGGGGCTGTTGGGCAGTCAATTCTTAGCAGCAGGAGGCTTAGGGGCTGCTGTTTTTCTATCCGTGGTCATTGCTGGCAATGGCATCGTGTCTGCGGTTAGCCCATTGGCGGCAGAGGCACACGGAGCCGGACAGGTTGCACGCGCAGGCCAGGTTGCACGGCAAGGGTTGCTGCTCTCGCTGGTGCTGGCGCTTCCGGTGATGGTGCTGATTTGGAACGGTGATTTGCTCTTACGGCTATTTGGGCAGCAACCAGAGAATGTTGCCCTGGCTAAAACCTATCTGCGGGCGATCGTCTGGGGCTATTGGCCCGGTCTGGCTTTTGCCGTTCTCAAGAACTTTGTAACAGCGCTGTCCCAACCGCGTCCGGTGATTGTAGTGATGATTGGCGGAACGATTTTCAATGCGCTGGCGAACTATGTGCTGATGTTTGGCAAATTAGGGTTTCCGGCACTGGGTCTGGTGGGAATTGGATATGCCAGTACTCTATCGCTTTGGGGCATATTCACCGCTTTGGCTCTTTATTTAATGAGTCAACCTCGGTTTCGTCCCTATGGTCTTTTTCGCCATCTGCTGCAATTCGATCGCCACATCTTTTTGGAATTGCTGAAAACAGGTCTACCTATTGGAGTTCTGGCCGCCGTTGAAACCGGGCTGTTTACAGCAACTACGTTTTTGGTGGGTCAAATTGGCACGACCACTTTAGCGGCTCATCAAATTGCGATTCAAACAGCATCAATTACCTTTATGGTGCCGCTGGGCATTTCCTTTGCCACAACGGTACGAGTAGGGCAATTGCGTGGGCAGAGAAACCCCTACCGGGCACGGCTGGCTGGCTCGGTAGGGATTGGGTTGGGGAGCCTGTTTATGGGCATAATGGCGATCGTGGTTTGGGTGTTCCCCGAAACCATTGTTTCGCTTTATCTGGATGTCCGCGATCCCGCAAATGCAGAGGTGGTAGCGATCGCCAAAGCGCTATTGGGTGTTGCCGCGATGTTTCAGTTAGTGGATGGGATTCAGGTCATTGCTGCTGGGGCGTTACGAGGGTTGAAAGACACCCAGATCCCCATGTACATCGGCATCTTTTCATATTGGTGTTTGGGGCTGGGTAGCGGCTACTGGCTGGGGTTACGCTTAGGATTTGGTGGCGTGGGTCTCTGGTGGGGGCTGGCGATCGGGCTTTTGGCAGCAGCAACCATTCTCACCTGGCGCTTCTATCGGCTGATTACTCCTGCGGTACGCCAACAGACGGCTAATTTATCTTGCTAATCCCCAAGTTTTACAGCAGTTCTTAATCGAGTCAGCCACCGTCTCGCCAGGATGGGTGTGAGGTGTAGGGTTTAAGGCGTGGTGAATGAAAATGGCTGTAAGACAATGCAATCCATTGATGAACCGTCTGGAACAGAGATGAAACAATCGCCTGCCGCTACAAATTGCCAGAATTCGCTGCCTACGTCAGAGAAATTTGACCATGTCTACTAATGATCCTGCCGACGCGATAGGTTGGAGAGAGTTGAAGTTCTTTTACCTTCAAGCTGTATCTGTCAACACTAAACACAAACCCTGGTTCCACCGATATGGTTAGCCTGTCTGCACCCGTTAACGTTAGCTCTTATGTCCATCGTCAAAAGCCACTGTGGAACGCGATTGCCCTCACCTACACCGGATTGGGATATGGTGGCGGCATTGCCCTATTGTTGGCATCTAACGGTTGGCTGAACGCGTTAGGGGTTGCTTTGCTGACGCACAGCCTGGTTTGTGCGGCGTATTTTGCTCATGAGTTTATGCATGGCACCGTCTTTACTCGACGGCATGGTAACGAGGTAGGTGGCACAATTATGTTGTGGTTAACTGGCAGTTGCTACGCCCGCTTCAAAGATTTGGCAAAACTGCACATTGCCCACCATGTCGATCGCGTTGATTTTTCGGCGTTTGACCTGGCTGAGTTGATCACAAACTTGCCTGCCCCGGTGCGACAAAGCATTTTAGTCCTGGAATGGCTTTACTTTCCAGCCGTTTCATTTATGTTGCAGTGGCGATCGCTCACGGCTCCGTTCTGGAACCCAGACTACCGCGATCAGCGGCGACGCGTCACGCTGTTACTCCTGACCCGCATCTCACTATTTATCTTACTGGGGCTGGTTTCCTTCAAAGCGTTGCTGCTATATTTTGTGGCTTACATTGGCATGATTACGCTTTTACGGTGGATGGATGCTTTTCAGCACACCTATGAGGTGTTTCCGGTTGGAACGGCATTACCAGAGCGCGATCGCATTCACGAACAGAAGAACACCTTTTCAACGTTGCTATCACGACGTTACCGCTGGCTCAATCTCCTGTTGCTCAATTTTGGTTATCACAACGCCCATCATGATGTCATGAAGTGCCCCTGGCACAGCCTACATGAGCTAGATCGCGATCTATTTTCGGGCAACGAACTGCACTATGTTCCGGTCACTTGTCTTTTAGCCAACTATCATCGATTTCGCGTGGCGCGTATCTTCTCAGACCAGGGGCGGGCTGTAGATGAACAAGGTAACTTTACACCAGACACCTTTTACGGTGCCGTTGGAGTCTCGTTCCTGGTGCTGACTTGCTAAATCGACTGGGAATTAAAGACAGATTGAATCTAAGTCCCAAGATAGGCGGTTAGAGCAATCAGGTTCGTTAGGGTAAGAGTCAGTAGGAAATCTCAGGAGAAATGCATGAGTAGCAACCCTACCAATCGTCCCTCGAACACCGATCCAGCCGCCAACCAGGAACAAGACGACATTGAAGCGGTTGATCCAAGAGATCTGGTATACAAAGGTGGGTTGACCCAAAATCGTCGTGAAATCATTGAAAACCCGGCAGTAACACCCGAGCGACTCGATGACCCACCCAGCGATTTAAGGGCAGACTTACTGGCAGACGACGAACTTTGACATACTCCCCCGTTTTGAAAACGGGGGATTCTAAGGATTCAAGCAGAGATTGCAGGCGGAGCCAGTCTTACATCTCCTAGTCCAACCGTTGATGTCCCAACGATTTTGATGTTTGTTGCAGCG
>NZ_JADEWO010000065.1 GCF_015207605.1 Oculatella sp. LEGE 06141
TGTATCAAAAAGGTCGAAAAGTTGCTGAAGGTTTCAAAGCCAATATGAAGATTGTCTTCGACGAGCTTCTACCGCAATGGAATTACACAGCCAAACCAGAATTACAGGTTATTTAATTCACGATCCTAAGTACAGCAATTATCAGATATCGGAACGTGGAAACCCCAATGACCTCTCCAGGTTGGGTCGAGACTTGGAGGCGGTGCTAACCTCATGGTCAATGGGAATAGGATTGTGTAAAAAGCCAATGCTTGAGGTAATTCTCAAGATATGCTGACGTACACACTGCAACTTGGACGTAGACAAACCTAGTAGAGTGAATAAGTCATGAGTCCGTCTTTGCAGACGAGATATGAATGGAACCAATTGCCCTGGAAGAAAATCCAGATCAAAGTGTTCAAGCTCCAACGGCGGATTTACAGAGCCAGTCAACGTGGAAACGTCAAGTTAGTTCACAGACTCCAACGTCTGCTGATTAAGTCCTGGTTTGCTCGATTACTGGCAGTACGACGAATCACTCAAGATAACCAAGGCAAGAAAACAGCGGGGATTGATGGGGTCAAAAACCTCACACCCCGGCAACGCTTGGAACTGTCGCAAATTCTGCGCCAAATTCCCAAGCCTCAGCCACTCCGCCGGATTTGGATCCCTAAACCTGGACAGGACGGCAAACTTCGCCCGTTATCGATTCCCGTCATGACAGATAGGGCAGCCCAAGCGTTGGTCAGACTTGCGCTCGAACCCGAATGGGAAGCAAAGTTGGAACCAAATGTTTACGGCTTCAGGCCCGGACGGTCTTGCCAAGATGCAATTGCAGCAATCTTCAACATGATTTGCTATCGGCCTAAATATGTCCTCGAAGGCGATATCATCGGTTGCTTCGACAACATCTCACACCCAGTCCTATTGGCTAAAACCCAGGCTCCACCAACGATTCGCCGACTCCTGAGCGGTTGGCTCAACTGTGGTGTATTAGATCAAGGAGTCTTTCAACCCACAGAACAAGGAACACCACAAGGGGGAGTGATTTCCCCACTTCTGGCGCTGATTGCTCTGCATGGATTAGAAGCTCATTTGAAATCACTTGGTACAGCAAAACATCCGATTCACGCTGTGTTCTACGCAGATGATTTCGTCGTTCTTGCCAACCAGCAGAGTGATATTCACCGTGTTAAAACAGCGGTAGAACAATGGTTACAGGGCATCGGGTTACAGCTTCATCCAGAGAAAACGAAAGTCAGCCACACGCTCAATGAGCAGGCAGGCTTCGACTTCCTGGGGTTCTGGGTACGGCAATACGTGGTTGGGAAATATGCTGGCAAACAAGGCTTCAAAACCTTGATTAAACCCAGCCGAAAAAGTGAACAGCGACATTTGGCAAAACTCAAACAACTGACTCGCCGCTACGCGCTGATGCCCCAGGCACAGTTGATTGGCGCGCTCAATCCTATTATTGTGGGATGGTGTCAATACTATCGTAGTGCAGTCAGCAAAGCCTCATTCGCCTCACTCTCGGCTCAACTGTTTCAACAGTTGCTTCGCTGGGCTAAGCGCAGACATTCCAACCTCAACAGCCATCAAGTGGTGTCCCGCTATTGGCGAACTCAGCAGAATAGCCACTGGGTCTTCCAGACTCCAGAAGGGTTTTCCTTGTATCGACACGATGCAACACCGATTCGTAGACATGTAAAAGTCAGTGCCAATCGGTCCCCTTACGATGGAGATTGGGTCTATTGGGGAACGCGGTTGAGGCACTACCCTGAACTCGCTCCCCTTAAAGCCGCTCTGCTTAACCCTCTTTCATCATTTAAGCAGAGTTCAATAAGATGCGACGCAGGAGCAAATCGTGAATTACAGGGCAGTAGAATTGCTGCATTCGCTCAATCAATTGTGCGAATCCTTGCTCCAAAGTGGAAATGAAAAACACAGTTAACCACTGTTTGAGGTGGTTAAAGGCAATCCACGGTTCAATCACCAAACGCAAATTATTAAGCAGATTTCTCCAGCCACGTTGGTTGTCCCACCAAGGATGCTGCGTGAAGACTTGCTGAGATAAAGGACACTCAGAGTTGAACGCATCAGCAAACAAACTGACCATTGTGAAGGCACTCATGACGATCTCCCACCAGCGTTCAATCTGCTTGTAGTTCGTCACGCGAAAATCAGCCCACCCCAAAACATCCTTGCTTTGCTTGAGTCCATATTCCACCCAAGTACGATCGCCGTAAGCATCGCCAATTTCATCGAGCTTGATTGCGGGCGCATTGCTCATCACAAACACGGTTGAATTATCCGGTAATGTTTCTGGGTCAGTGGTCAACTCCCAGTACCGCACAGGGCGACGAGTGCCATAGATAATCTCACGCCGATAGCGCACTTCGGTTTCACCATTGCTGAAGGTACGGATGAACTTCTCCCAAGGCTCTGCCGTTACCTCCTGGTCTTGCGGCAACCAGACCCCGTGATTCGAGCGAATCGCCACAATGTAAGGCAACTTGAGCCAAACCAGTGTTGAAACAAAGTTACAGTCACTCTCCCCATACAAACTATCGGCTAAAACCAGATCAAACTGAAATCCCATTGCAAGTAACTCACGAATCATCGTGGCTGCAATTTGTGGTTTCGTCTGGTAGTCCTCTCCAGGTTTGAGCCGTTCTCTCGGCTTATACACCTCAAAGCACAACGGTAAAATCATGCCCTTGAATAACCCGTAAGCGGTGACGACCACAATCCCATTTTCTCGTTTGCCGACATTGCCGATATACTGTCGTTTTACATAATCGGTACTGTTTCCCTTTTTGCAATCTCCGGTTTCATCAATTAACAGGGTCATTGCTTGTTTCTGAGTCAGTTCCAAAATTAGATTTAAGCGACGCTTGCGCAGGCGACTTACTGACCAGGGAGACTCCGTTAACAAGTTATGCAAGCCTTGTTCATTGTATAATCCCACTGCTTTGGCAATGGCTGGCAAAGTCTTGCGTTTGAGTTCTGAAATCATCCCGACATGCAGATATTTGAACGCCTCAAAGCTTCGCACCTCGGGAAATAAGTCGGCATACAGTTCACAATACTCATCGACAAATCGGAGTGTTGGACGAGCTTCTCGTGGCGTAACCATACCCTTCAAATTGGCAACAGGAACATAGCTCTATTTTAATTATTTCTCCCTGGAAGGATGGAAGAGGGTTAAAGAGACGATTGAAACTGAAGAGCTTGAAGCGTATAAAGCTGCTTTGGAAGCATTGAATCCGATGTCTTCAGAACCAAAACCACTGACAGCACGTGAATTGGAAATAGAGCATCAGTTAAAGATTGACCGGGAAAAAGAGTTACCAGTGCTCAAACGAGACGATGATTATTTTATCAAATTGTGTAATCAAGTAATGGCTGGCGAATTGATTTCTCCAGAGGATGCAGACTGGATGCGACGATTGACAAGTATTAGTAAGGGGCGTGGTCTTTTAGCCTCTTTTAAGTTAGAGCCAGAGGATTTGATTGCGAGGCTAGAGCAAATTGTATTAGATTTTACTACCTGATTTCATACACAATCGTAACAATGAAACGCTTTTCCTAGCCAGTAAAGTGTTTCGGGATTCCTAATTCGGGCTTTTCAGAGTAAGGTTGCACGGTTAGTTGCATTGTCAAGGCTTACTTTAAAGCAGCAAGACTCGATTGTTGTTATAAGGTCCATACTTTCAAACCGACCTTACCAAATTTGTAAGAAGGGATTAGGTTAGATCCAAAGGCACTTGGATAATGTTCTACGAACATGTGTCCAATTTTCTTGACGCTGCTACCAAATTGCAGAGTTCGATCTAAATTCATATGTTTCCTTGCAACTTTGGTCAGTAGCCTTCAAGCTTTACTGCGTAATCAATACAGGGTTTCTCTGTAAAATTGCAGCGATCTTAAATCATCTGCACCTCTACAGCTTCTAAGGCGATCGCCTCTTCCAGTTGGGCTACAGGAGCAAAGTTGGTACACAAGAGCGGGAGTCGAACCCGCACGTGACTGTTTTTGAGACAGCCGCCTCTTCCAATTGGGCTACAGGAGTGAGAAATGGGAGGAATACAGGGGATTGACCCAGGCGACTGTTTACCTCCCAACTGCCCCGCCAGGGTTTGAACCTGGAATCTTCGCGCTCTTCGAGCGGGATGTTGCCAGTTACACCACAGGGCATTGAATTGGATGCCGAGGCTGGAGTCGAACCAGCATCTCCGTGATTCAGAGTCACAGCGACTTTCCATGTCGTCCACTCGGCAATGAATGGCTGCCCCAGCAAGAGTCGAACTTGCAACCGTGCGGTTAACAGCCGCCCGCTCCGCCATTGAGCTATGGGGCAATGAGTGGGAAGTGACAGGATTCCCCATTCGGGGACGCTTCGCGAACGAACTGCCATCTCGCCGTCTTCAGCGGCACGTGAGCACCAGCTTCACCAACTTCCCACAAGCGGAGAGCAGAGGAATCGAACCCCTAGCCCAAGGACTACCCTGGTTTTCAAGACCAGTTGCCGACCATTCAGCGGTGCCCTCCATAATTGGCGAGGACGGAGGGACTTGAACCCCCACTCTTCAGGTTCGTAATCTGAGATGTTCATCCAGTTACACCACGTCCTCACGCAGCGGAGAGCAGTGGACTCGAACCACAATTGTTCATCCATCTGTTTAGCAAACAGCGCCGATCGCCTGATCGATTTACTCTCCATAATGTTGTCAATCAAACCGTTGGTAGGTCGGGCTGGAATTGAACCAGCAATGTGATCTCGGCGGTTTTACAGACCGTTTCCCACACCAATAGGCGAGCCGACCTATGTTGAAATTGGCAGTGCAGACGGGACTTGAACCCGTTAATCACACGCTTGAAAGACGTGCCGCAAGGGCGACTTCGCTTCTGCACCATATATGCCGTGCAAGTTGAAAAAGCTGTTGTTCACACACAGGATTTGAACCTGTAGTTGACTGTTCTTGAGACAGTTGCCTTACCATTAGGCGAGTATGTAAGCTTTTTCGATCAGGGCACGACAACGCACAGACGAGGATTTGAACCTCGAACAACGGTTTTGGAGACCGTGATGTTGCCGTTACACCATCTGTGCATTGGTCGCAGCGACGGGAGTCGAACCCGCAATGACCAAGTTATGAGCTTGGGGCTTTGCCGTTAAGCTACGCTGCAATAGTTGGACTCCAGGGTGGGAATCGAACCCACGAATAGTCGGTTTTGCAGACCAACGCCTTCCCACTTGGCGACCTGGAGATTTGGTGGAAACGTGGGGAATTGAACCCTAATCCTGCAACCGTCCGTTTGTTGGTTTCGGAGCAAGTGATGCCAATCCGTTCCCACGAGCGAGGATGACAGGGATCGTAGCTTGCTTCCGCGGAGCGGTACCTGTGACCACTTGTCTCGGAAACAAGTACTCTGTCCATCTGAGCTACATCCTCATTGGGAGCATCGACGGGAGTTGCACCCGCTTCTCCATGCTTGAGAGGCACGGCGACTTCTCTATTCGTCCACGATGCTACAAGGCGAGGGTGATGGGATTTGAACCCACGATCTTCGGTTCGACAAACCGACGCTTTTAACCGGACTAAGCTACACCCCCAAAGGTGGCGATTCAATTGTCTAGGTTCAGAAGGGGGACTACAGAGCCTTTGTGAGAGGTTGCAGTGTTGATACTACAGTTATACTACAAACGTGCTACAAGTTGTCAACCCCGTACTACAACTTTTTTCTTAAGTAGGAGGGCGATCGGGAAAGAAACGGTCGTATCGCCCTCTCCTACTGGGTTTTCCCATTACGCTAGGGAGGAAATGTGGACTTCGCTCATCTGCCACAACTTGTGGATCAGGAATTCAGTGCGATCGCTCATCACGGTTAGGAACATCCCTTCGTGAGCGTCCTTGTCCTCGGCAATCCAGCTTCCGCTCAGCCGGACTTCGACAAACTCTTCATCGACAGCAATGAGGGTGACTACTGAGCCGTACTCCCGATGTAGTGCTGTCTCTAGCACTTCCAGTTCGGGAATATCAGCAGGCAGCAGAAAGGAAGCATGACCGGGTTCGACATGGAGCGTTTGCCCTAACCGCATCGCCAGAAGCACTCGCTCTTGCATCAACAGTTCGGGATTGGTCATGGTTCGCTCCATGTACAGCCCAACGTCGGTGTAGTTCAGCTTCAACATCGGTCATGCCTCCTTTCTGGCTTGAGGTCAGGTGTCAATAGGCTGCTGTTCTTTCCAAAACTGCTCGGCAAAGGCGATCGCAGGATGCATCGGTGCTTTGGGTTTGGTTTGGAGTACCATCCCGGTTTCATGCAGAAGGCGATCGCCTTTGCATGAATTGCACTTCTCGCAGGCGGTCACTACGTTGTCCCAGGTATGGGTTCCACCCTTTGATCAGGGAATGACGTGATCTAGCGTCAGGTGCCTGGTGCTGCCGCAGTACTGACAGGTGTGGTTATCGCGGCGGAAGACTTCCCGCCGATTCACAGGAGGAAGCTTCCAGTGCCGCTCTGGATTGCCACTGGTCAACCGGATATGGTCTGGAATCTGTAGTACGACACTGGGAGAGCGAACTTCCCATTGCTGGGTGCTGCTGAACTCCAGAGTCTCCGCCTGTCCGGTAACCAGCAGAACGATCGCCCGTTTGATGTTGATCCGCGCCAGGGGCAGGTAGTTCTTAGAGAACACCACAACCTGGTTTTGGAGTATTGGAATTTTCTGTCGCTGTTCGGTCTGCATCAGTTTTCTCCTCAAAAAATAACCCCCGCCTCTGATGACCAGGAGCGGGGGTTGGGGAAGTTGATATGCTTTTCCCTATGTCGGTGTCAGGATTGCCCTGCACCTCCCGCTGCTAGTGAGTTCATCCGGATTGAGTCGTCCGGCGTTCGCGGAGCGTTCCGCACGAATTGTGCTATCAATGCCTTCGCTGACGGATTTACCGCCGCTAAACCAATACGTCCCCTCAAACGCAAACAGCGCCGCTGCTCTGCCTAGACCGTGTTGAGGTCGGCACTGCATGGCGCTGGCTAAGGTGGCGTGAAAGATGCGTATCATGGAAGGCTGTAGTGTTTGTGTTACAAATCCGAATGTCTACATACTACACTTGTAGTATTAGATTGTCCACCCGGGAATTGAAATTTAGGATGTTCGGTTATGGATACACGCAAGCGGGGCAGCACTTCGGAAATGCAGGTCACGAGTATTCGATTGGAACCCGAACTGAAGGAGCGATTGCGGGAGATTTCTGGTGAACAGGGCTATCAAACTCTAATTCGAGAAGTGCTTTGGCAGTTTGTGGAGCAGCAGATGGGAGAGAATGAGGTGCAATCGTATTCCTCTGAAGATAGGCGATCGCCCTCTCGTCCCCCACTGTTATCTATGTCGGATATTCGAGCGACGTTTAGGGCAGTCTCTCAACAAGAAGAGCAATGTGCCATTACAGGGCAGCGTATTCAACCACAGCAAGAGATGCTGTTAGGGTTAACAACAAACGGGGAGATTATTGCTCTCAGTATGGCGATCGCTTAATAGTGCTTCCAGTAATAGGCATCGATCCGAGATACGTGTAAAAATCTATCATATAGGCATCAAAGCTTTGCTGGATCTGCAAAGGCCTCAATTAAACATGAATCCTTCCCGACAATATCGGCGCTAACAACCATGTCATATCCATCTAAACCCTCTGCTGAGCCTTGTGTAACAACCTTCGATGAGTTTGTGCAATTGGCAGATTATTCTCTAATGGATACCTTAAATGCCGATCCTGATGCCACGGTCGATGGTGATGATCACCGGGCCCGCCAGGTTTTTTCTGGTCATTTCGTACCTGTGACACCCACGCCGCTTGCAGACCCAGAATATGTCGCTCATAGCCGCACTTTTTTTAAGGAACTTGGGTTGAGCGATGGACTGGCGCTGAATGAAAAATTTCGCCGTGTATTTTCTGGGGATCTCTCTGCTGTCCATGAGCCGATGCGTCAGGTGGGCTGGGCGACGGGTTATGCCCTGTCGATTTATGGCACCGAATATACCCAACAATGTCCATTTGGTACGGGTAATGGTTATGGCGATGGTCGAGCAATATCTGTATTTGAAGGAATCATCAATGGACAGCGCTGGGAAATGCAATTGAAAGGGGGTGGCCCAACGCCTTATTGCCGGGGTGCCGACGGGCGCGCTGTCCTCCGATCAAGTGTGCGCGAGTTTCTAGCGCAAGACTACATGCAGGCGTTAGGTGTGCCAACATCGCGCTCTTTGACACTGTATGTTTCTAAATCTGAGACCGTTACCCGGCCTTGGTATTCTCAAGACTCCGACTCTATTGACCCTGATGTTTTGGTGGACAATCCTGTGGCCATTTCAACTCGCGTTGCACCCTCCTTTTTGCGTGTTGGTCAGCTAGAGTTATTTGCCCGCCGCACTCGCAGCAATGCTCATCCAAAAGCATTAGAAGAGTTGAGCATGATAGTGTCGCACTTAGTTGAGCGAGAGTACAAAAGCGACATTCATCAAAGCCTTGGTTTTGCCGATCAATTAGTGGAGTTGGCTAAGCTATTTCGCCAGCGTCTCACTTCACTGGTGGCGAATTGGCTACGGGTTGGTTATTGCCAGGGTAATTTTAACAGTGACAACTGCGCGGCTGGAGGCTTTACCCTAGACTATGGACCCTTTGGATTTTGTGAAAAATTTGACCCTTGGTTTCAACCTTGGACGGGTGGCGGCGAGCACTTTTCATTCTTCAATCAGCCCATTGCAGCAGAAGCAAATTATTTCATGTTTTGGAAAGCAGTGAGACTGCTACTGACAGAAGATGCTGAAGCGTTAGAACAGTTCGACCAAGTAGGCCGCGGCTTTTCAGAAGCCATGCAAACACAAATCCAAAAAATGTGGGCGGACAAACTTGGCTTAACTGAATATCACCCACAGCTATTTGAAAAATTAATGCAGTTAATGACTGACTCAGAGGTCGATTACACCATTTTCTTCCGCGAGTTATCCCATATCCCAGATGATATCTCAGCATTGAAGAAAAGCTTCTACGTTAAAACGTCACCCCAACTCGATGAACAATGGCAATCTTGGCTAAAAAGCTGGCGCGACCTCATCATTAACGACGGCAATTTGGCTGAGATATCAACAAAGATGAAACAGACGAACCCAAAATACACATGGCGAGAGTGGTTGATTGCCCCTGCCTATCAACAAGCCATGCAGGGTGACTATACTTTAGTAAAAGAGTTGCAAGAAGTCCTTAGCTATCCCTATGATGAGCAATCACAAGACGTAGAAGATAAATACTATCGTCTAAGACCTCAGGCGTTTTTTAACACGGGTGGCGTGTCGCACTATAGCTGTTCATCTTAAATTAGAAGTCGAAGCCGTCTATTGCTATTCCAGTGGGTTATAGCCTGGCTTCTTGTAGAGCTTCTCTGGGTTGTTCAAGATTTCTGGTTGATAGACTGTCTCTACCCAATCCTCTGGGTTGATTTCTTCGATCGCGACTGAAATCGAGTCTTCGCTGCTTTCGAGAATTGACATAGCGTCTTTCACGATTCGCTCGACAAACTGAACTTTCTGCTGCTCCGACCTGCCGGGATAAAGCTTGATGCTGATATGAGGCATTGGTTTTTCTCCTTCAGTACTTTGCTGAACAAAGTTTAAAGCCATTGGGTGCGGAGGTCATTCTCATGACCAGGGACGAGCAGACAATTATTGGGTGAAAATTCGATCCACTGCCTGGATTTAGTTAACGTTTATTGGCGGGTATCGTTCCTTTCAGCGATTAATGTTCAACTTATCTCTATCTGACTATTCTCAGATTATTACTGCTTATCATCGGGAATACAAGCGGTTCAGCTTACACACAGTATTACCCCAATTCCTGTCAAATGGGATACAGCCATTTGCGGAAGAGTCGAGTTAGACGAGGCATAATCACATAGGTGAGCAGGGCAACTGTTAGACCTGTAATCAACAACGATCTGAACAATACCGGAAGCCTTCCTAGTACTGGCACTAGCAAACGATTGAGAATAGATATGGTAAAGAATACCGCCAGCCATGTGACGATCGCCATTTTGTAGCGAGGCGGTGGAGCCTTCATAGGTTTGTTAGGAAGCGTAAACCATGTTTCCAGTCCCGTCAGGGTTTGAATGGTTTCAGGCTTTTCAATCAAGGGCTGTAACCGCTCCAACCATTCCTGTCGCATGCTGGATTCTAACCAGATTTTGAGGTTGTTGTAATGATCAAATCTGACAATTGCCACATATTCAGGATGAGCATGATCACGGGGTCGAATCACGCTAACCCCTAAATGTCCCTTAAACTGATGGGCAGCCGTTGCAATTCCGTGCAACCACTCCTCATACCCTTGCTCGCGCCCAGATCGAATGAGATGAGAAATGACAGCTGTCACCTGGTGAGTTTCTTCGTCTGTCCCTACTACCAGTGGATCTAGCATTAGACGTGACCTCAAAAAACCTAGAACTCGACGCTTAAGTTAACCCATGTTTATTTTCGCCATGTAGTACTGGTTGTAAGGGGTGCGATAATGCCTAATACGCGATCGCTCAACTGCTCTGGAGCTTAACAATCGTTTTTGTTCCAGCAGCGTCACTAATCGAAAGGGCGACAATCTGACCACTTGAACTTTGTTCCGTTAAATCTTCGGTCGGTGCATCGATCGTATGCGCGTAAGACACATCAGTTTTACCGACTTCGATCACCAAATCATCTCCCTTACCAGGACGATCGTAGACAATCGCCATCAACGGTGCGTTCTGAATCAGTTCTTCATCACCCAGTTCTGAATTGATGATTTCAATTGAAATATGCCGTCCCCGATTGCCATTGGAAAACTGGTCAAAGAATTCGCCCCAGCGATCACTTGGCACAGATTTGTTAATCTCTTTGTTACTGACCATAATATGACTCTCTAATAGACGACGAGCAAAGACAACTGAGCATGACATGAATTCACGTCAGGTCAAACACTAAAACTTCAGCGTTCTCTTCACCAACAAACTCCAACGCTTCGCCCTCTACAGCGGCTCCATCGCCCTGGTGAAGTAATTTACTGTTGAGCAAGACACTGCCCCTGGCGACCTGCACCCAGAAATGGCGATCACTCTCCGGCAAGCTTACAGATTCCCCTGGTGCCAGCACAGTGGCATAAAGGTTCAGATCTTGATGGACGGTGACAGAACCCTCACGCCCATCTTGAGAGGCAATCAGGCGCAGAGTGCCACGCTTTTCGACTTCTGAATAAGCCTTTTGTTCATAGCCAGGAGGTAAATTCTTCTGGTTTGGCAAGATCCAGATTTACAAGAAATGAACCGGGTCGCGATCGGAGTGGTTATATTCACTGTGGGTCACGCCTGTACCTGCGGTCATCCGCTGTATTTCTCCTGGACGCATTACTGCTCGGTTGCTCAGGCTATCTTGATGTTCCAGCGCACCGTCTAACACATAGGTAATAATTTCCATGTTGCGATGGGCATGTTGACCAAATCCCTGGTTCCCGGCAACACGGTCTTCATTGATCACTCGCAGATCGCGAAAGCCCATGTGAGCAGGGTCATAGTAGTTGGCAAAGGAAAAGGTGTGGTAAGAGTCCAACCAACCGTGGTTCGCATATCCTCGCTCTTCGGCTCGACGTACTGTAATCATTGGTTCCTCCTGAAGTGGAAATAGAAAGTACGAATGGAAGTTTGGTTTTACAGCAGTGGAAATCCAAGTCGGTGTAGTTTCTCCTTCAACTGTTCACGCTCCCCCAATGCTTGTGCTGTAGCAACCCGTTTGAGGGAATGTTCTACCCAGTCACCTGTGACATTCATCTGCTGAGACTTGTAGAAGTGTTGCATCACTTCGTTGTACTGAGCGATCGCCGCTTCTTGCTGGACAAGATCGTATGTTTCGTGATGAAGTACCGCCGCTTGAGGTAATCGGGGTTTGACCGTCGCTAAGTTTGCTTGATCAGGGTATCCGATACACAACCCGAAAACCGCAAACAACTGAGGTGGTAACTGAAGCGTTTCAGCAACTTGTTCCGGTTGGTTGCGGATACCTCCAATGTAGACGGTGCCTAACCCTAGCGACTCCGCTGCGACTGTGGCATTTTGTGCTGCCAGTGCTGTATCAATTACGGCTGTAACAAACATCTCCAGGTAATCCAATCCATCAGTGGTCATCTCCTGCTGGGTAGCAAGGTAATTCAACCGAGCTAGGTCTGCTAGCCAAACGAGAAACATAGGGCACTGGCGGATGTGTGCCTGGTTGCCTGCGAGTTGAGATAGGGTGTTTTTCCGTACCGGATCTTGAACGGCAACGACGCTCCAGGTTTGGAGATTCGAGGAGGTTGCTGCCGATTGAGCCGCCGAAATCAGAGTTTCCAAGGTTAGCGACGGCAATGCATTGGGTAGGTAGGCTCGCACTGAGCGGTGAGACAGCAATGTTGCCAGGGTTTCATTCCAAAGGTGTTCTGGATTGAAAACACTGCTGCCGTAACGCTCTCGAATTAAATCCGTTGGGTTGAGTAAAAGCATGAGTTATCAGGGGGCACTTCAATTTATGGTTTCATTCAATGAACTTAAACAACCACATTATCGATGTAGCACCAGCGCCAATCTTCGCCAGGTTCAAAGGATTGGATAATCGGATGCTGGGTCGCGTGAAAATGTTTTGTTGCGTGTTTGTTTTTAGAAGAATCACAGCAACCGACATGACCGCAGAGCAGGCAAAGGCGTAGATGAACCCAGCGATCGCCCATTGCTAAACATTCCTCACAACCGTTGGCGCTCGGCGTCACTGAATGAATTTGGCTGAGGTGGGTACAGGATTGACTCATGATTACTCCAGATTAGGCTTGCTTGCGAATGGACGATCAGGAGGCAGTGAGGTCGTGCTCCGCTCGATAGAATGGCGACAGGGTTGGATAGTCCGTGTAGCCAGACTCACTTCCCCCATAGAACGTTTTGATGTCGCCTTCAGCCAGTGGGGCATTGAGCCGCAGGCGTTCCACTAAGTCAGGGTTGGAGATGAATGACCGCCCGAAAACAACGGCATCAGCCCGTCTGCTTGCAATAGCTGCATCGCCCCGTTGGCGATCGAATCCACCTACAGCCAGGAGAGTTCCGTGGTAAACGGGACGGAGGAGATCGATGGGATTGAAGTTTGGCGCAGTGCCCCTGGTGTAATCTCGGTCATACCCAACGTGCAAATAGGCTAAACCCAGGAGATTGAGGGCTTTGGCGACATGGAGATACGTTTCGGCAGGATTGTCATCAAATGTGTCATTGACGGTAAAACCGGGGGCAATCTTGACCCCAACCTGCTTCGCTCCCCGGACGCTACAGAGCGCATTCACCACTTCCAGCGTAAAGCGAGTTCGATTCTCCAATGAGCCACCATAGGCGTCTGTGCGGTGATTGGAGCCACTGACCTGAAACTGGTTGGGGAGGTATCCGGTTGCGGCATGCAGTTCCACGCCATCGAAACCTGCTTCAATTGAAAGTTCTGCTGATCGACGATACTCTTCTACAACCTGGGGAATTTCGTCTAACGCCAACGGACGAGGGGTTTCAAAAGGAACCTTGCCATCCCAAACGCGGATTTCTTCTGACAGGATTGGAATTGCCGAAGGAGCAATTGGGCGGGCATGATTGGGTAACAGGGAGGAGTGTGTCACTCGTCCAGCGTGCATCAGTTGCACAAATATCCGACCTCCGGCAGCATGAACCGCATCGGTCACCTTGCGCCAACCTGCAACCTGTTCCTGGTTGTGCAGCCCAGGGGCGGTTGTGTACCCACGCCCCATTGGGCTCGGATGGGTTCCTTCTGTAATAATGAGTCCCGCTGTTGCACGCTGAGCGTAGTATTCGACCATTAAAGGCGTGGGGATGCAGTCAGGAGTGGCTCGAAGGCGAGTCAGCGGAGACATGATAATTCGATTAGGCAGGTCAAGGGAACCAAGCTTGATCGGTGTAAATAACCCTGGTTTGTCCGACATGAGTATTTCCCATTTTGCAGAAAGTCTAACCATGCCAGGTTAATGGCAGGAGAGTCTTTGCGAGAGCTATCCGCCATTAACAGTTCACTTCCTGAACGGATAGCCTTTACGACCGAATGAATTCCAGGAGGTCAGCATTGATCTCCTCCGCATGGGTCGTTGGCATACCGTGTGGAAAACCGTGGTAGGTTTTCAATATCGCGCCCTTCACCAACTTGGCACTCAACGGGCCAGAATCTTCATAGGGGACAATCTGGTCGTCTTTACTATGCATGACCAAAGTTGGCACCGAGATTTTCTTCAGATCTTCTGTGAAGTCGGTTTGGGAGAAAGCGACGACGCCATCATAGTGAGCCTTCGCGCCGCCCATCATGCCTTGCCGCCACCAATTCTGAATCACACCCTGAGATACGATCGCGCCTGGTTGGTTGTAGCCGTAAAAGGGGCCGGCTGGCACATCCCAATAGAATTGTGCCCGGTTGGTGGCTACCTGTGTTTGGTAGTCGTCAAATACTTCTTTGGGTAAACCGCCAGGATTTGCAGGGGTCTTGACCATCAGCGGCGGTACTGCACTAATGAGAACTGCCTTGGCAACTCGACTTTCGCCGTGGCGGGCGATGTAATGCACAACCTCCCCACCCCCCGTGGAGTGACCGACATGGACAGCATCCCTTAAATCAAGATGCTCTGTCAGCGCAGCGAGATCGTCAGCGTAATGATCCATATCGTGTCCGTCGCTGCCTTGACTCGATCGCCCGTGTCCTCGTCGATCATGGGCAATCACACGAAAGCCACGATCCAAGAAGAACATCAGTTGAGCGTCCCAGTCGTCAGATGATAGGGGCCAGCCGTGGCTAAAGACAATCGGTTGTCCAGTACCCCAATCTTTGTAGTAGATTTGGGTTCCATCTTGGGTTGTAATAGTACTCATGGAAATTCTCCTGAATGAATCATGAATTGTTCTTGTTCTTACTCTTTTGGTTCAAAAATTAAATCTAGCTGCGAACCACGGGCGTATCCACTAAATGTTCAGATAGGAACCAAACCTGTAGCTCATGGGTTCGCAACGCCTGACTGACCAACATATCATTCGTGCCACTGTCTTGATTTGCGGCAGTTTTGTCGATCGCTTCTCTCAGCTCTTGAATAATCAGCTCATGAGCTTCTAGCAGACGCGATAGCATCACGGGCACTTCTTCCACTCCGTTGGGGGGGCGTTTTACCTTAGTGACTTCTGCTACATGGCGCGGGTCAGCAATCGCCACACCTCCCAGGGTTTGCACCCGCTCTCCCATAACATCAATCAACTCGATCAGTTCATCAGCATGTTTGTCGAGTAACAAATGCAGTTGATAAAACGTATGTCCCCGCATCATCCAGTGATGTTTTTTGTACAGATGATAGAGAATGATCGTGTCTGCCAAAATCTGATTCACGAGTGTACAGCTTTCGCTACGAGCTTCAACGTTGAGGGCGATTGGCGGATTAATCAGGCTACCATAGGGCTGAATTTCGTGTCCGTGCTGATGGAGTAAAGGTTGACTGGCATCGGCTTTAGCGAGGCTGTTTAGACTTGAAGTAGACATCACACTTGTCTCCTGTAATGGGTAATGCTTACGCTACGACTGCATCTATCAATGAACCGACCTTTGGAACTCTGTTGCCACAGAGCATCACTACGTTGGTGTCGTCACCAACACCGCCCATAGCCGCTCAAAATCATCTTTTTGTTCTGATTGGTTTACTTGGACTTAATCACCTATAGGGATATCGCTTCTACCAATTGCTGAATGTTCCAACGGCTAATATATCGAATTCCATTGATGAACAAAGCTGGGGCAGTTGTAACTCCGCTTTGATATCCACCCTGAATGTGATGATGAATGCGATCGAGATACACTCGTTTGGATAGATCGTGGAGAAACTGAGGAATATTGAGTTTCAGATTGTTGGCGTACTCCACTAAATAACCATTGCTTAAGGTAGATTGGTGATCGAACAAAATATCATGCATCTGCCAAAATTGGTTCTGAGCCGCTGCTGCTTCCGCCGCTTCTGCTGCTCGTTGAGCATAAGGGTGAATCTGCACCTGCGGAAAGTGACGGAAAATGAAACACAAATCGTTTCCTCCTGAAAAAACGCCAGGCTGTTGTTGAATCGCTTGAATGAGTCGATAAACATCCGCACTTTGAGGAGATTGATAGTCTCCATACATCACCAGCGCCACCGCAGCACTTAGAGCACCTTGAATATGATCTTGGGTTGACGGTGGAACGAATAACGAACTGCGGTTATGATCCTTGCTCACAGACACCTCTGAGGGAAAGGAGAGAGATCGCAACTGATCGCTCTAACACCCTCTTGCTACAGTCTTTTAGAAGCAAACCTTGAGTTTTTAACAGATGTTGTTGCCTCGGTTTGCATGAATTCAATATAGAAAACTGGCTCCTGTTTGTCGTCCACTTAGAGTTGACACTTTTATCTCTTAGAATGATTGATGCATCAATCATTCTTGAAAGGGAGGGTTTACTCCAACTTAAGTTGGACTGCTCACTCAAACCTGAGCCACCTACAAACTGACAATTCCTCGCTTCACCGCCATAATCACTGCTTGAGTGCGATCGCTCACTCCCAGTTTGCTTAAAATACGATTGATATGAGATTTGACAGTGCTTTCACCGATATTTAACGCAGTGGCAATATCGAGATTATTCATCCCCTGTGCCATCAAGCTGAGTACCTCTAACTCTCTCGCACTCAGTTCTGGAGTATTTATCCGCTGTACCAGTTTTGCCCCCACCTCTGGCGGAATATACTGCTGCCCCCGATGCACTGTGCGAACGGCATTGAGCAGTTCGTTGGACTTGGTATCCTTGAGCAGGTAACCTTTTGCCCCTGCCTGCAATCCCCGATAGATATCTTCATCGCCATCGTAAGTTGTCAACACGATAATCCGGGCAGGTTTAAATTCAGCACAAATTGCAGTAATGGCTTCAACGCCTCCTATTTGGGGCATTCGCAAATCCATTAACGTTACGTCCGGTTGGTGTTCTCGATACAGGTCGATCGCCTGTTGTCCATCTTCAGCTTGACCAATCACTGTCATATTAGGATCACGGTCAATGATCGTTGTCAATCCTTGTCTAAACACCGCATGGTCATCGGCAATGAGAACCCGAATTAGGCTGGATTCGATCGTCATATTTCTCCTGCTCGATTAACGATGACAACAATTTCCGTTCCCCGTCCAGGTTGGCTCCGAATATTCAATTGCGCTCCAATGTGCGCTGCTCGTTCGCTCATCCCTAATAAACCAAACCCACCGCTCCCTGGAACACTACCCACGCCAAAACCCTGCCCATCATCCTTCACGCGCAAACGGCAGTGGGCATCGTCATACCCTAATTCCACTCGAACTTCCTGGGCATGGGCGTACTTAATGGCATTGGTGAGTGCCTCCTGTCCAATTCGCAGTAAGTTGTTCTCTACTTCACCGGGTAAGGAATAGATGGTTCCTTGAACGTCGTAAATCAGAGTCGTGTCGGTTACGGATCGCATTTGAGTCACAAGGCGTTGCAGGGCGCTTGATAAATCCCCTTCTTCTAATAACTGAGGACGCAGGGCTGAGACGGAACGACGCGCTTCACTCAGTCCAGTTCGTGCTAACTCATCAATCAACTCCAGATGGAATTGAGCTGCTTCGACATCGTCCGTTAGTACCTGGGTTGCCCCATCAGCTTGAACGAGAATCCCTGTAAACGCTTGTGCTAACGTATCGTGAATTTCCCGTGCCATCCGGTTACGTTCTTCCAGAATTGAAGCCGCTTCTGCGCGTTTGCGATCGCTAATATCTGTGACCAACCCGTAGTATCCTTTCACTTGAGCATTGACATCAAAATCGGGGATATAGATCGCACTGATATGCTTGTTGCCCGATGGATAGAACAGTTCTGCCTCGTAGGTTATGGTCTGTCCTGCCAAGGCTTGCTGAATATACGGCTTAATCCTCTCATAGGCTTCACCCAGAATTTCACAATTTAGCTTACCGATAATCTCATCCCGACTCCGGTTAAACCAGATCGCACAGGCATGATTCACAAATCGATAGCGGTGATTATGATCGGTATAGAAGATACAAACGGGGAGAGCATCGGCGAGCATTCGTAGTTCCTGTTCGCGCGTGCGTACCTCGGTTTCACTTTCCCGCAAAGCGGCTGTTTGCTCCACCACCTGTTGTTCCAACGTCCGGTTGTAATCCGCTAACAGTTTCTCGGCTTGGCGTCGTTCTGTAATGTCTTGAAAGGCAGCGATCGCATAAATTACCTTGCCTTGTTGGTCGAAAATAGGAGTTCCCCAAGACTCAATCGGAATTCTGGCGTTACTCTGGCGAATTTCCATGTCCTCAACGGTGGTACGTTCACCCTTCAATGCCCGAATCAGCGGCATCCTTTCGGTTGGATAGGGTTGATTCGTTCCTTGCAGATAAATCTGATAAACCTCGGAGAATTGCTCTGGTGGCACAGAAGAATCAATGCCTTGCCCCAGAAGCTGAATCCCTCGCTGATTTACATAATAGGGACAACCCGCCTCATCCACCACGGCAATACCCACTGGAATGGCTTCTAGAAATTCTTGCAGGCGAGTTTCATTTTGGGCAAGGGTCTGGTTCAACGTTTGCAGTTCGGCAAATGCTGTTTGCAGCCGCTGCGCCATGCCATTAAATGAGTTTGCCAGTTCCCCTAATTCATCTGAACGTTTAATATGAACAACTTGATTCCATTTGCCTGCCGCGATCGCTTTCGCGGATTGGTTTAAACTCAGTACTGGCTTGGTAATCCAGCGGGCGATTAAGACGCATAGAATAAAGGCTGCAATTAACGCCACAATACAGAGAGCCAGTGTATCCCGAATATTCGCCTGAATTTGTCCTAAATAGTCTGCCTCTGGAATCACCGTCACAATCAACCAATCTAATCCGTACCCATCCTTAAACGGTGTCACCTCAGCGAGTTGGCGATTGTTGTGGATGTTAAAGTCAAATTGCTCAGAGGTTTGAATGCGATTGAAATCACCAAAGCGATCGCTTAACTGCTGAGCCGTTGCCTGAATGATCGGATTGCTACTTTGCGCTGCAAGCAAACGCCTGGTATTTTCATCCTGTCCAGTTGTCATCGGCTCGTTGGCTGACGTTGCCACTAATTGCCCAGACCGCTCCATGATAAAAATATGACCCGTCTTCCCAACATTGAGACTTTTGAGAAACTCGCTCATTTGTTGGGGTAGAAAAATATCGGTTCCACAGACCCCAATCAACTTGCGAGTCTCTGGATCGTAAACGGGTAAACTGGCAGCAATGGCAGGATCAAAGGTTGGCACCACTAAGTAAATATCGCTCCAAGTCGGTTCACCTGCTGCCACCGCTGCTCTGTACCAGGGACGAACAGTTGGATTAAATGGCTCAGTACCTTTTTCCAACTCTTGAGTGCGGTTTCCCTGAGCATCGAGACTGTAGTAGTAGGGAACATACTGGGTAGACGCAGTACTCACCCAGCTTTGCAGTTTTCTGCCGCCGATCTTGCCTGCCCCCAATACATTACCTTTCACATCGCCACAGAAAATAAAAGTGACGGTTGGAAAAATCTCAACCTGCTGCCAAAAATTTTGTTCGCCCCTGGCATCCGCAATATTAATATCCCCTCGCGCCAGGGCGATCGCATTCAGACGATTGACCGTATGAGCCGCTTTTGTAGAAGTATTCAGCTTCTCCTCAATCTGACGCACAATCTTATTTCGCAGTTGAGTTGAAACCTCATTAACAGCTTTTTGTCCATTTCTAAAGGACAAATATCCCACAATCCCAACAGTACCTGTCAACAGCAGCATCAAAGGCACGATGAGAACGATCCGCAGTGGCAGTTTGTTGGGAAGATCGGCAATCTCATCAACCCATGATTTGATGCTCATCTAACAAAAAACGATGTTAAGGCAGGTCTAGTTTGTTGCCTTTCTTGGAAGGCTTTACAATCTGTCACCCTAGACATTGAACGGAATCAAATAAAAGAGCATCCATCTTGAGTCAGGTTTTCGGAATGTCTTTAAGTTTTTTACAAAAGGAATCAATGCATATGATTGATTGCTAAACGATTGCTGTCTCACAACTCGCCTAAACCCGGACATTAGCAAGATATTGATGGACAAACTGTACACAGATTGAACCTTCACCCACACCGGATGCAACCCGCTTGATCGAGCCATGCCGGACATCACCAACCGCGAATACCCCAGGAACGTTTGTTTCGAGCAAATAGGGGTCACGATCGAGTCGCCAGCCCTTTGGACGGCAACCACTCGATTGACTAGTACTCCGTTTGAGGTCAGAACCCGTAATAATAAAGCCGCGATCGTCACACTCCACTGAACCATCGAGCCATTCCGTCCGAGGAACCGCTCCAATAAAAATAAACAATGATGTCGCGGCGACTGTTTCGCTCTCACCTGTAACCGCGTTTTCAACGACGATCGCCTCCAAACTGTTGTTTCCTTTGGCTTCTACGACCCTGGTATAGGTTTTTACGACGATATTTGAGGTCTCAGCAATCTGCTCGATCAAGTATTGCGACATACTTTTGGTCAACGACTCGCCCCGCACCAGCATCGTCACCTGACAGGCATACTTGGAGAAAAACATGGCTGCCTGTCCAGCAGAGTTGGCACCTCCCACGATGTGAACGTCTTCTCCCTGACAGGCGATCGCTTCAGCTTGAGCCGCCCCGTAGTACACCCCTGCTCCGGTGAGGCGATCGAGTCCCGGTACATCCAATCGTCGCCACGACACCCCCAATGCCAGAATCAGAGCGTGGCAACTAATTTCACTGCCATTGGATAACGTGATGAAGCGATAGGGATCTTCTACACGCATCGCCGTTACACCTTGAGGACTGAGGATCTCAACGCCAAAACGTTTTGCCTGAGCCACCGCCCGCCGCGCTAAATCCCCTCCACTGAGACCCGACGGAAAGCCGAGATAGTTTTCAATCCGTGAACTGGTGCCCGCCTGTCCACCCGGTGCTTCGCGTTCGATCAACACCGTATGCAGTCCCTCGGACGCACCATAAACTGCCGCTGCCAGCCCTGCCGGCCCACCACCCACGATCACCAGGTCATAGAATGGCTTTTCAGCGCGGGTGTGAAGTCCCATTTTCTCGGCAACCTGGGCGATCGAGGGTTGCACCAGGCTGATGCCATCCGGAAACAACAGCAGGGGCAAAGACAGGCGATCGCACTCTGTCAGGTTTGCTAATGTGCGCCCCTCTTCAGACAGTTCAATATCCAGCCATTGATAGGGAATTTGATTGCGGGCTAAGAAGTCCTTCATGTCATGGGACTGGGGCGACCAGCGATTGCCGATCACGCGAAGACCTTCAAACGCAGGACGAAAACTGGCAAACCAATCATCCAGCAGATCGTTTAAGACTGGGTAGAGCCGCTCTTCCGGTGGGTCCCACGGCTTGAGCAAATAGTAATCAATCTGTACACTGTTAATCGCCCGAATCGCGGCATCGGTATCCGCATAGGCAGTCAGCAACACCCGTTTGGCATCTGGAAAAAGTGGTAACGCCTGTTCGAGAAACTCGACGCCGTTCATTTGAGGCATCCGTTGATCGACCAGAAACAGGGCAACCGACTCGTTACGGAGTTTGAGCGTTTGGGTGAGGTCGATCGCGGCTGCTCCAGAATCAGCTCGCAAAATCCGAAAACGGTTGCCATACTGCTGCCGCAAATCTCGTGCCACAGCTTGTAAAACATCTGGATCATCGTCAACAGTCAAAATGACGGGTTTAGCCATGAGGATTACCTGCGATCAAAAATTTCTATGTTGCCAACGGTAAACGGATTGAGAAGCGAGTCTTACCGGGTTGTGACTCTAGAGCGATCGTGCCTTGGTGACGGTTTTCTACAATCCGCCGGACGGCATCTAAACCCAGACCTGCGCCCTTGCCGACTGGTTTGGTCGTGAAGAAGGATTCAAAAATGCGCGATTGAATCTCAGGTGGAATCCCTGCCCCAGAATCCGTAATTTGCACACAAACAGCGTTCCCGTCTCGTATTGTCGTAATTTCAAGCCGACCTTGACCGTCCATCGCATCGATCGCATTATCAATCAGGTTTGTCCACACCTGGTTAAGTTCACTCCCATAAGCCTTGATTGGTGGCAGGTTGCAGTCATAATGACGAGAAACTTCAATGCCAGACTTGAGCTTATAGGAAAAGATTTTCAAGGTATCCTCAAGTCCCTGATGCACATCTACGAATTGCTGCACGCCCTGATCGAGGTAAGAGTAAGCCTTCATTGCCTGCACCAGATCTTTAATGCGTTCTGCGCCGCGCAACCCACTTTTAATCATGGATACGACATCAAACGAGAGCGCCAACCAGCGCACACCGATGTCTCTGAGTTCTGTCGGATCATCTTTCCAGCGTGCCGTCAAAGCGTTTAAAGTCTCTACCGTCACACCCCCACTGGCTAACGGTTCCGCCAGGTTCCAGGGATTTGCCACCCCATACGCTTCCAGCCAATCGAGCAACTGATCCTCGCGATCGCTCAGTGTTGCCAAATTCAGGCGATCGTGCAAAATCGCGTCATATCCCTCATCACGGGTTTGTATCCATTGCTGCGTGTGCGCGGACTCAACCTGACGCTGTCCATAGACCAGGTTCATTCGCTGGAGTTCCATCATCGCGGGGATGACATCTCTCAACGCATGAACGACAGCCGCTGCCGGATTATTCAGTTCATGGGCTAAACCCGCTGCCAGCGTCCCCAAAGCTGCCATCTTCTCGCGCCCCCGAACAAACGATTCGACCCCCCGCAATCGCTGTGCCATGACTCGAAACACTGTCCGCTCAAACGCTCGGCACTCATGGAGCAGCGTGCGGAAGTCCTCTCCCGCCAGTTCATAAAGTAGACAGTTTGTCATGGCGTGTAGCGTCACCGGCATCGGTTCATCCGTCAGAACGGGTACATCCGCAAAGTATGCCGGGGCTTCATGCTGCCCAATTGGAATATCTAAGCCTTCACTGAGGCGAGTGACCCCAATTTGACCTGCAATTAAAAGGAATACTCCCCGTTCGGCATCACCTTCCTGCACCAGCGTTTCCCCAGCCGTGAGTTCGACTTTATCAACGCGATCGCACACCCACTGAAGCCTTTCTAAAGGGAGGTATTGAAAGAGTTCAAGTTTGGAGAGATCTTCGATACAGAGCATCCGTTCATATCCTCATTGCCTGTTCCTTAAACAATTTGTCTTGACGAGGTTTCCTGCCGCTCTATGCATTGAATATAGGCAATCCACCTGCAATGTCAGTAGCCCAGTTACCGGGGTCCATATAGCCCACCGAAACTAAATAGCCCGGTCCTGCAAAAGCCAGCATTTTGCGCCAAAAGCTTTGAACATTTGGAATCGGAATACTGCTGTGAACTTCGGGCAAACTCGGTTCCGAATGCGTTGCAATTTCAGTCTCATGTTGAAGTAACATCGGCTAACGACCTTCCTATTTCTTTCCATTGCTTATGATGCGATCTGCTCTAATGACGGCACGATCGAACGCCTTTGAGCAGGTATGGCATCGACCAAGGCACGATCGAGGTTCAGGTGTGCTGCAACCAGTTCGTGCGGTGTGAGTGCTAACCATTGAGCGAGCGACACATCGGTGAAGCGATCGCTAACGAAAACCTCTAGAAACCGCAGGGCTGTTGTTCCTGTGTTTTCAACATAATGCGCCATTGACATCGGCACATAGCCAACATCACCTGCCTGGAAGTCAAACGTCCGAGCGGTGCTCTCAGCAGCGAACACCGTCATTCGTGCCTCACCTTCAAGGTAGTATTGCCATTCATCCCCATTGGGGTGCCAGTGAATTTCCCGCATCGCCCCCGGTTCGACTTCGACCAATGCTGCTGCGATTTGGGTGGCAGCCGGAAAGTTGCGACTATCGGTAACGCGAATCGTTCCGCCGTTAAAACGTTCTGGTTCCTGTGCCATCATATGGTGGCTAAACCACTGTGGAACCTGCTCTCGATTTGGTATGCGATCGGAGTCAAGAGAACCAGGAACATCCGTTTGGAAGATCCAAAGCTCCTTTTTGGGAATGTTCGCAAAGCTTGCCTCTGACCAACCAAAATTCTTGGCGAGGACTTCCTTTGGAATATGGGCACAGAGATCGGAAAGGAGAAAGGTACTATCTTCGGAGAAGTTGCCATCGCTGAATACGAGCAAGAACTCAGTGCCCTGCTCTCCGATACCCTAGATAGAGTGAGGAATACCAGGTGGAAAGTACCAAAGGTCGCCCTCACCCAGGTCATCTTGAAAGGTGTTGCCGTTACTATCGACAGCGGTCACGCGAGTCTGACCTGCCAACACATAACCCCACTCCGCTTCTTTGTGCCAGTGCAACTCACGCACCCCACCCGGATCTAAGCGCATATTTACACCCGCCATCGCGGTCGAGATCGGCAATTCGCGTACCGTTGTCTGACGTGCCCATCCGCCCGGTTCAATCCGAATGTGACTGTCAGCAAACGACCATCGCATATTCGGTAGGGTTCCCGCATCGGTTTTGGGGGGACGGATCAAATCCCGGTCTTGTGCCTCACGGGACAAATTGCGCGGACCGAGAATGCTTGCACCTTCGCCATCGCGTATCGGCTGAATTGCGTCGCTTCCGGTTGGCGGTGAGTTTTCCGAATGAGATGGGAAAGGGTTTACAACTTCATGCTTATCTGTCATCGCTTTATCTCCTTAAAAGAATAAGAAACACAAACTGATTTGAATCAAAAAGCCAACGATCGCGTCTAAATGATGTGGCAACATTTCAGCAATGAAATAAGACTGGTTTCAATTAATGGCTAATCAACGCGATCGCGATCGGCAGGGTGGCAATCATCATCATTGAAGTTAACAACAGAGTTGATGATGCTTCCGACTCATACATTTGAAAGCGTGATGCCAAAATGATTCCAACCACACTGGTCGGCAACGCACAAATCAAAATTCCCTCTGGGGCATCAGGATGGGGAATGCTCAACCAAAGCACCAAAACTACCATCAGCAGCGGCTGCACGATCATCTTCAGCACACTGTTAACAATAACCTCACGATTGAGCTTGAGTTTGTGTGCTGCCAGCGTTAAGCCGCTACAAAAAACCGATACACCTGAAGTTGCAACGCCAATTAAGGTGAGCATTTTGTCTACAGCGCCAGGAACCTTCACCCCAAACAGAACTAACGCGATCGCCAAAGCAGGAACCCAAGCCACTGGTGCTTTGATTGCTCTTGATACTGATGATTGAAGTATCTGATTGAGACTAAAGTGCTTACCAGCGTTTTGAGTTTGTCCAAGTTCCACCAGTACTAACGTCAGTGGAACTTGAATCACGTTCATGATGATGGCGCTGATTGCGATCGAAACTATGCTAGAACTTCCATAGAGGTCATTTAGAATGGGAGTGCCAATAAAAGGGGCTGTGGGCACTGTAATGACAAACGCTTGCAGGGCAGCGGTTCCAACGTCATGATGAAATAGAATTCTGCTAACGAACCAGGCAATCAGATAAAGACCTAGAAGCGCAATCAGCAACCCTAAGAATAATGTTCCTTGTTATAACAGTACACCGCGAGAAGTACCGGATGTACCAACAAATAAAGAAGCTGGAAGTGCATAGTCTAGAACCAGATCATTGAGTCCACTCGTTTGAGTGCTACTAAACTGCTTCATTCGTCCTGCAAAGTATCCTAATCCCATCACGAAGAATATTGGCAATAGAATCACTGTTTGGCTTGACATCTGGATTAGATCTCCTTCTGCTCAAACGAGTTGCTGATACTCCGGTTTATAGACGTGCTGGCGAATGAATGCTTCAATATCATCTGGACGATCAACCCGTGCCAATCCGCTATCAAACACCAGTTTTGCCACCCGTACTGCGGTCTTGGTCTCTGTTTCCAGAATGTTCGACTGCGGCGGATAGATTAACCCCTGCTCCAGCAGATCTTTGGGAACCTGATCGGCAACGGCGGCGGCGGCTTCAATAAACATCTCATCGGTCACGCGCTTCGCCTCTGTA
The DNA here is from genome assembly GCF_015207605.1 of Oculatella sp. LEGE 06141. Taxonomy (GTDB): domain Bacteria; phylum Cyanobacteriota; class Cyanobacteriia; order Elainellales; family Elainellaceae; genus Oculatella. The sequence goes on from NZ_JADEWO010000065.1 coordinate 26,128, forward strand.
GCATAAATGGCTAAACCGACTGCCGGGAAAATGTAGAAGTTGTTGGCTTGTCCGGGTAAGAACGTCTGACCGTTGAAATGAACAGGTGGAAATGGAACACCAGCCGCATAGATGGCTTTACCCTTTGACCAGGTATAAGCTTGCTCAGGAGTGCATTCTGCATGTTCAGTTGGGTTTGACAGTGCCATAATCACTGGGCGATCGTTCAGCCGCGACATGGTTTCAACCACCTGTTGAGTAAAGGCACCACCCACCGTACTGACCCCAATAATGGTCGTTGGTTTGATGCTTTCAATCGCAGCCACAAAATCTCTAGTGGGGGGATGGGGATGGGCATAGGGCTTCTGGAAGTCCACCAGATCGGTGCGAGTCGGTTCTAAGAGTCCATTCACGTCAAACATATAAACCTGTGCCTGAGCCTCCTTCAGTGTCATCCCCTGTGCCACTAGTGCTGTACAAAGCAAGTTGGCTAGACCGATCGCCGCTGAACCTGCTCCCAAAAATAGATATTTCTCATCCTTGAGCTGGGTTCCTTTGAGCTTGGTAGCGTTGATCATGCCAGCCAGGGTAATGCCTGCTGTACCCTGAACATCATCGTTGTAGCAGGATACTTTGTCCCGATAACGTTCCAGTAAATGGACAGCATCCACCCCGGTCCAGTCCTCAAAGTGAATGCAGCACTTGGGAAAGACTTCTTGCACTGCATCCACAAATTCATCCACAAAGCTGTACAGTTCCTCGGTAGATGGGCGTGTCTTGCGTAATCCCAGGTACAGTGGATCGTTCAGGTATTGCTGGTTATTGCTTCCGGCATCCAGGTAAATGGGCAGCAGTCCGGTGGGTGGCACTCCGGCAGTAGCGGTGTAAAGTTGCAGTTTGCCGATTGGAATGCCCATGCCGTTCGCACCCAAATCCCCCAGTCCGAGAATCCGTCCGCCATCGGTCACGCAGATAACCCTCACATCCTTGATGGGCCAGTTCTGGAGAATTTGCTTCACCTGTCCACGCCGCTCGATCGACAGATACATACCTCTTGGACCTCGAAAAATATGTCCAAATTTGAGGCAGGCTTCCCCAATCGTGGGATCATAGACGATCGGCAGAAATCGCGCCGGATCTGACATGATCGTCCGATAGAACAGGGTTTCGTCATGATCGAGTAAGTTGATGAGATAAATGTAGCGATCAAGGTCAGTATTCTTGTTACCCAGTTGCTGCATGACGCGGCACAATTGCAGATCCTCCGATTCGGTGACATCGGGGACTAGCCCCACCAGTCCTAACGCCTGCCGTTCTGCCTCTGTAAAGGCAGTGGACTTATTGAGTGATGGATCATGGAGAAGTTCTGCTCCACGCTTGCCGTTCAGAGTGGTCTTGTAATTCATGACAGTTTTATCTCCGTTGTTATTGGGGGTTAGAACAATCTGTTTCGTTTAATCACGACTTTGCGACGTAGGGATGAACCATCTTTGTGGGATCGACAACTTGATCGAACTCATCAGCAGTAACGTATGCCAGTTTCAGTGCCGCTTCCTTCAGCGTCAGATCGTGATCAAGGGCATAGTGTGCAACTTGCGAAGCTTTGTCATAGCCAATGATGGGACTGAGAGCTGTCACTAACATCAGCGATCGCTCCACAAAAGTATTAATTTGCGTTTGGTTAGGCTGTATACCTGCGACCAAAAATCGACTAAAGTTAGAGCATCCATCACCCATAATCCGAATTGAGTGCATCACGTTGTGAATCATCACAGGCTTATACACATTCATCTCTAAATAACCACTCGCTCCACCAAACGTCACTGCGACATCATTCGCGATCACCTGTACGGCAATCATCGCTAGCGCTTCACACTGAGTTGGATTCACCTTTCCTGGCATGATTGATGAGCCGGGTTCATTGGCAGGAATATCCAGTTCGTGGAAACCACACCGAGGTCCACAACTCAGTAAACGAATATCATTCGCAATTTTGTACAAAGAGGTGGCTAAGGTCTTGAGCGCACTACTGAGCATCACCAACGCATCATGACTGCCCTGCACCGTAAACTTGTTTGGCGCAGTGACAAAAGGTAGCCCAGTGAGTTGGGCAATTTCTGTGGCTACAGCGGCTGCAAACTCAGGCGTTGAATTGATCCCCGTTCCAACGGCGGTTCCGCCTAGTGCCAGCCGATACACCCCTTTTAAGCTGTCGGCTAAGCGATCGAGGCCATCATCCAACAGTCCCACATAGCCGGAAAACTCCTGTCCCAGGGTGAGCGGGGTGGCATCCTGTAAGTGAGTCCGACCAATTTTGACAATCTCTTTCCAAGCTTCTGCTTTGCGATTGAGTGAATCACGCAGTTCTTTAACCGCTGGAATCAATTTATCATTCACTCTCTGCGCTGCCGCAATATACATTGCAGAAGGGAAAGAATCATTCGATGACTGGGACATATTCACATGATCATTTGGATGCACAGGTGTTTTGCTGCCCAGCGGATTTTCAGTTAATTGACAACAGCGATTAGAAATCACTTCGTTGACATTCATATTGAATTGCGTGCCACTTCCCGTCATCCAAACACGCAACGGAAACTGGTCGTAATGTTCTCCTGTCAAAATTTCGTCGCAAACCTGACAAATCAATGTTCTTTGTTCATCACCCAACCGTTGAGCTTGATGATTGACGATCGCCGCTGCTTTCTTTAGCACTGCGTAAGCCGCAATCATCTCGCGTGGAATTAAATCATTGCCGATGCTGAAATGTTCGAGCGATCGCTGGGTTTGTGCGCCCCAGAGCTTATCGCTGGGCACCTCGACGTTGCCCAGACTGTCAGTTTCAACGCGAATTGCACTCATAATCAATCCTGTCGTCTAGAGAGTGGTTGCAGCCTGATCGATGATCTCGAAAACGGCATCTGGATGGGAAACCATCACAACATGGGACGCGCCATTGACAACAACGGTCTCTTTTGAGTTAGCCCGCTCCGCCATAAATGAATGCACCGCCTCCGGAATGTTCAAGTCGCGATCGCCATAGATGAACCAGGATGGGGTAGACTTCCATGCAGGCATACCGGAGGCTTCGTTCAGTGCAGCTTCCGTAATCGGACGCTGGGTAAGAGCCATCAGTTGTGCGTCGTTAGGGGGTACATCTGCGGCAAACTGGGCGTGGAACTTGTCCTGCTGAATGTATAAGTCGTTGCTGCCATCGGGCAAGCCAACTGGCGGTGTGAGGGTTTCTCCAAGCGTGCTGCCCGGATAGCGTCCTGAGAGTTCAACGGCAGTCTCATCCGCATCAGGGGCAAAGGCAGCAACATAGATTAGTGCTTTCACGTTCTGGTTCCCATTAACGGCATTGGTGATTACCGAGCCTCCGTAGGAATGCCCAACCAGCACAATAGACCCGTCGATGTCTTTAAGGGCGCTGGCAATGTAGTCTGCGTCACTCTTAACGCTGCGCAGGGGATTCGCCACAGCAACGGTCGGATAACCTTTTGTGACCAGCCTGGGCAGTACACCGTTCCAACTGGAAGAGTCAGCGAAGGCACCGTGAACGAACACGATTGTAGGCTTGTCAGCTTGTGCGCTTACAATACTCATGATGGCTCCTGGATAGGTAATCGTAATGGAATAAGTTGCAACCGTGATGTGAGAAATTGACGGATGCAGGTTGCGATCGCAATGCGCTGTGAAGTGCTCTTAGGAGTGCTGTGCAGACAGTATCAGCAAACCTTCAATGTGTAATTGAATCACTATCACATTTGATGGACTTACTATAGGAAATTGACTCACGCCTGTCGTCCACTCACGGTTGACATTTTCGTGTAATCAAATGATGAGTCAAAAAGTCTCCCTAATGATGGGAGGCTGACTCCAACTAAAGTTGGTCATTAGCCTCCAACTTCAGTACAGCTTACAAATGAACAAGCTCATCCTTATTGGCAACAATTACTCCTTGAGTGCAATCTCTCTATGTCGGGCTTTTGATTGCATTTTTACCGTACCTATTGCCATGACGAAATCTACAAGCGCCTCAAAGAACATAAAGGCTCTACCGGGCTTGATATTAGCAGCGGAAATTTTTTGGTTGTTAGTGAATCGACAAAGCAACTGTCCCATTTTTGGTGACTAGCTGATCAAACACTAGAAGCCTGAAACTACACAAAATCATTATTTGCAATTTGGAGTGTCTGATTTATGGCTCAAAACAGCACATTTCAGCCCGTAATTGTTTGATTGAAGCGAGTAATGGAAGCCTTGATTGACAGGTATTTCAGCCTAAACGACCAAAAACTTTCCTTTGCTAAGACTGAGGCGGATTGGTTGCGGCAATTGGTTTTCACGGCTGAAGCAGTACAGGTGTTCAGCCAATTTTACATGAGGAAACTCCAACAACTTAATGGATCAGCCTCAAATGCCGATGCTTCCGTAAGTCTGGATCTTGAGATTGAGCAAACTATCGTTTTGAAGATTCTTGTTCTTTGAAGAAAGAGCCTCAAACCCCAATAGTCTAACAATGGTTAAACTAGTAGGAATATTAAATTCTAGTTAATTGATTTTATTGATTTTAAGGACTGGGATGTAGGATGAGCGGAAGTGGTGGTGGCGGGTATAAATAGCAAGCACAGGCAATCTAGCCCAGCACGTATTGATAACTCGTATCATCAGTGCTTACGATCGAAAACTCAGTGTACTAATCGCCATCTCCTTATCTTTCTCCGTCACATCAATATATCGCTGTAACGCCGACAGACTCTTATGTCCAGAGATCGACTGAATATGCTTGATCGGCACTCGTTCGTTGTGCATCCAGGTAATTGCCGTGCGCCGGAAGCTGTGAGTGCTAGCCCCCTCAATCCCCAACCGCTTAAAGGCTGCCCGTAAAATGGCATCGGCTGATTCTGGACAGATATGTCCTCGCCCCCACCGCCCTGGAAATAGATAGGGACGATCACTCCGATACTCCGCTAACAATTCCCTCAACTCTGGTGACACTGGAACGGATCGAGTCTCCTGTTTCCCCTTGGTTGTTGCCCGTCGAAAGGTAATGCGATCGCGCACCCGCCCGTCTGCCCTATACACATCAGCAGTGTGCAACGAACATGCCTCGTTGACCCGCGCAGTCGTGTAGAGGCAAATTCCAAACAAGGCTCGATCGCGCTCTGTCGGCAACCCCTCTACATAAGAGAGCAACGACAGGGAAGAGATCGCCTGCATTCCTTCCCCTTTTCCACTCCAAACCAGCAGCAGCAGCAATAGCTTCAGATTTGAAACCAACTCCACCTTGCCATCAAACAGCCAAGCGATCTCCTGCGCTGACAAGATCTTGGCTTGGTCGTGGCGGTTGATTTTCACAGGACGAGCAGTACGGATGTTCAGCCAATTCTACATTAAGAAATATGAATAAGTTAATGTATCAGCCTCAAATACCGATTATTCCGTTCGTACATCTCCTTAAGTTGGAAGGACTTAAGAAAAACTTATTAGTGACGGATGTGCAGGTAGGGGTTGCGACAGGATACATGTAAAATTATGCAAGATGAGCCTGAAAGACACATGCCAGAAGAGTTTGAGAATTTTGAATTCTTGACCCTTTATGAGAGCAAGCCTCACGGCAGAATGAGGTTTTGAGACTGATCTTGCAGGTTTTTACACGTATCCTGTCGCGACCCCAGGTAGGCATTAGAATAAGCAGAACTCAGCCGCATAACGGTGAGCGTCACCGGCGGCAGATAACATTGCAATGAAGACAGAAGTTATCAATCTGTCCGGTGCACGCGAGGGTTAGCTGGCGATTGCTGAAGCGGATGAAGTTAGTGGCTAAGAAGTTGTTGGGTTTCCTTCGTCAACCTAACCTACGGCGAGCGATCTCACTATAAACGCTTTTCCATAAAGACATTGCACAGACTATCGTTATATCTCAATTGAGTAGAAGCCAAGTCTTTTGTAAAGTTTGAGTGCCTGTGGTTGGCGCTCCTCGTTTACAAGGTCTAGTCTCACCTTCCGATGACCTGCCTGCCTAGCAAAATCAAGGAGCCTTTGAGCCATTTCCCAGCCCCATCCTTGTCCTCGATACTCTTTGAGAAACCACATACGCTTAAGTTCGCAAACTTCATTATCAAGTTTTCGGATTGCTCCAGTACCTACAACTTGCTCGTTGTCCACTAAGACCAAGAACACACCACCATTGTCAAAATAGTGCGATCGCAGATGCTCAATATCAGACATGGAATCATAGCGCTTCAACTCCTTCTCGGTCAGGATATCTTGCCAAACCTCTAGGCACACCGTCGTGACGATTTGCTTGGCTTGTTCAATTTGACTTTGCTGGATTGGTCTAATCTCAGTCACTGAAATTCCTTTACGTATCAATAATTTCGCAGAACTAGGGATTGAGATCACATTCGCTTGTTGGACGACGGAGCGCGGTTCTCAAGTGAAGGCCTCTGATGTCTTTAACTAAAGTGCCGGAGACCATTTAGCTTCTTACCTACAGGGACAAAGTGCCAACCTAGCATGTTAGCTGCCAACTCGTCCCACTTGCCGTCGCCGTAGTATGTAATTGAATCAAACGGCGCGGTGAGTTGCTTGCATGCGTGGGTCATGATTGTGGCTTTGTCAATGTGATCGTTGCACGATGCTAAGGGTATTCCATCCACTGGAAAATGCGATGATCTCAATTTTATCTGAGCAGATGCGAGCCATCCGGCGGTGGCATAGGCTATTTGACAGTCACTTGAACTTGCCAGTTTACTAACAAAGTCTTTCGCGCCTGGTACCTCCATGATCGGCCCATGCTTCTCAATATGACTAGAGATTCTAGCGACAAATGCCTCCTCAACGGCACGCAGCACATCAGCGGTGTTCCCGATGTTGTTGTCACCAAGAATTTCAAGGAGAGTTCCAGAACCAGAGACGTTTTTATAATGGCTCCATGATTTTCTGAATTGCACAGGTCCCAGTACATCGTGAATGGCGGAGATGTACGTTTCGTCATCAAGTTTACTGGAGTGAAGGAGAGTGCCGTCAATGTCGAAGATAACTGCGCGCATGGATAAAGCCGCCTCTTAAGAAATTAGATTTTCAACAACCATAAATCCTCATCAAGCAAATCTAATTTCTTTTACCCTAGGGTGCGTCAGCGCGTGGAATGCTAACAACCCTGTTCACCCGCCTCAGACGACTTCTCGAACCTAGCCAATAATTTTCATACAGTCGGTGTGCAACGGAATTGTTAGCTGGCTGCACAGAGAGACGGACTTCCAGTCACCTTACTTAGGA
>NZ_JADEWO010000066.1 GCF_015207605.1 Oculatella sp. LEGE 06141
GGCAAAGCCCCCAAGGCTGTTTGCCTCACAACCACCGTCCCACTAACGAATCATTCCCGCTTCTCGAACCGTTTCGTCCGCCCGCGATACAGCCCAATCACATACCCAATCACCCCAGCTCCTAGCGCAGCTTGAGAGGAAAACAACAAACTTTCTACTTCTCCACTCGGCGGCTCAAAAAAGTGGTTAAACCACGGTTCATAATTAGGAGCCAGTTCCCCAATCGCTTCCTCCGCCTCACCATCCGCACCTGCATATTCACCCCGAACAAAAACGAGCGGAAAAACGGCAATCGCCAGAACCGCGATCGCCAGCAGCCAATTTTGCGTAGCCAATGACCTCTTTTGCATCACTTAATTCTCCTGTTTCAGCAGCTTCAGGGTTTCCAGTTCCTCACGACCGTAAGATTGCAGCCAGTTCCAAACCAGCACCGTCAACAACCCTTCTGCGATCGCCAGCGGTACCTGAGTCACAGCAAAGATACCTGCAAATTTAATAAATGCTCCCATCACGCCACCGCTAGCCGCCGGGAACGCCAGAGCTAACTGAACAGAAGTCGTGACATAGGTCAGTAAATCGGCCAGAGCAGCGGCCACAAAAATAGCAACCGATTGCTGTCCCGTTCGCAACACCAAACGATAAATGCCGAAAGCCACAAACGGACCAACGATCGCCATCGAAAACAGGTTTGCTCCCAGCGTCGTCAACCCACCATGCGCCAGCAACACCGCTTGAAACAGCAGCACCAACCCACCCAAAACCGACATCACCGCAGGCCCAAACAAAATTGCCCCCAGGCCAGTTCCAGTCGGATGAGAACAACTGCCCGTCACAGAAGGAATCTTCAGCGCCGATAACACAAACGTAAACGCTCCTGCCAGAGCCAGCAGCAGCTTTAACTCAGGATTTTGCTTTGTAATGCGCGTGAGCGATCGTAACCCCAGCCAAAAAAACGGTAGCGAAACCATCCACCAAAAAATAGCCCACTGCACCGGCAAAAACCCTTCTGCAATGTGCATCGCCTGAGCTGGTGTTGCGGAACCCAACACAATATAGCCACTCAAGCCAGCCATTAGCACCAGACTGACCCAGTTTCGATGTCGTGTCTTCATACTGTACCTCGCAGATAAGACGATGTAGCGTTACGATCGGCAGGCATTCTGGCTTGAGTGAGGTTTGAATTTTGAACTTTAAAGGTTGAGCTAATCCACTTCAACTCAAGACTTAAAACTCAGAACTCCGACCTTCGTTCACAGTTGCGGGACAGCGGTAGAATCACACTACACTTTCCCTGTTTCCTCTGACGGTACTCCGTCAGAACCGAGTCGTTGACTCAGCATACCTGATTGGGAAAAGGGTAAGGATATTTCAACCCATAAACGACACATGCTTAAACAACAATCGATGGTAACAATAGCAGTTGGCTTCTACCCTCGAAGCCTTTGAAGCATATTTAAGGAATATTGGTGTTCTTTTAATTTTCCCTGATTGAGATAAAGGGTTGCCGCACGTTGACAATCCGCGATCGCCCCTGGCAGATCTCCTAGCCTGTAGTGAGCAACACATCGGTGACCATGCGCCTCCGCATCATCTGGATCGAGGTGTAGTGCCTGATTAAAACTCTCGATCGCCCCTTTGTGATTGCCCTGACGGCATTGGTCTATGCCATTTCTCAAGACCTTAGCCTGATCCAAAAGCTGATTCGCTTGTTGCATAAACCTCTCTCCACTGAGGCTGATGGATTGAAATGGATTACTTTCCTGCCATGATGCACTTTTCAAACCCTTCAACAAACTCATCTCGGTTGAGGTCGCGCCCAATGACCACTAGCTGGCTGATCTTTTCTTCATCGGGTTTCCACAGTCTATCTCGACGCATCGAGGTGAGCATTCGCACACTCTGAAACAGCACCCGCTCTGCAAAACCTTGGGCATAAAACAACCCTTTGGTACGATAGAGGTCTTCTCCCTTTTCTTGCGCCAGGGCGTTCATCCACAGCATAAATTTGTTCATATCAATGGGTTTGGTTTCGGTAAGGGCAAAAGAGCCGATCGCCGCATCATGCTCATGCTCCAGATCCTCCAAAAACATCGGATCGACTTCTAGCTTGGCTTCCAGATCAAACGCACCCGTTCCTAAAATCAACGGCAGATCCACCACGCTAAATTTAGTGTGATAAATTTTAGCGATCGGGTTGAGCGTGCGGATGTGCTGCTCGATTTGGGCGATCGCTTCCGGTGAAACCAGATCGGTTTTGTTGATCAAAATAATGTCAGCAAACGCAACCTGCTCTTGCGCTTCGTGGCTATCGGCAAGATTCCGCTGCAAGTTAGGAGCATCTACCACCGTAACAAACGCATCAAGGTTAAACTTTGCCTTAATTTCGTCGGCCACAATAAACGTGGAGGCAACCGGAGCCGGATCGGCCAGTCCTGTCGTTTCGATCAACACAGCATCCAGTTCCGCCCGCTGCATCAAATCTTCCAGAGTACGAACCAGATCCCCTCGCACAGTACAGCACAGGCAGCCATTGTTGAACTCTACTAACTGTTCCTCGTTATCGGACACCATCAATTGACCGTCAATGCCAATCTCGCCAAATTCATTGACAATCACAGCCACTTTTTGACCATGCTGTCCCTCTAAAATGTGGTTAATTAGTGTTGTTTTTCCTGAACCCAAAAATCCGGTAACCACTGTAACCGGAACGCGCTGCTGGACGTTTCCCTGGCGACCCTGTTGCATGACCATCGTTGTGACTCCTATTCAAACTGGAACAGATCTCCAACGTTTGCAGGACGTTGGAGATCTTGTCGCTTCACTAGATCGATTTCACCGCCTGAGCATCAGCCGGAATTGACACAACGGTTTTAGTCATTGCTGCAATTCCTTGCTCCAGGATGTCTCGTCGTGAGGTCGGAATGACAGCATCCCCGCGAAGCTGATCGTAGGGAACGACAATCCAACACGCACAACCCCAGAGACACTCACCCGCCATTCCCTCAAACCGAATGGCCGGTTCAGACATCATCACACCCAGATCCATCAACCAGGAGTGGTGCAGCAGCTTTTGATCCCAACTGAGGGTATCGTACAGGTCACGGCTCTCGAAGAAAGTGATGAAGTCGGTTTTGGCAACCCCTGGCAGCATGATGTCAGCAAAGGCGGTCAGGTGATCGAAGAACTCGCGATGAGTCACGTTCATCGCAGAATCCTCAGACTCGACCAGGAACGTTGACATCACTTCTTTGAACTTGTCATCTAGCTTTTCATTCCACATCTCGCGAGGGGCATGGACAATACACTCGGCGTAGTCGGTCTTGAAGCCTTCCTTTAGCCCTGCATAGTCTGGGATGTGACCAATCCACTCACTAATGACACTGCGCCACTTGCTCAGCGGTTCACCGGGTAACACCTGCACCGCCGGGTGCGTAAACTTGGCAATGTCATATAACGTCCAGTTGCGAGCCTTGGTGCTAATCGCTTCGTGGGGGGCAGTGGTTTGGCCAACCAGCCTGAGTGCCTTGAAGATGGTGCGACCGTAGTCATCCAGCGCAATCCGCATGAACGCATCGGCTACAAACTTGTGGGTGACTTGCAAGCGCATCCGATCGCGCTCGCTGGGTACCCCCGTCCCCGTGTACTTCGACAGCCGCTGGTAGGAGTTCTCTGTGGCTAGTGCAAAGAAACCACCCGTAAACGGGTTGCGGTAGAGATCGCCCCAAACGGTCGTAACACCCGCGTTTTTGTCGTCATCAAGCATACAGTCGATTTCGTTGAGCGTGGGGAAGAGACTACCATCTCTGTAGGTTTCTGGATCACCACTACAGGGCAGCTCGCCTACCCCAATCACCGGAATGCGCCGTCCCAGTTTAACGTTAGACAGGTGACGCGCCAGGTCAACCACGATGCCGCTCCCCGTACCATCGCCGATCGCAAAGCAGCACAACACCATTGAGGGCAGCTTGGTTTTATCGATACTCTTGGCAAAATCATCTAGCTCTTTCTCTAAGGGGCGATCGCCATCGTAGTAAGCCTTGCCGTAGATCGCTTTAGAAAGTGCCCGTGGAAAGTATTCGCCTGCCTTCGGAATTTCAACATTGTCGGGTAGCCAGGGTTCGTAGTTGGGGTTCCAGTAATAGCGAGGATACTCCAGCTTCAAAAACTCACGATAGCGGCGCAGCGAGGTAAACAACTCATCACGGGTAGGCACCTCTAGCGGCGCGAACCGAATTTGGGCGCGATCGGAGGGAATGCCCCGCTCTTCCAGACGCTTGAGAAAACCTTCAGCATAATCCTTCGCCTGAAACATGTCCTGCTCGCCAATATCGACGAGCAAGGCCGTAAACCGGGCACGCGGATCTTCAAGCTGATCTTCGAGATCGCCCTGGCGCAACATCGAGTCCAGCATATTCGCACCCGTCTTGCCAATCCCAACAAAATGAATGCAGTGAGGTGACTGTGACCCAGAAGCACTGTGATACATGGATTTTGACATCGATCAACCTCTGTATGTAAATTGCAAAAATGCGTACTTCAAGCCCACTGTTGATCTGGCTCAAGCCGTCTGTATAGACCTTGCAAACCATCAACAGCCAATCTAGGACATCAATTTGGGCTTAACAGGTTGGGTAGTAGCCTCGATCTTCGGTCAGAAATCCTAAGTCTTTGAGAATGTGAGCAACCGAAGTGGCTCGTTCATCCGCAACATAGATTTTGTAGTCTTCAACAAATTGGCCGGGCTGGCGATCGATCACACCTTCCTCAATCAGCGCCACACCCTTTTCAATATTGGAACGGCTCAAACTGGCTTTCCACAGCGGAGACTTAATGTAAATTTTTTCGTCGTCTACTCCTGTAATTTGAAGGATCTTGTTACCGGCTACGGTCGGAACTTCGGCACCATTGCCATATTTCTGGTTCACCAGAGACCAATCCAGTGGCATATTCTCCCGCTCCCTTACGTTTTGACGACTTCCTCAAGCTTTTCTCTTAAACCCTGCAAATCTTCTCCACGAATGGCACTGTAGGGAACCACAACCCAACAGGCACACCCCCACAAACACTCGCCCGCCATCCCTTCAAACCGAATAGCTGGCTCCGACAGCATCACGCCTAATTCCAACAACCAGGAATGTTGAAGCAGCTTCTCATCCCAGGTCTGCTCGTCGTACATCAGACGGGCATCATAAAACATGTCGAGGTTTGTTTTGCGGGCACCTGGAACGACGAACTGCACGTGCGTTTCGTCGGTAGTGCTGGGAAATTGAACCACCTCTGGTTCCAGAATGGGCGAGAAGGAAGCATTCATTTTGCTTACCAGGTCCGATAGCTTCGCATCCAGATCCGAACTCTTGGGAGCCGACACGCGAATTTCAAAGAAGTCGGGGTTAAAGGTACCTGCCATAATGCCAAGCTGACTGGGCAAGTCATCCACAGCAGACTCAAAGCTGGTAAAGCCAAACATGTGTGCCCAGCGATCGCCATACTGACTGCGTGCCGCCATATGCTGCGACGGTGGAGCACCGACCCAGTTCAGTAGTCTCATCGTTTCGTAGACATCCAGCCCTTGATTGCGGGTAAAAAAGGAGGCCAGTTCACTATTCACCCTCTGCTTCGTGATGGCCAGATCCTGCGTTTCTTGCCAGATTGGTTTTTGGGGCACCATCAGGAAGCCTGCCGTAAATGGGTTGCGATACAAATCGCCCCAAACCTGAACCACACCCTGGTTTTTCTCTTGATCCAACATGCAGTCCAATTCATTGATGGTGGGGAATAAACTACCATCTCGTTCGTACAAGGGATCACCCTCACAAGGCGCAATTCCAACCCCCAACACCAGCGCTCTGCGTCCAAATTTTACATTAGAGAGATGGCGGGCTAAATCTACCACAATGCCGCTTCCAGTACCGTCTCCTAACGCAAACACCACACACACAATCGATTGACAGGTGGCCGCATCGACACTCCTGGCAAATAGCTCTAATTCTTGATCTAAAACTCTCTCGCCTTCATAGTAGGCTTTACCATAGATGGCTTTGGCGATCGCCCGTGGAAAGGGGTTTCCTGCTTGGGGAATCTCAATGGTGTCGGGCAGCCAGGGTTCATAATTGGGGTTCCAGTAGTAGCGGGGATACTCCAGTTTGAGATACTCACGATAGCGTCGCAGTGAACTAAATAATTCATCACGACTGGGAACCTCTAGAGCCATAGTTCTAATTTGGGCGCGATCGCTGGGCAGGGTTTTGGCTAGCTCTTCTACCTGCAACAGATCCTGGTTGCCAATGTCTACAGCGAGTGCCGTAAACCGCTTGCGGCTGTCTGCCAAAAAATCATCTGGAGCCTGTCGAATCATTTGAGCAATGAAGTTGGCTCCTGCCTGACCCACACCAACCACATGTACCGCCGATGGCATCGGATTGTTATCCTTGATTCGATGCACCCCGCCCCGCTTCAATGCCTCCAATCGCTTCTTAATTCGCAGCGCTTCCTGTTGATCCATAATGAGTTCCCCCTACTCGTTAATGTTTTGCCACTGGTGAATAGCTTTGCTACGATCGCTTCAACCGATGCTCTTGATCAGATGAACATTCAATGCAAGAACTATCCCAGTTCAGAGGTGGAACGCATTCGCTGGGACAATTCAAATCTTGGGTTGTAAGGGCTAGATTGTTTCATTCCTTCGTTTCCTGAAGGATGGCAGATTAAATAACATTGACTGTTGTAGGTTGGGTTGAGTAATGAAACCCAACCTAGGTCGAAGATTTAGTCCACAATCCTAAGCATGAAACAATCTAGTCTCGAATTTAGCCTTTAACGGTAACTGGAATTGAGGCTGGTTCAGACTTTTCTGGAGTCGTCACTTTCTGTGTAGGCAGACCCTCGATCGGGCATTCTGCGGTACCAACCGTTGGACGAGTAATTGCTTCTGCTTTTTCCTTCGCTTTCTTCGGATCAAGTACCCACTCGCGATAGAACTGATAGGGACATTCCGCCATCCCTTCCGACCCATCACCCGAATTAAGCATTCCCGTGTAACCGCGATGCAGCAGCTTAAACAGGTGATTCTGAGACTGCGAATTTTTGCGGAAGTCGCGAATGGCAAATTTTGACAGAGCCGCGTACTGAATTCCCATCTCTTCTTCGCCACACTCGCCCAAAGTGCGACCATCAAAGCCAACAACAGCGGAATGACCGAAGTAGCTGTACACGCCATCAAATCCGGCAGCATTGGCAACGGCAACATAGACGTTATTCATCCACGCCATTGCTTTAGATACCATGATCTGTTGATCCTTCGCAGGATACATATACCCCTGGCAACGAACGATCAACTCTGCTCCTCTCATGGCGCAATCTCGCCAGATTTCAGGATAGTTGCCGTCATCGCAAATAATCAGGCTGATCTTTAATCCCTTTGGCCCATCTGAAACATACGTACAGTTGCCGGGATACCACCCTTCGATCGGTGTCCAGGGCATGATTTTGCGATACTTTTGTACAATCTCACCCTGATCGTTCATCAAGATCAGAGTATTGTATGGCACTTTATTGGGATGATCTTCGTGCTTCTCTCCGGTCAAGGAGAACACGCCCCAAACCTTGTTGCGAATACAAGCCTCTGAAAAGATCTGCGTTTCTTCTCCAGGAATGCTTGCCGCCGTTTCCATCATTTCTTTGGCATCGTACATAATGCCGTGGGTGGAATATTCAGGAAAGATCACCAGATCCATTCCAGGCAACCCCACCTTCATGCCATCGATCATTGAAGCAATGTTTTTGCAGTTCTCAATGACTTCTGCTTTCGTGTGTAAGCGCGGCATTTTGTAGTTAACAACTGCAACTCCAACTGCATCTTCGCTTGATGAAATATCGCCGTGATAAGACATTGAAACCTCCAGTGAGTTTTGCGTTTAAAGCGTTTAGCAACCAGTGACGAAAGAGTTGCAGAGGATTAAAAACTAAGTTTCAGTGACATTGTTCCTCTTAAAGTTCCAGCTTGCGATCGCTCTAAACCAACCATACAGCGTTGATCCAGACTTGCCGAGCAAATCAGATCTAGAACCCCAGATCAATGAAGCCGTTTGCGCTTAAAAGTACGTTTCTGCCTGACTCAGATAAACATCAAGCCAGGAAGATCACCATTTTCAAGACAATCGTGGAACTTTCAAAACGCCAATAGCGCTTCATTGAATGATGGCGCTAATTCACCATCCCGAAAAGAAATCTAAACGTCAATTGCCTCTGCGTAACCAAACCATCTCCATCACTGCGTTGGGTTTGCTGGTCTGCGATCGATTCAATGAATGCTCCTAGGAGAGCGTTCAACGGTATGTATGAATCATAAAGACTAGGATAAGTCTTATTTGTATCTAGTTTTACACTAAATAGTTAAGTTCTTAACTATTTCAGTTTTACGTAGATTTGCCGCTTCTGCGGGGCATGAATGCAGGATCACCAACTGATTGATGCGATCGCGCCAATGTGAAGACTGTGTTCCAAAAACGCAGCGAACTGTTCCCAAATCCGTTACGAGGGATACATAACCCAAAAATAGGTATGCGCCATCGGCCTACTCTGCCAGAACGGTTTCATCGAGGAGTTTAATGGCTCTAATAACCAGATTCATTAGATTCTGGCGTTCCGCTTCATCCAGAGAGTTCATTAATTCAGACATTTGATACTGATTCTGGGGGGCGATCCACTCTAGAAACTGTTGCCCCTTTGGAGTTAATTTCACCATCAGTGCCCGCCGATCGGATGGATGATCATCACGTTCTACATAACCGTCTTGCTCCAGTCCGTCTAGCAGTCCGGTCATGGCAGCGCGTGAAACGCCACACTGTTTCGCCAAAGATGACGGACTGGCACAGCGCTCCGGCTCAGTACTCAAGTAGAGCAACACGGCCAACTTGCTTTGCGAAATTCCTAACGTTGCCGAATGTTCATCCGTAATCCGCAGCACCATTCTGGCAATTCGAGCGATGATGGACATCGTATGCACTGCCCCTGACTGGTTCGGAGCATTTACGACATCATGAGTCATATCTGTGACGGCTTGACCCAGCGCTTCTATGTTTTCATGCTGCCTGGAGAGAGTGGAGGCCGATGCAGACAGCGATCGCCCCATCCAATCGTTTTCGTCCTGTAGATTGCCCTGCGGGTTGCGTTCGGGCAAACCAACCTGTCTGTACTGAGCCAGCTCTTGCTCTAGCACCTGACTGATTTCTAACGCCCGAGCCAACGTGGAGAACGCCCTTAATGCAGTGAGAACGGTGATAAACAGCTTTTGGGACGTTAGCTCTGTTTTGGTTTTGTAGTCATCAATTTCATAATTTACCGCAACCACGTCTTCAGGTGCCTGCCCTGGCTGCCCCGTTCGCAGAATGATACGGACAATCGGGTTTTCTAGCTCCTCCCGAATATAGGGGATCACCTGTAATCCGGCATCGTCTGTTTCCATCACCACATCCAGGAACACGATCGCAGTATCAGGGTGAGCCTGAATCAACTGCTTGGCTTCCTGGGCAGAGAAAGCACTGATAAACATGAGCGATTTCTCTTCAAACGCAAAGTCACTTAGCGCCAATTTCGTTACTTCGTGGACTTCAACATCATCATCCACAATTAAAATCTTCCAGTTGCCACCCTGGCTCAGTTCTGTTTCTTCGGCAAAGAACACCGCATCATCCTCCTGAGCAAAAATGCATTCATCACTCTGAGCAGTAGAAAATGAGGCTGGCGTGTTTTCTGGCATGGACGCTCCTTAGTTTCAGTTGGGTTCAATGAATGGTGTTATTTACACTTCGATGGTTAACAGTTTGATGACAAACTTCGTTCCCATTCCCAGTTGGCTTTCACACTGAATCGTACCCTTCAGCTTTCGAGTCACCAAATTGTAGACGATATGCAACCCTAAACCACTGCCGCCCTGCCCCCGTTTTGTAGTGAAAAAGGGTTCAAAGATTTTGTTCAAGTGGGCTGGGGCGATGCCGCTACCGTCATCTGCATACTCAAAAATTACCTGTTCTGCTGTTTGTTCAAAGCTCAAGGTAATACGTCCGGCGGTGCCCGGTTCATAGGCGTGAAGCAGGGAGTTCATAATCAAATTGGTGACGATTTGGGAGAAAGCACCGGGGTAGCTCGTAAGCGTAAGATGGCGATCGCCCCGCACCTCAACTTGATGGTGTGTGGCTTTAAGTTTGGGGCTAAGCTGCAACAAAATTTCTTCCAGATAATTACTGAGGTTAAAGACCCGCTTTGATTCACTGGATTGATCGACCGCGACCTGCTTAAAACTCTGGATGAGTTCGGCGGCTCGCTCCAAATTAGAAAGCGTCATCCGGCTGCTCTGTTGGGCTAAATCCAAAAACTTTTCCAGATCCGACCGTTTCATCGCACCGCTTTTGAACCGTTCAGCAAAGGCGATCGTTTTCTCCATCAACAACGAAGCCGCCGTGACCCCAATCCCAATCGGGGTGTTAACTTCATGGGCGATCCCGGCCACTAACCCACCCAACGCCGCCATTTTTTCGGTCTGAATCAGTTGAACTTCTGCCTGTTGCAAATTGTGCAGCGTTTGCTCAAGCTGTTGCGCTTTCTCTTGCAGTTGCGCTTCCGCCAAATTTCGTTCCTGTACCTCCTGCTGAAGCTGAAGGTTGCGCTCGTCCAGTTCTTCCTGCGCCAATTGGCGGCTTTCTTGAGTTAGCACCAGCCACCAGGCTCCAATGCCAATTAGCACCAGGAAAATAGCATAGACCTCTACCAAGATTGCGGCCAACTGTTGCGCCATCACGGCGGGAAGTTGAGGAACCGTAATCACCTGCTGGTAGTAAACAAGCCCCAGACTGATTCCAACTAACCCAGACAGAGGCACAAACAGCACCAGGTATTTCAGCAACCTTGCGCCTAATTGAGGCGATAGTTTCGACCGAAACACCCCCCATTTTTTGGCCGTGTGAGCCGCTGTTATCGCCTCGCCTTGGCCATCGGGCGCGATCGCTTTACAGGCATCGTGGCAGCAGGCATCGAGACTGCAACAGAGCGAGCAAATTGCATCCCCATAAATGGGACAAAACGCCATATCCTGCGGCTCATACTCCTGCTCGCAAATGCAGCAGTGGAGCGGATGAACGCTTTTAGCATAAATATCTGCACGGGCAATGTAGTATTTTCCTTTGGTTAAAAAGGCGATCGCCGGAGCCAGCACAAATGCTAACCCCAGGGCAATAAACGAGGCAAAGGCTTTAGCACCAACACCAAACACTCCCATAAACGCAGCCATTGCCACCAGCGAGGCAACCGACATTGAACCCAGACCCACCGGGTTAAAGTCGTACAGATGCGCCCGCTTGAACTCAATGTAAGGCGGACTCAACCCCAGCGGCTTGTTTACCACCAGATCCGCCACCAACGCTCCAACCCAGGCGATCGCCACATTAGAATACAGCCCCAATACAGCCTCTAGCGTCGAGAATACGCCCAACTCCATTAACAGGAGGGCGATCGCCACATTAAACACCAGCCAAACGACGCGCCCCGGATGGCTATGGGTCAGTCGCGAAAAGAAATTAGACCAGGCCAGCGACCCCGCATAGGCATTAGTAACATTGATCTTAATTTGAGACAGAATCACAAAAAAGATGGTCACAGCCAGCACTACATCCGGATTTGAGAACACATACTCAAACCCAATCAAATACATCTGAGTCGGTTCGTTGGCTTTAACAAAGCTGACCCCATGTGCGATCGCCAACGATGCTAAAAAGGCACCACCCAACTGTTTAGCACAGCCAATGAGTACCCACCCTGGCCCTGCCAGCACTACTGCCAACCACCATTTACGCTTGCTGGTGGCTTGTTGATCGGGCAAAAACCGCAGGTAGTCTACCTGTTCTCCAATTTGGGCAATCAATGAAAATGAAACGGTGGCAGCGGCTCCAAACAGCAGCGGATCAAAGCTGGCATTGCCCGCTTCCCCAGTAAAATGCACCCAATGTGAAAGGGCATCTGGCTCTTTATACAGAATACAAATATAGGGCAGCAGCATCAGCGTAAACCAGACAGGCTGGCTCCACAACTGGAGCTGGTTAATGAGCGTTACGCCAAAGAACACCAGAGGAATGATGACCAGCGCACAAACCACATAGCCAATTGGCAGCGGCAGGTTAAAATACAGCTCCAACGCTTGCGCCATCACCGCCGCTTCTAGAGCAAAGAAAATGAATGTGAATGAGGCATAAATCAGGGAAGTAATCGTGGAGCCAATGTAGCCAAACCCTGCGCCTCGCGTCAGCAAATCAATGTCAACGCTGTATTTGGCGGCATAGTAGGCGATCGGCAATCCCGTTAAAAAGATAATCACCCCAACCACGACAATCGCCCAAAAGGAATTGGCAAACCCATAGCTGATGGCCAGCGAACCGCCGATCGCCTCTAATGCTAAAAACGAAAGCCCTCCACTGGCCGTATTGGCAACCAGAATCTCCGACCACTTACGAAAGGATTTAGGCGCAAACCGCAAGGCGTAATCTTCTAGCGTTTCGCTTGCAACCCACGTGTTGTAGTCACGCCTGTCTTTAATGATCTTTGGAGTGGCAGGGAGGGGCATGGCAGGAGGTCAGCCGGAGGGATGCTGGATGTAACGTCATTCCAAATTCCAAGCAGGGGGCGATCGCAAATCGTGTCAGTAATACAAGCCTCTATTACTCTAGTAAAGTTACTCTAATAAAGTATGACTGAGGTCAACGCGATCGCTCCCTTGAATGGGCCTATTACAAATCGTTGAGTAATTGAGCAACGGTTATTACGAATCATTGAGTAGTCTTTAATCCTGCATCGTGCCCATTGCAGCCATTCCAGCGGCCAGATGTAGAACCACCCGTTTTAATCCAATCCCAACCTGATCCCAGCCTGATCCCAACCCACAGCAGAGATTCACGCATTATTTGGATGGACGCAACAGGATCAGTTTGTACAGACGGTGCCTGCCAAAATTCACCAGAATCTAAGGTGAATTCTGAGTAGATGTCATCCATCCAAAGACGAATGCCTCAGCCAAAGTAGCAAAAATGTAGCATAAAACACATTTACAAGCTAAGGATAGTTTTAACATTTCACTGAAATAAATCGACGGGTTTCACTTCAGATAGGACAACAAAGAACGAGAGATTCAATCCCAATAAAGAATTTCGTGTCGTTAACGGTAAGTTTCCATTGCCATGCTGGCAGAAAGCCTGTTTTGTCTGGTGTTGTTGGACTCTCAAGTGACTTTATCAATGGCTGAACCTGGCTGCTGCTAGTAAATTCCAGGTCGTTGGGTCGTTTTGAATGATCACAGTCGCGAAGTTGCAGCACAACACTTCGCATGTTTATCAATTTTTTAGCTGAGATTGTAAGGAGAACTCAATGGTTGAGTCGCGTGATCCTCTGGTTCGGTTCGGTAGACTAGGTCGTCGTAAGTTTATTAAGTACGGTTCGTTAGCGGTTGGGGCAGGTGTGATGACCGCCTGTACCCGTGGTGGTCCTACGACCACTGGCTCCGCTGCCGGAGGAACTGGAGCAGCGGCTTCAGGGGATGGCATCAAAGTAGGAGTGATGTATTCGACGACGGGCACCATTGCGATCGTTGAAAAGTCGCTACAAGATGCTACGTTCCTGGCAATTGAGCAGATCAACCAAGGAACAGGCCCCTGGCAAGGCAAGCAGGGCATCATGGGTAAGCAAATTGAAACGGTCGTCGTAAACCCCGACTCCAACTGGGATTTGTACAACCAGATGTCCAAGCGTCTGATTGATGAAGACCAGGTAACTTGCGTCCTGGGATGCTATACATCAGCCAGCCGCAAGTCGGTATTGCCTGTCTTTGAAGAAAAAGACTCCATCCTGTATTACCCGGTTTACTACGAGGGGAATGAGTGTAGCTCTAATGTCTTCTACACAGGAGCAGCACCCAACCAGCAAATCACAGACTCTATTCCCTACTGCTACGAAAACTTTGGGCCTAAAGGGTTCTTCATCGGTTCCGACTATATTTATCCCAAAGAGAGTAACCGGATTGCCAAGGCAGAACTGGTTAACCAGGGTGGGCAAGTGGTCGGAGACGAATATGCCGCTCTAGGAACGACCGAGTTCATCACCATCATTAACAAAATCAAGCAGGCACAACCCGATTTTGTGCTGAGCAACCTGGTGGGTGATAGTATTCCGGCTTTTTACAGACAGTTTAAGGATGCTGGAATCACTCCAGATCAGATTCCGATCATGGCGTATCCCACGACAGAGGAAGAGATTCAGGCAATGGGGGCTGAATATGCCGAGGGGCATTACAGCAGCTTTAACTACTTCCAATCGGTGGATACACCAGAGAACAAAGCATTTGTGGAGCAGTTCAAAGCCAAGTTTGGCAACAACCGGGTCACCAATGGAGTGATGGAGGCCGCTTACCTGCAAACCTTCTTTATGGCGCAAGCGATGGAGAAGATCATGGAAGAGGGCGGCGAGATCAATACAGCAAGTTTGCGAGAAGCCACTCGTGGTCAGGAGTTTAATGCTCCCCAGGGCAAGGTCAAAATTGATCCCGACAACTACCACACCTATCTCTACTCTCGGATTGGCAGGTGGAACTCCGATGGTCAGGCAGAAATTGTGTTTGCAACCCCTTCTGCGGTGAAGCCTATTCCCTGGAGTCAGGCTCTTTACAAAGGGCGGCTCTGTGTTCACCCCGCTCCGGACGATCGCTCTGACCCAACCCAGGAAACGGGCACTGACCTACAGGTTGAATATCTAGAGAGCTAAAAGAGCTAAGAAGCGCCTGGTTCTTCAACTTCAAAGCTCTGCCTGTCTCACTTAGATGCAAGGCAGAGCTTTGGTTAATTGATGTCATAGATTAGCTGGGATTTACTGAGAATGCTGGATTTTAGTGCAATACAGGTTCATACCTTTTATCTGGCTCAAGAAGCAGCAGCGACAGACACAGCAGGGGGAATCAACATTTATTCCTTTGCCAACCAATTGGTTAACGGTATTGGAATTGTAGGGGTGTTGCTGTTAACTGGCCTGGGCTTAGCTATCACGTTTGGCGTGATGCGGATTATTAATCTGGCTCATGGCGAGTTCATCATGCTTGGTGCCTATGTCACCTTCCTGATGCAATCCATGTTTCAAATGGATTTGCTGCTGACGATTCCGTTTGCCTTTTTGGGAACGGCTCTAATTGGGGCGGTGACTGAGCTAACGGTCATTCGCAGGCTGTATGGTCGCCCCCTGGAGACGCTGCTGGCAACGTGGGGTTTGAGTATTGTAATCCAGGGAGTCGTTAAGCTTATCTTCTCGGCTCAGCTAAAGTACGTAAAGTCTCCACCGTATATCACTGGAAATTTATCGCTGATCACCGGGGCAGATGGAACGCAGCTAGTTGCTATTTCATATTATCGGCTCTTTATCATTGCGATCGCCCTTTTGATGCTGGGAGTTACTCTCTATTTGCTCTACCAAACTCCGCTGGGTCGCCAGGTGAGAGCCGTGGCTCAAAATCGAGAAATGGCAAAGTGTTTGGGCGTAAATACCAGCCTGATTGATTTGCTCACGTTTGCCTACGGCTGTGGGTTGGCAGGGATTGCAGGAGCGGTAATTTCGTCCCTCAAGAGCGTTTCGCCTCCAATGGGTCAGGACTATCTGGTTGATGCCTGGATGGTGGTAGTAACGGGTGGAGTTGATAAATTGATTGGTGTTCTGGCTGGAGCCTTTTTAATTGGCGAATCGGGTTCGGCGATCGCCTACATCTTGAACGATCCGGTTGCCAGAGTCATTGTGTTAGCCGCCGTGATTGTGTTGATTCGCTATCGTCCAGAAGGATTGTTCACCGTTCAGAAGCGAGCCTAGTTAAAGGTTCAGGTCGATCGCAACTGTCTAACCAAACGTGAGTTGATATTAGTGGAGCCAGACTGATGACGCAGGTTCTAGATGGAGTTCAGCGCTCTACAGTTCCAGTGAAGTTATTAACAACCGCTGGAATTATATTCCTCATCTTTTTTATTCTGCCATTTCTCGTCGGTCAGTTTCAGACGGCGTTGATATCGAAGCTGTTGCTGTTTGGCGCTTTGGCCATTAGTCTCGATCTGGTGTGGGGCTTTACAGGTATTTTGAGCTTTGCCCACGGTGTGTTCTTCACCCTGGGCGGCTACGCAATGGCTTATTATCTGAAGCTCAATCTTTCATCCGCTAGAAACACCTATGGGGTCGATTTACCCGACTTCATGGTGTGGAATGGGTTGGAGCAATTGCCCTGGTTTATTGCTCCACTTAAGTTTTTTCCGATCGCCATCTTGGCGATGGTGTTAGTGCCTGCTGCATTTGCCTACATCATTGGCTGGTTTATCTTTCGCTCTAAAGTGAGCGGGGTTTACATCACGATCATTACGCTGGCCATTTCGTCAGCTTTGACCACCCTATTTATTAGTCAGCAGGCGTACACTGGCGGCACCAATGGAATTACGGATGTGGCCACACTGACGCTGCTGGGAATCGACTTTACCGACATCAACCTCTATTGGGTCATTCTGATTTTTACGACGCTGGTACTAGTAGGGAGCTGGTGGTTAACCCGGTCTAATCTTGGGTTAATCCTGCGTTCCATTAATGAGAATGAGCGCCGTATTTCCTATTTAGGATATGACGTTGCCAGCTTCAAGATCTTTATTTGGACGCTGTCGGCAGCGATCGCGGGCATCGCCGGAGGCTTATTTGTTCCGCTCAACAAGTTTATTTCTCCGGTTTATCTGGCGGTGGCATTTGGGACTCAGGTGGTAATTTGGGTTGCCATTGGCGGTCGAGGAACGCTGGTTGGGCCATTAGTCGCGGCTCTATTGCTGGGTCAGGTACAAAACTCTGCCGAGAGAGTCACGCAAGACTGGCAACTGATTGTTGGCGTTCTGCTGCTCGTCGTCGTCTTGTTTTTGCCGCAGGGTTTAATGGGCTTAGTGCCAAAGCGGTTTAGTGTAAACAAGTTGCTCCAGTTGCCCACGCCCAATCCGTCTGCGGGGTATATCCAAGCCCGATTTTTTGATTGGGTAACGCCGCTACAAGGGGCGGTTGGAACACTACAAGGATGGTTTAGCCGCAGAGGACGTAAACGTTAGTTGCCAATCCAGAAATGCCTCTGGTGAATACAAATCGGTCAATTTGGGCACAGTCTGTTTCATGCTTCTAGTGGTAATCTAAGACCCAATTTTGTATTCTCGGTCACTGCTATCGCTGATCGTCAAGGGTAGAAAAAATGGATGTAGTTCTGTCAGTTACGGATTTAACGGTCGTTTTTTCAGGATTTCGGGCGCTCAAGGGCATTACCTTGGAGGTGGGCGATCGCGAAGTGGTCACCATTATTGGCCCGAATGGTGCCGGTAAAAGTACCCTGCTGGATGCCATTGTTGGTAAATCGCCTGTCGCTTCAGGACATGTTTATTATCAAGGCCACGACATTACCAATAAGAGTCCGCATGAAGTGGCTCGCCTGGGAATTGGACGTAAGTTTCAAAACCCGAATGTTTACAACGAATTGACCGTTTTTGAAAACATTCTGCTGGCTCTAAAAGGAACGCACGGAATTCTTGCTTCGATTACGTCTAAATTAACCAGAGCCAAGAAAGACAAAATTGCCTGGGTTTTAGAGCGCATTGGGCTATTAGACAAAGCATTTGTCAAGGTTGCTTCTCTTTCTCATGGTCAGAAACAGTGGGTTGAGATTGGCATGGTGATTGCTCAAGATCCATCTATTGTTCTGTTAGATGAGCCGACAGCAGGAATGACATCTGATGAAACCCATCTGACTGGAGAAATCATCAAGACGATTTCGCAGGATCACTCCGTGGTGGTCATTGAGCATGATATGGACTTTGTGAAGCAAATTGCTCAACGCATCATTGTGCTGCATCAGGGCGAGAAGCTGGCAGAAGGCTCGGTCACTGAAGTGCAAAATAACTCTAAGGTTGTGGAGGTTTATCTGGGTCGTGAAAAAATTGATGTCGCCGCTGCTTGAACTCACTGATGTCACTGCTGGTTATGGGCAAACCCCTGTCCTCCTGAATATCAACCTCCATGTTGAAAAAGGGGATATGGTTTGTATTCTGGGGCGCAACGGAGTTGGTAAAACAACCCTGCTTCGTAGCATTATTGGGTTAAACAAGGTAAACAAAGGCAGCATTGTTTTTGATGCTGACGATATCACTAAAATTCCGACCTACAAGCGCAGCCGTTATGGGATTGCCTACATTCCTCAGGGACGAGAAATTATTCCCTATCTCTCTGTTTTAGACAATCTCAAGCTCGGCCTCACGGCCAACCGAAACAAGAAATCTGCCAGCCTGCTGGATGAAATATTTGAGTTCTTCCCGATGCTAAGGCAGCATCTCAAGCGGCAGGGCGGTCTTTTGAGCGGCGGTCAACAGCAACAGTTAGCGATCGCCCGAGGCTTAATGTCCGATCCGCAAATGATTTTGCTGGATGAGCCAACGGAGGGAATTCAACCGTCCATTGTCCAGGAAATTGAGGCGACGCTCAGGCGGATCAATACCGAGAAAGGCATTACAGTCATGGTGGTTGAGCAAAAAATTGATTTTGCCAGACAGCTTGCTCAACGATTTTTCATGATGGAGAAAGGCTCGGTTGTAGCTCAAGGTGATACGCGGGAACTGGATGATGCTCTGGTACACCGATACTTAGCGGTTTAGTAGCTACTGGACGGTTTAGTGATAGTGAAACCAGTGAACCAGCCTAACGGGCGATCGCTGTGAGACGACTAGTATAGCTGAACCGAAAGCATCACCGCGATCGCAACTGGTTTGAATACTCTGTTCATCTCCACATGTCTGTGGAGATTTTTGCGCCTGCCGGGACTGCTGCAGGTTTTTCGGGCGTTGCTGGATAGATGAATCGTTGAACGGTTATGCTGATTGCCCCCTACCCAAACGTTTAGGGGACTTTGAAGGTTCAGACATTCCCTATTGGGCGACAGAGCCAAATTCATACCACGATTCAGCAACGCCGTTTTTCGTATATTTAAGGCTACGCTAGCCGTTTCATTTCAATCGTTTGCGGTAACTGGAGAGGATTGGTTAAGCCAGGAGCGACCAGCTCCCAACCATTTGCCAGGGTAAACACTCTACCTGCATCCGTTTCGGATTCGGAAACCACTTCTTCTTCCAAATCTTTTTTGGCAACATAGACAAGTAAGGTTCCAGATGTATTGCGGCGTAGCATCACTTTCATAGTTGATCTCAACTGAATTGTTAATGACAGGTATCAACGGGTTCTAATTCTTTACGACGGCAGCCAACGATAAACCCTGTTCCCAAGAAATGAACGGCGTAGATGTAGGACGATTGCAAAAATGTACCAATGCTGATTACATAACCAATTTCCCCTTTCTTCGCTAACGTTGCACCGATTTCCTGGCCTGGAAAGGTACCATCGTTGCGAATTAGTTTCCGCGTTTGTACTTTTTGTCCAATTTCAAAGGATGGTGGTAAATCTAGCTCTAACTCATCGGGCTGCATGGGCGATCTCCCTTGCTGGTGGAACTAAACTCAAGAGTTCATCGGGCGTGAGGCTGCGTTTAACTTGAACAGAGCGATCGCGAACAGCTTGTAACACTTCCTCAGTTTCATCTGAATTCAATGTCACTCCATATTGCTGCAATACCTCCTGTATTAAATGGCGACCAGAATGTTTGCCAACTACCAGGCGATGTTCCCAACCGACCTCAGCCGGATCAAAGGGTTGATAGGTAACCGGATTTTGCAAGACTCCGTGAGCATGAATCCCAGATTCATGCACAAAGGCGTTTGCACCAACGACCGCTTTCCAGGGAGGAACTGGACAGTTGGATGCTGTTGCCACGAGACGCGACAGTTCCAACAATCGTTTCGTGTCAATTCCCAATGAAATATCGTGAATCCGTTTGAGTGCCATTACCACCTCTTCTAATGCGGCATTGCCTGCGCGTTCACCCAGGCCATTCACCGTTGTGTTTACGGATAATGCTCCGGCCTGAAGTCCTGCTAGGGCGTTAGCGGTTGCCAGACCCAGATCATTGTGGGTGTGCATTTCTACAGGAATATGAAGTGTCCGAACCAATTGCTGCACCTTATGAAAAGTGGTTAAGGGGTCAAGGATGCCAACGGTATCACAGAAACGGAACCGAAAGGCTCCTAGACTCTGGGCAAAGGAGGCCACATCGAGTAAGAATAGGGTCTCTGCTCTGGAAGAATCCTCACCGCCCACGGCAACGGACAAACCATGATCGAGAGCAATATGAATCACCTCTCGCAATCGCTTCAGCATGACTCGCCATTGACCATGAAACTTGGCTGCAATCTGAATGTTAGAGACTGGAACAGAAATATGAATCCGCTTTAGCCCACAAGCCACTGACGCTTTGATATCAGACACATTGGCTCGATTCCAACCAATTAAGTCTGCATTTAAGCCCAAATCAACGATTGCCCGAATGGCTTCTGTTTCCTGGTGTCCCATTGCGGGAATACCAACTTCTAGTTCTTGTACTCCGATCGCGTCTAGAAATTTAGCGATCGCCACCTTTTCTTGTAGCGTAAAGGCAACGCCTGCCGCTTGTTCACCATCTCGGAGGGTTGTGTCATTGATTTGAATACGATGGGTTGTAGTAGAGTGATCCATAATTTTTCCTAATCATGCATAGGGTTGATGCAGACGTTCAGGTACAACACCGTGAATAGGAATGGCACTGAAACAATCCTCCAATCTACCTCCAGAAGGGGGAGCTAGTTCAGTACAATCTTGCTTGAGTCAGTGCCATTCAAACGCATAATCGACGTATCGCTACGTTGGTTGGTATTATCCGATGCGGTTAGCAGCCTCTACGTTAGGAGGTTCTGAGGGTTCCTCAATGTTTTGGAACATCCTGCTAAACGCGTACTCATAGATCAGGGTGTAGGTGAGAAAAAAGCTAAGGGTGATGATGGTGGTGAACATAATTTTCTTCCATTTACACTGGTAAGGTTCTGGCTCTGCCGTAACGTTGATCCCAATCACACTTAAGGTTCTGTAATTGAACCAAATGCGGGAGTCAAACTGTCTTCTGCTAAAAAGTGAGTTAGATGAAACGCTCGATCTTCTGTTTTTAGCAAAATTTGGTCATAGAGATAACGAGTGGCGCGATCGCCAATACTTTCTGCCTGTGCTGCTTGCCGTCGAATCAAATCAATGATGGCCTGCTCTGCTTGCAGGTCGTGTTCTACCATTTGGCGTGCGGTAAATATCCCGTCTAGTTCTGAAGTAAAGCAACAGAGTTCTGCCAGTTTGCCAAAGCTAGCCGCAGGTACGCCACCTAAGCCATTTAGGCGTTCTGCCAGGTCATGGCCGTGGTCTTTAACGGCTTCATATCCTTCCTGAAAAAACTCATGGAGCGAATAGAATTCAGCCCCTTCCACCACAAAGTGGTGTTTTTGGTATTGCAAGTAAAGAGCCTGGAAACTGGCAAAGACTAGATTTAAGCCTTCGCAAACAGGAATCGTGATGTCCTGAACTAATCCAATGGGGTTATCCCCCACCTGACCAAATTCTCGTACTGTTGCCTGTAGTTGTGTCATTCTGATTCTCCTTCATTCATCATTTTGCGAGCATTCATGAAACCAACCGTGAGAGGTTGCTTGAAACGTAAACGTTGTTTGCACCCTCAATTCCCAACCCTGGGAACTGCCAAGGGGAACTGTCGAGCCAGTTCTGTTTCAACTTTAAGTGGCTCAACAATTGTCTTTACACGACACTGGAGTAGACCAGCATCTCTCCAACCAATTCACTAATTCCTGGCGAGGTGCCGTGAACGGCTGAACAATGCTGCGAACTAAAATTAACTCAATGCCATGATGTACTTCTACTTGCAACGAACCATCTGCGGGGCAAGAACAAGAAATCATTAATTCTTGCAGACGATGATAAATCCGCCAGCGATCGCATTGTGGAATTGCAACAGCATATTCCATTGGCACAGTGGAACTAAGAGAGGGTTGCATGGGTGTGACTCCCGGAAAAAGCTAGGGTTTGTTTCAAGGTTTGTAATTGCTGTTCAAGCTGTTCGATTCGATCCACCAGAGTACGAATGGTGATCGCTTCTGGATCTAAAGAGTGTCCAGGTTCTAAAGAAAAATTCTCTGGGTTTACGCGACACAAGTTACGACCCGGTACACCCACCGCTGTGCAATGGGCGGGCACATCTCGTAGCACAATTGAACCTGCTCCAACGCGGGCATAGTTGTCGATGTGAATATTGCCGAGTACCTTTGCTCCCGCCCCAATGACGACATGATGCCCAACCGTAGGATGGCGCTTACCGCTCTCTTTACCTGTGCCGCCTAATGTCACCCCTTGATACATCAGGGTGTAATCGCCTACGATCGCTGTTTCACCAATGACAATACCCATGCCGTGATCAATCACAATCCCTTTTCCCAAAACGGCACCCGGATGAATTTCAATCCCGGTTAAAAAGCGTCCCAGATGGGAAACGAAGCGGGGAAAGAAAGGGACATGCCAACGATGCAACCAGTGGGCAAAACGATAGCAAACAATGGCGTGGAACCCAGGATAGCAACAAATCACCTCCAGCCAGTTACGAGCGGCTGGATCGCGCTCAAAGATCATCCGAATATCTTCAAACAGTGGGATAGTTTGAATGCATTTGAGCACAAATTGCCTTATAGAAGACTGTCTTTGAGCAGCAGCCGAAAACAAACCATCTGAATTCAACAGTACATATCTGAATGATGTCATAAAGGTTTGTTGAATGAGTGCTGCGTGCTGGGTTAGGAGGCGATCGCAGAGCTGTGACATTGCTGTTTGGGGTAGAAGGCGAGTCGTATCTTCTGTATATCAGGTACCTTCTAGCAGCCTTTTGGGATTCGCGAATTGAATTTATTAAAGTATTAGAGGTGTACTCAACGCCTAAAATACCGTTGCACCAAGGCTTCAAAGATCGCTTGAGGGTAGGGGTGCTGGTATTTTGACACCGGGGTACAAGTATTTATGGCAAAGGGGGCTTGCAATTTTACACTCAAGCTTAAAGCTAGTCATAGCAAGCAGTCAGGGGAATAATGAGGAGGATGGTTGAGCCTGAATCTGTACTCAACACTTCTTGATCCACCGCGATTAGGTTAATCAGGTAACCCACCCATTTAGCCATCGCACTTGCCACGACGGGTATTTTTCTATGGGGGTTGCTCTTCTGGCTTGCCGAATGCGCTTGTATTGTATTCTGTTACTAATGCTACCAATAGTTTGCTGGATCAATTATTAAATTTTCCAAAAAGTATACCGGATTGCAAAATAAAGTGTAAGAATGCTAGTTTAGATACAGAAACAGTTTAAAAAAGAATAAATTGGTCACTCAACTTGAGACTGGCTTAGGTTTGAGTACTTAAAAACAACCTTGAATAGACTGGTAAAATTTAGGCTGAAAGCCTTGCTGTGCGTGGGTTCTGCTTGAGTACAAAAAAGCAAGCCCCCTATTCCTATAAATACTCATTCCTATTTCTAAAAATACTCAACCCCCAACCCTAAAAAAAATTTAAATGCTGATTGCAATAGGAATACAACGGTTGAGTACATCCCTAATATTCCAATAATTTTGATCGACTTTAACACCATGATTTGGTTGAGGACGGCTGGTATAACCCTATTAACGCCAGTCACTCAGTCCTCCAACAGAGAAAACGAGTTTTAGTTAACTCTCATACGGAGTTTAGGTGAGTGGAGTGATGCAAATGCATCCCCACAGTGGCGGTTTGTTCACCTCATTCCCTTGAAAGTCGATGACACCACCACCCAACACTCTCCTTACTCCTGCTACAGAAAACGCGCAAGTCAAGGCAACAAATGGCTGTGGTTGCAGCAGCTCCAGCAGTGCAACCGATGGACTCGATGAAAAGATGCGAACACGGATTGAAAAGCATCCTTGTTACAGCGAAGAAGCCCATCATCATTACGCCCGGATGCATGTTGCCGTAGCACCTGCTTGCAACATCCAGTGTAACTACTGCAACCGTAAGTTTGACTGCGCTAACGAAAGTCGTCCGGGGGTAGTCAGTGAACTGCTCACACCGGAAGAAGCCGCTCACAAAGTTCTGGTGATTGCTGGCAAAATTCCGCAAATGACAGTGTTGGGCATTGCTGGCCCTGGTGATCCGTTGGCTAATCCAGAAAAAACCTTCCGCACCTTTGAATTGATTGCCGAACAGGCTCCCGACATTAAACTTTGCCTATCTACCAACGGGTTAATGTTGCCGGAGTATGTCGATCGGATCAAACAGCTCAATGTTGATCATGTCACTATCACCATCAACATGGTTGACCCAGAGATTGGTAGCCAAATTTATCCCTGGGTTCACTATCGGCGGAGACGGTATAAGGGCTTAGAAGCGGCCAGAATCTTGCACGAGCGGCAGATGGAAGGACTACAGGCATTGAAGGAAGCCGATATCCTGTGTAAAGTCAATTCTGTCATGATTCCGGGCATCAATGATCAGCATTTAGTAGAAGTGAACCGGGTGATTCGAGAGAAGGGCGCATTTCTGCACAACATCATGCCTCTGATTTCAGCCCCAGAACATGGCACCCACTTTGGGTTAACGGGTCAGCGGGGGCCAACTCCCAAGGAACTCAAAACCATTCAGGACAACTGCTCCGGCAATATGAAGATGATGCGCCACTGCCGTCAGTGCCGAGCCGATGCCGTGGGCTTGCTGGGTGAAGACCGCAGCCAGGAATTCACCAAAGACAAGTTTATGGAAATGGCTCCGCAATATGACCTGGAACTGCGGCAGGAAGTCCATTCTGGAATCGAGAAATTCAAAGAAGAAATCAAGCTGGCTAAAGCCAAAGTTAAGCCGAGCGAGCGTGTGAAGGACAGTCCCAAAATTCTGGTGGCAGTGGCAACCAAAGGCGGTGGGATTGTGAACCAGCACTTTGGTCACGCGAAGGAATTCCAAATCTTTGAAGTGGATGCCAACGAAGCCAAGTTTGTGGGGCACCGCAAGATTGACCAGTACTGCCAAAGTGGTTATGGCGAAGATGC
This sequence comes from Oculatella sp. LEGE 06141, assembly GCF_015207605.1. Lineage (GTDB taxonomy): Bacteria > Cyanobacteriota > Cyanobacteriia > Elainellales > Elainellaceae > Oculatella. The sequence continues at coordinate 25,103 of NZ_JADEWO010000066.1, forward strand.
CACGCTGGAGTACGTAATCCAGGCGATCGCTGACTGTAAAGCTGTACTGGTTTCGAAGGTGGGCGAATGCCCAAAAGCAGAATTGAGAGAAGCAGGCTTGCAAGTTGTTGAAGCCTACGACGTGATTGAGAAAGTGGCTAGAGAGTTTTACGACCAGTACCTACAAACACAACCATCTTAGCCAGGAGGTCGGCCATGACTTACTCCATTACCAATCAATGTATTGAGTGCGATCGCTGCTTATCTGCTTGTCCAACCGGGGCTATTCAAAAAACTGACCAGCGATATGAAATTGATCCCACGCGTTGTAATAACTGTGTTGGTCATTACGCCATTGCTCAATGCTGGTCTGCGTGTCCGACAAACCACGGCTGTATCCCTGGTATCACGACTGTCTTCAACTCCTCTATTGGTTTAACGGGTTCCCAAGACTATTGGGAACAGTGGTTCACCACTTATAACCGGATGATTTCACGACTGCATGGGGTAAAGCATTCTGAGTATTGGAATGATTGGTTCGATGGCTACGCTCAACGAATTTCAAACTTACTTCAAGCTGAACACCAGGCAATAGGGACAGAAGCGTGAACATTATCTATTTCGACAACAATGCAACGACGAAAGTGGACCCAGTAGTGCTGGAGGCAATGCTGCCTTACTTACAGGAGTATTACGGTAATCCGTCCTCAATGCACAGCTTTGGTGGACAGGTGGGCAAAGCCATTAAGTCAGCTCGCTTGCAGGTTGCCGCACTATTGGGAGCGGAAGAATCAGAAATCATCTTTACCAGTTGTGGCACCGAAGGAAACAATACGGCCATTCGCGCCGCTCTTGCAGCACAGCCCGATCGCAAGCACATTATTACAACCGAAGTTGAACATGCTTGCGTTCTAAACGTGTGTAAGCAACTGGAAAAGCAAGGCTATACCGTTACCTATTTATCAGTTGACCATCAAGGACAAATCGATTTAGCCGAGCTAGAAGCCGCGCTAACCGGAAACACAGCTCTGGTTTCCACCATGTATGCCAACAACGAAACGGGCGTAATTTTCCCAGTTGAAGAGGTTGGCGCACTGGCAAAAGCATACGGCGCAACGTGCCATGTGGATGCGGTGCAGGTGGTTGGAAAACTGCCGCTGAATCTCAAAACCAGCACCATTGATCTATTAACTCTATCCGGACACAAACTTCATGCCCCTAAAGGAGTGGGAGCACTGTATGTGCGGCGTGGGTTCCGCTTCCGTCCGTTCCTCTTAGGAGGACATCAGGAGCGGGGACGGAGAGCTGGCACAGAAAACGTAGCCGGTCTGATTGGTCTGGGTAAAGCCGCAGAACTGGCGCAGCAGCATTTAGACTGCGTGAATCAGGAAAAACAGTTGCGCGATCGCCTCGAACAAGGTCTACTATCCAGCATCCCTGATTGCCAGGTCAACGGGCATTCCACAAAACGCTTGCCTAATACCACAAATATTGGCTTCAAATATATCGAAGGAGAAGCCATTCTGTTCTCTCTCAATCAGTATGGGGTCTGTGCTTCCTCTGGTTCTGCCTGCACCTCTGGATCTCTAGAACCCTCCCACGTGTTGCGGGCGATGGGCTTACCCTACACCATTCTGCATGGTTCGATTCGGTTTAGCCTTTCCCGCTACAGCACCGACGCTGAAGTTGATCGCGTCCTCGAACTGATGCCCGGAATTGTCGATCGCCTCCGGGCACTCTCTCCCTTCAACAGCGATCAAGCGGATTGGCTACAAGACCGAGAAGAAGCGCTCGTGGTCAGGTAGGCGGTAGTGGGTCATTGGCCATTGCATCAGTCCACTATCCATTCACCCAACACCGTCACCCAACACTATCACCCAACACTGTCACTCATTACCCTATTACCCCTGAGTAACTACCATGTGGGAATACACCGAGAAAGTATTAGACCTCTTCTACAACCCCAAGAATCAAGGGGCGATCGCCGATGCGAATGAACCAGGAATTGCTGTTGTGTTTGGTGAAGTGGGTAGTATTGCCTGCGGAGATGCACTGCGACTTCATCTAAAGATTGACATTGCCTCCGACACAATCTTTGATGCTCGCTTTCAAACCTTTGGTTGTACCAGTGCGATCGCGTCTTCGTCTGCTCTGACTGAATTGATCAAAGGACTTACCTTAGATCAGGCGTTGAAGCTCACCAATAAGGAGATTGCAGATTATCTCGGCGGGCTGCCGGAAGCCAAAATGCACTGCTCTGTTATGGGACAAGAAGCTCTTGAAGCCGCAATTTACAACTATCGGGGAATTGAAATTGAACATCACGACGAAGATGAAGGTGCATTAATTTGTACATGTTTCGGCGTGAGCGAAAACAAGATTCGTCGAGTTGCGATCGAAAACAATTTGACAACAGCAGAGCAGGTGACCAGCTACGTCAAAGCCGGAGGCGGCTGTAGTTCTTGTTTGGCAGCGATTGAAGATGTTTTGATCACCGTGCAGCGAGAAACCGCCGCAACCTCTCAGCGATTAGCCACTGAGATTGCTGTTGCTCAAGAAACGGCTCCAACCACGCTGACAACCGTTCAAAAAGTGACGTTAATCCAGCGTGTGTTAGAGGAAGAGGTTCGTCCCGTTCTGCTGGCGGATGGTGGTGATGTGGAACTTTACGACGTGGAGGGCAATACGGTCAAAGTTCTGCTCAAAGGTGCATGTGGCTCTTGTTCATCCAGCACCGCCACCCTCAAGATTGCGATCGAAGCCCGACTACAGGAACGAGTTCTATCCACATTAGTGGTGGAGTCTGTGTAAGGAAGCAAGAACCACCGTTAAGTTTCTGCTCTCATCCCTTCACCTGAATATTGATCATGCCATTCCATCCACTGGCTGCGGTGGAGCGATCGCCCCCTTGAGCATCCTCTACCTCTTGGTTCAGTTTTCGGTTAGGTTCCAATTCCATTCACTGTAATTCATTTTTGATTCATAAGGAGTAGTTCGATGAGTGACGACAAAATCAGACAGATAGCCTTCTACGGCAAAGGTGGTATTGGTAAATCCACCACTTCGCAAAACACGATCGCCGGCATGGCTGAACTGGGTCAGCGCGTCATGATCGTCGGTTGTGACCCCAAAGCAGACTCCACTCGCTTGATGCTGCACAGCAAAGCGCAAACCACCATTCTGCACCTGGCAGCCGAGCGCGGTGCGGTTGAAGACCTGGAACTGGAAGAAGTGTTGTTGACGGGTTATCGTGATGTCCGTTGTGTGGAGTCGGGCGGCCCTGAACCCGGTGTCGGTTGCGCGGGACGAGGCATCATCACTGCCATCAACTTCCTGGAAGAAAATGGTGCCTATGAAGACCTCGATTTCGTTTCATACGACGTATTGGGCGACGTGGTTTGCGGTGGTTTTGCTATGCCCATCCGGGAAGGCAAGGCGCAAGAAATCTACATTGTCACCTCCGGTGAAATGATGGCAATGTATGCCGCCAACAACATCGCAAGGGGCGTTCTCAAGTATGCTCACTCTGGCGGTGTGCGTCTGGGTGGCTTGATCTGCAACAGCCGCAAGGTTGACCGAGAACTGGAACTAATCGAAACCCTGGCGAAGCGGCTCAATACTCAGATGATTCACTTTGTGCCCCGCGACAATATCGTTCAACACGCAGAACTGCGCCGGATGACGGTGATTGAGTACGCCCCCGATAGCAAGCAGGCTGAAGAGTATCGCGTCTTAGCCAACAAGATCATCAACAACGATAAGCTCACCATCCCAACCCCCATTTCAATGGATGAGCTGGAAGATTTATTGGTCGAATTTGGCATTCTAGGCGGCGAAGAAGAGTACGAAAAGGCCATCAAGGAAGGTACAAAAGCTCCCGCAGGCGTAGCCTAACCCAGACTCCAAGTATTGCAGGGTGACCATCGCCCACCTTGCAATACTCCCACCCTACTCCGCACTCCATCCTTTACCTAGAGAGGCAGATTATGACACCTCCTGAATCCGCAACGCTTGAAGACAATCCTGTCATTGCTACGAAAGAACTGATCAAAGACGTTCTCGAAGTCTACCCCGACAAGGCCAAGAAAAAGCGGGAAAAGCATCTCAACGTTTACGAAGAAGGCAAATCTGATTGCGGCGTCAAGTCCAACATCAAATCGGTTCCTGGCTCCATGACCACTCGCGGCTGTGCCTACGCCGGATCAAAAGGAGTGGTTTGGGGACCCATCAAGGACATGATTCACATTAGTCATGGGCCTGTGGGCTGTGGCTACTACTCCTGGTCGGGTCGCCGCAACTACTACATCGGCACAACGGGCGTTGACACCTTTGGCACGATGCAGTTTACTTCTGACTTTAAAGAACGAGATATTGTGTTTGGCGGTGACAAAAAACTGGCCAAGCTAATTACCGAATTAGATGGACTATTTCCGCTCAACCGGGGCGTTTCCATCCAGTCAGAGTGCCCAATTGGATTGATCGGGGATGACATTGAAGCTGTAGCCAAAAAGTCTGCGAAAGAGATTGGCAAAACTGTGGTTCCCGTCCGTTGCGAAGGCTTCCGGGGTGTTTCCCAATCCCTCGGACACCACATCGCTAATGATGCAGTTCGGGACTGGGTGTTCCCCCAATACGATAAGGAGAAGAAAGCCGGAAACGTTCCGGATGGCACCGAGTACGATGTTGCCATTATCGGCGACTACAACATCGGTGGAGATGCCTGGTCAAGCCGAATTCTGTTAGAAGAAATTGGCTTACGCGTTGTAGCTCAGTGGTCAGGGGATGGCACCCTGCACGAAATGATCAATACGCCTTCCGTGAAACTGAACCTGGTTCACTGCTATCGATCGATGAACTATATCTCCCGCCATATGGAAGAAACCTACGGGGTTCCTTGGCTGGAATACAACTTCTTCGGCCCAACGCAAATTGCCGAGTCACTGAGGACGATCGCCGCCCGCTTTGATGAAACCATTCAGGCAAATGCCGAAGCTGTGATCGCCAAGTATCAGGCACAAACCCAGGCAGTGATTGAAAAATACCGTCCTCGGTTAGAAGGCAAAACAGTTGCCCTGATGGTCGGTGGTCTGCGTCCCCGTCACGTTGTCCCTGCCTTCCACGATTTGGGCATGAAACTGATCGGTACAGGCTATGAATTTGGTCACAACGACGATTATAAGCGCACCACGCACTATGTCGAAAACGGCACATTGATTTACGATGACGTTTCCGCCTATGAGTTTGAGACGTTTATCAAAGAGCTGAAGCCTGACCTGGTAGCTTCTGGCATCAAAGAGAAGTATGTCTTCCAAAAAATGGCGCTACCTTTCCGCCAGATGCACTCCTGGGATTACTCCGGCCCTTACCACGGCTACGACGGGTTCGCCATCTTTGCCCGTGACATGGATCTGGCACTCAACAGTCCCACATGGAGCCTCATTGGTGCGCCGTGGAAAAAAGCTGAAGCGTAGAGGAGTCGGTGGGTAGGTAGGTCAAAACAAAGCTCATCTCACCCACCCACTCAC
>NZ_JADEWO010000067.1 GCF_015207605.1 Oculatella sp. LEGE 06141
CCTGCCGCCCATCCCGACCCTGCCGCCCCGGTTGCCCAAAGGTTCTAACCTCGGATGCCTGGGCGATCGGAACACAGAGAAGAGAGTCGGTGATAGGCACAAAGCTGATGACGCTAAGCAGGCCGAGCAGGAGCGGAGATAAAGAGAGCGATCGCATATCGTCTGAGCGGTGTACTGGTGGCTCACTCATGATGAATGTATATGCAAGAGATACAGCCAGCGATCAGGAAATACCGAAAACTTCGGGTTTGTTTGGATGAAGCCAGGGAGCGATCGACCGTGCTTCTACGGAAATCGAACGTTGGGAATAGCTGCAAAACCGCTCCAAAAATACCCGGAAACGCCCCGAAACAGCAAGGGGCGAGATGACCTCGCCCCTTGCTGTGCTATGTGCCGCGACTATAACTGCTCTAAATACTCCAGCAAATCTGCCATCTCTTGCGGATTGGGCTGAAACTGGGGCATTGGTGGCGTATTGCCGCTCGTCACTTGATGAATTAACCCAACCCGCGATTTACGAGAAGAGACATGGTGTAAACTTGGCCCAACCTGGCCATCCGCATAGATGCCATGGCAGCTAGAGCAATTCATCTGGAAAATGACTTCTCCTCGCCCAGCATCTCCACTTAAAGACAAAACACTCTGAACGTAGGGATCAGAGCGACGAAACTGATACACTGCAAAGACTGATAGCACAACAATCAGCAGAACTGCCAAAATTACCAGAGCAGTCCTCTGGATGGAGGTTTCAGTGGTAGGGAGCTGATTATCCAACAGGTCTCTGGTCAAGGGTCTAGTACAAAGAGCTTTTCAATTTACAACATAGCTTAAAATTTCTGCGATGAGCCATATAAATTAAGTCAGCCTCACAGAAGCAATTTAAAAACCTGTAATCCCCTATTTCTCGCTTATTATTAAACGGTTTCTGCCGTTTTTAACCTCAATTTAGTTCTGCAAAACTAGAAATTGAATTATGAGAAATAGCTAACAAGCATTAAGAGATGAGTACAACCCCTTAATTTGCTAAGATCCAAATTAATAATTGAGGAGATTGAGTCGTGGTAGAACCGTTGCTCTCAGGTATTGTTCTAGGTCTAATTCCTATCACCCTGGCGGGTTTGTTTGTGGCTGCCTACTTGCAGTACAAGCGTGGAAATCAGCTTAACATGTAGCGTTTTTATCGTTCGTTGGGCGGTATTCCTCTCCAATCCCTCAGGTAGGGCAGCGATAATTGCCGCACTTGAGGGATTTTGCTTTAACAGCACATGCCCTATCTAAACTAAGCGACGGGTCGATAGAAGGTTAGAGCCGTGTTTCCATAGCGCTTTTGGCGACAGATCTCCAGAGATGAAGGTGCCACGATCGCTTCCTGGTTTGGGTCATGCTCTACCGCCAGTTCCCCGGTTGCAGTCAAAAGATGGTGGTGGGCAATCGCTTCCAGCACGGGTTGGTACAGCTCACTGGCATAGGGTGGGTCGAAGTAAATGCGATCGAACGGCGGCTGGGTTAAATTGGGCAACCGTTGCCGGACATCGCCACGAATCACCTGAAAGGTCTGGTCGGCATTGGCTACTTGTTGCCAGTTTTCTTGAATAACCGCACAGGCACGCGCCGATTGTTCAATGCCGATGACCAGTGCTGCCCCACGACAGAGCGCTTCTGCGCCCATTGAACCCGTTCCGGTGCAGAGGTCAAGCCAGCGGCAGCCGTCAACCTCGCCTTGCCAGATGTTAAACAACGCCTCCCGCACACGCGCCAGGGTCGGTCGTGTGGCTTGTCCGGGAAGCGTTTTTAGTTGGCGATTGCCGTAGATTCTCAGGCTCATAAACAGACGATTTTTCTAGCAGCGATGCAGCAATCGCCCCCGATTACAGAACAGTACTAAACGAGTACGGCGGAACGGACTTGGCTCACAAAGTTGGAGAGAATTTGCAGTCCAGCCGTTGACGATTTTTCGGGGTGGAATTGAGCCGCCATCAGGTTGTCACGGGCGATCGCGGCGGTCACGCTTTGACTACCGTGGGTAATGGTGGCTGCCTTTATGCTGGGGTCGGCAGGGTCGGCGTAGTAGGAGTGAACAAAGTACACCCACGGATTGGCAGGAAGATGCTGCCAGAGGGGACAGTTGGGCTGGGTGAACTCTAACTGGTTCCAACCCATGTGCGGAATGGTGATGCCGGGTTCCGGGCGGAAGTGACGGTTCACACCTTTGATAGCACCAATGCCAGGTTCGCGCCCTTCTTCGCTGCCTTCAAACAGCAGTTGTAGCCCCAGACAAATGCCGAGAAAGGGTTTGCCACTGGCGATAACATCACGAATAGGTTGCACCAGATCGCGCGATCGCAAATGCTGCATTGCCGGGTCAAATGCCCCGACACCGGGAAGAATGACGGCATCCGCTCGTTCCAACTCGTTGGCATCATCGGTGATGTGGGGCGTTGCGCCTGCCTTCTCCAACCCTTTGCAGGCGGAGTGTAAATTTCCCATGTCGTAGTCGATAACGGCAATGACGGTCATTCCCCGCTCTCCTTGCAAATGCAACGGTTTTCTCTATCCTAGTCTGGCATCCTTTGGGAGCATCATGCCCTTGCTAAAATTCACTCATCTGCCAATAAAGGGCGATCGCCGTTGACCCGAAATGACTTCACTCCCTACTAGAACCCTGTTACTCACCTCTTTTACCGTTTGGCAGCCGCATCACACCACCAATTCATCCGACGATCTGCTGCTGGAGGTGCTGAACACCAATCCACCCTCGAATCTGCATTTTCTCCGATCGCTGCCCGTCGATTTTGAAGCAGCGCCGCAACAGGTGATCGCCAGGTTCAACGAGCTTCAACCCGATGGGGTGGTTTGTTGTGGCATGGCAGAAACGCGATCGCAGCTTACCGTTGAAGCCAGAGCCATATTAAGGAACCGGGTACTCTATCCTAAAGTCAATGTAGAAACGTTGGTGGCAGGGTCACGTACCACTGCCGTTAGCAAAGATGCCGGACGGTTTGTTTGCAACACTCTGTATTATCGGATGCTGCATCATTTGCACAGGCAGTATTCATCAGCTCAGTGTGTGTTTGTTCATGTTCCAGTGCTGCTGCCCGACAATCGAGAGGCGATCGTGGCTGATTTTCGGCGGATACTGGAGTTGATGAGCCTACCGAATTTGGCATCTTGTTCAACCTCCACTGTTGATCGATCGCTTACATCCAAGGTTTAAATGTTCTCGTTGATCTCGCTACTGACCATTGCCCAGGCTGCTCCTATCCCTACCCCCACCCCACCTCCACCCCAGGAAATCACGGTGCCCCAAACCATTCGGGCGTTACCGGGGCAACTGGATCAGGTTCCTGTTTTTAATAGCAACAGTCCAGAAAAGATTCAAACAGAGGGCATCTTGCTTTCGACGTTCCCCCCCGACGGCAAGTCAGAGCCATCTGCTCATCTCAACTTTCCGTTTGAGGGGCGGTTTGATGTCTTTGCTCATCATGTGTATGGAGCGGCTACGCCTGAAGAGCTGCCAAATTTGTTGAGCATGTACCTTGGCATCATTTTGTATAACCCTGGTAGCCAGCCCGTTACGGTGGATGTGCTGCAAGCGGCCAGCTACTTGAGCCAGCCCGATGCCCCCTTTGAACCACTGCCAGCGGTGGTCGAAAATCCGTTAGGGACAGTGTACGCAGGGCCAGGAAGCCGGGTGATGAACGACATATTACGCGGACAGCGATCGGAATCGATCTCGCCCCAGGTGGTTGTTCCGCCAGGAGAGTACCAGATGTTAGTCAATTTGCCGATTCCGGTAGAGACTCTGGAACCGCCGTTAAATGGTCGCTCGACGCTGATGCGGTTGCGGAGTGATGGTCGTATTTATGCGGCGAGTTTGGCATTGCAGGCGCGACGAGCCGAAGATGGTACCGAACAAGCCCCCACCCTACCAGAGTGGCAAGCCCTGTTGGAAACAGGCTCGTTGGCGGGTGCCCGCGATCGCGCCCCAACTCCACCCGAGCAAACGGCAGGCCAGATTATTTATGGTCGAGTGGCTGGTGTGGCTCAAGGGTCGCAGTGGCAGGCTCAGGTGATAGACGATCCAGCGTCCGATCGCCTCACCATTCCAGCGGCAGGTGAGGCTTTCTCCTATGGCTTGAGTACGCTGGTTGGCGGCAGGCTGGGTACCGAGCAAGTGCAAACCGCTCCGATGCTGGTGCGATATCCTGACACGGCTTATCAGGCGCACGGCAACTATGGCATTGAATACCTGCTCGCCATGCCGCTGCACAACCCAACAGACCAGCCGCAAACGGTCACAGTATCGCTGCAAACGCCGATTAAAGACGATCAGGGTAGCCAGGGTGGCCTGCGTTTTTTTGCACCGTTGCCCACTCAAACCTTTTTTCGGGGAACGGTGCGTCTACGCTATGTGGACGATCGCGGCCTGCCTCGCACCCGTTATGTGCATCTGGTGCAGGTGCGGGGGCAACAGGGTGAACCCCTGATTACCTTGGAAATGCCAGCAGGCGATCGCCGTTTGGTGGAGTTCAGTTTTCTATATCCTCCCGACTCTACACCGCCGCAAGTGTTGACGGTTCGGACGCTCAACCGTTTGGGCAACGAGTAGCAGCGTACACGGGAAAGGTGCTGCTCAGACTTGAGCCATACTAACCGCCCTGTTAAGTCTCTTCATTTTGAATGAGGTTGTCCCCATTCTTTAGCAAGAGGCAAATAGTCGTTCAACTTTTTAGAGTGTGATGTAGATTACACACTTTGAGCCGTCCTGTTTAAATTGAAACTGGGTCGTTTGTGGGCGATCGCTCAACTGTGCCGATTATGTAGGCTTCTGTTGGAGAACGAATGCAGAAACTGGTAGACATTCATTCTCCGTATCCAGCGCTTTTGCAGAGGTCTTCTCGTTAAAACAAAAAGAATTTAAGGCGGCTCTCGATAGCAGGTTAATGGAGAAAATCATCATGTCAAGCCAAAATCTTGAGCACAACAAGCCAAACCGACCCAGAACCGTGAAGCTGGGTGCGATCGCACTGGCTGCCGCAGGTCTACTGTTAGCGGCTTGCGAAACCGATCCGCAAACCACCGATCCGGCAGCATCGCCTCAGCCTCAGGCACAAGAAGAGGTCACCAGCGGCGACGTAACAGACAATACGGAAGACTATATCGGGCAAACGGTAACGGTTCGGGGCGACGTTGAAGAAACCATTGGCGAAAACGCCTTCCGCATGTCTGACAACCAGTTCCTGGGTGGAGATATCTTGGTCATCAGCGAAACGGGAACGGTGCAGCTACCAGAAGATGGCATCCCGGTTCAAGTCACGGGTGAAGTTCGCCAGTTTCAGGGTGCTGAGTTACAACAACAGTTTAATCTGACGTTAGATGAAAACGAATATTCAGATTATGAAGACAGACCCGTAATTGTGGCTCAGTCGATCGCCCCGGCTCCCGAACCAGGCGATATTTCAGATAACCCCGATCAGTTCTACGGACAGGCGATCGCCCTTCGAGGGGACGTGGACGAGATCTTTAGCCCTGAAGCCTTTCGGGTTAGCGAAGGGATTGGCGACGGGATATTAGTTCTGGGGACGACAACGCCAGCACCCGCGATTGAAGACGGTCAGCGAGTTGCGGTTGTTGGTGAGCTGCGCCCATTTAATGCCAGCGAAATTCAGCAGCAGTATAACCTGGACTGGGATCAGGCATTACAGGATCAGTTGCAGGCTGAATACGACAACCAGGCTGTTCTAGTAGCAGAAGAGGTATACCCTATTGATGAGCAAGGTATCCTGAACTAGCCCGGAGCAGACCCCTATTGCCGCACACCCAGGTTGGCAATACTCACAGAAACCGTTGTCTGGCGAGAGCTGACCTCTAGCGTTCTCTGTGAGGTGGATCTAACCCAATGAATCTAGCGATATCTAACGATGTAGTTATGATGTAGGTAGGTACTTGATGCCCGTGGACTGCAAATCGCGGCGGTTCCACGGGTTGTTTAACCGCGAGATTACGCTTCGGCAAAGAATTCCAAACGGTAACGGTACAGAGCAACCGGGCGATCGCCCACCCGAAAATAATCAGGATCGTGTGGCGACAGATAAACGGCTGTCACCTGTTCCGCTGTAATGGGGGGACGGCTGCCGTTGGGATAGTGTTGATAGGCAGTGGTGGTTTCCACTTCATTCACGTATAGTTGCGGTGCGCCGTGAAACACCTGCTGAAAGACTTCGGTTGTGATGAATCGATCGCTGGCAGGCGTTGCCGTTGCGCGTCCAGTAATGGTTGAAACAAGCTGGCGATCGTTTTGCAGCAGGGTAATCTGGCGGTTGGGGTTTTTGGGGTCAACCTTGACGGCATACACGGCGCGATCGCCCAAATAGGTTTTTGCCAGGTTCAGGCCATTGAAGGCGCGATCGGCCACCACTGGTCTGCCGGGCTGACGAAAAAACGGCAGCGAAAACGTTCCTGGAAGGCGAAGGGACTCTCCAAAGCGAACCCGAAAGCTCACAGGCTGGTTGAGATAGCGTTCGTTACTCGCAAACCCTGGGGTAACAACCTCCGGGGCTAGCGGTGCCACCATTTCGACCAGTGTGGTTGTTACAGTCCACTCGCCTGCAATCCAGTCTGGATACGCTAAATCGCCCCTGGCTGTTGCCACAGAGGGCTTGTGCCAGTCTGGAAACTGCTGCAACCGTTCGGCTAACCCATCTGCTTGGGCTGTGCCGCTGCAAAATAGCCAGAGCAACAGTAACCCCACAATCCAAATGACCCGCCACTTCATTGCTATCACTGCTCACAATCCTGCTTGCCGTTCAGTTAGCTTCATTTTCTCAAATAATTCCACCTTGCGTTAGCCGCGAATCGATCGGGTGAAAGCGTAAAATGCAGCGATCGCCTCACATGGCTACATCACACATGTGATGATCTTCCCTTTACCCAAGGAATGCAGCAAGCATGGACGTTTTGATTCGGGTGCTTGGATTTGGGCTGGTCGCTCTCTCACTGATTGATATTTATTTAACCGTGCTGCATCCTCGGTTGGAGAGCGGTTGGATCAGCCTGTTTCTGATTCGAAACGTTTGGAAGGGGGCGCGATCGCTCAGCCGGAAGTTGCCCAGGGGAGGCGATCAAATGCTTTCCCATGTGGGGCCGGTTCTCATTGTTTGCATTATCGCGGTGTGGTTTGCCTTGCTGCTGCTTGGGTTTGCCCTGGTGGTTTGGACGGGGTTAGGCACTGAGATTCAATCTACTCAAGGAGATACCCCCACCGATTTTATAGCCGCGCTTTACTACAGCGGCTTTTCCCTGGCGACGCTGGGCACAGGTGATTTAGTACCCCAAACGAGCTTCTATCGACTGTTAACTATTCTGCAAGCGGTGCTGGGGTTTTCCAGCTTTACGCTCACCATCACCTATGTGCTATCGGTGTACAGTGCCATTATTCGCTACAATACATTCGCTTTAAGCCTGTATCACCGCACCGCAGGTACTGCCGATTCCGTAGAATTTTTGGTTCGATTGGCAGCAGGCGGTCAAGGCGATCGCATCCCTCAAAATGTGGCAGACATCGCCAGGGACTTGATCAACATCCTGGAATCCCAACATTCTTATCCCGTCTTGCTCTACTTCCGCTTTTCGCCCACTTACTATGCCCTGCCTCGGCTGCTCTTTGTGTCGCTCAATAGTGCAACCCTGATTAAAAGCGTGTTCGATCCGGAAACACACCGCTCGATCGCGCATTCAGCCGCCGTTGCTGAACTGTGGGGTGGAAGTATGCAACTGTTGCTTGAATTGGTTGGTGTGCTGTCGCTGGAGCCTCAGCAGACGGCAGCCGAGCATGAACAGTCGTTGTGGCGCGATCGCTACATGCAGGCCGTCGCGCCACTGAAGCACGAAGGGATTACACCCGTTCTCGATCTGGAGTCGGGAGCCGATCGCTACGTTGCATTGCGTCAAAGTTGGGCACCCAGTCTGCTGCAGTTGACCGATTATATGGCTTACCGCTGGAGCGATATCGCCCCTGAAGAAAGATGAGACGGATATCAAAGGCTGGAATGAGCTACTTCTAATGTGGGTAATTGAGAGGTGCCCAACCCCATAAAGTCAATCACCTGATGCACACAATCGGGTTTGGTTACCATGAGAATAGTTGACCCTGCATTCAAGATGGTGCTGCCGTTCGGAATAACCAGATCGGCACAGACATGACATTGATAGCCAATAATTAGCGAGCCGGTGGGGAAACGCGGATCTTGGGCAATCTGCGCGATCGTTCGACCTGCAATGTAACAATCGCCCGGAACAGGTAGCTTCAGCACTTCGACTTGACCCTGCTCAAAGTGCATCATTGACTCCACTTCGGGATATTCGATCGCATTTGCCATGGTTGTCACGGCTAAATCCACGGTGCTGATAACATGGCTAGCGCCAGCAATGCGATAGGGTTGCAAAAAGTCGCGTTCGCTCATCCGCACCACAATGTGTGGCACACCGTAATGTTTCGAAAGAGTCACCAGCGCCAGATTTAACGCATCGCTACTCAGCGTGGCTGCAACCGCGTCAGCTTTACGAATGCCGGCTTCCGCCAAAACTGTTGTGCTAACGGCGCTTCCCTCAAATGCCATCACACCCACTTTTTCTCGAGCATACTGGCAAGCCAATGGATCGGTATCAACAACAGCGACGGTATGCCCCATCTCTAAGAGGTTTTGGGCTAACCGCAACCCCATCATCCCTGCTCCACCAATCAACACGTACATGGCTGCCCCTTGTGTTAATGACAAACCTTCATGATGTTTCTATATGTAACATGGGAAATACGTTTCGTGCAGGTAACGGGTTACCTCTAATGCCGTTGTGCCTGCGATCGGTCTAGGTTTCGTATTGTTCGTAGGCTGCAACGATCCGCTGAACCAGGGGATGCCGCACTACATCCGCTTTGGTCAGGTTGCAAAAAGCAACTCCCTCAACCGTTTGCAGGATTTTTTCAGCGACAGCTAGCCCCGACTGTTGATGGCTGGGCAGGTCAGTTTGGGTGACATCTCCTGTAACAACCATGCGCGATCGAAATCCCAATCGGGTTAACACCATCTTCATCTGGGCAGGGGTCGTATTTTGCGCCTCGTCTAAAATGACAAAGGCATTGTTCAAGGTTCGGCCTCGCATATATGCCAGGGGAGCCACTTCAATTACGCCTCGCTCCATCAAGCTGGGAATCTTTTCGGGGTCTAACATTTCATATAGCGCATCATAGAGCGGTCGCAGATAGGGATTGACTTTCTGCTGCAAGTCACCCGGCAAAAAACCTAACCTTTCTCCGGCTTCTACGGCGGGTCGGGTCAAAATAAGCCGCTCAAACTCATTGGACATCAATGCCTGCACCGCCATCAGGGCAGCCAAAAACGTTTTTCCCGTTCCTGCTGGGCCAATGCAGAAAGTTAAATCGTGGGTGCGAATGGCCTGAATATATCGCTGCTGGCGAAAGGTTTTGGCTCGAATCTCTTCACCCCGGCGAGTTCGCACAATCACGTCCTTCTGGAGGCGACTTAAATCGTCCTGCCGTCTGGTGTCGATCGCCTGCCGAGCCGTCAAAATATCAACACCCGTAATGCTTTTGCCCACACTCCAGTAGGGTTCTAGCGATCGCACCAACTGCTGGGTCAACTCAATCTGTTTTTCGGTACCGGAGATATGTAGCGATTGCCCCCGCAACACAATAGTTGCCCCAGTTTGTCGAGCCAGTTGCTTAATATTTTCTTCTTGCAGCCCCGCCAGCGCGATCGCACTTTCAGGAGACGGTAAATCAATGGTCAACGCATTTCCCATAAATTAAGAAGGCACCTAACTTGGCCTCAACATTGGGACAACAGGTGCCTGAACTACTTCAAATTAACTAAATGCCAGTCGAGTAACACCAGACTGGGCAGTATGCTATGCCGTCAACTGTGGCGTTTTCGGGCGGCGTTTGCCTTGTGCTTACGACGCAGGCTTGGTTTCTCGTAACGCTCTCGTCGTTTGACCTCAAACAAGATGCCAGCTTTCTGAATCTTTTTTTTAAAGCGTCTTAACGCTGATTCAATCGATTCATCTTCACCCAGACGAACTTCTGCCACTCGCGACCTTCACCTCCTTAAACTGACTCAATCAGCAAATATTGGTTTCGAAGATAACAATCCTCTTCGTTCTATTTTGCCCAAAGGGTAACCCTAATGATGAGGATCAGCCCGATCGGGTTGGACGGCGAGGCTGCGATCGCGGCGGCGGTGGATGAGAACGCTCATCCGAGTGGCCATCTGAGCTGCCAGGTTGCCCGCCAAACACATCCAGGTGAACTGAATGCCCAAATACCTGAGCAACTGCTTGCAATACAGTACGGATCGCTTGAATGTTGCGCCCGCCTCGACCAAACACTCGCCCTTTGTCTTCTCCTTCAAACGCCAGCCGAATCAAAACCCTCGCTCGACTGGGGGATGACTCACAATCGACCTTTAAGGAACCAGGCGACTCTAAGAACGGTTCTACCAAGAAACGAACCAGTGCTGCATAGTCTGGCCCTGTGGAGCCTAAAGTAGCAGTTGGTGGAGTAGAAGGGTCAGCAGTTGGGTCAAACACGGCAATTTTAAGCGCGAACCTGCTCGAAAACATTCGCTTTTTCCAGGATGCGGCGCACTGTCGGAGTCGGTTGTGCCCCTTCCTTCAAGCGTTTTACGATCGCTGGAATTTCCAGCCTCACTTCATCCGATCGGGGGTTGTAGAAGCCCAATTCTTCCAATGGGCGACCGTCACGACGAGATGTGCTATTGACTGCAACAATTCGATAGCTTGCCTCAAACTTCTTGCCGTATCGCTTCAAGCGCAGTTTAATCATGCTAGAAAGATATACTCCCGAAAAAATTACAAGATTTACGGCATGGTAATTCTACCATACTGCCTTTAACATTCTAGAGGCTAGATTAGCTATGGTACCACTTCTCTATCCACTTGGGGTAGCTCTGCCGATGCCTGTAGTTAGAGTTAACCGCTCAATTCAGCAGAGTTGTAGGCCAGGCTGGCAACGGTTTAAGTTTAAAGCGACCCAAACCCCTTCTTCTTTTTTTCCTTCTTTTTCTTCTTCTTCGCAGGCCCACCGCCGGGATAGCCACGCCACCCCGGCTGAGGTCCATTACCACCCATTGCCGGGGCATCGCCAAACATGCCGCCCATACCGGGCATTCCCATGCCGGGGAACTGTCCTCTCCCCATTTGTTGCATGAGCGATCGCATCTTTTGAAAATCGCTCACTAGCTTGCTGACATCGTCTAAGCCATAACCTGCTCCTTTGGCAATACGGCGACGGCGGCTAGGGGAACCGGACAGCAGATCGGGATTGCGACGCTCCTCAACCGTCATAGAGTTGATCATCGCCTCTGCTCGTTTGAGCTGCGTCTCGCCCTGCTGAAGCTGTTCGCTGGACAGCTTGTTCATGCCGGGAATCATTTTCATGATGCCGCCGAGCGATCCCATGTTCTTGAGCAATCGGGTTTGCTTCAGGAAATCAGTAAAGTCAAACTGTGCCGAAAGAATTTTCTCTTGCATCTTCTCGGCATCGGCCAGATCGACCTCTTCCTGGGCTTTTTCAACCAGGGTTAGCACGTCTCCCATCCCCAGAATGCGAGATGCCATGCGATCGGGGTAAAAGGGTTGCAGCGCTTCGACCTTCTCGCCGACTCCCACAAATTTGATCGACTGCCCGGAAATCCGCCGCACCGAAAGGGCAGCTCCCCCACGGGTGTCGCCGTCCATCTTGGTTAGAATGGCACCCGTGATGCCAATTTGCTCGTGGAAGGTGCGCGTCAAATTCGCGGCTTCCTGACCCGTCATGGCATCAACCACCAGCAGCACTTCGTGCGGCTGCACGGTCTGCTTGATCTGCGCCAGCTCTGCCATCATGGTCTGGTCGATTTGCAGCCGACCCGCCGTGTCGATGATGACGGTGTCAATGCCGTCGGCTTTGGCTTGCTCGACCCCCTGCCGTGCAATTTCAACCGGGTTAGCGTCGGCTCCCAGCTCAAACACGGGCACGCCGATTTGCTTGCCCAAAGTTATTAACTGGTCGATCGCGGCTGGACGGTAAACGTCTGTTGCCACCAGCATGGTGCTGCGGTTTTGCTTGCGTAAATGCAGCGCCAGCTTGGCAGATGCGGTGGTTTTTCCGGTTCCCTGAAGACCCGCCATCAACACAATAGTGGGGGATGGTTCCGCACTGGCAAGCGGCACGTTTGTCTCGCCCATGATGTCCAGCAGTTCGTCGTAAACGATTTTGATGAACTGCTGATCGGGACGCACGCCAGCGACCACCTCTGCCCCTAGCGCTTTGCGTTGAACGTCTGCAACAAACTCTTTAACGACCTGAAGGTTAACGTCGGCCTCTAATAATGCTCGCCGCACGTCGCGCAGGGCTTCCTGAATATTTGATTCAGAAATTTTGTCTTGACCTCGAAGTTTCTTCCAGGCACCTTCTAATTGTTCAGCAAGTGCGTCAAACATAGCAAAATATCTTGAATAGCGACCTTATATCAGAATCCTCTCCGTTGGCGGCTAATACCGTAGGGAGAGGATAACCGTTAACCATTGCAGGGTTACTATCTCTATTGTAAAAGGTTATTCGGCAGGTCTGAGGGTTGAATCAACGAGACAGCTTGCAGATCGGCCAAATTTGAGTCGATTGTCGCCGGGGGATGTAGTGGACGGAGGCGAAAGTGGCAATGGTTGACGGGCGGGGCAGGCTGGATTCAATTAAAAAAGGGAGAGCCATTTGGAAACTCTCCCAACCATCAGGGTGCATCTACTTAGCACATTATGCCATCTAAGGGGTGGGGGGTGTAACCCCCTAAAGCAAATTTTTAGGAAATTTCTGACAAATTAGTCTCTTTTCCAGCAAGAAAGGCATCATTTAGCCGACTGAAAGCCTGATTATAATCAGATTTTCGGTGAATCTCGGCTGAATGATGCCTCGTGGTTGATTTTTTTAGTAACCGGAAGGGGGGAAATTAGATCGACCCACACCTTCTACTGGGTTAACCGTTCAACTTTTGAGCTAAAAGCTGGTTCGTTAGCTTTGGATCGGCTCGTCCGCTAGTTTGCTTCATGACTTGCCCGACAAAGAAACCCAGCAGTTTCGTTTTGCCGCCACGATATTTCTGCAATTCGTCAGGATGCGCTGCCATCACGGCATCGATCGCCGCTTCAATAACGCTGGTATCGGAAATTTGAATGAGTCCTTTTTTCTCAACCAGTTCCTTGGCGGAACCGCCCTTGGTGAGCAGCTCTGGCAGAATGTCTTTAGCAATTTTGTTGCTAATCGTGTTGGCTTCAATCAGTTGCACCAGCTCGGCCAGTGCGGTGGGTTGCAGTGCGATCTCGGTAATCGAAACCCTGTTTTCGTTTAGATAGGCGCTGATGTCGCCCATGATCCAGTTTGCTGCCAGTTTTGGGTTCGCCTTCGCGGCCAGTGTGGCCTCAAAGTATTCGGCGATCGCCCGGTCGTCGGTAATCACCCGTGCATCGTAGGCCGAAAGCCCCAACTCGTCTTCGTAGTGTCGCCGCTTTTGCGCCGGGAGTTCGGGCAGTTCGCTTTGCCACTGCTTGAGCTGTTCTGCCGTGACCTCAATGGGGCCGAGATCGGGTTCTGGGAAGTAGCGATAGTCGCTTGAGCCTTCCTTGACTCGCATACTGATGGTGCGCTGTGCGCCTTCTTCCCATAGGCGCGTTTCCTGAATGATGCGATCGCCCGATTCTAGCGCCTCTGTTTGCCGTTCAATTTCGTACTCGATCGCCCGTTGAATGGCATTGAAGGAGTTCATGTTTTTGATCTCAACCTTCGTGCCAAACTCGGATTGCCCCACCGGACGAACTGAAATGTTAACGTCGCAGCGCAGCGACCCTTCTTGCATGTTGCCATCGCTAACGCCGAGATACCGCAGGATTCGCCGTAACTCCTGGGCATATTCTGCGGCTTCACGACCAGAGCGCATGTCTGGCTCTGAGACAATTTCAGCCAGGGGAACCCCGGTGCGGTTGAAATCTACCAATGAATAAGTAGAACCAGAGAGGCGATCGCTGCCCGCATGAACGAGCTTCCCGGCATCTTCCTCCATGTGCAGGCGCGTGATGCCAATCCTTTTCCGCATGGGCTTCCCGTCGCTGTCTGGAATTTCAATTTCCAGCCAGCCATGCTCGGCAATGGGCAGGTCGTATTGAGAGATTTGATAATTTTTGGGCAGATCCGGATAAAAGTACTGCTTCCGGTCGAACTTGCTGTAAGCAGCAATTTGACACTGGAGCGCTAACCCAGCCTTCACCGCATACTCCAGCACGGTTCGGTTCAGTACGGGCAGAACCCCCGGCATCCCGGTACAAATAGGGCAAACGTTTTGATTGGGTGGGGTATCAAACTCGGTAGAGCAGTTGCAAAAGATTTTAGTAGCAGTCTTTAGCTGAACGTGGGTTTCTAGCCCAATCACTGCTTCGTACTGAGTTTTCACTGGGGCGGCTGTAGTCATAGGTGCATTGTGGCAGGAGCGACAATTGGTCTATTTTAGCCCTGTTTGAGCCTGGTCTGGAACGTGGCGTGGTAGGGCTTGCCGTCCTTGCGGAGGCGATCGCTCATAACAGACAACGATGTAACGTCACCAGTGCAACCTGGGGCACCACCATTGTGCTAAAGGGAGGGCGATCGCCGCACCGTACTGCCAAATTAGCCGATTTCAACGAGCTGAATGTCAAAGGTCAAATCTTCGCCAGCCAGGGGATGATTGGCATCCAGCGTTACTTGTGCCTCAGAAACTTCAGTAATCATAACGGGAATAGTTTGACCACCCTGCTGCCGGATCTGTAATTGTTGACCGATTTCAACCGGCAGATTGTCAGGAATTTGATTTCTGTCTACTACTAGCACCATTTCTTGATAGTGCGGGCCGTAAGCCTGGTCAGCCGGGATGATGGCAGTCTTGCTCTCTCCAGGACTCATGCCCATTACGGCCTGTTCAAATCCAGGGATCACGTTGCCTTCACCAATAGAAAACTGCAAAGGGTCGCGATTGGCAGACGAGTCGAAAACTGTACCATCGTCTAGCTTGCCTGTGTAGTGAACCGTAACGGTATCACCTTGCTTTGCCTGCGTCATCATCATTGTTTCTCCTTCCATTCTTCGGATTTCAGCATTCAGCGCCAGTCCGCCTTTTCGGATTGCTGCTGGGTAAGCTGTGATTCAATCATGGCGTGATCAAATCCCTTTGTGCCCACCCTAGCGAATGAAACTGTGGATCTTTGCGTTTGTTAACACCATCTAAAGACTTGTGAAACGAGAGATTACGGTTTGGGCGATCGCCACCCCTGCCTTTACTGATGAAGTTTTAGTAAAATTCAGTATAAATTAATTTTTCTCTCCCCAGCCTGTTTAGTCGGATTGCGCAGTTCAAATCAATAACTGGAACGGTGTTTAAGATTTAGCAGCGATCGCCACCTCCGCTGAAGCCGCTTGTAAACGGATTAAAGTTTAATATTTTCTCCCTGCTGGTCGGTGCAAATTTTGGTTGTTTTAACTATAATTAGCCTATCAGCATCGTTTAACTCAGGCTGAATTGGATTTGTGGTTCGTTAAGTAACCCGCCACATGGGGCAGCCAAGTCTCTCGACCGATGCCGTTCCCTGGAGCAGTACGCTTCTGTTGCATTGCACTAAACCTAACGATTAAGACCTGAATGTCAGCCGACCTGGATTAACCTATGAGCGATCGTGCCCTGACTCTGTGTGCAGAAGACTACAGTCTTTTGACCGACCTATACGAATTAACGATGGCAGCTTGCTATGTGGGCGAGCAGCTCGATC
Organism: Oculatella sp. LEGE 06141; assembly: GCF_015207605.1. GTDB lineage: Bacteria > Cyanobacteriota > Cyanobacteriia > Elainellales > Elainellaceae > Oculatella. The sequence goes on from NZ_JADEWO010000067.1 coordinate 15,862, forward strand.
AGCGGCCAGCCAGCTTTGAGCTATTTGTGCGTCAGTTACCTGAAAACTTCGGTTATTTGATTGCGATGGGGTTGGCGCAAGCCCTGGAGTATCTAGAGAACTTTCGCTTTAGTTCGGCTCAAATTGAAGCACTGCAAGCAACTCACATCTTTGCCGATGTCCCCAGTGCCTTTTGGCAACGGTTGGCTCAGGCTCGCTTTACTGGAGATGTGTGGGCAGTGCCAGAAGGAACGGCTGTATTTGCCAATGAGCCATTGCTGCGGGTTGAAGCACCCCTGTGGCAAGCGCAAATCGTTGAGACTTACTTATTAAATACATTGAACTATCAAACGCTGATCGCCACACGAGCGGCGCGTCTGCGGGATACGGCAGGGTCAACAGCTCAACTGCTGGAATTTGGCACGCGGCGCGCCTTCAGTCCTCAGGGGTCGCTGTGGGCCGCCAGAGCAGCACTGGCTGCCGGGTTAGATGCCACGTCTAATGTGCTGGCGGCAGTGCAGTTGGGACGGCAGCCCAGTGGCACCATGGCGCACTCGCTGGTAATGGCATTTTCAGCCATTGAAGGCGGAGAAGATGAAGCGTTCCTGGCCTTTCACCGTTATTTTCCGGGCGCAACGCTGTTGATTGATACCTACGATACGATCGCCGCTGCCCGTCGCCTTGCCGACCGTCTAAAAACGGGCGAAATGGATGTGAGAAGTGTGCGGCTCGATTCGGGAGATTTAGCCGCGTTATCGCAAGAAGTGCGATCGCTACTACCCAACATCTCTATTGTTGCCAGTGGCGACATTGACGAATACAAAATCGCTGAATTGCAGCGCAATGGAGCCTGTATTGACGGCTATGGCCTGGGTACCCGGTTAGTTACAGGGACTCCGGTGAACGGGGTGTATAAGCTGGTGGAACTGGATGGGGTTGCCACCATGAAAGAATCGAGTAGCAAGGCCAGCTATCCGGGGCGCAAGCAGGTGTATCGCTGTTATGACAACAATCAGTGGCAGTCAGATTGTTTAACCCTGGTAACCGAACCGCCGGAACGAGGGGAACCGCTGTTGAAGCTGGTGGTAAAGCAAGGCGAACGGGTATACGAGCCAGAATCGTTGGAGGCGATCGCTGAACGCACCGCCGCCTCAGTGGCTCGCTTGCCTACCCAGATTCGGCAGATTCAGCAGCCGAGTATGGTGCAACCCAACCTATCGCCTGCTTTGCAGGAATTGACTGAGCGAACACATCGCCGGATTCATCCGTCTTATACTGAGCGAAATCAGGCTGGGGGAACAGGAGCAGCAGGCTCAAAAACAGCACACTGATTCATTGACCTGCTTCCTCTCCTCTTATTTCTTCAAATCGTGACGTTTTAGTACTTATTCCGCACACGTTATGACCTCCATTGCTCTGTTTGGTACCAGTGCCGATCCGCCGACTGCCGGACATCAAAAAATCCTGTGTTGGTTGTCCTATCACTACGATTGGGTCATGGTTTGGGCATCAGATAATCCGTTCAAAACCCACCAGACACCATTAGAGCATCGTGCTGCCATGTTGCGGTTGTTGATTGAAGACATTGACCCGCCCCGGCATAACATTCAGCTTCGTACAGAGTTGAGCAATCCAAGGGCATTAATGACCGCGCAAACGGCGCATGAGTACTGGTCTGAAGCGGAGTTGACTCTGGTGATTGGTGCCGATTTGGTCGAGCAACTGCCGCGCTGGTATCGGGTGGAGGAGTTGATGCAGTTGGTGCAACTGCTGGTGGTGCCCCGACCGGGCTATGTTCTGCGGCAGGAGAACCTGGAGCGGCTACGGCAAATGGGTGCAACGGTGTCGATCGCCGATTTGACTGTCCCAGATGTCTCGTCCACCGCTTATCGTGAGGAAGGAGATTCGGATGTCATTATTCCTCCAATTGAGGCTTACATTCACCGAGAACAACTGTACGAATGTCAGGACGTGTCCAGAGAAAAATTGCCGGCTCACTAGATCCGCAGGGGCTAGCCGACTTTAAAGTTGGGGTTGATAATGTCATCTTTTCAGTTGATACAGCCCAAAATCGGTTGCTAGTGCTGTTGGTGATGCGCCAGGAAGATCCCTTCCTGGGACAGTGGAGCCTACCTGGAACGCTGGTACAACATGGTGAATCGTTGGAGGATGCTGCCTATCGAGTGCTGTCTGAAAAGATTCGGGTAGAAAATCTGTACCTGGAACAGCTTTATACCTTTGGTGGTCCCGATCGCGATCCGCGAGAAGCCAAATCGAGCTATGGCGTGCGCTACCTGTCGGTCAGTTACTTTGCGCTGGTGCGGTTTGCCGAGTCGGAATTGATTGCCGATCGCGTCAGTGGCATTGCCTGGTATCCGCTAGACCAGGTTCCTCCACTCGCGTTTGACCACAACCAGATTTTGGAATATGGCTACCGCCGCTTGCGTAACAAGTTGGAATATAGCCCGATCGCCTTTGAGGTTTTGCCAGAGCTGTTTACGCTCAACGATTTGTACCAACTCTACACCACCGTTTTAGGGGAAAACTTTGCTGACTATTCCAATTTTCGCGCCCGCTTATTAAAGCATCGATTTTTGGCAGACACGGGCATCAAAGTATCTCGAGGTGCCGGACGACCTGCCACCCTGTATCGCTTTGATGCGGTTGCCTTCGCGCCGTTGAAAGACAAACCGCTGGTATTCATCTGATTTCTACCCCTTCACTACCGTAATGAAGATTGCGATCGCCCAACTTAACCCCACCATTGGAGATCTCGCGCATAATGCCCAGCAGATTTTGCTTGCGGCTCGACAGGCTTCTGCCCAGGGAGTTCGCTTACTGCTAACCCCAGAGCTATCGCTCTGCGGCTATCCGCCGCGAGACTTGCTGCTGCAACCCAGTTTTATCGAAGCGATGTCTGAAACCCTGAAGCAGTTAGCAACCGATTTGCCGCCGCAACTGGCGGTTCTGGTTGGCATGGTCGAACCCAATCCTCAGTCGAGCGCAAAGGGTGGTAAGCCGCTGTTTAACGGCATTGCTTTGCTAGAAGACGGGCAGATTCAGCAGATTTTCCATAAACGCCTGCTCCCAACCTACGATGTGTTTGACGAAGACCGCTACTTTGAACCTGGGTTGCAAAGCAATGCCTTTGCGCTCAGGGTGGAGGGGAGTGGCGTGGTCGGCAGCAGCAATCATGCCTCCAATCCGTTGAACGCATCCGCTTCGACGGCACTGAATATTGGTGTCACCATTTGCGAAGACCTCTGGAACGATGAGGAATTTTGGGGCAGACGTACCTATGCCGAAAACCCGATCGCCGATCTGGCTCATCACGGTGTAGACCTGATTGTGAACCTCTCGGCATCGCCCTACAGCATGGGCAAGCAGCGGATTCGCGAGTCGATGTTGCAACATGCCGCCACCCGATATCAGCAGCCGATTATGTATGCCAACCAGGTTGGTGGTAATGATGATCTGATTTTTGATGGCAGCAGCGTTGCCTTTAACCGGCGTGGTGAACCGATTTGTCGTGCCCATGCTTTCACAACAGATTTAGTCGTTGTCGAGTTTGATGAAACCACGCGAGATTTCGTGTTGGAGCGATCGCCCCACCTGGCTCCGTTACCCGAAACCAGGGATGCAGAACTGTGGTCGGCGCTGGTGCTTGGCGTTCGAGACTATGCCCAAAAGTGTGGGTTCACCCGGGTGGTGATTGGTCTAAGTGGCGGAATTGACTCGTCTCTGGTGGCGGCGATCGCCGCTGCTGCCCTTGGTGCTGACAACATTTTGGGTGTGCTGATGCCTTCTCCCTACACCTCTAATGACTCAATTCAGGATGCGCTGCACCTCGCCAAAAATCTTGGCATTAAGACGCATACTCTGCCCATTGGCCAGTTGATGACTGAATATGATGCCAGCCTCAACGGTTTGTTTGCAGGAACTCAGCCGAATATTACCGAGGAAAATATTCAGTCGCGCATTCGCGGCAACCTGTTGATGGCCGTTTCTAACAAGTTTGGTCACCTGTTAATTTCCACTGGCAATAAGTCGGAAATGGCGGTGGGGTATTGCACTCTCTATGGGGATATGAATGGTGGGTTGGCGGCGATCGCCGACGTGCCCAAAACCCGCGTCTACTCGATCTGTCACTGGCTAAATGAAACCATGAGATCGGCTAATGAATCAGCTTCAGGATTTGTGCATCCATCCTTTTTGCTGCATCCGGCATCTACTCCGGTGATTCCGCTCAATGTGCTAGAAAAGCCTCCAAGTGCTGAACTCAAGCCAGGACAGACCGATCAGGATTTATTGCCGCCCTATGACACGCTGGATGATATTCTCGATCGCCTGATTCATCAGCATCAATCGCTGAAGGAAATTGCGGCTGCCGGACACGATCCAACCCTGGTAGAACAGGTGGTGAAGCTGGTGAGCCGAGCCGAGTTTAAGCGAAAACAGGCTCCCCCCGGTTTGAAAGTGACCGATCGTGCCTTTGGTACGGGTTGGCGGATGCCGATCGCCAGTCGCTGGATCACTCAAACTCAGTTAGCCTCGGTCAGTTCACCCGACTCGCCACCAACGGTAGCATTAGCAACAGAGGGCTAGCGCACTGCGATCGATCGCATCCGATTCAGCACTGCCGCCAATTCCAACGATCGAAACATCGCCAGATCGCCTTGCCGCTCAACGGTTAGCCCATCCAACCCGGCCTGTGCGATGGTTGTCATTAGTCGTTCAAGCAGGTCGCGCATTGTATGGTGCCCGTCCAGATACTCTTGCTGAATCTGGACGATCGCCATTCCAATTGCTCGCAGTTGTCCGACTTCAACCAGTTGCTCGACTGCCGTTACATCTATGGCTTCGCGGTCAAGGACTAGCTCATCCGTGTCGCGCACTTTGAGGCGTGAACGGCGATCGGTCATCCTATCCTCTAAACGGTGGCTTACCAGAGTGCGATCGCGCAGTGAACCAAACTGTTCGCCACCTTCTGGCGTGCGAGCAGTGGCAAATTGGTGGGCAATCGCTCTGGCCTGTGCGGTAACCTCTTGTGGTGCAAAATCGGTCATGGCGATCAACGTATCCGCCACATCAAAATAGTCACCACTGCCGCCCATTACCAAAATGGTAGAAACGCCGTAATCGCCGTAGAGCGCTTGAATTTTGTCGATGAACGGGGTAATTGGCTCCTTATCTTTGGCAATCAATGCCTGCATCCGGCGATCGCGAATCATAAAATTGGTGGCGGATGTATCTTCATCAACCAGCAACGTGGTTGCGCCTGCTTCCAGTGCTTCAATAATGTTGGCGGCCTGGGAGGTGCTGCCGCTGGCGTTTCCGCTAGAAAATTGCAGGGTGGAACGATTCTGCGGCAGGTGGTTGATAAAGGGGGAAATATCTACCCCGGTAATGGAGCGTCCATCTTCTGCTCGAATGTTGACGGCCTTCGCATCAGTGACCACGGTTTCCCGACCGTCTCCAGGACGGTGGTTATAAATGCCGAGGGCGATCGCCTGTAACAGGGTCGATTTGCCGTGATACCCTCCGCCCACAATCAGGGTGATGCCAGCGGGAATCCCCATCCCCGTGATCCGGCCTTGGTTGGGTCGCTCAAAAGCAACTCGCAGGGATTCTGGTGAAGCAAAGGGCAGGGCTTGCTGGGTTAAGGGTTCATCGCTAACTCCGCTCTGGCGCGGCAAGATCGAGCCGTCGGCAATGAAGCTTACAAGTCCCCGGTGGGCTAATTGCTGTCTCAGCCACTCGGCATCTTCTACCGTTTCAACATGCTGTTGTATGGCAGTGGCATCAAGACGGGAGTAGAGCAGGGCGCGATCGATGATGTGTGGCAGGTTGTTGCAGAGGAGTGCGACGGCTTGTTGTCCCAAAATGGTTCTGCCTTGTGCGGGTAGCCCTACGCCAAACCGGACTTCAACCTGGTCGTCGTTAATCCAGACAGATGAGCGGTCTAGAACGTGCTGGCCGGGATGGGCGATCGCAATCAAACCGCTGTTGCCGCTGCCTCGCTTTTCTTGCAAGCTGAGCGCTACCTGAGCAAACTGACGGTTTAGATAATCTCGGAGGGCGATCGCTCGAATTGGGGTGCGATAAAGCAGTGCTGGAAAGTTGGCAACGGTCTGGGGCACAAGCACTCGTAGCCGACTGGGAGAAGCAAATGGATCGGCCTGGATGCGATCGATGATCAGCGTGAAGGTGTCAAACTGATGATGGCCTCGGATCTGCTGGTAGGCTTTGTATCCGCGTTGGTCGAGTTGCAGTAGCTGTTGGTTGAGCGGGTGGGAATTGCTCATGGGCAATGCCAAGCTTGGCTGAACACCTGTGAAGGCTGTTTCGGATACGTTCTCAAGGAATTGGTTTTGGTTCAAGCCTCTCTTGGGGGCTAACCCTCACCCCCCACTGGGGGACGAAGCGCGTCCCCCAGACCCCCTCCGCAAGGGGTTACGAAGGAGCAGGAGGCATCGCTTCGCATTGCCTGAGCCGTCAGGGTGTTGCTGGACTCAATTCAAGGATTTGGGAGTGAATTTAGGCGTGGAGGGCTAGCCAGGAAGAATCAATAGGCTATGTGCCACCACCCTGGAGCGCGTCGGCACCAGAGATAACTCTGGCAGAGTCGATGCGATCGCCCTGCTGAATTTGGTCAACGGTATCCATGCCGTCTGTGACATAGCCAAATACAGCATAACTACCATCCAGGAAGCTGAGGTCAGCTAACGTGATGTAAAACTGTGAAGATGCGGAGTCTGGCAGATTTGAGCGAGCCATGGCAACTGCTCCGCGAGTGTGGGTCAACTTGGGAGCCTCGGTAATACCTGCACCCTCCAAAGTCTGGCTATAAACGGGTTCTGTCGCGTTTGCTGGCTTAATTTCTAGAGGAATATAGCGAGGTTCAGAGGTTGCTGGGTCAACAAATCCACCCGTTCCTAAAAGGCCAACTGGCACATCAGGATCGGTACTCTGCGGATCGCCCCCCTGCACCACAAACGGTTGTGGTGAGCGCACGACCCGATGAAAAGATGTGTTGTTGTAAACACCACGCTGCACCAGATCGACAAAGTTACCAGCCGTAATCGGTGCGTCTTCTCCGTTCACCTGAATGGTAATCGGTGAGCCGTTTACCACCAGTTCTACGGTTGCTTCTCCTGCAAGGCGAGGCAGGTTGGCAAACCCATTACTGGCTTCTGTTGTTGGACTCGCGGCAACGGTTTCAGTGGCCGCAGTGGTTCCACTCGGAGATTGAGCCGTATTTGGGGTCGCGCAACCGCTGACCCATAAAACGCCCACCATTAAAACCGATACCAACCAACGATGAAATTTAATCTGCATGTTCCAATGCCCATTCGAACAGTGTCCATTATCGCTTGATGTCGATCGCACAACACCATCCCAATTGCTAAGCGACAAAATTGCCGGGTGATCTGGTCACCACCCGGCAGCGTTTAGTCAAACTACTAAAATTCAGTAAACCGCGAGTGGGTTCACGCAACGGTTAAAAAAAGTGATCTGGCTTATGGTCTTACTGTCCGTTTCTGTAATGAGGCCAACATCTGACGCTTAACCTCACCGGCCCACCGCTCAAAGTCGAAACTGTCGCTGTTGGTATCAAGCAGCGATTGAAACGATTGATGATGTTGTGATTGTTCTGATTTGCCTTTCATCTGACATCGACATTAAACGCCACAACTCACTTTCTAACAGGCCAGGCTGATTGGCGTATGCCTTAAGATACAATCCTGCGAGCAGAATGCAAGAAGCGCATTGGTTTGATGCAGTTTAGGAATTTTTGTGATTGTGCAGTCCCCGATCGCCCCAAAAAGCAGCTAAATTCTGAGTCCTTTGCATCGATTTCTTACACTGGGTAGTAGTTCGGCATCGACCAAGTTGCCGGTGTGCATGGGAGGAAAAGCGTGTGTCTAAAGTAAAGATTTACAGTGCTAGCGGCTGTCCGTTTGCCCAGCGATCGCGCTTAGTGCTGCTCGAAAAGGGACTTGACTTTGACCTGGTTGAAATCGATTTGCAGAACAAGCCAGCGGGGTTCACGTCCATCTCGCCCTACAGTAAGGTTCCTGTGATTCACTATGGTGACGATCGCGTTTGGGAATCGACCATCATCAACGAATACCTGGAGGAAACCTTTCCTGAACCGCCACTACTGCCTCAGGTGCCGGGAAAGAAAGCGATCGCGCGGATCTGGATCGATTTTGCCAATACCAAATTTATTCCTGCTTTCTATAAGCTGTTGATGAATCAAGAGCCGCAAGAGCAACGGATGTGGACAGAGGAATTGCAAAAACATCTGCTGTTTATGGAACATCAGGGTTTACGCCAGCTTTCTCAGTCCGGCTCTTTTTGGCTGGGTGATTCTCCCAGCCTGGTAGACTTCTCCTACTATCCCTGGTTTGAACGATGGGCTGCATTGGAACAATACCGTGGCATTTCGCTACCAGCAGACTGCGATCGATTGCAGCAATGGTGGGTTGCCATGAACCAGCGTGATTCTGTCCAGGCTACCCTTCAGCCCGCTGAATTCCACATTCAGCAGTATGCAAAGTATGCCAATGATTCCGCATCGGGGGTAACGGCTCAAGAATTACGGCGATACTAGCCTTCGTAAAATGAGGATTCGAACTGGGGGCGATCGCCAGTCACCGGGCATTGCCGAATCGCGGTTTCCAGCTCTCCTAATTTTGGGAAACTCAGGCGGCGATCGGGGCGATAGAGCGATGACCGCTCACTGATTCGTCCGGCCATTCAGCAACAGCGTCAACTGCTGATCCAAAAAAAAGGGGCGCTTGGTTAAGCGTCCCTGGAGGTCGTACTTTCAGGAGGCAAACTTCCGTTTTCAAATGAGCGAACAGCCGAAGCCGTTGAGTAGAGTCGCTACACAGAAAACGATCGATAAAACTATTGTTGATACGTCGCTCTACAGGTATTCAAGATCTGCTGGTCGGTAGCGCTAATCGTTTCAACAGGATAAAAGCCCGTCGGTCTAAACGGAGCAATACTGGCACCCGTCGAAGCCACGGTTGCGCTTTGTTGCAGAGCCATCGAGTAAGGATAACGGGTCTGCTCGTAGCTATCGGTGACCGTCAACGCAAGCTGTTCTGCTCGCACTTCACCCTGAAAGCAGTCAAAGGAAGACTGGGGCATGTAAAATGCTCCAACTACTTTGTCAGCATTCACTTCAAACACCATGTATGCTGCGTTCAGTTGCTCGGCATTAGGCGATTGCCCAAACAAATGAACTCCATCCCGCAGCGTTTGCCGTTCCGTAACGCCAGACACTAAAGCCAGTTCAGAGGCAACAGGTAACTCAGCGCTTGGAACAATCTCAGCACTATGAGCCTGACGACCGGGCAAGCCAGCGACCAAACTTAAAACCAACGTAAATGCCAACCCGGTTAAGAACGTTTCGAGGTGCTGCCGGAAGAGGGGCTGTGGGGTGACAGAATCGAGCGCAGACTGGGTAGATTGAGATTGGAGTGACATAGGTTTTGGTGGGGGGCGTCCGATGTCAGTAATATCTCGTCTTTTCTCCGCTCACTTGGTGATTGAAGCCCTCAGTTGAGTGTGATTTATTCGTCGGTTGCGAGTGATTGAACGCCAGTAGGTGCAGTGATGTCAATCACAAGCTGCCTCCTGTGGCGATCGCACCCCCACCCTAAAAGCAACCCCTTTGCGCGATCCCCTGCTTTAGCCAGCCTCAGCAACACCATACCTCTACGGCAAGCTGGTCTGCGAGGCAATGGCAGCGAGTCAAACCATTTTCACAGCCCCGTAGATTTGAGGGATTGGGGGAGCAATCAAAGCAATGCCCGCTCAACGATTCATCGGTTTCAGCAACGCCAGATATCACTGTCAACAACCTGAAGGGTTGAGTGAGCCGACTTTTTATAGCAATCCGACAAAGTGCAAAGGCCCGTGCCCACTCACCAGCTCGATGATCAACGCAATGAAGCCAAGCATTGCTAGACGACCATTCCACACTTCGGCTGCGGTCGTCATGCCCCACTCCCAACGCTCCTGAGGGTACATCTTGACGTTCTTCCCCGGACGCATCACCTCAGAGAGCTGATAGCTAGGGGCATCAAGGGCGTTAATCACCAAATTGGCTAAATCATCAATAAAGACTGGATGGGTATTGAGGGCAGGTACCCGCTCAAAGCGTTCAATGCCCGCCTGCTCAGCAACCTCTCGGTACTCCATGTCGATTTCCTGAAGCGTCTCAATGTGCTCTGAGACAAAACTGATAGGCACCACCAGTAAATCTTGAACGCCTTGAGCTGCCAGGTCTTGAATCGCTTCTTCGGTATAGGGTTTTAGCCATTCAACCGGGCCTACCCGGCTCTGATAAGCCAGGGTAGAAGCATTAGTCCGGTTGAGCGTTTTCATGATCAGTGCTGTGCAGTCTTCGATCTCTTGCTGATACGGATCGCCTGCCTCTTCGACATAGCTAACCGGAACACCGTGAGCGCTAAAAAAGATATGAACGCTGTCGGGGTTGGGAAATTTGTCCAGTTCTTGAGCCACAAGCTGAGCCATCGCCTGTAGATATCCTGGACTGTTATACCAGGAGGGAATGACCGTATGCTCAATTTGGCTCAACGTCGGATCTTCGTTCCAAATTTGCTCTAAGAGCCGAAAGCTAGAGCCGCTTGTGCTAATTGAAAACTGCGGATACAGCGGCAGAATAACCAGATGCTCAATTCCATCGCGCTTGATTCGGGCGATCGCCTCTTCCGTAAAGGGATACCAGTAGCGCATCCCAATGTACACCTGTGCCTCCTGTCCCTTGCGCTGCAACGACGATTGCAACGCCTGCGCCTGCTCTTCGGTAATTCGCCGCAGCGGCGACCCACCACCAATTTGCAGGTAGTTCTCTTGCGATTTGCGTGAGCGAGTGGTGGAAATTAACCAGGCCAGCGGCTTCTGTAGCCAGGAAAACGGTAAGCGGATAATTTCCGGGTCGGAAAACAAGTTAAACAAAAAGGGGCGAACGTCTTCTAACTGGTCTGGTCCGCCCAGATTGAGTAGTAAAACTCCAACACGACCCGTAGTGACCACAGCTTCCTTTTCCCTTTAATATTCGTTACCGATTTTAACAATAAAATCTTTTAATCAGTTAACAGAGGCTACAAAAACTGCAATATGTTTGATCGACTCACCTCTGTCTTAAGCTCTTATTAAAGACCGAGCGGTAGCCTGTCTGCAAGTCTAAGTCCATCATGCGAGAACAAGAGTCTATCGATAGTCGGATTGATCAAACCAATCAGCGACTCAAGGCGGCAAAACTGGGGTTCCGGATCGAACGGCGGGGGCAAAAATTAACGTTGCGGGGCATTTTGCCGCCACGTCCCGGTAGCCATCGGCTGCGATCGCACCAACAGCGCATTAGTCTGGATGTGCCAGCAACCCCAACCGGCCTAAAGCAGGCAGAGCAAGAAGCCAAAGTCGTAGCCGCTAAATTAATCCAAAATACCTTTAGTTGGCGAGACTATCTTCCCATAACGGGTGGAGGACGGCTGCACCAGATGGACTTGCCCCAAAAGCTAAACGCCTTTGAGCAGGAATTTCTGTCCCAACCTACCCACATGCAACAGTTGGCTTCTGCCCGTACCACCTGGGAAACGGCCTATGCTCCCTACTTAAAGAAACTGGAGGCGATCGCCCAATCTCGTCCGCAGCTCAGTCTGGCTGAAGCCATCTATGCCACTGTACAGTCCACGCAGGCTAATTCCCGCAGTCGCCAAATTTGCTGCACGGCATTGGGGGCACTGGCTAACTTTTTAAATCTTGAACTGCCAACCGATTTAAAGACGTACTGGGGCAACTACAGCCCCAGCCAAACCCAGATTCGGCAACTTCCGTCAGATCAAGACATTGTGACGGCGATCGATCGCATTCCCAACCCGGCATGGCGCTTTGTTTATGGCATCATGGCCACCTATGGCTTGCGAAACCATGAAGTCTTTTTTTGCGATTATAGCCAACTAGCGCAAGGAGAACCGCAGGCCATCATCGAAGTGCTAAACACGACGAAAACCGGAGAACATGATGTCTGGCCGTTCTACCCTGAATGGGTTGAGCAATTCAATCTCCGGCAGATTGACCTACCGCCTGTCAGTACCGATTTAAACCAAACTACGCTGCGCCGCATCGGGCAGCAGGTGACGAACCAATTTTGCCGCTACCAGATTCCGTTTTCGCCCTACGACCTGCGCCATGCGTGGGCGGTACGAACCATTCACTTTGGCTTACCCGACACGGTCGCCGCCCGGATGATGGGGCACTCGGTCGCCATCCATAACCGCACGTACCATCGGTGGATTGCTCGTCGCGACCAGCAGCAGGCTGTAGAAGCGGCGATGCAGCGCAATCGGCTGAGTCCCCCCGACCGCAAGCAAGGCTAGACTAAATGGCTGTCTCGATCCGCAATCGCGCTAGGCTTAAGTGAGGACTCAGGACTGAAACAGTGGCAACGATTTTACGAGAGTGGAGCTACCGCTATCAGTGGTTGTATGACGCGATCGCCAACCTATCTGCCCTTACAGTTGGGGGAGAAGATCGGTTTCGGCAACTGGCACTCAATGGCTTAACCATTCAACCGGAAACTGCCGTACTCGATTTGTGCTGTGGTAGTGGGCAGGCAACTAAATACTTGGTAAAGCGATCGCAGCAGGTCACCGGGCTAGATGCCTCGCCTCGCTCGCTCGGGCGCGCTCGGCAAAACGTACCCCAGGCCACCTATGTCGAGGCATGGGCAGAGGCAATGCCCTTTGCCGACCAACAGTTTGAGGTGGTTCACACCAGCGTGGCGCTGCACGAAATGAAGCCAACGCAACGGCAGCAAATTTTACAAGAGGTGTACCGGGTTCTGAAACCGGGCGGCATTTTCACGCTGGTCGATTTTCACGCCCCCACCAATCCAGTGATGGTGCCAGGACTGTATCTTTTCCTCTGGCTGTTTGAAACTGAGACAGCATGGCACCTGATCCAAACCAACCTGGTCGAGCAACTGGAAGCGGTTGGGTTTAAAGTAAGCGATCGCACCCTCCATGCTGGCGGCAGCCTGCAAGTGATTCGAGCCAATAAGGACGCGGCATAATGCAAAACACAGCAGACTACTTCTGCGCCTACTGTGGAGAATCAAATCTCACCTTTATTGACCTGAGTTCGGGCAACCAGCAGTCCTACGTCGAAGATTGTCAGGTTTGTTGTCGTCCCAACGTGCTGTACGTCCGGATTGATGAAGACACGCTGGATATCGAGATTGATAGTGAGTACGAGGGCTAAAGCGGATGTCTCTCATCCTATTGACCATCCTATTTCTCTTCAACATCCTGGTGATGAACGTGATGTTATTTTTCCCCTTGAGAATATTGCGATCGCTTTACCCTTCACCGTGGCTGTTTATTATCGCCTTCGGCCTGGTCTTCGTCTGGTGCTTTGGTGACGACTAAACCCTGGCCCAGTTCGTGGTTGCAGCCCACAAATAATCCCTTCAAGAGATCTAGCCTCTGCAATTTGTTGAATGCAATGGGGAACATTAGAAACTAAGCACCTTCACAATTCTGGCTGTGCCCCGAATCCTTGTCTCAACCAGAATTGTCATCCGATCAATAAAGCTAGAATGCTGATTCGCTCAAAATCTTCAGCAGCGTTTTACGCCACGGCATTCCCTTGTAATACCTCATTCTTTTTCTGTAATGAATTCAACTCAGCAGGAATTCGTGCAACCCACGCAAGCTAACTCTGATTTGCAAGCATCCGCTGTCCTGGCACCTTGCGTCGTTAACCATCCTACATGCAGGGTTTTGCTGGTCGAATCCGACGCTAGCGAGCAAAGGATATTGCTTGAGTATCTCCGAACGTTGGACTGTGAAGTGGATGCGGTTGGCAATGGTCAGGACGCGGTAGCGGCTGTGTCTCAAACGGCCTACGACGTTATCTTGATAGACTGCCAGATACCTGGCTTGAATGGATTAGACACGGCTGAGGCCATTCGCCAGCTCGAAACTCAAACGTGCCGTTCTCGTTCAGCAGTTATAATCGCAATGGTTGCTAATACCTTGCGACAAGACCAGGAAAGGGCGATCGCTGGAGGAATGAATGATTACTTAAGTAAACCCATTCATCTAGAAGCGTTGACAATCCGGTTACAGCATTGGCGTCAAACCTTATCGCTGCCTCACCTTTCCTCTTCCGACTGTAAACAAACACTCGTCAGAATTGAGCAGGATAGGCCAAATTTGCAGATCGATTGGAATCACCTTCACCAAATTTCAGACAACAACATTGAATTTGAGCTTGAGCTGCTCCAGCTTTTCATCCAAGACAGCCAGGATCATCTTGTTGCCCTGAAAGCGGCGATCGCTACTCAAAACTGTCAGAAGGTTGAGCAAGAAGCTCATCACCTCAAGGGGGCGAGTGCTAACGTTGGTGTCAACACGATGGAGTTTGCCGCAGGCCAGCTAGAGTACCAAGCTCGGCATCATCAGCTTAGTGCCACCAGCCTCTTGGTGGAAGAACTTGAAGTTTCTCTTCAACACCTGCAAACCTTAGTACACCATAAAAGCCAATTGATCTGAGCAGCAGAGCCGTTGCATTGGGTGGTTGCATTAAAAGGCCGTTGAGACTTATCCCTCCAGGGCGAACGGGGTTAGGGGATGAACTACAGCCATTTTCATTTGCATTCACCACCCCCCAAACCCTACCCC
>NZ_JADEWO010000068.1 GCF_015207605.1 Oculatella sp. LEGE 06141
CGGTATTGCGTTACCAAAGCAACCAACCGCAGCAACCCTTCAATACTGACAATAGGCGAAGATCCTTGCTTGAAGTGTAGCGCGGTATTGTGATTGGGTGATGGAGCGAACGTTCGGCTGGCTGATGCACTGCCGTCGCTTAGTGAGAGATTACGAACGACAGCCAGCAACCTCAGAGGCATTCATTTACCTTGCAATGATCCGGGTGATGGTGAAAAGGTTGGCATAGAATTTGACCTCCAAAAACTTTTCAAACATCCTCTTAGCCACTCACCAACTACAGCTAATAACGCCGTAGTTGATCAGGCAGAATTAATTGGAGTAGCGCGACTGGAGTCATCACTTGGTTTTCTTCCCTCCTTCAATTCCCTCTAAGGAAATTACTGAATTCCTTCAGCAGCTTACTTCGACACCGTCCATAAACTCGGAGCGAGCGATCGCCACTTGTGTCTCTGAGAAACTCGCTGCTCCTGGATTCGAGCCACACTTGATCAGAGATCCGGAGCATCCTTCCGTCATTTGTCATTATCAAGTGACAACTGCAACCAAAACCTTCAGGAAAGCCTGGAGTTCTTTCCGTCGCTGTTGCAGTAACTTTGGAGTCGTGATGAAAATGAGTTGACAGAAATCTAGAATGCCCCAATCTTTGAGGGCAAAAAACTGAGCATCATAGCCCCGCAGCCGAGCTTCAATAACTTCAAAGTTGTAGAACACTAGCGTCGCACAGTCCGCTCTATTTTCAACGAGTGCGTTCGTGTGGAAAAAGCCATTATCTATGGAGATGATGGCATCCTCGGTAAACTGACCACCATCTGCCTCCGTTACTAAAGCTAAGCCAATTACTATTTGCACCTAATTAAAAAAGCTTTACATCAAAAGATTGCTTTTTATATAGTCATATGGTAATATAGTTTAATATTGGTTTTATAGAGGGGTAATGCTGAAGCCGATAAGTCATCGTAGGCAACCGTGGACTCTACATCAGTGGATCAGATTTGTTGCAGGTGGCATGGTGCTCATTAGCCTTTTGCTTTCGCTGACTCATGCAAGCTGGTTATTTTAACCGCTTTCGTAGGAGTGAACCTGCTGCAATCGGCGTTTACCAACTGGTGTCCGTTGATTGTTTTGCTGAAAAAGATGGGAGTTAAGGAAGGGTAATAAGGACTTGGAATGGTAAGGGATTGAGAGGACGAGTCCTCATGATTCTTGCTTCCATACTCCTGTCATCCGACGCTGACTTAAAAAGCTTGCACTTAGGGGCACGCGTATGGCTCATGTTGTAGTCATTGGGGCTGGATTAGGAGGACTACCAACGGCTTATGAACTCAGGCATCTATTGCCGTCTGAGCATCAGGTGACGTTAATTTCTAATACGCCCAAATTCACATTCATCCCTTCCTTGCCCTGGGTTGCTCTCGATCTGATGCGTCTAGAGCAAATTCAAATTGATCTTCCAAACATCCTTCCTAAACAGGGAATTGACTGGGTACAGGGAAGCGTAAAACAAATTGACTCCATCGCCCATACGCTTTGGGTTGCAGAGCAAGTCATTACCTATGATTATGTTGTGATTGCAACAGGAGCCGACTTAGCTCTGGATGCGGTTCCAGGTCTAGGACCTGAAGAGGGTTACACTCAGTCGGTTTGTAATCCACATCATGCGGAATTAGCCCATACCGCATGGCTTAAGTTCCTAGAAAAGCCAGGGGAGTTGGTGGTGGGTGCAGTACCAGGAGCCAGTTGCTTTGGTCCTGTGTATGAGTTTGCCCTGTTAGCTGATTTTGTCTTGCGAAAGCGGGGATTGAGGGAGCAAGTTCCGATCTCAATTGTTACTCCAGAGCCTTATGCAGGGCATCTAGGAATTGGTGGGATGGCAAACTCAGCCCAACTCGTGACCCAACTCCTACAGCAGCGGCAAGTCAACCTGATTGAAAATGCCGAAATTACAGGTATTACAGCCGATCGTATCCAGCTAGCTAATGGGCAAGTTTTACCCTTTCGCTATTCAATGCTCCTCCCTCCCTTTAGAGGACCCCGTTTCCTGCGTGAGGCTGTAGAGCTTGCTGATTCTAATGGCTTTTTACCCATTTTACCTACCTATCAGCACCCTGATTTTGACTCGGTTTATGGGGTCGGGGTAATTACTCAACTCACTCCACCTGAAGCCACACCCATTCCAATCGGTGTGCCCAAAACAGGGCAAATGACCGAGGCAATGGGAATGGCAGTGGCGCACAACATTGCGATTAAGCTGGGAGCGATCGCGGCTACGCCTGTCAAACCCACCTTAGAAGCCATTTGCTTTGCTGACTTTGGCGATACAGGAATTGTGTTTCTCGCATCTCCCGTTTTACCTGACCCAGAACTCGGTAGACGGCGGCGAGCGATCGCGTTAAAGGGACGGTGGGTCAGTTGGGCAAAGGCAGGGTTTGAGCGGTATTTTCTGGCAAAGATGCGATTTGGAGCCGCCGTTCCCTGGTTTGAACGATTGAGCTTACAGGGGTTGGGGTTGTCACTGGTAGAACCCATCCAGCCCCAAAAAGAAATTTCAACCGTAAGGCAATGATCCAGAACTGGAATGAACTGGAAACCCTGGCGAACCGCTTTCGGGCACTGGCAGATCCCACTCGATTGCAAATTTTGATGGCAATTTGTCACGAGGAACGCAGTGTGCAGGAGATTTGCGATCGCACCGGGTTACTTCAGGGGAATGTCTCTAAACACTTACGGTTGATGAAAGATGCAGGTGTGGTGGCATGTCGCCGCGAGGGAGTATGGCGCTATTACCGAGTAATAGATACCGAATTATTGACACTTTGCTCCAATCGGCAACAGTTATGAGTTGAAAAATGATGTTCAAACTAGGGAAAACCAAGGTGATGCGAAATTACATCGACAGATTATTGAGTAGCTTTAGAGGGGAATTGTGATGATGGGATGTCATATCCGAAAAATCTTTTCCTGGTTGCTCCTGCTAGGGACGCTCGTGCTGGTTGTACTTCTGGGGCTGGGAATATTGAATCCTTCTGGTGCAGCAGCGGCTATCCGGCAACTCGAAGAAGCACCCGGACAAATGGTTTATCAATCTCGCCAAACGCTTAAGGATCAGCATGGGAAGGGTTGGCAAGCCGTTGCGTTTAAGCGCATTCGTTCCGATGGTCAAAGCAGCTTTGAGCTAAGATTGGTGGGTTTTCCCGATGGATCTGAAATCGATCGCTCCCAACCTCTAACCTTAACGAATTCATTAGGCAAAACACTAACGGCACCGGATGCTTCCAGTCACCTCTTTACTGAAGCGATTCAACCTGAACCCAATGTAGGTCAATACAATCTTCAACCTTTACTACCGCAGCTACAGGCGGGAATTCCACTGAAACTGACATTACCAATCGCTAATGGTGAAGCAGTAAATCTGCCCGTTTCCCCGTCGTTGGTTGAAGAATGGCAAAGCGTTGCTAGTTATGAGTAATGTGCGAATCGTTAAAAGGTAGAAATTTCATTTATTTACTTTGTACCCATTCATTTGGAGAGAGTTCAATGGCAGAGTTATTTTCACCGGAGTGGATGCAAGCATTTGGTGAACAGTGGAATGCTGAACCAGAACTCGCTGATGCCCTTGCCAAGATTCATTTCAGTTCAGTCATTGGTTATGGTTTTGAGAACGAACCCAATCCAACAGGAGTCCTGACTGTACAAGATGGACGGGTCATTGCTGCGGAAGCCTACGACGGGCAGCCATTGAATTGGGATTTGCGTGCCGATCGCGACCACTGGCAACAGTGGAGAACCAAAGGGTTGAACATGATGGGATTGGGCATGGCGTACATGAGTCGCAAGTTGCAATTCCGCGTGGGAGATTATGCCTCCATGATTAAAGATCCACGCATGGCAGGTCCCTTCATCAAATCATTTTCTGTCATGAGTCGAGTTTGAATAAGATTAACAATCGCAACATGAAGTCCACAAAAAAACAAACTGGGAATCCGATTTCACTCACTCCTGCTCAATTTGAATCGAGACAAAATCAACTTTTAGTCGTTGATGTTAGAGGTTGGTTTGAATACTGGATGGGACACATTCCGGGTTCACAACGGATGAAGCAAAATCACATTTTGAAAAGCATTCCAAAAGATAAGCCAATTGCGGTTACTTGCCTGTCGGGTCATCGCAGTGCGATCGCCGCACAGTGGTTAGTGTCTCAAGGCTATCAACACGTCTACAACTTGCAAGGGGGATTAATGGCATGGCAAGGAGCAGGCTACATTGTGCAGCGCGGCAACCAACCTTGAAGGAGAAACGCCATGACTCACAGCATCTCAGATGAATCGCTGAATGAATCGCACGATGAAACAATGGATGGATCAGTTGGGCAAAAACAGCCTTCTGCGCCAAGGCTGTCTCAAAAAGGGTGGGGACTATTACTAGGCGGTACATTATTGTTGGCGGGAGGAGTTTGGAGTGCTTTGCAATTTAGCCATTCAAACCACTTGCCAGAGACAACCTTAGCTCCTGCTATCACTGTTGAAACATTAACCATTCGTGCTCAATCGATCACCAATACCCTGCAACTTTCCGGCACTATTCGTCCAGTTGAGCAGGCAACCTTGTCAACACGAGTCATGGGGCGGATTACCCAATTATCTCTAGAGGCAGGCGATCGCTTTCAGAAAGGGGAAGTTCTCGCCCGTATTGATGTGATGGATATGGCTGCCCAAACCAGTCAGGCACAGGCAGGCGTAGCCCAGGCACAAGCAGAAGTTGCCCGTGCTCAAGCAACGCTCAATCAGCTAGAATCACAGCGGTTGGAGGCACAAGCCGCCCTGCGATTGGCACAAATTAATCAATCTCGCATGGCGCAACTGCAAGCAGAAGGAGCCGTTTCCCAATCTCGGTTGGATGAAGCAAACACGACTCTGGATGAAGCAAGAGCACGGGTTGCCCAGAGTGAAGCCGGAATTCGGCAGGCGCAGGCAGCGATCGCCCAATCCCATGCAGCAGTTAACCGAGCAGAATCCAGTGTGACCTCCGCATCTGCCAGTGAAAGCTACGGAACGGTAATTGCGCCCTTTGGTGGTGTGATTGTCCAAAAACTTGCCTATGAAGGCGAGATGACATCTCCTGGAACAGCCCTTTTGAGAGTTGAGAATCCTGATCGGCTTCAGCTAGAGATTTCTGTACCAGAGGAAAACCTGCGATTTGTGCAGGTTAGTCAACCCGTACAGGTCAGAATTGATGCTGTAAATCAAACCCTCAATGCCAGGATTGAACAAATTGTTCCAACGGCTGATCCCAACTCTCGCAGTTTTCTGGTCAAAATTCCGCTGAACAATTCTGGCAGGTTAATCTCTGGAATGTTTGGGCGTATTGCTTTACCGCTTAGTGAAAAACAGGAGACGATCCTCATTCCCACAAATGCCCTCATTCAACGAGGTCAATTACAAGGGGTATATGTAGTGACTACAAATGATGCACAATCTGCTGCTGTTTTGCGTTGGGTGAAAACAGGGCAACAACGAAACGGAGAGGTTGAAATTGTATCGGGGTTAATGGAAGGCGATCGCATCATTACCAGCCATATCAATCAACTAAGCGACGGACAACCTGTTAGCCCACAATCCTAAATTAGTTCAGAAGGTTTCCAATGCCGCGCAGATTTTTGTTGTGGATTGCTACATTGTCTCTGATCGTCGTTTTAGCGTTTTCTCAGGTTGCACAAGGGCAAATGGGACGATCTCCAGGAATGATGAGACACCCCGGTATGAGACACGGCAGAGATGCCCAGACTATTCATCAACTGTTTACCTATCACGACCAAATTTATCGCACTGTAGAAGAAATTCCCGGTGGCATCCGTGCTGTAACGGAATCTGATAATCCTGAAGTTGCAGCTTTGATTCAATCTCATGTCTCTCAAATGTACGACCGCATTGCTGCAAGGCAATCGATTCCGATGATGGGAATGAGTTCAACATTGTCAACAATGGCTCAATCGGAAAATCAGTATGAGCGACAATTACGGCTGACATCAAAAGGAATTGAAGTCATAGAAACCTCTGATCATCCTGAGATGGTTGCAGTAATCCGAGAACATGCCCAGGAAGTCACCCAATTTGCAGAGCAGGGAATGCCTGCCATGATGAACGGGAGAATGAGATAGATATGAATAACGGCTCACAGCAGATTGATCAAAATCAGGCAAAACCACGCAGATTGGGTTTTGTTGGTAATCTTGCAAAACAATTTATCGACTCTAAACTCACTCCCCTGATCATTCTGGTCGCACTGTTGTTAGGCATTGGAGCAACGCTGATACTACCACGTGAAGAGGAGCCGCAAATCACGGTGCCAATGGCAGATGTATTTGTACAAATGCCAGGAGCCTCTGCGAAAGATGTAGAGCAACGAGTGACTGCTCCAATGGAGAAGTTGATTAAGGAACTTCCCGGAGTGGAATACGTTTACTCGACTTCGCGCCCTGGTTCATCCCTGGTGATTGTACGATTTCTGGTCGGGCAAAACACCGAAGATTCAATTGTCCAACTTTATAACAAACTCTACGCTAACTTTGACAAGATTCCACCCGGTGTATCACAGCCGCTAATCAAGTCGCGATCGATTGATGATGTTCCGATTCTGACACTTACCTTATGGGGAGACCAAAGTACGGGAGCAGAATTACGGCAAATCGCAGCGCAATTAGACGAACAGATTAAACAAGTTCCTGACGTTTCAGAAACAACCATTATCGGTGGACAAAAACGACAACTGCGAGTCGATCTTGATCCAGTCCGATTGAATGCTTTTGGATTAATACCGCTAGAAATATCACAGGCATTACAATCTCAAAATGCTGAGCTTGCCAGCGGTGCCTTAAACCAAAATAACCAATCCTTCTTAGTCAGAACCCAAAGTTTTATTCGATCAGCAGAAGATGCAAAAGGATTAGTGGTTGCGGTTGCCAATAACCAGCCAGTCTACCTGCGTGATGTCGCAATCGTTACAGATGGCTCAGAAGAACCTGCAAGTTATGTGTTCTTTGGACAAGGGAAACAAACCAAAACTAATCAGAGAAAATCAGAGCAGCCTACGGGAGAAACTGAAGCAATCACCATCGCGATCGCCAAACGCTCTGGAGCTAATGCGATTCAAGTCTCTCATCATGTACTGCATAAACTCGATCAAATTAAACGAAACTATATCCCAAATACTGTTCATTTAACGGTCACTCGTGACTACGGTGAGACTGCCGCAGAACGATCGAATGAATTGTTGTTTCATATGCTGATTGCGGTCGGTTCTGTGACGCTCCTCATGTGGTTTGTTATGGGTAAGAAAGAGGCAATCGTGGTGGCAGTATCGATTCCCGTTACCTTGTCACTGACCCTTGCCAGTTTTGTCTTTTATGACTTCACGTTGAATCGAGTCACCTTCTTTGCGCTGATCTTCTCCATTGGGATTCTAGTGGATGATGCGATCGTCGTTGTCGAAAACGTGGGTCGCCATCTACAATTACCCGAAAATAAAACGCGCTTGCAACTGTCTCCCAATCGTCGGCACACGTTGCAACGGATTGTGCTAGAAGCGGTGGATGAAGTCGGCAATCCTACTATTTTGGCAACCTTAGCGGTGATTGCAGCCATTCTGCCGATGGCATTTGTCGGTGGTTTGATGGGACCCTATATGCTGCCCATTCCGTTGGGTGCCTCTGCTGCCATGATTTTTTCAGCACTGGTGGCATTCATTGTCGTTCCCTGGACAACGATGCGGGTCTTTAGCGGGTCGAGCCACTCCCATACTCATGATCATGGAGAAGACGCTCTAACTCGCTTATATCGTCGATTTATGTATCCATTGGTGCATTACCCACGCCGAGGGACTACATTCTTGGTCGCAACGATACTGGCTTTGGTATTCATTGTGGGCGGACTAGCAGGCTTTAAGCTGGTGATTCTCAAGATGCTGCCGTTTGACAATAAGAGCGAGTTACAGGTTGTAGTGAATATGCCAGAAGGCACAACGTTGGAGCAAACTGCCAGAGTGACGCGAGAAATGGGAGCGTATCTGGCAACGGTTCCTGAAGTGATCAATTACCAAAGTTATATCGGAACGGCTTCTCCCTATAACTTCAATGGTCTGGTGCGGCATTACTTTTTGCGATCGGGTGCGAATGTTGCCGATATTCAGGTGAACTTTTTGCCAAAGGGCGTTGCCTTCGGCTCTGGCGAAGCCACACGCCATCGCCAAAGCCACGAAATTGCCAAAGCGATTCGTCCGAAGCTGAAAGAAATTGGCGATCGCTACAGTGCCCGCATCCAAGTAGCTGAAATTCCCCCCGGTCCTCCAGTGCTACAAACACTGGTAACTGAGATCTACGGACCCGACTATCAAGGACAGATTGACCTCGCCACCAAAATTCGACAGTTATATCGATCTACCGATGGGGTTGTAGATGTGGATTGGTATGTGGAAGCACCGCAGACTGATTATCGATTGGTGATCGATCGTGAGAAGGCAGCCTTGAATGGCATCAATCCGGCTCAAATCTCTGAAGTGTTACAAATGGCGTTGTCTGGTCAAAACGTTGGGCTACTGCATGACGAAAATGCCCGTGAGGATGTCGCCATCCATTTACGCTTTAGCCAATCTAATCGCACCAGTTTAGAGGATCTCAAATCTCTCAATCTCAAGGGTGCGAATGGAAGTCTAGTCCCTCTGAGTGCCTTAGTAAAAACAGAAACAACTACGGCAGATACCAGCATTTATCATAAAAATCTACAACCTGTTGTTTATGTCTTGGGGGATGTGTCGGGCAGAGTTGAGAGTGCTGTCTATGCCATGCTCAATCTGCAACCTCAAATTGACAAACTGGTGCCACCAACAGGTACAAAGGTTCAGACTTATCTGACAGAACAACCGCCGACCAATGAAACCTATGCAATGAAATGGGATGGCGAATGGCAAGTAACCTACGAGGTTTTCCGCGATCTGGGGATTGCGTTTGCGGTGGTGCTGGTGCTGATTTATGCGCTGGTGGTGGGCTGGTTCCAGTCGTTTACAACCCCACTCGTGATCATGGCAGCGATTCCTTTCTCACTGATCGGCATTATGCCTGCCCATTGGCTGATGGGATCATTCTTCACGGCAACCTCAATGATTGGGTTCATTGCTGGAGCGGGTATTGTGGTACGGAACTCAATTATTTTGGTGGACTTTATTGAGTTACGACTACAAGAAGGAATGCCGTTAGAAGAAGCCGTCATTGATGCAGGAGCCGTGCGATTCCGTCCCATGTTGCTTACTGCTGCGGCTGTGGTGGTAGGTTCAGCCATTATTCTCACTGACCCCATCTTTCAAGGGTTAGCGATCTCGCTGATGGCAGGGGAAGTCGCATCGTTGCTACTGTCACGATCGGCAGTTCCCATTCTGTATTACAAACTCTGGCGCAATCGAAAAAGAAATCAAAAAGATGTCGATACAGAGTTTAATCAGCCTGCTATCGAAGTGACGGGTGATGGAATGATTGGATAACGGAAATAACTTTCTACAATCTCTCAGCTACAAAAACAATGGAACCCATTCGTATCTCTTACTTCTCTGATGTCCTCTGTGTTTGGGCTTACATTGCTCAAATTCGCCTGGATGAGTTGAAAACAAACTTTCAAGACAAGATTGCGATCGATTACCACTTTGTTCCAGTCTTTGGAAATGCCCGTGAGAAATTGGAGAACCGCTGGCGCGATCGCGGTGGCTTCAAGGGATATAATGACCATGTTCACGAAGTTGTGAAGAAGTTCAATCACATCACCGTCCATCCTGATATCTGGACTGATATGATGCCTTCCTCCTCCATGTCCTGTCATTTATTTCTCCATGCCGTCCAGTTACTAGAAATCAAGAATATTGTTCCGATATCAGAAACGATGTTTGAAAAGGCAACCTGGACATTTCGCGAGCGATTTTTCAAAGACCTGGCTGACATTAGCGATCGCAAGGTGCAATTTGGAATTGCGGAAGCTTTAGGATTACCGATCGCAGCGATTCAAGCGCAGATCGATAGCGGTGAAGCCTACGCTCAACTGTCCAAAGATTTTGATCTGGTCAAGGAACATACGGTGTCTGTCAGTCCAACCCTGATTTTTAATGAAGGACGACAAAGACTCAATGGAAATGTCGGATATCGAGTGATCGAAGCCAATATTCGAGAATTGCTGAATAATCCAGCCGATGAGCAATCCTGGTGTTAGCGTTCTAACTGTTCCCGTCTCAGTCAGGCGTGTTGTTCTTTTTTAGCATCTCGAATAATATCGATGCCACCTCGTAAAACCAATCCAGTAATCAGCAGACCTATGATCAGGTCGGGCAACCGAGAGTTAAATAGAAGTACCATTACTCCAGCCACAATGACTCCCAGATTAGCGATGACATCATTCCTCGAAAATATCCAGCTTGCCCGCATGTGGACTTCGCCTTGACGATGTTTGGAGATCAACAATAAACAACACACATTTGCCAGAAGCGCGATCGCCCCAATTCCCATCATCCAGAAAGGCTCTGGATCGCTCCCCCCAATAAATCGTCGCACGACATCCACCAAAACCAGAACTGCCAGTGTGATCTGAAATACGCCGCTCATCAGTGCTGCTCGAATTTTACTGCCTTTCGTGCCACCGACCGCCGCTAACGAAATACCATAAACGGTTGCGTCGGCCAGCATATCCAGGGAGTCTGCCAAGAGTGCGGTTGAGTGAGCCAGTAGCCCAGTGACAATCTCAATTACGAACATCATGGCGTTGACTGCCAACAATAAGCGCAGCGTTTTACGCTCGGCAGCATTCCTGGCTTTCATTTCACACCCACAGTCTGCCATGACAATTCCTCTGTAGAGCATTTCTCTTCATCCTACCCTTTTACCCTCTCACGCCTCCTGTCATACTGTGAATACCTCTTAACCTGATACTCAATATTGAAGATGCTGAACTTGTTAAAGAAACTGCGAGGTGGCGCAATGGTCGGAACTGGCTATATGCTGTCCCCCCTCTCTTGGTGGAACGATTTATTCTTCAACCTGCCGATCGCTCTGGTGTTTGGCTATGCAGCAAGTTGGATCAATTCAAACTGGTTTGTGCCTGGAACGGTTGTTGGTTACTGGCTCTCAAATGTTCTTGGGATTCTAATGATGCAATTGGGTGCAATGGATATGTTAGTGAGCGAGGACAAGCGCAACATTAAAAGAGACTTACTCATTGGTTTGGGAGGGTCAACGCTTTATACTCTGGTTGTTGCAGCCCTGGCATATTTTCATGTGTTAGAAGTGCCAGATTTCCTGGCAGCTAAGCCTTGACTTGACATTCGCAAAATATCACGAGTGCTGAAACCAAGTTGACTAAGTGCCTCACTATAGCGCACCAAAAACTCTTCAATGAGAAATTGTTTACTCATACCGATCGCATTAGCGTCTGACTCCACTTGGCTCAACATCTGCCAGATTAGAGGTAAAATTTGCCGATTAGCAGTTTCCAGTTCTGCTTTAACGTCTTCAAAATGTGCCTTGAGCCAAACTTCACCGAAATTGAGATGTAAGTATTCATCGGCGACCACTGATTCTGTCACTTTGCGGGCAAAATCGTCGGCAACGGGAATGTAATTGTTGTAAGCGGCGATCGCAAAACATTCAATCACCAGTGCCTGGATCAGCAAACACGTTGCAATTTGATGGTGTGCCACAGCATTCTGAAAAGTAGCCCGCAAATCTTTAAAGAACTCTTGAGCAAACGTCAAATCTGGCAAAACATCCAGATTCCGTCCGCAAGCTTCAAAGCTTTTGCGGTGCCGAAACTCCATTTTGCCCAAACGAGTTAATTCTTCTGCGTGGTCAGGCATCAGTTTAGACAAACAAATGAAATTGTCGTATGCTTCCTGTTCCCCTTCTATGACAATGCCATTGATACGGCTGAAGGCATTGCGGTAAATATCACTGTAAAAGTCAAGAGTTTGTTTAGTCTGAGATTGAGCCACTGATCTATTACCTTTTCACATTCGCTATAAGTTTACCCATTATATAACTATGCAGATATATAAGATTAGTATTTAGCTTTAACTTCAAAATCAGTGGGAGTAGCTATTAGAGTTCCATATCAATAAAAGCATTGACGATTTCATAACTTATTAGCTATATCTTGGAAGGTGAATTATCTTGTTGGGTTGTTCTAGCAATCTAATTTCTGGCAAAACATCGAGAAGAGAGGACAAACAATGCACGCACTCTCACTTCCAACCTGGTGTATTCATATTCTCAGTGTGACAGAGTGGATGGTCGCCATTTGGTTCGTTTGGGTTTACGGACAAATCAGGAACAATCGTGTCTGGCAGGGATTTGCGATCGCCATGTTACCTGCATTAGCCAGTGCGATCTGCGTTTGTATTTGGCATTTTTTTGATAATACGCCCTCGTTGGAGTGGTTAGGAACCCTACAAGCCGTGATGACGCTCATTGGTAACGGTGCTTTGATGGTGGCTGCATGGTTTCTTTGGAAGCAGTCCCTTCCCGCGCAGTCCTATCTCGGCAGGAATGATCATGATTTCTAAAGACACTCTCTTCATCCTGTCTCTCTTTCCCTATCTTGGATTTCTCTGGTTTCTAACGCGCTCTAAACAGGCTCCTCGTCTTGCTTTGATTGGCTTTTACTGCACCTTATTGTTTGTTGGTGTGACTATTCCAGCAGGAATCTACACCAAGCTCGTTTACGCAGCATCTTTAGCCAATGTAGATTGGCTGCATGGAACGGCAGAATCATTTCTAACCCTGTCGAATACACTGGTTGTCCTGGGATTCCGTCAAGCGATCGCCAAGTCGCAAATGCAAAAACGCATCGTCCCGAACAAAGGATGGTGAGAGGGGGAAAGCGCGGACATTTCGCACTTTCTCACTCTCGATTTCTTAATCCCTATTCTTTCCTAAATAGGACTACCAGTTCATTAAATTATAAAAATATTTGCTTGTTTAATCACTCAATAGCTATAGAGTGTTGAGACTGAAATCTTAGTGACACAGGAGTAAAAACGATGCGTATCCTGATGATTCAGCCAAACTATCACTCTGGGGGTGCAGAGATTGCAGGAAATTGGCCTGCGAGTTGGGTGCCGTATGTGGGGGGTGCATTAAAGACAGCAGGCTTTAATGACGTGCGTTTCATAGATGCTATGTGCAATCGCATTGATGATCTGGATCTTGCGGCACAGATTAAGGCATACCAACCGGATGTGGTGTTGGTCACTGCAATCACGCCGATGATTTATAAATCGCAGAATACGCTAAAAATTGTTAAAACAATCTGTCCCAATGCAAAAGCGATTATGGGCGGTGTGCATCCGACCTATATGTATCGAGAAGTGCTGCATGAAGCGCCCTGGGTGGATTACATCATTCGAGGGGAGGGTGAAGAAATTACAGTTAATTTGCTGCGATCGATCGCCAATAGAACCGACGAACGCGATCGCCACACGATTTTGGGCATTGCTTTTTTAGACGCAGAGAAAGTCGTTGCAACACCCGCCCATCCTCCGATCAAAGACTTGAACACGCTTACTCCAGATTGGAGTTTATTAGACTGGAGTAAATATATTTATACTCCCCTCAATACCAAAGTTGCGGTTCCAAATTACTCGCGCGGATGTCCTTTTCGGTGTCGTTTCTGTTCTCAGTGGAAGTTTTGGCGGAAGTATCGATCGCGTTCACCGAAACAGTTTGTTGATGAAATTGAACGTTTGGTTAAAGTTCACAACGTTGGTTTTTTCATCTTAGCCGATGAAGAACCGACGATTAATAAATCACGCTTTGTTGCCCTTTGCCATGAGTTAATTGATCGCAACTTGGGCGTTCATTGGGGTATCAACACGCGAGTCACGGATATTTTGCGAGACGAGAAAGAGTTGCCCTTGTATCGTCAAGCAGGATTAGTGCATGTCTCTCTGGGAACGGAAGCCGCAGCCCAACTAAATCTCAATTTGTTTCGTAAAGAAACAACGATCGCTGACAACAAGCGAGCAGTACAATTGCTGCGCGATAACGGCATTCTGGCAGAAGTTCAATTCATCATGGGTCTACCCAGCGAAACGCCCGAAACCATTGAAGAGACGTATCGAATGGCGCGGGATTGGAAAGCCGATATGACCAACTGGAATATGTACACGCCCTGGCCCTTTGCAGAACTATTCCAGGACTTACAGGATAAAGTAGAAATTCGCGATTATTCTCACTACAACTTTGTCACACCGATTATCAAACCCGACAACATGACGCGGGAAGAAGTGCTAAAAGGGGTCTTACGAAACTACGCCCGCTTTTATTCCTGGAAGTTTCTGGAGTACTGGTTTGAGAAAGACCCGTTCAAGCGGCGTTATCTGTTGGGGTGTCTTTGGGCGTTTGTCAAAACGACAATCAACAAACGATTCTATAATCTCGATCGCGTCAAGCAAAAGGGATGGCATACTGAAGTTGAGTTTGGCTTTGATGAGTCTAAAATTCTGACGGTTGAACAAATGGCACAGATCAAAGGAGAACGTTCCGCAGATATTGACTTTGTGGGCACGATTTCTACCTGTGGCGCACCAAATGATCTACCAGAATGCGACAGTTATCCCAAAGTGCAGCAATCTCATGACGTGATTCAGGTAGCGGTGATTGAGGCGGATGAGCAGACCCGGCTTAACCTGCGCGTGAGTTTGCGATCGCAACCCGGTATCGAGGTAGCTAGTGAAGCCACCAATGGCGAAACGGGACTGGTGCTACTGGAATCGATCGATGTTGACGTTGCAGTTGTAGATGCCACCTTACCCGATATGGATCTGGTCAAATTCATTCGCTCTTCCCGCAAAGTTCAGGCAGGTTCCTACGTCATTCCCTCTAAAATCCTGGTATTGGTGACTCCCGAACAACACACTGTTTTGTCCGAGGCATTAGCGGCTGGCGTGGATGCATTTTGCCTAAAGGATGTTTCTATTGAACAACTCGCAGAAGCAGTGCGGATCACGCATCGGCAGGGCAGCTATCAAGATCCGGTCATTGCGCCTTTCTTGGCATCTGTGGTGCCAGTGGGAGGATAAGTCCACAGGATTTTCCCATTCTTCAGACTTCAAAGCGGTGAGGGTACGCCTTCACTGCTTTGAACGGCATTATGGAAATGGTTGATAAGCACATTGTAAAAAACAATCTGCTAGAATCCTAGTAATCGCGCTCCCTGGTAGAATAGAAAACTAGTAATCCATGCGAGGGCGATTGACCAAACCACTGCAAGAGTTGCAAACTTGGCACTTTTAGACTCTCGTTTGAGAACCGCGATAGTAGACAAACAAGGGATGTATAGCAACGTAAACAACATAAAACTATACGCTTGCACCCAGTCAATCTGATGGGCGATCGCTCCTCCTAAACCGGCATCATTGGACGCTCCATAAATAACGGCTAAACCACCCAACACAACTTCTTTAGCAACAAATCCAAAGATGAGAGCGATCGCTAACTGCGAATTAATGCCCAAGGGTTGCAGTAACGGTTGAACAGCTTGTCCAATCATGCCAGATAAGGTTTGCTTACTGGCAGGGGGAACATCCATCGGTAAGTGATTGAGCAACCAAATTATCACGACTCCAGCAATAATAAATTGATTCGACCAGCGTAAAAAGTGCTTCACTTCAACCCACGCACGCACAAAAATTTGTTTGATTGTAGGAAATCGATAGGGCGGTAATTCTAAAACTAAAGGATCGTGATTTGGAAACTGTCCCTTAAACAAAAGAGCAGTCACGAGAGCTGCTGCAAAGCTAAATAAGTACAAACTAAACAACACACCTGGTGCAACCTGAGGCGTAAATAGGGCAGTGGTCATGAAGATGAAAACATTCAACCGTGCAGAGCACAGCGAGAAGGGAATCACCAGCATGGAAAGCATTCGCAAACCGGGCGATCGCATAACTCGTGTCCCCATGATCGCAGGCACATTACAGCCAAACCCCATCAATGACATAACAAAAGAACGACCATCCAATCCCAGCCGTTCCATGAAGGCATCCATTAAAAAGGCAGATCGCGCTAGATAGCCGCTGTCCTCCACGATCGCCATACAAAAGAAAAACAGCAAAATTACCGGAATAAACGCGACCACTGTACCGATGCCGTCATACAATCCCCCGATCAAAAATCCTTTCAGAAAGGATGGGAAAGGGGTAAAAACAGGTTCCAGAGCAGCTACCTTAATCCAATCCAGTCCAAAGCTGAGAAATGCTTGTAGAGGAGTGCCCAGCGTGTAAACCACCTGAAACATCAGATACATGGCGGCAAAAAACAGCGGCAATCCTAGAATCGGATGCAGTAAGAAGCGATCGAGCCGAGTGGTCAGTGTGTTTGAATGCTGGGTAGAAATGTGAACCGCATCTTGCAAGATAGCATCCAGTTCAGTTGCCAGTTGGCGATCGTCAATGGCACAATCCGAAATGTTACGCACGCAGATTGGATGTTCTTGCTGGTGCAGAGTTTGGGCGATCGCGTCGATTGCTGCATCATACCCTTTGCCATATTGATTGCCATACTTGGCACTCATGGAAATCACAGGCATTTCCAGGTGTTGAGCAATTTTTTCAGCGTTAACTTTTACCCCAAATTTGGGTGCTTCATCTGCCATATTCAGCAGTAAAATTGCCGGAATTTGCAAGCGCTTAATTTGTAATGCCAGACTGAGTTGGCGATCGATCTGTACCGTATTGAGAATAATGATGATTAAATGCAGTGGGGTTGATTCTAGAAATCGTTGAACAACCATTTCATCCTCGGAGAATCCGCGCAGGTCGTAGATTCCTGGCAGATCGATCACATCTGCCGTGACCTCCCCAATTTTCAGCGTTGCCATCATCAGATCGACGGTCATACCTGCCCAGTTGCCAACACTTGCGGTTGCTCCAGTGAAGCGGTTGAAAAAGGTAGATTTACCCGTATTGGGCATTCCCAAAACCGCAATACGTTTCACCGTTTCATCTCCTTACAAGCGTAACGTTCACGTTTTGGGCATCCCGTCGTCGCAGCATCACTTCGGTGGTTCCAATCCGCACATGAATCGGTCCGGCAAAGGCTGATCGTCGCAGCATCGTTACCTGTCGCCCCTGACGAAACCCTAATGCCAGTAACCGCTGGTGAAATTGGGGCGACAGATTCAGACTGGCAATGATTGCAATATGTCCTGGTTTTAGCGCAGCGAGATGAGAATGAGAAACAGACATTTTTGACTCTGAATAAGGCAGGTTAGCGCAGTTACCAATATTTTTAGAAAAATTATTGAGAATATCTTTTAATAGCTATATCGTCACATAAAGATTTAATGAGGTCAATCCCATTCATGAAGGAATACCGATGGAAGCGGTGTTATCCTCTGGGGACTGGGTATGATCAAGAAATCCCTCCGCTTAATGGAGCGGTTGTCTGGTCACAATCGTCACGGATACCATGAACACTGGAACGGCATCCACGCCACCTCTTCAGGCTTCACTCCTCCCAGCAGTATCCCAACCTCTGCCGTTGTTTACCGATGCCGTGCGTCCTGTTCTCAGTGATGTTTCAGCCAGCGATCGCCCCATATCAAGCGGTATTCAATGGTTGAGCGAGCATCGCATTTGGGGAGCGTTGCCAACTGAGGTGTTGCAGGCGATCGCCCACGCTTTTCACAGCTTCCAGATTGAGCCTAGAACGCTGATTTATCAGGCAGGGCAGTACCCCATTGGGCTGTATTTACTCCAGCGGGGAACGGTTGAAATCTTCCGACAATCGCCCCTCGGCAAATCCTTCATTCGCTATCGAAATGCTGGGGATTTGTTTGGCTATACGCTGGTTGCTAACTCGGTGGATGGTGTGTATCAAACCAGTGCGATCGCCCTCACCGCCAGCGATATTTGGTTTCTGCCCCAGGATACGTTTCAAACTCTGATTGCCGAGTATCCAGCTTTTCAGCAGATCATTCACTCCCTGGTATCACAAGATTTGAACGATTATGCGGCTCGTATTGCCTGGGAGGAAGTGCGGATTCAGGGCTTGCAGGCTTACATTCAACCCGTGCCGATCGAAGCAACGCTTTTGGGCAACAGCAAAGTCACACAAAAGCTGAAGGAACAGATTCAGCAAGCGGCGACTGCCCTCAGCCCGGTTGTTTTTCAAGCACAAGCAGGTACAGGCAAAACGTTTTTAGCAGGTTTCATCCATCACCACTCGGAACTGGCCACCCAACCCTTTGCAGAACTCGATTGTGCGGAACTGCCACGCACTGCTGATGGCAGACTGAATACCGATGCTTTGTTTGGCAGAGTCGAGCAGCGATCGGGCATTTTGGAACTGTTAGAGCGAGGAACGCTGCTGTTGGATAATGTGCAGGTGTTGAGTCAAGGTGATATGACTCGCTTAATGCACTACCTCAAAACGGGGTTCATTCTGCCCAATCACGGCACTGTTGGCAAAACTGATCTGGCGACTGAAGCGCCTCAACCGATCCAATCCTGGGTGCGTTTGATCCTCGCATCCCCCAACAAGCTGGAAATCCCAGACCTTGAAGTGGTTTCGATCAAATTGTTTACGTTGCCGCAGCGCAAAGCCGATATTCCAGACTTTGCCCGTTATTTTCTAACTCAGTTTTGTCGAGAACAGAATCGTCCCCTATTGCAGTTGGATCAGTCTGATCTGCGTCGGTTAATCAGCTACGACTATCCCGGCAACCTGGCAGAACTGGCAGAGATTTTGCATCGAGCCGTAATCATGACTTCGATCGGGCATTCGGTGATTCCAGAACAGGCATTGTGGTCAGTGCAATCTACAAAAAACGCCTTTCGTCTGGACTTACTCACCCATGTGCCCTGGCTGCGGCAAGTGTTATTAAGCCGTTGGTATCCAGAGGGTATCTGGATCGGCATGATGGCAATTTTTGTGCCCGTTACCATCTTAGGATTTACGGGTGCCCAGGATCGCGCTAACAGCGTTACCCTGAATCTGTTTTGGGCATGGTGGTGGGTAGGCTATTTGTTTTGGTTTGCGTTTGTCGGACGGCTCTGGTGTGCGGTTTGCCCGTTTATGATCACAGGCGAATGGGTACGCCGGATATCCCTCTGGCTATTTCCCCGTCAGCAACTCTCCTGGAATACGCAATGGCTGAACCGTTGGGGAGCCTGGATTTTGTTTGCGGGATTTGTTGCCATTTACCTGTGGGAGCAATTGTGGGATTTACCCCACCACGCCTATCTCTCTGCCTGGTTACTGCTGATCATTACAGCCGGAGCCGTAATTTTTAGCTTGATCTATGAGCGGCGGTTGTGGTGTCGCTATCTCTGTCCGATCGGTGGCATGAATGGGATGTTTGCCAAACTGTCAATGATCGAGTTGCGATCGACCCAACAAGTGTGCGGTAGTCAGTGCAGCACGTTTGGCTGTTACAAAGGCAGCAGCGGCACGCCCGTCAATTTTGCCAATCCCCTACCAACGGAAGGTCAGGCAAGCGGAGGCTGTCCGCTCTACTCCCATCCAGCGCAGTTGCAAGACAACCGGGACTGTATGCTGTGCATGACCTGCCTCAAAACCTGTCCCAATCGCTCAGCCCAGTTAAATCTGCGATTTCCGGCATCTGACCTGCTAGACAACCACCAGGGATTTTGGGCAGAGGTCGCCCTATTGCTGCTGTTGTTGGGGGGTGTATTCATGCACCATGCTCCCACAATTTTGAACTGGTTGGGCTTAAGTTCGATTTCCTTGAATGCCGATCGCGTACTCACCAGCATTCTGATCGCCCTCCTTCTTCTCAGTATCCCAGCCCTATCAACCTATGGAACTCATGCGATCGCCCGTTTCTTTGACCCAGAACAACCCGGTTATCTCACCGTCATCTACGCCTATCTGCCTTTAACGCTGGCGGCAAATTTGGCGCACTACATCCCCGCAGCGATGACCGAGGCGGGTCAAATCCTGCCTGTGTTTGCCAGAACGTTAGGATTTAGCGGTGCTGGATTACCCACACTCACCTGGAGCATAGAGGTAGCACAATTTCTGCAAGGGGTGACGCTTTTCTCTGCTCTGGTGTTCAGTCCCTATCCTTTAGTGCGAATTACTAAACGCTCCTGGCTAAGGAATGTCCCTCATTTACTGCTCATGATCGGGTTTACAATTTTCTTCTTTAAACTGATGATATGAGTTCGACACCAGTGTCAAACTATGCCAAAGCAGTCATTTGAAGACAAATATCCCAACATTGCCCGATGGGTCTACGAACATCAGGGCACTATTGAAATTGGCAATGACCCCGATAGCCCATTAACATCATTTGTGCGAGCGATCGATATGGGCGGGATGCCTTGGGAAGGTGAGGATGAATACGAATCGCTGGATGATGCACTTCTAGATCTGGAAGCAGGGTTACAGGAGTGCCTTCGAGAGATCTACGGTGAAGACGATTAGAGAATAATTCACTGCTGCTCTACAAGGCTGAAGCTTGGGAGAATATCGATGGATGATTCAAACCCCTGGCAGGTACGCGATCGCTTCCTGGAGATGCACTCTCGTTGGATGACGCTGATTGGAGAGGATTTACAAGACCAGCAGGGAGAAATCCTGGAATATTGGCGGATTGAAAAGGCAGATTCGGTCATTGTTTTGCCGATTCAGAACGATCAGTTTCTGCTCCCACTTCCAAGTTATCGTCCCGGTGTCGGACAGGTGATATTAGATTTTCCTGGTGGTCGAGTACCAGAAACACAAACTCCTGAACAGGCAGCGATCGCAATCCTAAAACGAGAGCTAGGAATTGAAGCGACCTCAGTTACTCAGTTGCTTCCGCTGAATAAAGAAGGTTGGGCAGTCAATAGTTCCTTCTCTAATCAAAGTCTTTATGGTTTTGTGGCTCACCTGAACAACGTTGAGAATATAAAGCAATATTCTGAACAAGGTTTTATCACCTATCCTGTTACTCCATTAGGTGTTCAAGATTTACTACAAAGGTTCACCTGTTTACAATGCCGTGCTGTATTGCTGGAATGGTGGCTAACTTGCAGATAACTTCGTTTAAAGTAAGTTCAAAACGAAGCTGAAAATAAAAGCGCCTGTCACCAGGCGCAATTGATTAAGCACTCATTAAAGACACGAAAGTAGAAAAGCGATTGTAACTAGCCAGTGATTCTTGGTGCTACCAGAGCAATCGGTTGTGCTTCACCAGAAGCCAAATCGAGTGGGAAATTGTGAGCATTCCGTTCATGGATCACTTCAATCCCCAAATTGGCACGGTTCAACAGGTCTGCCCAGGTAGGAATCGCCTTCCCCTGACTGTCCAGAATCGATTCATTAAAGTTAAATCCATTCAAGTTGAACGACATCGTGCTGATACCCAGCGATGCAAACCAGATACCAATTACAGGCCATGCTGCCAGGAAGAAATGGAGGGCACGGGAGTTATTGAACGATGCATATTGGAAGATTAAGCGACCAAAATAACCATGAGCCGCCACGATGTTGTAGGTTTCTTCTTCTTGACCAAACTTGTAACCATAGTTCTGAGACTCACCCTCAGTTGTTTCGCGGACAAGCGAGGATGTCACTAGAGAACCGTGCATCGCAGAAAACAAAGCACCACCAAATACACCGATCACACCCAGCATGTGAAAGGGATGCATCAGCACGTTATGCTCAGCCGTGAATACGATCATGAAGTTGAACGTGCCGGAAACGCCCAGCATCAACCCATCTGAGAAACTTCCTTGCCCGATCGGGTAGATTAACAGGACAGCCGTTGCCGCAGAAGCCGGAGCCGAGAACGCCACTGGAATCCAGGGACGCATTCCCAGACGATAGCTCAATTCCCATTGACGACCCATGTAAGCGTAGACTGCAATCAGGAAGTGAAAAATGATCATCTGGTAAGGTCCACCGTTGTAAAGCCACTCATCCATACTGGCAGCTTCCCAGATAGGGTAGAAGTGTAGCCCAATTGCGTTAGAAGTTGGAACAACGGTTGCCGTCATCAAATTATTGCCATAGAGCAAAGAACCACTGACAGGTTCACGGATACCGTCAATATCGACAGGAGGTGCAGCAATAAACGCGATGATGAAGACGATCGCAGCGACTAGAGCAGTTGGAATCAGCAACACGCCAAACCAACCGATATAGAGCCGATTCTCAGTGCTGGTAATCCAGTTACAGAATCGCTCCCAAACATTATCGCCGGAGCGGCGTTCTAGAATCGTAGTCATGATTGCAATGAAATAATTCAGGGATAAAACGCAAGAAGTCTTGCAGGTTTATTTATAACTCTATAGTTATATAACTGTCAATGGTTGTATAGTGGATCTGTTGAATTGATTTTCGTGAAACCTGAAAGCACGAACCAGTCAAAATCCTTCAATGTGACCTGCAAGCCTTTAAGCCTATCGATATGCCACTATTACCCTCACTCCAAATTGGGCAACATACTGCTCGTTATCCCATTATTCAAGGCGGTATGGGCATCTGTATCTCTGGGGCACGCCTCGCTGCTGCGGTTGCTAATGCAGGTGGCATTGGCATAATTTCCGCTGTTGCTTTGGGATTAAACTCCCCCTACTTTGATATCGCCCAACCTAATAGCCGCAAGCGCCGGGAACAGTTTTTTGAAGCAAATCGATTAGCCCTCATTGATGAAATTCAAACAGCCCGCGCCTTAAGCCCTCATGGAATCCTGGGTATTAATGCAATGGGCGCTGCTCAAGATTATGAAACACTAGTTCGCACAGCAGCGGAACAAGGCGTGGACTTAATTATTTCTGGTGCAGGGTTACCATTGCAGTTGCCAGAATATACAGCAGACTATCCAAATGTGGCATTGATGCCGATCGTTTCTAGTACTCGTGCGGCTCGGATTATTTGCCGCAAATGGGAACGTCAGTATGGACGGCTGCCTGATGCATTTGTGGTGGAAAACCCGAATTCCGCAGGTGGGCATTTAGGGGCGAAAACAGAGGAGTTAGGCGACCTTGCCTTTGAAGCAGAACAGGTTATCCCAGAATTAGCCACCTATTTGCAACAGAAAGTTGGTCAGCCCATTCCGGTAATTGCCGCAGGTGGAGTATGGGATCGGGCGGATATCGATCGAATGTTGTCATTGGGGGCGAGTGGTGTCCAAATTGGGACTCGATTTATTACAACAGACGAATGTGATGCCGATATTCGCTACAAAGAGTTTCATCTCCGTGCCAAACCAGAGGATGTAGTGATTGTTTCCAGCCCTGTAGGGATGCCAGGACGCGCATTGCGGAATGCATTCGTGGAGAAGGCGATCGCAGATTCCCCAGATCTAGAAAAACGATGTTTGTTTAACTGTCTCCATACTTGTAAATGCCGCGATGAACAGCAATATTTCTGCATCATTCAGGTGTTAGATAAAGCTGCACGAGGAGATATCGAAAATGGGTTGGTGTTTTCGGGGAGTCATGCTGGAAAAGCCGGTCGCATCATACCTGTTGCTGAATTAATGGCAGAGTTAGTTGCGTAGCTGCATAGCTATCTAATTACACAAAAATTATTTGTATAACAGGCTGTTTGAACAATGCCCCTCTCTTTTATTATCCCTTTTGCGATCGCCCTGATTTCTGCATGGATTGCCTATGAAAGCCAGGAAGAAATTGTGAAAACCTTCTTTGTCATTGTCATGGCGATCAGTTTACTCGTAAGCTTCGCCTGGGCACCCTGGCTGGTACAAACACTGGTTCTGGTTGTGAGTTTAGGAGCAATGCGCTATTTTTGCGATCGCCATTCCTGCCAAAATACTGCAAAACGACATTGAGCGATCGGGCGATTATCAGATGAGCCTGTTGGTCGAAACTGGCATGAGAAAATATTACAAGTTGAACAAATTAGGGAAAGTTCCTCGTTTATCGTGAGTTGTTCCATGAGCAAGTTAATCCGGACTCTACTGCTTGGACTCGTCTTAGGAATGTATTTCTGGTTGGGGCTTGGACACAACTCAAGTATGGCGGCAACGCTGACATCGATTACATCAGGACTTGAGAAAAGCGTGCAACCTCTTGATGAAATCTCTAATTTGGAATCAGGGGTTGATCGCTTTCTCACCTCAATTCCATCAGGCTATTACACGATCGCCAACGTCGCAAGATTGAAAGATCAGTTAAAAAATCCTCAAACTATTTTGGTAGATGTGCGTGAATCTTCCGAATATCGTGCTGGGCACATCCCTGATGCCATCAACATTCCACTCCGCACCCTGACTCATAACCTGGATAACATTCCACGCGATCGCCCCGTCGTGTTGTACTGCTCAACAGGCTATCGATCGGCAATGGGAGTCATGACATTGCACTTGCTAGGCTATGAAAATGTGAGGAGTTTTCCGCCCAGTTTTGCAGGTTGGAAAACGGCTGGCGAACCCATTATCAAGAAAGCTTTTGAGAGTTCTGCTGAATTGGGTTGAGCCAGGTCGAGCGCAGGATTCAGGTAGAAAACCAGGAGCACCAATCCTAAGGACAGAAGTAGGCGGTATAGCTTATTGCCCCTTGCGTGATTAGACATACAACAAATTTCCATTGCAATAGGAATCACTAAATTGAGGTTACTACTCTATAACTATTCAGTTATATTAAAAGAAGGTAACAAAGGCAGATGACAGTCTCCTGCGGGTCACTACTGGAATGCCCTAAAGTTTTGCAATTTGTTCTCTCTTGGAGCTTTTGGCTATGAAAACGAATGTGGGTTTGCTCGATCGCTTGATCCGCTTATTGTTGGCTTCAGTGCTGTTTTATCGGGGGCTATTCCTCTACAACGGTTCTGCTCTCGGAATTGGGCTAGTTGTTGTGGGTGGCGTACTAACGGTAACAGCGGTAATCGGTTTTTGTGGTCTTTATCACCTAGTTGGAATTCGCACCATTCAAACTAACGAACAAGCTTAAAGGAGATTCATTTAACATGGACGACAGTCTTCCCCTCGAAAGTTCATCTTTATCTCGCCGACAACTCCTCAACTTTTTAACTGGAGCTACTGTCGCGGCTACTGCTGGTTCTGCTCTTTACACGGCTGGTAAATTCTTCATTCCTCCCGTAGAAACGATGGGAGCAGGGGAAGCCATTCTCGCTAAAGATATTCTGGGCAATCCAATTCCAGCGACACAAATTCTGGCAGAAGCACCGGGAACCCGTGCCTTAGTTGCAGGTCTGGCGGGTGAACCTACTTATCTGATTGTTAAAGACGATAACACCCTCGACAGTATGGGAATTGTGGATAACTGCACCCACCTGGGTTGCACCTTCCCCTGGAATCCAACCGATCAACAATTTCAATGCCCCTGTCATGGGTCTCTCTACGCCCCAGATGGAACCGTCGTTCGTGGTCCTGCTCCCCTCCCCCTCAAGATTATCCACGTCGCTGTAGTCGATAACCGTATTTTGATCTCGCCCTGGACAGAAACCGATCCCCGCACTGGAGAAAAGCCCTGGTGGGTTTAAAGCTGTTGCTGAATGCTCAAAACTTCCTGTAATTCTCAATCTCAAGCAAAAGATGTCCTATGAAAATTGCTGTATCCAGCCAAAACCAGACCGCTGTAACTGCCCATCTCGGACATTGTCAAAAATTCTGGATTTATGACGTAGACAATGCCACCGTCCAAACCAAAGAACTGTTACAACTCAGCAAAGAACAAAGCTTTCACGAAAGTTCTCCCCAATTCCCTCACCCTTTGGATACGGTGCAAGTTCTGATTAGCGGCAGTATGGGGCGTGGATTATCGCGTCGTCTGGAATCTAAGGGGATTCAGCCCATTATCACCCCCGAAACTGACCCAGATACAGCCGTTACTGCCTATCTTGCAGGTTCTCTCGCCGTCTTGACTCCAGAGGAAGTTCAGCATCACTATGACCATACAGATGGGCACGATCATGAGGGTGAATGTGGATGTAACCGCGAGTAGTTTTTTGTCAACCGAACATTATTAAAAAAAAATGTGGGGAAGTGCGGTTACAGCGTATTTGCATTATCTGGGCTTCATGCTGGCGTTTGGAGCGTTAGTGGTTGAAAGCCTGACACTGAAAAAAGATCTTAGCTTGAAAGAAGCCTGGAGAGTCGTGGCAGCAGATGCCGTGTACGGTTTATCGGCAACCATGATT
Organism: Oculatella sp. LEGE 06141; assembly: GCF_015207605.1. Classification (GTDB taxonomy): domain Bacteria; phylum Cyanobacteriota; class Cyanobacteriia; order Elainellales; family Elainellaceae; genus Oculatella. The sequence goes on from NZ_JADEWO010000068.1 coordinate 26,159, forward strand.
CTGATTACCGGAATTTTGAGAGTTCTCTATTTTGGCAAAGGAACCAATTATTATCTCAGCAGTCCCGTCTTTTATACCAAAGTCGGGATCTTTATCATCATCAGTTTGCTGTCTCTCTATCCCACCTTTTCATTTCTCTCCTGGGTAAAAGGATTGCGGGATAGCAAACTGCCCAATCTGGACTTGCCGCAAGTTCAATGGCTTTCCTGGCTGATTCGGGGAGAGTTAGTTGGGTTTGCTCTGATTCCTCTATTTGCAGCAATTCTGGCACGGGGAATACGGCTCTTTTAACCGTGGAAGATACGTGGGCGATCGCTCAAGCTGAGATCGATATGATCCAATTTGAAAAGGTTTCCTGTAGTGATCTAAAGCCGTTAGTAGTGAAGTAAGGCATTGAAGAGATAACCAATGCTAATAATGCCCAGGGTGACTAACGTGATAAATACACTCAATAGTTGAGGACGGAGCACCTTTCGCAAAATCACCATTTCTGGCAATGAAAGTGCTGTGACCGCCATTGTAAATGCTAATACGGTTCCGAGTGGCATTCCTTTATTGACCAACGCTTCAGTGATTGGCAAGACCCCGGCAACATTGGCATAGAGAGGAACACCGATCGCAACGGCTAACGGCACTGCAAATGGATTCTCTGCCCCTGCCAATTGAGTAATGAGTGCCGTGGGAACATATCCATGAATGACTGCACCGATCGCGATCCCAATCACGACATACATCCAAACAGATCTAAAGATTTCAGTGGATTGGAATTGCCCCTGCCGTAATCGTTGTTTCCAGGTAAGCGTAGTTTTTAAATCATCACCATCATTCACTGAATGTCGATGAAGCTTCTGCAATTCCCACACGAAGGGTTCTACCCACTTCTCTAATTTCAGTAATCCCAGAATGTAGCCAGTGGCGATCGCCAGCCCGACTCCAAACCCGATATAAAGCAGCGTTACCTTAAGTCCAAACAATCCCAAGAGCAACACTACAGCGACTTCGTTCACCATCGGTGCTGCAATCAAATAGGAAAATGTGACTCCTAACGGCACACCTGCTTCTAAAAAGCCGATAAACAGTGGTACAGCAGAACAGGAACAAAAGGGTGTTACCACACCCACCATTGCGGCGAATGTATTGCCCAAAACCGTCCGTTTACCGCCTAACCAATGACGAATATGCTCCGGTTGTAAAAAGCTTTGCACCGTACCGACGATAAAACTAATCGTCAGCAGCAAGGTCAAAACTTTAGGGACATCATAGAGAAAAAAATGGAGGCTAGATCCTAATTGAGAGTCTAATGAAAGGTTCAATCCTTGAGTGACGATCTGAGTCGCCAACCAATCGAACGGGTAGAACAGATCAGGCATGGTTTCTACTCCCGCAACAACGGTTGGATTTGCTCAGGCGATAAGACTTGTCCTTTACTCACCACCCTGTCATTTACCACCAGAGCAGGTGTAGACATCACTCCCCGTTTAGCAATTTCCACCACATCCGTGATGTGAAATACTTCAGCCTCAATACCCAGTGTGGCGATCGCCATTCGTGCATTCGCCTCTAACTGCTGACCCTTCTTACAACCAGAACCCAAAACCTCAACTTTGAATGTTGTCATTGTTTATTCCTCACTATGCAGTGATTTAAGGCATTCCATTCTTCTGAAACACGGTACATTGTCGCTCTGCGGATTGTTCTAAACCTTTCTGACACTGGTTGAGCAGCGGAGTGAGTTGTGCTTTCAGCGTTTGTAGTTGATGAATCGTTTCGTCAATGTGCTGTACTTTTTTGAGCAGGCGATCGTAGACCTCTTGGCAGGAAAACTGCTGTCCATCTTGCAGCATCAGCAGTTCTTTAATTTCGTCTAAATTCAATCCCAGTGCTTTTGCTTGGGTAATGAAAGAGAGCCGCTCTAAAGCGGATTGATCGTAGAGCCGATATCCTGCTGCCGTGCGCTTGGGACTGGGCATCAAGCCAATGCGCTCGTAGAAGTAGAGCGTTTGAGGATTGAGTCCTAGACGACGAGAAACTTCACCGATCTGGAGCATAGCCCTGGCTCCGTTGTGCCTTTATGTTTCAATCTACACCTTATACTTAGGTATAAGGTCAAGGGTTAAACGGTCTTAAGATGCCGACATCCTAACCGCGTTCCTTGTATCAATCTGAGGAGACTGCCTGATAGGTTTTGAAGCCACCGCTCAGGTTGTAAGCATTGAAGCCATTCAATCGCAACGCACGAGTTGCATAGTAAGCTCGCTGCCCCACCTGGCAATAGACCCAGATCTCCTGATCGGGATTGAGTTCTAGCAGGCGATCGCGCAGTTCGGGTAGAGGAATATTCACTGCCCCTTCGACGTGTCCAACAGCAAATTCATCGACACTCCGGACATCCAGCAATCGCTTGTCCTCTAAATTCTCAAGCTGTTGCCAGTGAACTAGAGGAGCATCCCCCCTGAGCGCATTTGCCGCAATCATACCCGCCATATTCACGGGATCTTTTGCGGCTCCAAATTGGGGAGCGTAACAGAGTTCCGCTTCTTCCAGGTCAAAGACCGTCGCCCCTGTTTGCAGCGCCATTGCGATCACATCAATTCGTTTTTCTGTGCCATCTTCTCCCACTGCCTGAGCACCCAAAATTCGCCCATCCTGGTTAGAAAACAGCAGTTTCAGATCAATGGGTTTGGCGTTGGGATAATAGCCGACATGATGACCGGGATGGAGATAGACTTTGCCATAGTCCCATCCGAGTCGTTTGAGCGTTTTTTCATTCGCTCCAGTAGATGCGATTGTCAGTCCGAACACTCCACAAACAGAGGTTCCCTGGACACCCCGGAAAGTGCTATCGCGTCCGCAAATGACATCAGCAGCAATGCGTCCCTGACGGTTGGCGGGTCCTGCTAAAGGAATCACCGTCCACTCTCCCGTAACAAAATCTTTGACTTCGATCGCATCTCCCACTGCCCAGATATTTGGATCACTGGTCTGCATCTGGTCATTGACACGAATCCCGCCGCGATCGCCAATTTCCAGCCCTGCATCTTTTGCCAGTGCCGTTTCAGGACGGACTCCGATTCCCAAAATCACCAATTCGGCAGCATGAGTAGCTCCTGATTTTGTCAAAACATCAATTCCACCATTGGCATTAGGTTTAAATTCAGCAACGCTATCACCTAAACAAAGCGTGACCTGGTGCGATCGCAACCTGTCATGCACCGGAGCCACCATTTCTGGATCGAGGGGTGCCATCACCTGGGATTGGGCTTCAATCAGGGTGACAGCAATATCCCGATGCACAAGATTTTCTGCCATCTCCAGCCCAATGAACCCACCCCCCACGACCACCGCTTGCTTCACCTGATGGGTGTCAATCCATTCGCGAATGCGACGACTATCCGGGATGGTTCGCAGGGCAAAGATGCCGGGTAAATCAATTCCGGGCAGAGGTGGACGAATGGGAGCCGCCCCCGGAGCGAGAACCAGGGCATCATAAGATTCCTGATACACCTCGTCTGTTTTGCGATTTTTCACGGTGATCTGACGAGTGGTGCGATCGATCGCCATCACTTCATTCTCTAGTCGCACATCAATGTTGAAGCGTTGGCGAAACAGATCTGCATTGGCAACGAGAAGTTTTTTCTCATCTGTAATTACATCACCCACATAATAAGGTAGACCGCAGTTCGCAAAGGAAACAAATGCTCCTCGCTCAAACATAGTAATTTCAGCCGTTTCCGAGAGGCGACGGGCACGGGCAGCACAGGACGCACCTCCGGCAACTCCTCCCACAATCAAAATGCGCTTTGGGTTTGAAGTCATAAATCGTATCCTCTGTCATTGACCGCCACCTTAGGGGTTATCTCGCTGGACGGAGCAGAATGAAAACTGTGACGATTTTGCACCAACACAAAGGCAGCCACAGCAAGCAGGAAATATCCAAAGATTTTTTGGAGCTTTTGCGCCGATACAAAACGGGCAAGATAGGCACCGGGAAGGGTTC
>NZ_JADEWO010000069.1 GCF_015207605.1 Oculatella sp. LEGE 06141
GGCAGTCTGCCAACAGTTCATCGAGCATCTCATCAACGCGATTGGTTTCGTTCTTCTTTCTTGCCATGATGCGGTCTCCTGAGTTACTGGGATTTTAGACCGCTTACACAAAATCCTGATCAGTCTCGTCTCCTCGTCTAGATTTCCCACAGCTATCACGGCTTCTTAAGAATGATATCGATTACCAACCTGAGGATCGTCTGCGCCCTACTTACCTACGGTTACTAGATCTACAGGAAATTCTTTTATGGCGTTGGCCATTCTCATTTAGCATTTCACTGTACTACTCTCTCGATAATATTATTCGCACTGGTTATCGAGGTCGCAATCCAGTGCATATAGACTACTGGAATAAAGTCCGAAATGGAAGGGAGATCCTTGCTGGTACAAAGATCCCAAGCTCGCAAGACTCATGGTCTACTGCATTAGGGCTAGCAGTAGTTGGGGACAGTGGAACTGGTAAAAGCTGTGTATTAGATCTTGCCTGTCGCTTTACCCACAATTGATCATTCACACTAACTATGAGGGACAGGAATTCAACCGCCATCAAATTTCCTACCTTGTTGTTGAATGTCCACCCAAAGGTGCAATGATCGCTTTGTGTCACAACTTCTTCCGACAAGTAGATAAGGTTCTTGGCACAGGGGATTACTACTTCAAAACCTATACTCGAAATGGTCAAGCTCGTTTAGAGGAGATGATTGGTAAGATGTATACTGTGTCGCAAGTACATGGTATCGGATTACTTATTATCGAAGAGGTTCAAAATTTAACAGCAGCCAAAGCAAATGATGCAGAAGGTATGCTCAATTATTTTGTTCAACTTGTCAATGACCTATGTCTACCAATTGTAGTTGTAGGGACTCCAAAGGCATTTCAGATCTTGCGATCTGCTTTTCGCAATGCCCGTCGATTTAGTGGACAGGGTGATTTAGAAATTACAAGGATGATGTTAAATGACCCTGAGCTAGATCTGTTTCTGGAACAGATGTGGCGGTATCAATATGTTAGAAATATTACCCCCTTTAATGTGGACTTAAAGAAGGCTATACACTATGAGTCTCAAGGTATTGCAGATTTGATGGTAAAAGTTTTCATACTTGCCCAAATTAGAGCAATGTTGACTGAAGACGAATCTATGCAGGAGGTCATAACTGTACATACTGTTGCTTCAGTTAGAGATTCGCTTGCTCTCCTGCAACCAATGTTAGATGCACTTCGTGCTGATCCTCCTAATAACTCTGCTTTGAGTCAGTATGATGATCTTCGAGAGGGAATTGACATCAAAGCCCATATACAAGAGGCCCTAAGAAAGCTTTCAACTTTAACAATATAAACGAATCCATCACAAGTTTCATCTGAGGCTCCTGTACATCCCACTGATGGTACATCCACCAAACCTTCTAGTAGTAGCAAACGGAAACCTAAACAATCTACAAATCAGCAAGCAAACAATACAGGAGAGAAAGCTAAGCGGTCTTCTAGTAGAAAAACTACTGTTTATGAAGGGGGGATAATAGATGTCATTTCTCAAGGTAAAGTGAACCAAGTAACTCCTTATGAAGCACTGTTAAGGGCAGGTTACATTGAGGGATTTGATTATTACCTTCAACCCGAATGATATCAAGTCAACTCTCGAAAACCTGTATAACAGAACAATTGATACATTGGAAGCGGTGAGACTGAAGATTGTGTCCTACTAAGCTTGTTAATGTTACGAAGTCGGTGATATGGCTCGTGTTTAGTGACAGTAAACTTCGCTTTGTTCAGCAAAGGAGTGAAGGGAAGTCTTTATCAAAGTAATGAAGGGAAGCTTCACATGAAAGAAAGAAAAGTCAGACATAGGCTTACTGCTCAAGAGCAGGAGTGTTTTCGTAGAGGCATTGAAATGTTTTATAAACGATCTCCAAATTGTACACTCAAGCAAGCCTACCTAAAAACCATAAAGAAGTTTTTCTCGCTAGGTTATGAGCTGCAAGATGGAGACTATGTACCAATTCTTCCACCTTCAGCAGAATTGCCGACTTTAAGGCAATTTTATTCCTTGTACCACAAAGAATTTGTTGACAAACAAAGTAATCAATTCAAACGGAAGCAAATTAAATATTTAATTGACTTTGAAAATGGAGGGATCAACAAAGGTGGTTGATAGCTTCGTCATGCTCTTTCCCGAAACAAAGAACTTATTTCTCCGCATCACAAAGTTGCTCTCAAATCAATCGATGAACTAAGGATTGAATCATTATGTGGTGTGGGTTCAAGGGAACGTATTCATTGCTGCCGCACTAAAGTACTGCCAGGGCTGCAATTACACTGCTTTCGCCGTCCCTCCTATGCTGTCCAAACCAGCGACGAGCCACACCGCCACGACTTAGCTGTCCTGCCCATTGTCTGATCTCCTCAAAACCTTGCTCAGTTGCTAATACAAGCCATCCGTCACCAACCTCACAGGACAAGTGCTCAGAATGCTGATGTGACGGTCCATCATTCCACCAAATGCTTTCAATAACCAAATCACCTACTGCGTTTGCCCAACAAAACCAATTTCTATCCAGTGGATGCCATCCCAATTCTTGCGCTACGGCAGGATTAAAAGCGAGCCAAGGCAATCCAGGGGTATCAAAACCATATCCGGTTCCAGAAATGATGAGATGGTCGAGTGCTGCATCTAAAAATAAATATTCATCTACTTGGGGCTGCATGAGTCTACAGAAGGGAAGGTGTCCTGCCTCTACATCCAGCCCGTCCCACAGATGCTCATGGTCAATAGCTCTAATAACCGAGATCCGTTCTTCTGATGGGCTTTTATCGTAAAGATATTTTAATTGTGTCCATTCACCCAAAATAATCCGGTGATCAGATATACGTGAATTCAATAAGGGTAACGAATCTTGTGCTGTCTCTAGCCAGTTTTCAGGGAATTGAATAAAGGATGAACGACTAATAGAAATTCCTCCCATTGAAGCGATGCACGCTGGACGTTGCATCGGTTGGTTACGAATAAAAGCAGGATCATGGTAGACCAGAATTTGTGGTAACTGGGACAAAGCGCTGGAAGGAAAATAGTCACCATCATAGAGTTCAGCACAGACATGAGCAAGTGCTTGTCTCGCGATCGCAACGTGTGGTTTTTGAAAAGTATGAGTAAGGCCAATTCGATGAAGAAATTGTCCAATTCTGTGTTGGTCGAGTTCTTCATCTCCGGCTAGCCAACTGCGTTGTCCCTGTAGCTGATGGAAATACTTTACAGCCTGGTAATATACATTAGCTTCTGGAATCTCGGCTAGCTTGGCTATATAACGTGCCTCAATATCAAGTGGACGAAGTTCGAGGGCTGGATCTTGCATCAACACTACCGAATCGCTTCTTCGTGCAACAGCTTCTTCAGTACGATGAAGCGAAAGAGATGGCAGATCGAAGGAATAAATCAGTGGTACTTCTCTCTCAACGACCTGTAACTGAAGTTCTTCTCCTACGTACTGCGCCCATATACAGCTTGCAAGCAGACGAATTAAAAGGTTAGGCGATGATTTTAGCTGAACCAGTATTTCATTAAAAGCAGCAATCGATTCTGGCTGCTCGAAACTCAAGGCATCAAGCACCATCAAAGCCCTCTCAGTAGATTGTTCTGTACGAGTCAGAGCTTCCTTCAAAGCAGAAATTACTGCTGTACTCCCATGAAGTAAGCCAAAAAAACAGGAGCGAACTGCACCTTGGGCAACAGGATAAGAAGGATGATCTAAATGAAGCGAGAGTAAATCGGCAATCGCACGGGCTGGAGTATCTTCCTCAGTAACACTAGGCTGCATGACAGTTGCTAGCTCTTGAGGTAGGTCTAGGCTAATTGGAACACCACCAAACAACTCATCAAGGTATTCCTCAAGAATTGTCCATACCTCTGTTACAGGAATTTCACCGAGTAGTAAACGAAGCACTTTATCAAGATGAATTTTTATTCGGTAAGACGGTATAGGACCTTGACTAGCATCATCGGCATATAGTTTGATTGCGATTTTACGCCCTTCTTCGGCATCCATTGAAATGAGATGCTCTAAAACTTCATATCTCACTCCTCCATCAGAATAAGCATCCCATCCTATTGAGTCTGTGATGTACAATGCTTCCTCTGCCAATCTCCGAGCTGAAGCGGAGTGGTTCAATTTCAAAAGACGCTTACTCAGTGCTGTCAGCATTGAAGCAAGCTGATTTCGTTTAGAAGGGTCTGTGGCAAACAAAGATTTAACAATTTGCTCAAGTTTCTCGACTTTTTTTCCGCTCATCAAGCGGTGACTCAAATACTCAATAACTTTCTCCCAACGAAAATAGTTCCCTTTCTCTTGCTGTTCCTCAATCAACACCTGAAAATCACTAATCGACTGAATTCGATTCAACACTTCTTCAGGTTCCAGATACTCTCCATTTTTCAAGGGAAGTCTGCGATCAAGCTGGCTGGAACTGCTAGAACTAGAAGGGTCTATTGTTTCTACAAGTTGTAACCCTACACTTTCAGGAGCATGCCCAATAGCTTGGATCCCTGTAGCGATCGCTCGATGCCATGCGGAACGGCAATTGGAGATCACATCAACTCTAATGCGTTCAACCAGATAACTTGCAACATCAAGCGCAGCATCAGAACCGAATAGATTGGAAATCTTGAGCAAAAGAAGCTCAATCAGGTCGGACTTAGCGTTTGTCACAAAAGGCAGGATGAGGTTGACTACTGTATATAGAATCTCAGTGGTTGGTGGATTATTCTGCTCTAGTGCCTTCTTCAGCAGATAAGTTAAACTCCCCTGATATCCAATAACATCTAGTTCTATTAACCCCTTGAGCAAGCGGACAGCACGGCAAGGACTGTGTTCAAACATGATCCCAATGAGCTTTTCTGCTGCATCAAGGACACCAGAAGCACTGCCATGAACGCTAAGAGTTCGCTTTAACATCAGGATAAAACGTTCCTCAGCTCGATCTGGTTCTAATTGATTAACTTGCTCCAGCCAGTCTATCCAAGCGGGTAGTTGATAATCTTCATGGGAAATGCCCCTAGCGGTTTGCATCATGCGCTGCATTACTGCAATTGCTGCATCTCTTTCTCCTAACATCAACCACGCCTCTGCCTGAGCCTTACAGGTTTCTGCTCGCTCGCGGGGATCAAGATGATTCAGCATGATCGATTCAATGCGTCTTAACTGCGCTTTTGACCAGCTTGAACTTGCCCCAGCTTTATTGAGTGCAACAACGGCACCTCGCTGCAGATCGATCGTCCACGACGCTTCTTCAGAATGAGTCCAACGGCTTTCAAGGTCCCGTGCCAATTCCTCTACCACTGCTGCACCATGTAAAGCTGCTATTTCTATGACACAATCTAAAATCCAAAAGCGACTCAACCGAAGTTCTAGATCACTTGATCTTAGACTCTCTGTATATCTGGGTCCGCTAATGTCTAAAATCCAACGGACTTCTCTCTGAAAAAGAGTTGGCTGTAATTGAAATCCTGAGTCTGCCCATGCCCTTAAGCGAGCCAAATGAAACATAATTAAAGCATTTAGGCGATAACTTTGTTTGTGGTTTTCCTCAACGTAAGAACTAAAGTTTGTGTGTAACTCAGCTTCATCTCGTAAAGATGCAGGCTCACTGACTTGACCTAGCAGGTAGCGAAGCCTAGCGTATCGAAACTGCAACTCATAGAGCGTTGTCTGCCTACGTTCACTGTTTCTATCTTGTAAAGGAATTGGAGTTAAATTCTCTAACCACTGTTGGGCTAGGGATTTGTTTTCAGTGAGACTGAGAATGAGTTCAGCAATCTCGATGCGAACTTCAACAATTAGTTCACTTTCTACTAGAACGTCTAGCTCCTCGGGTCGAAAGGCATTCAGAATTTGTTCAAGCAGAGTGTTCGCAAACTCTTTTTCACTTTCGTTGTATGCTATCTCTGCAGAACGAAGAAGTGAAAGAATCCGGCTCCTTCTTCCTGTGCTCTCAGGCAGGGCATTGTATAAAATTTGCCAACCCTTCAAGTCATGACGTTCGCAGCAAGCTAGCATCCCTTCATGCAAAAGCCAGCTTTGAACCCTCTGGCTTAAGTCCTTGCCATTCCCCTCTTCACTAACTTCTCTACTAGGGGCAACTCTAATTCGTTGAATAATCCTCACAACTTCTTCACAACCCCGGAAAACAAGAGCACTTTGCGCCCAGGCTTGAAGAAGATTTTTTATGTCTCTGCCGTGAGGATGATCATCGGTGATCGGTTGTCCAGATAGTAGCTCTAGAGGTTCAGCTAACTCAAAGATGCGCCTTGCTTCACTCACTGATCCGGCTTCGTGCAATTGAACACTAAGACAAAGCGCTTGTTCAGCATTACTCGGTCGGCGAAGACGATTCCCGTCTCGTAACTGCTCAATCACTTCACTCAGCTTACCGACTTTTAACAGTAACTTAGGGAACTCATCTAACTCATTGATACGCTGATCAACTGCCGCACCAGCAAGAGTAAGTTGGATTAATGCAAGCACATCTTGACACTCACCTGCTGCTTTAAGGGCAAGTCGAATATCTGTCCAAATAGCATCATACGGTCGAAGCGCTTCCACTTGTTCCCGAAACCAAGTTTGATTTGCAATCGAGACGACAGCAGTATGATCACCTGCTTTGTACAAGTGATATAGCGTTTCCCAATGGTAAGGTGCAGGTGACGACTGATAGTACTTTGCAAGTGTATGATGATACTCCTGATTTTGCTGATCTCGTGTTTGTCCAATGAGTGGTTCAGAGGTGCGTTCTTCCAGAAAGAGACGAAAACTGTTATGGAAAAAGGTCCACGAATTCTCATTTTCCTTCTGAAAATAGGTCATGAGAAATAGCTGCTGAAGTCGCCTGAGGATTGGCTTGTTTGCCCATTGAGCAACCCAATCGAACGGAATTACACCACGAATTCGAGCGAGTAGGCCGAGCGTGTAAACCAGATCCTCGTCGTTTTCAATACGTCGCCAGTGAGTCCAGTATTGCTCATCAATATCACCTGCGTAAGGAATTGTTTCCTTAAGTAATTGGGTTCGCGTTTGAGGTTGCTGAATTTGAAGTAATTGCTTGAGTAAATAGATGAGTGCTAGAGGATGTCCTCCTGAGAGTTCAAAGATTCGTTCCTGTTCATCTTGATTGAGGTCAGGAATGGTGTCCTTTGCAATAAGATACACATCCTCTGGTATCAAGTAACCGATTTCAATGCGTCGTTCTGGAAGTTGGAGCAATTGATAAATACGAGGAGGTAAGTTTTCGAGTCCATTCGGTTGACTTCCAATCACAAAATACACGCCCGTCGGTAATGACTCTGGTAAAGGGAGATCATGCAAGAGCGATCGCTCCGGATGTTGCTCACGAGCAATGTGGTCAAGCCCATCAACTAGAATGACGGTTTTGGTTTTAGTTTGCTGATAGTCCTCTCCCAACTCTTGAATCTGTTCGTGAAGCAGTTTTAGTAATGCAGATCGGTCTGAAGGATCAGGACGATTCGTCTTACAAAACCCGGCTTCACTCAATCTCAATGTCACATCTTGCAAAAAGTTAACAGATTCACCCCGAAGAATAGACAAATCTTGAACATCTGGCACATAGGCGTAGTAGCGAATTAGGCGAAGCGGTAGAGCTCGGAGGGTTTGTGTTAGCAGCGTTGATTTACCTGAACCTGGTGAGCCGAAGACTCCTATGTACCCATTAGACAGACGATCTAGTGTAGTTTCAATCACACTCACTGTACTTTGAATGGGACGGTACAAGAATCGCGGTGCCGCAAACTCATGAATGTTTCGATAGCGATACCGATTCTGCCAACCTAACTCTCTTAGAAGTTCACTTTCACTGATTTCTACACGCCGTTCTGGTTCCGCTGCAATCTTGAAAAGCAAAGCAGCAATTTTTTCAACATCAAGATTGATGTCTGATACTGTAGCTTGAAAATCAAGAGAACAATCTTGCACAAATTTGACAAATTCATCATTGGTGAGACCGCTGGCAAACTGTAGCGATTGCCATATTGCCTCCCAACTCCCTGACTGAATTACCTGCATTCGATGTGCAGGAGTCCATGCCTGCTCTATAAAAGCTGCAAGGTGATAAGGGCTTGGAGGAGAAGCGACCTCTGGCATCCCTGCATTGGTACTAGACGAGGGATACATATTGGTAACGAGATGAACAACAACACGCCGTTGAGGGTAAATTGCCTGTAATCTCTTCCACCCATCTGCGAGTTGAGCAATCAATGAGGGTCCTTTGTCAGTACCGCGAATGAGATGGTTTAATGTCATTGCGCCAGGGTACTGTTGCCACTTGATCTGATAGGCGTCAACGTGAGCAGTCGCTCCAATCTGAACATCATCGACTCTCCCAGCATCAGGATCTGCAATCCGTATCCATTCCAGATCCCTCTGTTTAAGAGCGTGAAGAATAAACTTCGCGCATACTGAGTATTGAGGATGATATCCACCCGCAGCTCGTCGCTCACCTTCTCCAGGCTTGATGCTCATTACCTAAGCCACTTCACACTGATTCTTCTGTATTAAGAATAGCTGACCACTTCAGTGATCTTAAACGGTTCCCTTACGATAGATTTTCTTCGTCTCCCGCCATAATCTTCTTAACTTCGTTCTGTTGCTGCGGTTTCAATTACCGATTCGGACGGATTCATTCATTCCTAGAATTTCGTCTTAAAATGAGACACAATGAGATTCAAGTGCTTCTGGATAGAATTGGTAACAATAGTTTTTTGGACTGAGCGAGTAACCTGTTCCACCAGTCCAAAAAACTATTGTTACTAGCGTTGGCTAGAATGGCGTATTTCCGTCGCTGCAGTCCAAAAAACTATTGTTCCTTATCACAACAACGAGCGATCAATTGCTATCAGCGCAACCGTCCCGATCGCAGGATTGTGATCACTAGCCAGAGTCCCAGTAAACTGGCAGCGGCAAAGAGGGTATTACTGAGCCAATACAGTTGAGTTGTTTGCTCGCCCGATGAAATGATGGCAGCTCCCATAATTAACGAGCCGACCAAAATGCTAAACGACAAACGATTGGCGGAGTCGTCCAGGGTTAGCCGAACACCATCTAAATCTTTGAGGGTCAGGTTCCATTTCAATGTTTCTGACGAGATGCGATCGAGCAATAGCTCTACTTGCTGGGGCGATCGCAGCGATAAACTCTTCAAATCGAGTGCTGTTCTAAGCAGGGTTTGAATCGGCTGGTCGCCCACCAACTGCCGACGAAACAGATCGGTGATGAGCGGTTTAATTTCATCCAGCAAGTTGATTTGCGGATCAAAGCCGCGAGCAACCCCTTCTAAATTAGCCAGGGCTTTGGCGTACAGCCCCATGTTACTTGGGAGCCGCACTTTGTTGCTTCGAGCAACCTGCAAAATTTCGTAGAATACTTGACTAAAGTTCAGTTCAGATAAGCTGCGGTTGTAATACTTACGCAGCATACGCTCGTAGTCGTTTTCCAATCCGGCCAGGTTAATACTGGTACCCGACTCGGCCAGTTGTAGGGTTAATTGGGTGCAGCGCTGGGCATCCAGATCAACGATCGCCAACAGCATCTCGGTCAAAATTCGCTGCGTATTGGGATCAAGACGACCCACCATGCCACAATCTAGTAACCCTACATGGCCATCTCCCATGTAGAACAAGTTGCCGGGATGGGGATCGGCGTGGAAGAAGCCATCAATATAAATCTGCTGAAAGAAAGCACGAAACAGCAACGTAGTGATCGATCGCCTTTCTTCGTTAGAAACCCCGTTTTGTTCGGCATCGGGCAGGCGAGCGCTAAGAATGGGTACCCCTTCTAACCATTGCATCACCAACAGTTTTTCGGTGGTTAGCTCCCAGTAAATTTCTGGGACAACCAAACGGCTTGGATCAAACCAACTGCTCGCAGACATATTGCGCCGTAGCTGATCGGTATAACCTGCCTCCAGACAAAAATCTAGCTCATCTCGAAGTGCCTTGGTAAACTCTTCGGCTAATGCTCTGATGTCATAGTCTTGCCCAAATGTCGTTCGAGCGGCCAGATCGGCCAATCCTCGAATGATGGCAATGTCTTGATCGACAACAGCACTGATGCCGGGACGCTGTACCTTCAGCGCCACATCACGGCCATCGGTCAGTGTAGCGCGATGCGTCTGGGCGATCGAACCAGCCGCAACGGGTATTTTCTCGATGTTGGCGAACGTCGCATCCAGGGATTGCCGCAACTCTCGGCGCAAAACCACTTCAATATCAGCCCACGGCACAGGAGGCACTTCATCCTGCAATGTTGACAACGTTTCGATATAGTCCGCAGGCAGCAGGTCAGGACGAGTACTCAGTAGTTGCCCTAATTTGACGTAAACCGGGCCTAAATCAACCAGGATGTTGCGAAGAACGGCAGGCGTTGGCAAATTCGGTTCGTCTGTCTTACCGCCGGTGATCAACCGCCGCATGTAATCCCAACCGTTGCGAAAAACGATTTCGGCAATCTCACCCTGGCGGGAACTGGTTTGAGCTAGACGTGAAAGCATCGTCATGCGGTTTCTCAAGTCGTTAGTTATCGGGGTATACGCCCCCTTATCTAAACTTAACGTTTAATCAAATTCTTGTCCTCAGTCATTAGATATGGCTATGTATGGCGCTAATAGGTGGTTTGATCGGTGCCGAAACCCACGGCGGCACCTGCGGTTTCCAAACGTTTACACCGTGTTTACCACTCTACAGACGCACTCTATAGACATGATTCAATGTGCCTCTAACCAGGCATCTGTCAAAATCTATTGTTCAGGATAGGAGGTGGTATTTTTTGCAATTTAAGATACGGTTTCTCCCGTTCCAGGAGAAACCGTTCTCTTCCCATCAAACAACTTCTCATCAAAATCCCATCAAAAATAGAGGAACGGCTTGGAAAAGGACTCCAACTGCATTTTCCGCTCGTTCCTCTGGCTTGATCTGGCTCGATCTAGGTTACAGCCATTTTCATTTGCGTTCACCACACCTCCAACCCTACACCCCACATCCATCTTGGCGAGGCTGTGGCTGACTCGATTGAGAACGGCTGTAAGTTGTGCTGTCTAACGGATTACAACAGCTTTTCAAATCGAGAGTCTGCTTGCATTAGCTTCAGCACTTGCTTGATTTCCTGCGTTCGATGCTTGTTTGCAATGAGCGTTACGTTGCCATCGCGAACAATGACAACGTCTTCCAGTCCAATTGTGACTAACACTTCGTCCTGGTCGCTGGCGTAACAAATGCTGCCTTTTGTGTCGTGGCAGACATGGGTTGCCAGTTCAACATTGGGTCGCTCATCTTGCAGTAACCGCTCGATCGCATTCCAGTCCCCCAAATCGTCCCAGTTGAAGTTGACTGGCACCACATAGGCCAGTTGAGTTTTTTCCATCAAGGCGTAGTCAATACTTTGTTTGGGCAGAGCTGGATAACAAGAGGGGCCATGCTGCTTCAGTGGGTCAAGGATGTGAGGCGCATACCTTTGCAATTCGGCCAACATCACCCCAGCTCGGAAGACAAACATGCCGCCGTTCCAGCTAAACTGACCGCTTTCCAGAAACGTTTCAGCGGTGGAGCGATCGGGCTTTTCGGTGAAGCGATCGACCTTAAACGCAGGACAGTTATCAAACAAACCCACCTTTTCGCCTTGCTGAATGTAACCATACCCGGTGGAGGGATAGTTTGGTGCGATGCCTAACGTGGCAATAGCAGGCTGTTCAGTGGCAAGCCTTTCGGCCGCTTGCAAGGTCTGACAAAACAGCGCTTGATCGCCAATCCAGTGATCGGCAGGAAAGAAGCCAATCACAGCATCGTCTCCGTGGCGTTGAGCAATTTCCAGCGTTGCCCATGCAACCGCCGGAGCCGTATCTCGTCCTTCTACTTCCACCAGAAGATTTTCAGCGGGAAGATCGGGCAGTTGTTGCTGAACGCCTTCTGCCAAATGAGATGCTGTGATTACCCATAATCCCTGCCAGCCTCCGGCTAAATCCAGCAGCCGCTCTGCGGTTGCTTGCAGCAAGCTCTTGCCGGTGCCATCTAGACACAAAAACTGTTTGGGACGTTGTTTGCGGCTCAGGGGCCAAAACCGCTCTCCCTTTCCACCAGCCAGAATTACGGGAATCATGACATGCTTATTCGAGTTGGTTCCGATTTATCCTACAAAGTTTTTTCAGAGTCTTAAGGAAACTCTGGCAGTACTTCATGGCATTTTCATTAATCTCACGTCATTTTCAGCTTTTTGTGAGGCAATGTCACACATTTGCGGCAATTCTCGGGGCAATGGACTATAACCGACTAGGCGAATGTGTTAAAAAGTGTCCTAATGAAGCACAATTTTGCAAACAACAACTTCTAGACTAGAGGCTGATTTAGCAGGGCATCTCCATCGCGCTTCTGGATGAATGATTTGATCAACATCTGGTTTAAAATCCATATACAAAACTACACAGACAAACTAGAATTACTCGGAATACAGTTGAGGTCAAACGCGGAGTGGAACAACTAAAGCCTGACTCTGATCTGCAAGATCCTGATATAGGAGATAGCGCTACACTCTCTTCTCCTATGGACGAGTCCAGCGATGCAGCCTCTCCTAGCCAAAAACTGACTGCTGTTCAGGCGATTGGTTGGGGGGTGGCTTTTGCAATAACGGCTGCCGTTTCAGCCACCTTAGGAACGTTGTTTTCGTTAACGGTACCTCTGCCTGCTGCGATCGCCCCTCAAGCAAGCGGGCAGGCATTTTCCATTAGCGATCTGTGGCAAAAAGGGTTTCGCTATCAAATTACTCGCCCGGTTACTGTGCTGGTGATGGGAATTGATCGAGTCCCAGATGTTCCAGTCGATGCGCCTGAGGTGCTAGAAGGCCGTAGCGATACTATGCTGCTGGTGCGGATCGATCCGGGCAGTAATTCTGTGAATGTGCTGTCGGTGCCAAGGGACACGCAGATCTCTATTCCAGGCGTAGGCTTAACCAAGGTCAACCATGCCAACGCTTTGGGTGGCCCAGAGTTAGCAGCCCAGGTGTTGAGCCACAACCTCAATGGTATTACCATCGATCGCTACGTTCGGGTTAGCACTGATGCGTTTCGAGAACTGGTGGATCTGCTCGGAGGCGTAGAAATCTACGTTCCCCACCGCATGGCTTACACCGACCAAACCCAACAGCTTGAGATTGACCTGGATGAGGGCTGGCAAACCCTAAATGGTGACCAGGCAGAGCAGTTTGCCCGCTTCCGCAACGATGCCTACGGTGATGTTGGTCGCGTGCAGCGGCAGCAACAGTTGATCCGTGCTCTGCGTGAAAAGATTGCTACCCCTGCTGTAATTCCCAAACTGCCGCAAGCCATTCAGTTGATTCAAAGCTATGTCGATACAAATCTGTCGCTAGATGAAATGCTGGCGCTGGTCAATTTTGGCATGAACTTGGATCGAGAGCAGTTCAGGATGGTGATGTTGCCGGGGCGATTTAGTACGCCAGACGAGTACATTGCTAGCTACTGGTTGATGGACACCGAGGGGATGGACAAGGTCATGCATGACTATTTCCAGGTCGGTGCCGTGAACTTTGTGGATCAAACGCGGGATGTGTACGACCTGCGGATCGCCGTTCAGAATGCCTCTGGCGAAGCCCAACAGGGTCGGGAAATGGCAAACTATCTCCACGACCAGGGGTTCAACAATGTCTATTTGGTTAGAGACTGGTCAGACGAACAGCAGGAGACGCAAATCATTGTGCAATGGGGCGATCTAAATGCGGCAGACTTGCTGCATTCCAAACTGGGGGTAGGAGAAGTGGTATCCGCCTCGACAGGTGATTTAGATTCGGATTTGACGATCCGAATTGGAACCGATTGGACTGACCTTGTTCCGGCTCAGTCGTTTTCATCGGGTGGGTCTCAACTAAGATAACCGATCGCTCAACCGTTCTACTGAACAGTAAGTTCGGTAGAGTAAATGTAGAGCAGATGATCACGTCTGCTCGATGTTGAGACGGGATAAATGAGCGATCGTGGCTAGAAAAATCATGATGCGGGGACTTGGGTTACTGGTGGTGCTTTGTTTGGCGTGCCTGTGGGTTGCCCTCAGCGCTATGCCAGCGATCGCCGTAATTGACACGGTCAACTACAACAACTCCAACCTGGAAAACCAAGATTTTTCCCATGCCGACTTAACGGGCAAACAGTTCGTTGGCGCTGAGATGCGCGGCATCAATTTAGAAGGTGCCAACTTAAACGGCGCGATTTTAACCAAAGGCGTGCTGCTCGATGCCAACCTGCGGGGAGCCAACCTTACAGGCGCACTGGCCGATCGGGTCTTCTGGGTTGGGGCAGATTTAACAAACGCCATTCTGGAAGATGCCACGATTGCCCGTACCAGCTTCGAAAACGTGATAGTGACAGGTGCCGATTTCACCAACGCCATCATCGATCGCTACGAGATTACGCAACTCTGCAAGCGGGCTGATGGTATCAACCCAGAAACGGGTGTGGCAACACGCGATAGTTTAGGGTGTCGTTAGCGGCTGATTAAGCCCCTGGCTGATGGGTTCCCAACTCAGGACGTCTTGCAGCAACGATTGATATCCGGCTGTGTTGGGGTGCAAGCCATCAGAAGAAAGACGCGATCGCCACTCCAAATCTCCTTGCGCCAGCCAGCGTTCAAAGATATCCAGGTACGGAATTTGCCGATCGAAGCAGGCGAGCCGGGTTGCCTCTTTATATCGATACTGGTCAGCATGGTTATAGTGCAGACAGTTTTCGAACGGCATCTGCTTTTCGTCTACAGGTGTCATGCCAACAAACAACACTGGACAAAGTTGTTGAGCTTGATCCAACAAATTGGCAATATCCAGTTGAAAAGTTTCAAAGTCAGTAAAATTTCTGCCGGTTACATGCCCCAACCGGGCAGAATCGTTTACGCCAACCGACAAAATAATGAGATCGGGAACGCGGTGCCGCAGTTCGCCTCGGTTTCTGAACTCGTATTCGATACGCTGGGCAACCTGCTGCACTTTGTCGCCCCGAACGCCGAGGTTATACAGTACATGCCCAGGGCTATCGGGCAACATCCAGGTGCGACGTAACCGCTCAACCCAACCGCCCCCGTCTGGGTCACCATAGCCGTAAATTAAACTATCGCCCAGTGCCACAATTTTTAGAGCTGGCTGAGTGAGCAATAACCTGGAGTAGCTTGCGCCAGAAGAGATCTGCCGTTCAAAACCAGTAGCGAGGGTTTGCATGAAGAGACTGGATTCTTTTCTCTAGAGAACAAATTTAAAGTTAGGTTGCTTTGGACTGTATCACCCTACACGTCTCTTTTCAATTCGTTTCACAACTTCAAAAAGCAAAGCCTAACCTGACTCACCAGACATAAATCGTAGCAAATTGTATTGACGTCGCTGATAGACACGATTCACGGATATCGATCCCGACGGTGGGGCATGGCCATGTCTCAACGAACGTCACCCAGCAAATTAGCAACGCCAGGTGTATGGGCCATACTCAGTTTGTCCCTATCCGACCCATGTCTAACACATGCGAGCCATTTCTACTGCTGATAGACTAGAACAGTTTACCGTTGCTTTAAATTAAAGGACTCTATGCTGAAGCGCTCTACTATTGATACCACCCAGCTTATGCGTCGGGCTGAAGACCTGATCAACGCTGCTTCTAACCGCTATCGCATTACCGTTCAAGTAGCTAACCGGGCACAGCGCCGTCGTTTTGAAGAGTTTGACAGCCTGGATGATCCAAAAATGAAGCCCGTCATTCGAGCCATCATTGAAATGTCGGATGAGCTGACCCAACCCGAAATTATTGGCGAATAAGCTGTTCGGGGAGCAACCTGCGTTTACTTTTGGAGACTGATGGCGATACAACCTGTCCTAAAATTTGCAGCATTCACTCTAGCGACGGTAGGCTTAACGGTTTTATTAACTGTTCCCTATCAAACGGCGAGCTTGGGGCAGGTTGACCGTTCCTGGCTCTCTGTGGTGTCCCTGGGTGCCCAATCGGCTCAGGCGCAGCCCGTAAGACCGCCAGAACTAGGCCAGCAGGTTTATGACCTGATGCCTGACTTACCGTTGGAAAACAGCTACGTGAACCAGGTTTCAGGCGAAGTTGATGTAAACAACACCCTGGCAAGCCGATTAATTCGCTATCACTTGTATGTGAAAGGGCGGCCACCCGTCTATCGGCTCGATTGGAAACTGACATTAGCCGATTATCTGGGTGTGAACGATCGCATTCTGGCTGCAATCTACCCTGGTTGGGATACCCTGCAAACCAACCCGCTGGACGGAGACATAGCCGCTATTGATAGCCTGACGCGATCGCAGCGTGAGCAACTGGTTCAAGCCCTGGTCAGCGTTTTCAGCCCGACTGACGCGGCACCAGCGAATTCATCAACCCCAGATCCGCGTTCTGCTCCAGAGGCTCCGCCTGTACCGGCTTATCCTCAGCCTGGAGATGCCCAACTTTTAATGCCGTAGATAGTGCTGTAAATACGACCGTAGCGGAGACGATAGCGGAGACGATTGGTTCTGTAGACGAAGTATGGCTCGGCAAATTAAAAGTGGTGCCGGATGGCGGATTGGCTGGGACGCGGCTGCTCCCGACTACGTGGGGCTGGTGGGTAGTGATGACTGGGCAATTGAACTGACTGAGGCCGAGTTGAATGACTTTTGTCGATTGATAGGGCAACTGGCGATCGCCATGGGCCAGATGGCAACAGAACTGATGGACGAGGAAAAAATTAGCTGTGAGGTCGAGAGCGATTTGCTCTGGCTTGAGGCGGAAGGATATCCCCATGCATTTACTCTCCGCTTAATTTTGCACACAGGAAGACGGGGAGAAGGAAATTGGGCGGCTTCTGCTGTTTCTGAATTAGCCCGGGCGGCTCAAACCTTGAAGGTGTTCTAGAGTCCCTGAATGCAATGTCACGACGCGAACAGTATGATATAGTTGTTAAGCGAAATGACGGGGCGTAGCGCAGCTTGGTAGCGCACCACTTTGGGGTAGTGGGGGTCGTGGGTTCGAATCCCGCCGCTCCGATTGATAGAGATAACGAAAAGACAAAACAACTGAGCAGCGGCGAGTGGCACATACAGCAATGGCGAATGGGCAAGCGTTGAGGATTGCTTTTTCCTTGAGGTTGGCAATCTCCGTTGTAGAGTGCAAAATAGCCTGGTCATTGGCCTGGATGAAGCGACTCAGGCAGATGTTGCTGTTTGGTTGTAGTTTGCTTCTATTGCTGCTCAGTACTGTTACCGTTGCTGTGGCACAAGAACTGTCTGATGATGCGAATCGCAGGAGTGATCCTCAGGTAGAACAAGTGTTCTCTGGACATTCTGGATTAGATGCAGACGATATTTCTTCTGAGAAAATTAGCCAGTTCGTGAAGGCTTACTTACAGGTGCTAAGGCTGAGCGACGAGAGAGAAGAAGAACTGGAAGGTGCCGAAACTGAATCTGAATCGCTCCAAGTTCAACACGACATAGAAACAGAAGCGATCGCCATTATTGAATCCTCAGCTTTAACATGGCAAGAATATTTGCAGCTTCGGGATTTAGCAAACGTTGATCCAGAATTTGGCGAACGCATTGCTGCTCAACTACAAGAAGCGGAAAGCTAGAAAATACTTGTCATTTGTTCTAAGAGAAATCAGCGTGTGAAGCTAGACTGGCTGAACTATCCTTTCCAGTCCAGCCGCCGCGCAGCTATTGCTGTTGCTCTTGCTTTTTAGTTTGCAAGTTTTTTGGTTCTGGGGCGTGTTGGGGCGGTTCGAGTGGCAACCAGCACTGTTAAAACAGCCGCTCAAAGTTGGGAACTGTCGTCTGCGGCCAACCCGAAAGGGGAAGCGAGTGATACTCAGCCCTCTTTAAACATCTTTTATAATTCTGCTGAGGTTCTGAAGGTGAAAGGTACCCGTTGGGGGCATAGAAGTTTGGGCGATCGATTGCTAAAACTGAGTTACCTGCTTAGGTTTATCCCACTCCTGTGTTCAAACGAACTGTTAAACGCCTTTTTGGAGGGAGCGTGTCCCTGTGAGCCGTTGTACTCTGAACCTGGAATAGGCTATTTGTAGCCTTTTAGCTACTTTGTTGCTCTGGCACTCAAGTTGTGAACTGTCCAAAGCGACAGTTCCTTTTTGGACAATCTAAGCAAATGAATAACGCTAGATGAACAATTGAGGCAATCTTAAAAGAGCAGAGATAGAGACAGCTTGGAAATGAGTAATCAATCCAACTCGCTTACAGTGGCGAATTGGTAGAGCGATAAAACTGGTTCAACTATTCTCTAGGCGCGTCGGCAAAGCACCAGCAAAATGATTAAGCATAACTGTATGAATGCTGATTTTGTAATGTGCAGTTGTAAACTAAATCACCCATTTACGTAATACCTTTAAGGTGAAAGTATCTTTTGGTACGAAAACTATGACCTCAAATCAGTAAGGTTCAGAACGATACAAAGTCTGTAGGCTTCCAGTGCAAAAAAACGTCAATCGATTGTGTTCGTAAAATCAACATGCTGGAGAAAAAACAGCGTAACATTACTCCATTCTTAAGTTAATAATAGTAACTCTCAAACCCGTCAGGTGTCCCTAAAGCCACTATTTTTGAGAGAATTTATCAAAGCAACCAGGGAAAACCCGGAGCAAGAATGACATTTCTTAGAAGCCACGCTGATGGTTGTGCCCCCTCTACAAGAAACAAGATTAAGTCGTTACGCTGTATTTATCTCTAAGCTAAATCACTGTGAAAATACTTCTCACTCTAATCATTTCAGCCTACTTAATTCTGGGTGTGCGTCTCTTCAGCAAATGGCTCAAGTTTTTTTTGCGAGATGCCAACCTATCCCCTCAGTGGTCATTCATATCCGTTGCAATAATCATTGTTGCTTCTGTTTTGTGGCCGTTGGTCGTCCCTTTTGCGTATTTGGAACTGTTAAATAAAGTGTATGCAAGTCGCGCGACATCGCAATCCACCAGTGAACCACTATCATCTGCTAATGACCTTTTAGGTATTCCTGTTATCAGAAGCTAAGAGGATGTTTAACAGGGGCTGATTGGCACTCGAATCGTCCTCTCCATCCTCTAATTCTTGAAACTTTGCAGCAGAATTCGTGTCAAGCGTTGCTCGAACGGCTTCCTTAGAGGATATTGACCCATAGCAAATGGGCTGCATTGGCTCTCTAAATTGCCGGGACTAGAGAATTTAGAGAGCTACCAAAGAGTGTCTCGACTCATCTCTAAACTCTAATCTTTAGATTCCGCCAAGTTGCTCTTACAGCAGTTCTCAATCGAGTAAGCCACAGTCTCGCCAGGATGGGTGTGGGGTGTAGGGTTTAAGGCGAATGCAAATGAAAATGGCTGTAAACCAGACAAACGGATTGTGTTCAGGTTGCTATCAGACGCAATGGCTGAGCCAGTAATCCTGATGGATGGCAAAACCTCTGAAATGCCCATTCTTCTGTATGCAGGCTTGGGGTACCTTCAAGGGCGTGAAGTTTGACTCCGCGCCATCCACAATCCGCGCCATCCACAAGCCGCAGATCTGTCAGGCCACCCGGTTATCAACCCTAAAAAGGCGAACACGTATCATCCAGTACCTCTATTGCACGTAATTACTCGTAGCAACTCGTTTCCTTTGCTGTCCTGTATTAATTCTGTAAAGAGGTGCTAAATCCAGTGGAGAACCTCTCTTAGGGCACAGCCTTTGGAGTCCAAGCTTCGCGTATGCTCTTGGTGATAGATAGGGGATGTATCTATTCGCAGCAAATCTACAGGCAATCTATAGATGAGCTAGTTAACCTTCATGCTGGCTGTTCAACCTGGCAAGACAACTGAACCGTTGTTTGGCACAGGTGAAGTGAACCAGCTAGATTCAGCCAGAGGCTGAATCGTGCCTGTTTTGCCGGATTTTGCGAATGCTCAGCACCCGCCC
The DNA here is from genome assembly GCF_015207605.1 of Oculatella sp. LEGE 06141. Taxonomy (GTDB): domain Bacteria; phylum Cyanobacteriota; class Cyanobacteriia; order Elainellales; family Elainellaceae; genus Oculatella. Next base: position 19,965 of record NZ_JADEWO010000069.1, read on the forward strand.
GGTATCTGGCAGGGGTTTTAGGGCGATCGTCAGCCAGACATGCCGCTCTATATATAAAGCTGAGTATGATTTTTCAGTAAAGCTATGGAAGATCACTTACGTAATTTATGGGTTTATGCGATATTTTCATTGGCTTTGTTGTACGTTTACCCCCCGGAATATACAGTGACTAGACTTGACAGCATCGAATTGGTAGATTGCACGGAGATCCTTTTGGGCTGATCCTGGTTTCGTATCGCACCTGTTTGTGAAAGTAGGTTGAATGTCTTTAGAATTTAGCCTAAGCAATTTTAAAGGCAAGGTAAGTCAATTTTGATGAGAAGACAAAGATAGGTGCGAAACGCTGTTTTATTGATCTCTTTCAGTTATTCTGGAGCAAAAGCTTACACAAAGATAGACAGTTTACAAATTGTCCTTTTGCACCAAATCTCAACTCGAAATTAGATCAATGATTAGTGGAGGAAGACCAACGTGAAGCCAGGCTCCTTAGTGCATCTAGCCAAGATTAAGCACCACTTAATGCCGAATTGAGTTGAACCTACTTTGCTATATTGCACCCAATCATTAGCAGCCAAAATGTCTTTTGATCAGTGTGAACCTAAGTTGCTAGTTCGTACATATGCGGATGAATTTGTTAGCCGCTGTTCTGTTCTTATTCTTTATTACTTAGAAAGGTAGGGTGTCTGCCACATGGAAGAGATTAACATCCTAAATGTATCTATTAGCAACATATCACGGAAAGAGTTACTCAAGCAGTTGAAGGTGGGTGTGGTCTTTACACCCAATGTTGACCACCTGATCAAGATGCAGGAAGACAAAGACTTCATTGAAGCTTACAAGGTGGCAGATTACCGAGTTTGTGACAGTAAAATCTTGCTTTATGCCTCCAAGTTTCTGGGTATACCGCTCAAGGAAAAGATTTCAGGTTCAGATCTCTTTCCAGCTTTTTACAATTACCACCGGAATAACGAGGACATCAGGATATTTCTGCTAGGAGCTGCGGAAGGTGTTGCCTGCGAAGCACAACGGAAGATAAATTCTAAAGTTGGACGGCGAATTATAGTAGACTCCTTATCTCCTTCCTTTGGTTTTGAAAAAGACGAGAAAGAATGCCAGAGGATTATCGACCGAATTAATCAGTCGGGTGCAACAGTACTGGCGATTGGAGTCGGTGCCCCAAAGCAGGAAAAGTGGATTTACAAGTACAAGAGCAGATTGAAGAACGTCAAGATCTTTCTGGCGATCGGAGCAACTATTGATTTCGAGGCAGGAAACAAAAAGCGCTCTCCGCAATGGATGAGTGATGTTGGTTTCGAATGGCTATATAGATTGCTATCTGAACCAAAACGGTTGTGGAAACGCTATCTGCTGGATGATATTCAATTTTTCTGGCTGGTCGTCAAACAGAAGCTTAATTTGTATAAGTATCCGCTTCATTCTCCATCATCAGTCGAATCATCGGTTGAACCAGAACTGAGCCGCAATCAGGCTAGTGAACTTTCAGCCAAGTTTTGAATTGAAGACGTTATCAGTTTTGACTGAAACGCAGAGTGTGGGGTTGCAGTCATGTTTACTCAGTTGAAATAGTGATTCTGGACAAAGGTCAGGTATCTCCATGTTATTACGGACGTCTTTATCGGTATCCGTTGCGGTTTTAACAACAGCGGTCGCATCTCTACCAGGTTTCGCTCTGCCGCTCTCTCCAGGCGATCGCATCCGGGTCACGATTCCGGGCGAGTCAACTATTCTGGGTGCTCAGCAGTTGCCTCAAGAATATCGGTTTAGTGGCCTGTATGAAGTGAACCTGGACGGCACGCTGCAAGTACCGCTGCTTCAGCCCATGCTAGTCTCTGGCAAAGAGATTGCCCAAGTAGAACAGGAGTTGAACTCTGCATTAGTGCAGGGCGGCTTCTTTCAACCCCAGTTCTTGCAAGCTAGCGTGCAGGTGGTAGATTGGGGTCCGGTTCAAGTCACTATTTCAGGAGCCACATTCGAGCCTGGACGGGTTCTGATTAGCGATCGCCTTCCTACCAGCAACCGCTTGAACGTGGAAGGTGGAGAAACCGCCAATGACCAACCGCAGCGGCAAATACCGGTAACTGTATCCGGAGAATATCCAGAAGGGCGTTACTTAACTGCTGCCATTCGTAAAGCGGGTGGTTTAGCTCCCACCGCAGACATTGAAAATATTCGCCTCATTCGAGGGGAACAGGAACAGGTGGTGGATCTGTCTGGTGTACTGACTGGCGAGCAAGTCGAGGATATTGCTTTGATTGCAGGAGACCAGGTTATTGTCCCAGATTTGGAAACCCTACAGACTCGACTCGTTCGCCCATCTCAGGTGACACCATCGGCCATTGCTGTATTTGTTTCTAACCAGACGGCTCCATCACCGTTCAGCGCTGGAGAGTTCGCTCGATTTGAGTATGGTTCTCGCTTTTCTCAAGCCGTGGTTTCGGCAAGGTGTGCAGGTGGTGGCCGTTCAACCAACGCAAATCGTCGGGTTACTCTAGTCCGAACCGAACGCGTCAGCGGAAAAACAGAAGTAATCGATCGGCAAGCAGAAGACCTGCTGAGGGATGCTGACGATCAAACTGTCAATCCTTTCTTGATGCCGGGAGACAGTGTTGTTTGCTACGACTCAAGGGTACAAAATACGTCAGGGATTCTTGACTTTATTGGAAATGTCTTGAACCCTTTCCGTGCTATCCGAGACATCTTCTTTAACAACGATTAGCGGTTAATTGCGACCATGACTCAAACTTTCCACCCCACCACCACCTATTCCGAAGCGGCTCCACCCCGAGGGCGCTGGCTATGGTTTCTAATTACGGGTGTTATCGCCAACGTAGCGCTTTGGAGTATTGCGCTCATCTATTTGAAGACGGCGGAACCAGCCTACGTTAGTGGCCTGTCTGTCACCTTACCGAATGCCGGTTCAGAAACTAGAATTGATTTGCCCCAAATTGGTAACACAACGTCGCAGGAACGGACTCCCTACGATCGACCCAACAGTGACCCACGGGAGGGGTACAAGTACATCGCAACCAGCAAGCCTGTTATTGATGCGGCAGCGGCAGAACTGGGCATTTCGTCTGGTGAATTCGGCAGGCCTCGGGTTGAGACTATCGACAATACGACCTTAATGGAACTTCAGGTCGAAGGGGAAACTCCTGAGCAGGCTCAGCAAAAGGCGATCGCCCTATACGATGCCTTTCAGGAGCGCCTCAACCAACTCCGAATTGAAGAGAGAACGAGACGGGACAGCGGTGTTCAAAGAACCCTGCAAGATGCTCAAAGGAAGTTAGAGACGGCTCAAGCCCGCCTTTCCCAATTTAAGGCGAGTTCTGGCCTCACCTCTGGCAACCAGGTCGATCAACTGGCAACCAACATCGAGCAACTGCGAAGCCAACGAGCGGTGTTGTTTGCCGACCAGCAGCAAGCGAACGCTCAACTGCGGCAAATTTCGGGCAGCCTCAACATTTCTTCAAACCAGGCAGCCGATGCATTTAAGCTTGGCGCTGATCAGCTCTTTCAGCAGAACCTGTCTGATTACAGTCAAGCGTCAGCTTCTCTGAATGCCTTGAGTCAGCAGTTGGGTGCAAACCATCCCATTATTGTCCGGGAACGAACCCGTCAGGAAGCTGCCCGCGACGCGATGTTAAATCGAGGTCGGACGGTATTGGGTCGTGCGGTGGATGAGACATCCCTGGCGCAATTGAGCCTCGCTTCTGTGAACCAGAGCGGTTCATCATCCCGTGAAGGGCTGTTCTCCCAGGTGATTACAGCACAGGTTGATCAGCAAGGATTGACCGCTCGTGCCGCAGAATTGGATCGGCAAATTTCGTTGCTAGAAGGCAGACTGGCTCGTCAAACCCAGTCCCTGTCTACGCTAGAAGCGCTGAATCGTGATGTCACCATTTCGGAAGCTCTATTCTCATCGGCGTTGACTCGTCTAGATTTGGGCGCATCCGATTCCTTTGGTTCCTATCCTCAAACGCAGTTGTTGACCGAGCCTAGCTTGCCCAGCGAACCCGCTGGACCAAAGCCAATCTTTGTCATCTTTGGTGCAACGATTGGCTCTCTGTTAATTACAACTGGTTTAATCACGCTCTGGCTACGCGGTCGCAGACCGTCGCACTACACCACAATTGGTTCGTTTGAACCAGATGCACAAACCGTGCTTTGGAACGGCAGCGTTCCAGAAAAGACGACGGCTGCAACCGAGGTGAACGTAGAGAGCAAGTAGAAAACGGTGTCTCTGTGTCTTTCCAGGGCATCTAGCCAGGTTTTTTACTTGCAACCATCAGCTTGTGCTGACCTGAATGTTTTATTTCCCGATGAATTACGAAGAGGAGTTTTATGAAGAAACCCGTTATTGCGATCGGGCTAGATGCAGCCGACCCTCAACTGATTGAAACCTGGATGGCGCAGGGTTATTTGAAAAACCTGCGACAGTTGCGAGAGCGGGGGGCATACGCTCGCTTAAGAACCTTTGAGTGGTACAGAGCGGAAACTCCCTGGACTACATTTTTAACAGGTTGTTCGCCTCAGCAAACCGGGTATTGGTCGCCCCTCCGATTCAATGCCAAAGATTACAGCGTTGAAGACGTGCAAGCCTATCAATTTGGCGAGCATCAGCCGTTTTATGCATTGGGAGATGACTACCGGGTTGCCGTGTTTGACATGCCCCAAGCGCCGTTGTCCGATCAGGTGAACGGGGTTCAGGTACTAGCGTGGGGTGCCCACTCGCCGCAAACTCCGAGCCATTCTAATCCGGCATCGCTGTTTGAAGAGGTTGTCAAACAGCACGGTGCCCATCCTGTGTTGCGAGATGATAATGCCAACATTTTGAACGTTCCGGCATTAAAGCAGCTTCAAACAGATTTGGAAACGGGGATTGCTCGTCGTGCGGCCATTTGTCGAGATTTGCTGCAACGCGATCGGTGGAACCTGTTCCTCACTATTTTTGGGGAAACTCACTCTGCCGGACACTATATGTGGCATTTGAGCCAGCCCGATCATCCTCTATATGAGCCGATTCGGGCGCAGGCTGCAAGTGATGCCATGTTGGAGGTCTTTGAGGCCACCGACAGAGCGATCGGTGAGATTGTGGCAAGCGCCCCAGACGATGCTCAAATCGTGGTGTTTGCAGCGCACGGCATGGGTTCCAACGTCATGGATCTTCCCAGTATGCTGTTCTTGCCCGAGTTTATGTACCGCTACAATTTCCCCGGCCAGTATGGCTTGGCGCGTGGAAAAGTTGGCGCACCGTTGGGCGGCCCCATTTCCAGCGGTCGAGCGAAGCGGTGCTGGCTGGGTGCCATGTGGAGCATGAAGCATGAAACAAACCCGATCGCGGCTTTCTTGAGACCCAGACTGAAGCTGAAGCTATTTAATTTGCTGGCTCCGTTCATTGGCGCTCGCAAGAAAACGGACTTAATTTCGCCGTTTGACCTGGTCAGCGAGTCTAACTCGTTCTATTTTCAACCAGCGGTTTGGTACAAGCCGTTCTGGAAGCAGATGAAGGCGTTTGCTCTGCCCAGCTATTCGGAAGGATACATTCGGATTAACCTTAAAGGGCGGGAGCCAGAAGGCATTGTTGAGCCGTCTGACTATGACACGGTATGTGATGACATTTGCGAGAAGCTGATGCGTCTCAAGGATGCCCGTACTGGCATCCCAATGGTGAAGGAGATCATTCGCCCCCGTCAACAGTTGAATAGCTGCGAGCCTGAAAAGATGCCCGATGCTGACATCGTGGTGATTTGGCAAGAACAGACGGCAACGGATGTCGTTGAAAGTTCGGATATTGGGCGGATTGGGCCAGTGCCTCATCACCGCACGGGCAGTCACCGTTCGGATGGCTTTTTGGTGGCGGCAGGGCCTGGGATTGAAGCTGGTTCCGACCTGCCAGTGGGGCATTCTCTAGATTTGGCTCCTACGATCTTAGATTTGATGGGAGCGCCTGTCCCAGAGCATTTTGAGGGCAAGCCCTTAGTGAAGGCTTCCGAGCTGGTCACTAACTAATCTACAGCTGTTCGTTGATACGAGTCTTCTAACTATGCGATCGCCCAAGGGCGATCGCATTTTTTATGGTGGGCGATCGCTCCAGCAGCATGACTAATGGGTACAAAAAGAACGGCTGGTAAAGACGCAATTCACCGCCTTTCTACTGGCTACTCAGAAAATTGGTATTTGATAACCCGCAAAGCAACGGCAACAGGACACCCTTAAAGCGCTTCTTGCAGAAGACATTCAGTAACCGGATGCTTTGGCCTCAATCTGCACTATTGGGCTAGCGGCTGTAGGGTGACGATCGCCCTCACTCTACAAATGACAGGTTAAAGGACAACGTGTCTCGGTTCGCCGCTCAACCACCCAGAATAAAACTCTGAGCGAACAGCGACAGTTCGTTGAACTGGACTTCAATGCCCAATGGCGACATCAAGCCGTTTAGCTGTGGAAGAGAGGGCATTCATCTTCTGGTGAATCGGAACTTGACCAGGACGTGTTGGGTTAGCAGGCGGCAACCTATGCCAGATTAAAACCAGCAAACGCAAAAGGGCACCTGTAAAGGTGCCCTTCTGTTGCTCAGGGACAAACTTGTAACGAGCCGTTTAAACCTGACTGTGCTGTTTGCCGCCAATAACCTCTCGAACTCGGTAAATTGGACGGTTTTGCGATTCGTGATACGTCCGCATTAACAGCTCCGCCAACAGACCAAAGCTGAATAGCTGAACGCCAGTCAAAAACAGCACAACGGCCAAAATTAATAAGGGGCGATCGCCAATGCTCTGGCCAAAGCCTAGCTTCAATACAGTGAGATAAAGTCCTGTCAAGGTTCCCGCAATCATGGCACCGCCCCCGAACAGGCCAAACACGTGCATCGGACGGGTTAAAAACTTCTTCATAAAGAAGATCGTTAGTAAATCCATTAGAACCCGGAACGTGCGACCCAACCCATACTTACTCTTACCAAACTTCCGGGCGTGGTGCCGCACCGGAATCTCGCTGATTCGTGCCCCTTCAATGAAGGCCAGCGCTGGTAAAAAGCGGTGCAGTTCACCATATAGCTTCATATCGGTCACTAGCTCAGAACGGTAAGCCTTGAGCGAACAGCCGTAGTCGTGCAGTTGCACTCCGGTCACTTTACCGATGAGCAGATTAGCAATCTTGGAAGGCAGCAGCCGAGTTAGCGCTGCATCTTGCCGCTGCTTGCGCCAGCCGCTGACCAGGTCGTAGCCTTCGTCTAGTTTGGCGAGCAAGCGAGGAATATCGGTTGGGTCGTTCTGCAAATCACCGTCCAGCGTGATGATAACCCGACCACAGGCATAGTTAAACCCGGCTGACATGGCTGGAGTTTGTCCATAGTTACGGCGCAGAAGCACCGCTCTTAGATACGGGTGGCTTTGCGCTTGCTGGCGCAGGATATCAGCCGAACCATCCGTTGAACCATCATCAACACAAATAATTTCGTAGGTGAGTTTAGTCGCATCAAGGTTGGTGGTGATAGCGCTGAGCAAATGAGGCAGGCTTTCCGCTTCATTGTAAATTGGTACGACAATGGAGAGGTCGGGCCGCTCTTCAGAGAGCAGGGTCAATGCTTCATGCGAATTCGAGATGATAGAAGAATTCATGTATGTGTAGAACCTGTTCAGAAAATAATAGATGACAAATAATTAGACTCAGAGCCAGTCAAGCCGCGATCGCGCCGACAACAGGGGCAAAACCAGAACGCTGATGCGCTCGTCTTAGCCTAAGGGTTTTTACGTAGGAACACTACAACAGTAGAGTGATTGAACCGTCCCAGGTCAAGGTTATAGGGGCCAGAAAACTCCGGAGAGGCTTTCATCAACTCAACCAACTCAGTATTGTGTTGGTTATCTAAATCCTGCTTATCAGCTATACCTGTTGGCAAGTTAAAACCAGTTAGAACAATGTTGCTGGCCTGGATGTCTTGTTTGACCTTGTTCCAGTCAATGTCGCCATGCACGTACAGCCACAGGGTCGATACTTGAGCCTCTTTCCCAGCCGTTACCCACGGATGCCGAATATGTTCTGGGGTTAGGTTGCCTCCATTGCCCATATAGGCGATAGAGGGGTCGGAAATGGCATGTTGCTCCGCCAAATCCTTTAGCTTTGACCAATCCCACTGCTCTCGTCGCTGCATCACCGTCGTTGGATTGCCCCACAACAGCATTTCAGCCGCGCGATCGCCTTCCTGGTAGCGGGGAGAACCAGAAGAAGGAGAGACCATAATCACTAACTGGAAGCAAAATACGGCAATAACAATTGCGGCCAACCAGCGAGAGGCCAACCAGCGGGAGAGGGATGCCATAATTCCCAGCCCAATTGCCAGGGGAACTAAAGCGATGGCGGTCAACCGAGGATTGTGGTTGGTGCCAACCGCCGCCACAAACAAGAGCGGCACCGATCCAGCCAAACACAGCACTACCGCTTGCAGCTTGGCCGCATTAATCTTCAGCCGTTTACTGAGCAACTGAATGACGAACGTAGCCGTAACGGCCAGAGCCAGTAGGGTTAATGCAGGCCCCAGCATGGACTGCATGAAAACATACAACCACTTGAGGATCGTAGAGAGTGAACCCTCTTCGCCAAGGGCATGTCGGCTATAGCCACCCGATAAAAACGCCTTAGCGATCGCTGGTTTAGCGTTAAAGACCCACCAGGGAAACATTACCAGAACAGCAACGCCGACAGCCTTAACCAGCGACCAGATAGTTGTGCGGGACTCGGGCTTGAGCCAGCGTAACCCCAATTCCAGCAAGATTACCGGAGCTGCAATGAACAAAATGGTTGGCTTTGCCATGCCGCCCAGCCCCAAGGCCAGACCCAACCCAACCC
>NZ_JADEWO010000006.1 GCF_015207605.1 Oculatella sp. LEGE 06141
TGACAACCTTGCGATCTCAAAATCGCCCAGTGTTAGATTACTTGGTTGAGGCATGTCGGGCTGCTCGCCAGGGAGAACCTGTTCCATCCTTGCTGCCTACTGATACCCCCACCCCGTGAACGATTACAGAAAAAGAAAACAGAATTGCGTCTGTATATTACGCCTAGCTTAGATAGGCTGTTGAAGACACTATCTGGTCTTAGCGATCAAACCGTAAGCGGTATTGTCGAGGACACACTCAGAGAGAGTTTGCCCAATCGATACCAAGATTTGATGGAAGCTCACAACCTCGGAAAGCTTCTAGAAGATGAGGAATAGTGTAATTCTTTCAGGAAAGAACGATCGCCTCTCATTCTGTTTGAGGTGCCCAAGGCCCGATTACAGATTCACCTCGCTTCTCTTTTTCTGCCAGTTCAAGATTCAGGGCGAGTAGTTTTTCGAGAATATCATCGCTGTCGCTGAAGCCATAAGCTTGCATCACGAGGCGATCGAGTTTGGCATGGAGTTTATAGAGCTGGCTGGTGGGTTCAGCAAAATATTCGTTGTAGAGTTTGGTGATGCCCCACTGTTTTTTCTCCATCTGTTCGCTGCGATATTGATGGAGTTCTAAAGCAGACGATCGGATTTGTTCAACAATATTTGAATCTGGGTTTTGGGGAAAAGGGAAGGTTTCAAAGCAGGTGTTGTGGGTGTAGCGAGTTCGATCTTCTAGCGTAGAACTTTGAGCTTTAACCCAAAGCCGATGAACATTGGAGGTGAGAATTCCAAGAATATAAAAATCGTCTGAAACTACCGGATGAGCATTGTTCCCTGCCAACCAATTATTAGGAAAGGGAATGAACAAAGCCCACTTTGAAACTTCTGGAACAGCAAAACAGTAAGAAAGAGGGGCAAGAGCCCTTCTCAATGCGGGTCGTTTCTCTCCATACTTCCACCAATTGAGTTTAGTAACCTCTCTACGATTTCGATCTCGGACAGGTTTAACGGTTGTTCTCACATGATTAAAGGGCAGCTTATATTCACTTGCCTCCTCAATCGACATATCGTTGAAATCAACAATCCAACGTTCGGGCAATCCGTTTGGATTTTTGGCTAGATTTGCTCCCATTGAGAATAGCTTGAGAACATTTTTGTTTTTTGGATCTGTCTCAATCCAACTGTTAACTTGTTCTTCTGTAACAATGAAGCCTTCACCAACTGGAATCACACCCTGAAAACACCAGTTGAGATTTGCCTTTAACCGAACGGCTTGGGTGACATCGGTAATTGCCTTTAGCGAGGAGATAATGTGTGGAACTTCTACATTATCTAGGAAATATCTTTTGGGTTCTTCTCGACTCCAGTTAGCAATACTTACATGCACATTCGCCTCACCAGACCAAACCTGTGTAGAAACAGCTTCATGAATATACCCGTTGTTCTGAGTAATGTATCCTAACGATGCAGTTCTACTCTTGCCTTGACTAATTGAATTTGTGCCAACTAATCCTGCTCTACCGTTGGTTTCTTGAATCAAATCATGAGCTAAGCGGAACCAATAAGCACAGAAATCAACCGAGTCTCTGACATCAGGAAACCGATTAAACACGCGATCGATATACTCATCTCCGATCGCAATTCGCATATGTTTTCCACCTAGAAAAGGAGGGTTTCCAATAATTGCGTCTGCTTTTACCCACTCATTAAACAACGCATCTTTGCATTCAATATTTTGGTCGAGCGTATCTAGCGGAAGTGCAGGTTCAAACAAACCGAGGCGATCGATCGCCACTTTACGACCAATCATCATTGTCACCCGTGCCAGTTCCACCGCAAACGGGTTTGTATCCATGCCATAAAACTGTTGCGGTGTCACAAAGCCCATTTGCATTTGCTCACGAGGCGACCTGCGACGTTCCGCCATCTTATCGAGCAAAACCTGTTCAATGCGCTTTAGTTCTTGATAGGCAATGTAGAGAAAGTTACCAGAACCGCAAGCCGGATCAAGCACCTTATACGTTTGCAGTTCAAGTTGTAAGGCAGTGAGTTCAGCGATCGTGCTAGCCGCTTCAATCCGTTCTTCCCAATAGCGCGAAATGGTAGGACGAACGATCTTCATGATGTCTGCTTCAGATGTGAAATGAATGCCGTGGGCGTGGCGTTCTTGTTCGTCAATGGCAGACTCAAACAAATTGCCAAAAATCGCCGGACGAACCTTGCTCCAATCTTCCAGCGCACATACTTCCAGAAACTTCAATTCCTCCTTGCTCAACTGCAATGGATGAATGAGCGAGAACAAACCACCATTGAAGTAATCCACACCCTGATAGCGTCCAGCAGGTGTAATGCCGGGTGTATTCATCTCTCGGAACAAGCCCCCCAACATATCATAGGAACTCTGCCCATTCAAACAATCTTGCACACAGGAAATAAACAAACTATTGGGCAATAGCCTGCGGTCTTCGGCAAACATCGCTAATACGCATTGCAAGATAAACCGTTGTGCCACCAGCCCATCAATACCCCGTTTTTTCAGCTCCACCAGCAATGCGCCCATGCGACGGGCAGCCCGTTCCGTCACCTCTATCTGATTGTTGTTGAAGACCGGAGTGCGGTTCTCAAACTCCATGAAAGCAAAGGCACTGATCCGCTCTGGCAGTTGCACCAGCGGAATCATATCCACTGGCGTATCTAACTGAATATCAAAATCAAAGATCCAAAACTCATCAAAATTGCACAGCAAAACATACCGGGGGCGATCTGGCACTAAGCGAGTCCAGTATTCAAACGCCTGAGAATAGTGTTTGTTGAGGTCTTCCCCGCGCTTCTTCATCTCAATCAATACACGCGGCTTCCAGACCAGATCGGCAAAGCCTGTTCTCCCTGCCTTGCTGCCCTTCTTTACCCGTTCCTCATAGGTTGCGCCTGCTTCGATCGCCCCTTCATGCCCAAATGCCCGAAAGAAGCGATCGAGAAACACCTGTGCCTCTCCTTTTTCGTCGCCTTTCAAATGCTGTTGGCAGAATTGGATAAATTTAGAGAGAGTCTCAGGTGTAGAAGGCATAAGACCTTAAATTAGGAGGAGTAGAGACAGCAAATACTCAAGCGTCAAACGCCACATCCGAGTATTCCCATCTTCCACTCCATCCTTGATCCTCAAGCCCTAGAATGTCAGCCGCTAATTACAAAAATTGGCATTTGGTAACTATTCGACGGTTACAGATTTAGCCAAATTCCTTGGCTGATCGACATCTAAGCCTCTGCGTGCCGCAATGTGATACGCCAAAAATTGCAATGGAATTACCGTCAATATCGGAGACAGCAACTCCTCCACCGACGGCACTGGCAGGATATTGTCAAATACATCTGCCGCCTCTTCATTATTCATCGGCGTTACCCCAATCAACCGCGCATCTCTCGCCTTTGCTTCTTGAGCATTAGAAAGCACCTTTTCATACACCGTTCCCGGCATGGCGATCGCCACCACAGGCACCTTAGCATCCAATAGCGCGATCGGGCCATGCTTCATCTCACCCGCCGGATAGCCCTCTGCATGAATGTAGCTAATTTCCTTCAGCTTCAATGCACCTTCAAGGGCGATCGGGAAATTAATCCCCCGTCCCAAAAAGATAAAGTCCTGCGTTTCAGCAAAATCGTGAGCCAGTTCCTCAATGTACCGTTCCTGGCTTTCTAAAATCAATTCCATCTGAGACGGAAGCTGCCGCAGTTCAGTAATGATTTGCTCTAGCCGCTCCAATGATAATGTCTTGCGACGATAAGCCAAATCCAGCGCCAAACAATAGAACGCCACCAGTTGCGCCGTAAACGTTTTGGTTGCCGCAACGCCAATTTCAATTCCGGCTCGCGTATCAATCAAGTAATCCACCAGTTGAGCCAGGGTGCTGTCTGTGCGGTTGGTAATGCCCAAAAAGCGAACCTGATGTTCTGTACCTTGATCGGCTCGCCGTTGCTTTTCCATCTGCAAAGCCGACAACGTATCCGCCGTCTCGCCCGACTGCGTCACCCCAATCATCACCATATTTGGAGACATCGGCGGCGGCGCATAGCGAAACTCGGACGAATACTGCACCTGGGTAGGAATGCCAGCCAGTTGTTCTAGCAAATACTTGCCCACCAGGCCAGCGTGCCAACTGGTGCCGCACGCCACGATTTGAATCTGATCCAGATTGTCGTAAAAAGACTCCGCCAGCCCAAGCTGAATCGGAGAAGTGGTGGAACTGGATGACCAATGACTATCCACATAGGCTTCCAAACACGATCGCACCACCCCCGGCTGTTCATAGATCTCCTTCACCATAAAGTGCCGGAAACCTTGCTTCTCCACCACGATTGGGTTCCAGTTCAGCGTGCGCGGCGTTTTCTTGAGGCGATCGCCCTCAAAACTGTAAATTTCAACGCCCAATGGCGTGAGCCGCGCCAGTTCGCCATTGTCCAGAGTCAACACGGCACGCGTGTGAGTGACCAGAGCAGGCGTATCAGAGGCGCAAAAGAACTCACCCTGACCAAAGCCGATCGCCAATGGAGCCTGCTGCCGCACCGCAATCAGCTCATCGGGATGATCAGCACAGATCATCGCCAGGGCAAACGCCCCCTTCAACTTATTCACCGCCAGACGTACCGCTTCCAAAAATGGAGACTGCTGACCTAGCGATTTCTCGGCAGGAAGAGGCCGCTTCATAAATTCCGCAATCAGGTGCGGAATCACTTCAGTATCAGTATCAGAACGAAACTCGTGACCTTTCGCTTTTAGCTCTTCCCGCAGTTCTCGATAGTTTTCGATGATGCCGTTTTGCACCACCGCAATCCGACAGGCCATATCCATATGAGGATGGGCATTGTACTCTTCTGGCTTGCCATGAGTCGCCCACCGAGTGTGCCCAATACCCAGTTGTGCCGGATTTTCTAACCCTTCTAGCTTCTCTTGCAGATTTTGCAGCTTGCCTTTGGCGCGAACGCAGTGAATTTCGCCTTCCAAAACGGTGGCAATGCCAGCAGAGTCATACCCGCGATATTCTAGCTTTCGTAGCCCTTCGAGTAAGATGCTGCTGGCTGCTTGGGTACCGATATATCCAACAATTCCACACATGCTGCACCAATCCTGCAAGGTATAAAAGACGGTCTAGTCGTAACTTATTCTATTCATTCCGTTTGATCTTGAGGCTGAGAGACAGTAAAGAGTAGAACAAGGTTTGAGGGCTATGCCACAAAAAATGAACAATACTCTCCCCCGATCCGTTTAGGGTGCTACAGTTCCGTACCAGCCCTTTCCTGAAACATGGCCTAAAAAAAGACAAAAAAAGAGGGGGATGATCCCCCAATTTAATAAATGGATTCTGAAACGTTACGACGTAAAAATGAAAGCGTACTATCTAGTAAGCCAGGCCCATACTGCGAGTGGTTTCAGCACCAAGATAGACCCGGATGCTGAGGAAGTCTGTGGGGCAAGCCGTTTCGCAACGCTTGCAACCGACACAGTCTTCGGTGCGGGGGGATGAGGCAATTTGTTGTGCCTTGCAACCGTCCCAGGGAACCATTTCCAGAACGTCAGTTGGGCAAGCACGGACGCACTGGGTACATCCAATACAGGTGTCATAGATTTTGACTGAATGAGACATTGAATACAGGCTCCAAACTACGTGATGTTAACGGTCGTGCTTGTTAACGGTAGCTGTGCGGCTGAACCTTTACAGTTGACCGATACGTATTGCGATGCAATTGAATACTATATTGCGGTGCAATCGAAACCAGTGTACAGCAGCGCTTTTACCCGATTCAGTAAAAGGCTTAAAAACTTCAAACAACGTAATATCCAAACCTGGAAGCATAGAATGGGGCGATCGCACCATCGCATCTTGCCCCTGGCAAGGGGTGCCCTGGCAGCCCCCTATTGGCTCAGCCTTCTACCGATTTGAGCCACGCTGAACCCATTTATACTGCTTCAGCGGCTGAGATGCTGGCTGTCGGCTCAGATTAAGTACTGCAAAAAGATGTTAACTTTCGTTTAGTCTTTAGACAGCTCAATTGCTTCACACGGGTTCCGTGGGGCAACCATGAATCACAGCCAGTTTTCTCCATGCAAATTCTAAAATGGCATCGGTTGATGCCTTTCCTGCGAATTCAGGGGCTACACTGATAACAAAGAAATAGTGTTGAGACGAACGTGCCCGAATGGCAAGGACAGCAGTGGCTCAAGACCAAATTCCCCTGCATTTGGCAATCTCAGAGAAGCTACGGGGACAGATTTTTAATGAGCGCTACACGCCAGGGGAACAACTGCCCAGCGAACATCAATTAATGGAGCAGTTTGGGGTTAGCCGCATTACCGTGAGACGGGCGATCGCCAATTTGGTCAATCAAGGCTTAGTGGTTTCGCAACGGGGACGCGGTGTTTTTGTTAAACCACAGCAAAAGGTAACGCGATCGCTCTCTAATCCACTGATCTTTTTCGACGAAGACATGGGACGGCAGGGAGTCTCCACCTCGATTCGCAGCCTCTCCTTTGAGACGTTGCCCCCACCCTATGAGGTGCGCCATAAGCTAAAGCTGTTGCCTTCTGTGGAACAAATCTACTGTCAAACAAAGGTCATCTTGACCGAACAGGTTCCCGTAGCGCTAGACATCACATACATTCCGCTGGAGATTGGCAAAACCTTTGCTAAAGAGCTGCAATCCAGCCTGATTTATCCCACGCTAGACAAAAACGGAGTGTCGATCGAACGGGTTGAAACGACGCTGGAATGCACCCATGCCACGCACAACGTGAGCGAACATCTCGAAATTCCGCTGGGTGCCCCTTTATTGGTGAACCGATACACGACCTATACCAGCCAAAACCAGCCGATTATTTGCGGAGAGACGCTATCACGGGGCGATCGCCTCTGTTACTCGGTGGTGCTCACCAAAAGCACGCCTGAAAAGTGATGCCGTACACAGTTTGTTGAATTTTCACTTGTTATAACGAGTTGGGCGTTTCTGTTTCCTGAGAGCGTTTCAACGACTCTCTCAGTTCTTACTTCTGTATCGATCACGGTTTCCCAGGAGGCGACTTTGTGCGGAATTGCAGGCGTTATCTACCGTAACCCAACCCACCACTCTGAACTGGGTTCAGATTTGCTGGCGTTGATTCAACCCCTTGAAAGCCGTGGCCCTGATTCATGCGGAGTGGCGTTATATGGCAACGAAGCGGCTCCAGGGCAAATTAAGCTGATGCTGCGCGGCAGCGAGTCCTGGTCGCAGGTCAGTCAATGGTTGGAACAGTTTACAGAGGTCGTTGATACAGCCGCCGATCCGGGTGGACAACGCTTTATCCTTCGGTTGGATGTCGATCGCCCGTTTGATATCAGGCAGTTTAAGCAGGCGTTGCATCAGCAGTTTCCGTCGCTTCATCTCAGCAGCATCGGGCAAAAGCTGGAAATTTATAAGGGCGTTGGAGCCGTTAGTTTTCTCTCACGGCAGTACGGGCTGGATGGGTTCAGCGGCAGCCACGGCATTGCCCACACCCGCATGGCAACCGAGTCGGTGGTTGATACTGACCATAGCCATCCGTTTACCACCAGCTACGATCTGTCGATCGTCCACAATGGACAAATTTCAAATTACTACAAACTGCGGTTCCAGCTAGAGCGGGCAGGTATGGTGTTTGAAACCAACAATGATTCGGAGGCGATCGCCCACTACATTCACTATCAGCTTCTTCAAGGCGAACCGCTAGAAACAGCGCTGGAAAAGGTGTTGAGCGCTATTGATGGTACCTATACCTTTTTAGTGGCAACGGCTGACAAAGTGGGACTGGTGCGAGACAAATTTGCCGCCAAACCTGCCGTCATTTACGAATCGGATGAGATGGTGGCGATCGCCTCTGAATATCGATCGCTGCTCAACTTGCCGGGTTTTAATCCTGAAGCTGGCATTCGCGAACCCGATGCCAGTGAAGTCAACGTTTGGTCGGTGGCAACCGCCTCCCGCGAATTGCAGCTTACGGCCTCATAACGCCTTTCCCGTCTTTATCGTTCACCTGGACACCTCAATCTTTCCCAACCTACTTCCCCAACCTCAATGGAGACAACGCTCTCGAAAACCAGTTTGGATTGCACCCTATTAACGACCCGCGAAATTAACCAGCAGCTTAAAGCATTGGCGGCTCAGGGCGTTGAGCAGGTGGATTTAATTAACCCCGCCGGACGGCATAATCTGGCTGTGGCGATCGATCGCCCAATCGTCATTCAGATTCATGGTGCAGTCGGCTACTACTGCGGCGGATTGGGCGACGGCAGCACCATCGACATTCATGGCTCTTGCGGCTGGTCGGTGGGTGAAAACTTAATGTCTGGACAAATTATCGTTCGGGGAAATGCCTCGGCCAACGTTGCGGCCTCAGCCCACGGCGGCAAGGTTTGCATTTTGGGTCATGCAGGGCCAAGGGCGGCAATATCCCTCAAGGGTGGCACCGTGGTTGTAACCGGAAATGTAGGGCAAAGCAGCGCCTTCATGATGCAGCAAGGACGGTTCATTGTTTGCGGCAATGCGGGTGATAGTTTGGGCGACTCTATCTATGATGGTGAAATTTTTGTGGGGGGCGAGGTGCGATCGCTCGGTGCCGATGCCCGCATTGAACCCATGACCGGGCAGGACTGGCAGACCCTCAATGACGAGCTAAACCCGCTCGGTATTGATCCACACACCCATGACTTTAAAAAAATAGTCTGCGCCCAAGAGCTATATCACTTTAAAGCCCGTGACTTTAGTAAATGGAAGGATGCGTATTAGAAACGATTGAATCGGCCTTCAAAGGTAGCTGGTACCGTTCCAGAGCATCCTTTAGTCTATCTAGCATTTATTTCTACCTCACCCTTCATCTGCCACTATGGAACGACGCGTATTAAGCACCAGCAACACCTTTACTCCAGACGTAATTCAAGCCATCCAGGAACGGGCAGAATTGGGACGCTACATGATTCGGGGCTTTGGTGCGTTTCGTAACCTGCCTCGCTTTGATGACCTTGTGTTTCTCACGGCTTCTCTCACGCGCCTGCCGCTCGAAGGGTATCGTGAACGCTGTAATACCAAAACGTTGTTGGGCACTCGCTACGCCAAGCGCCCAATGGAATTAGAAATTCCGATCACGATCGCTGGGATGAGTTTTGGAGCGCTATCCCGCAATGCCAAAGTAGCGTTGGGTCAAGCTGCAACGTGGGTTGGCACCTCGACCACCACCGGAGACGGCGGTATGTTGGCAGAAGAACGGGAAGCCTCTGAAAAGCTGGTGTATCAATGTCTGCCCTCGCGCTATGGGTTTAACCCCAAAGATTTGAAGCAGGCCGACGCGATCGAAATTGTCATTGGTCAGGGTGCAAAACCCGGCGGTGGCGGGTTGCTGTTGGGGCAAAAGGTGAACAAAGTGGTGGCTGGAATGCGGACGCTACCAGAAGGGGTAGATCAGCGATCGCCTTCTCGCCATCCCGATTGGATTGGACCAGACGACCTCCGCATCAAAATTGAAGAACTGCGGGAAGCCACCGATTGGGAAATTCCCATTTACATCAAAATGGGCGCTACCCGTGTCAAAGATGATGTAAAACTGGCGGTTAAATCCGGTGCCGATGTAATTGTGTTGGACGGCATGGAGGGAGGCACGGCAGCCACCCAAAGCATTTTCCAGGAGCATTCCGGCATTCCTACCCTTCCGGCATTGGTGCAAGCGGTGGAAGCGCTAAAGGAAAGCGGGGTCTATGGCGACGTTCAACTCGTCATTTCAGGCGGCATTCGCTCTGGCCCTGACGTGGCAAAAGCGCTGGCGCTCGGTGCCGATGCGGTCAGCATTGGAACGGCTAGCCTTATTGCGTTGGGTTGCAACAAACCCATTTACGAAGAGGACTATCTCAAACTCGGCACAGAACCTTATCACTGCCACCACTGCCACACCGGGTTATGTCCGGTGGGCATTGCCACCCAGGACGAAGAGTTAATGGCGCGATTGCCTGTAGAGGAAGCCGCCACTCATGTTGCTAACTATCTACAGGCGATGGTGATGGAAGTGCAAAGCCTTGCCCGTGCTTGCGGTAAGTCGGATGTGCATAATTTTGAACGGGAAGATCTGGTGGCTTTAACGCTAGAAGCGTCAGCAATGGCAAAGCTGCCTCTGGCTGGCACCGATTTCGTAATGGGTCAGACGTAAGAGGTGCATCAAAGTACTGGACAACCGGAGCCGTTGCTCAAAAGTTGTTTAGAGAGCTATTAGTTACAAGACAGCTCGGTAACCGCTAACAGGCCACCGAGCTGTTTTTTGCTGTGCCGCCACTCAGTTTTCTGTAGGTAAACTTTTACTACATTGATAGTTAATGCGAATACAGTCCTGGGAAACCTTTTAATACTGCCAAGAAATATTGCCAAGAAATATGGTTTTGGGAAGAAAGTACCTGCCCAAAATCATTAGAACTACTCACCTATTTCAACAGGTTATAGTTGACAGTTTTACACGGGGTTTCATGCAAACGAAACGTCCTGATTGTCGTGTCTGTATTGAGTGATTAAGAATTACCAGGAGTTCAAGAATGAGATATGCGAATTTTTGGACAAGATTTGCAGCTTCTTTGATCGATGGCATTATTTTATATATTCTAGGTGCCATTGCAGGATTTATGATTGGGTTTGTTTATGGTCTAACCACTGGAACTTCAGAAGGTGCTGCCCTGCTGGGGGGCATTGCGGGGCTTTTGGTTGGTTGGCTGTATTATGCGCTGATGGAGAGTTCACCCCAACAAGCAACCCTGGGCAAACAAGCAATGGGAATTGTAGTAACTGATGAAAATGGCGATCGCATTTCATTTGGCAAAGCTACAGGAAGACATTTCGGCAAATTTATTTCGTCCATTATTCTTTTGATTGGCTACATCATGGCAGCGTTCACCGAGAAGCGGCAGGCACTTCATGACATGATGGCTGGAACATTGGTTGTCAAAAAATAAGTTCTCTTGGCTCAAACCTCAGCCCATGAGAATAGTGCTGACGCAATCCAGCCGTTAGGCATTGAAAGAAACTACAGTTCCAGATTGAGCTGATCGCCGTTATCTACCGATCGCGCCGCCTCTGGAGTAAACGCAACTGGGTTCACGCTGCCGGACTTGTCGGAGGCGAGTTTGTCGGCAAATCGCGTCGTTTCAGGTAGTCGATATTTGGTCGTGCAGCGCAAAACATAGTCGATCGCCGTTGACAAACCAACGCGGTGCCCACTGGAAATGTAGAGCGGTTTGGTGCCCGTTCGGGTTCGCAACACCGCACCAATCGTTTCACCTTTGTGTTGCAGCGATCGCCACTCGCCCTTTTCGTTGGGCACCTCGTCGTGTTTGCCTACCAATAGCGACTTACCAACGCCGATCGTCGGCCAGTTGATGATCACTCCTAAATGGCTGGCAATCCCAAAGCGGCGTGGATGGGCAATTCCCTGACCGTCACACAGCAGCAGATCGGGCGTAGACTGAAGCTTTTCCAGCGCGTCTAACACCGTCGGAATTTCGCGAAACGACAGTAACCCAGGAATATAGGGAAAACTCGTGGGGCGACGTGCCAACACCTGTTCCTGTAGTTGCAAATCTGGAAAGCTCAACACCGCCACCGCCGCCCGGGTGGTTTCTCCTCCATCCTCAAAGCCAACGTCAACCCCAGCGACTAACCCCACTGAGCCAACCTGGTCGGTGGTGATTACCTGCTGGCGCAACGACTGCTGGAGGGCGATCGCCTCTTCTGCGGTGTCTGCCCAGGGGTAATCTGCTGGAACCTTCATTCGCGGTGCTTCACCCAATCCAGCAACTGTTGCAGTTCTTCGGGTGCCATGTGGCGAACATTATCTTCCGATGGAAAGACCTGCTCTTCTACTTCTAATTTGTACTGGTTCATCACGGCAAGCGTTGACGTTTGATAGTCTGCATAGCGCTTAGCCAATCTCAATTTGCGGGGAGTAATGCCTAAAATGTCATTGACAATCAGCACTTGACCGTCAGTGTAGCGACCTGCGCCAATTCCAATTGTGGGCACGGTAACCGCTTCGGTGATCAGTTTACCTACTTCCTCTGGCACCAGTTCTAAAACGAGCAGTTTGATGCCCGCCTGCTCCAGGTCTAACGCCTGCTCCAGTAACTCTTTCGCTTGAGCAAAGCTTTTTCCTTGCACGGCTTTCTGCTGATGGGTTTGCGGCTGCAACCCAATATGGCCGCACACCTCAATGCCGTGGGCAACCAGATGCGATACGATTGTGGGGCGATCGCCTTCCAGTTTTACAATATCGGCTCCCGCCGCTACCAACCGTTGAGCGTTATCCAACGCTTGTTCGGGTGTGTCGTAGCACGCATAGGGCAAATCACCCAGAATGTAACTTTGACGTGCACCCCGACGCACCGCTTTAAGATGGTGAATAATGTCATCCAGCGTCACCTGGGTTTCGTTGTCATACCCCAAGATGTTGGTGCCCACACTATCGCCCACAAAAATGACATCGACTCCAGCCTGCTCTTCTAGCACCGCAGTTGGATAGTCATAACAGGTCAGTGCTGCAATCTTAAGATTGTTTTGCTTCTTCGCGAGTAGCTGTTCTGAAGTCGTCATCAAACCCACCCTCGTAATTCACGATGAGCGTTCCCCATCAAACCCAGCGTAAAGGGAAGATGGGAAAGGGTAAAGAGCGTTGAGCGATCGGATGCCTGGACTTTTCAATTCTAGCCAAAACAAGTAAGGGCAAGTAACCTTGCCCCTACTGCTCAACGTTTATTGAGGTTGGTTGCCAGGTTAGCGACCGATGCCAACGTAGCGGAAGCCCAACTTCTCTAGCTCTTCTTGGTCGAGGAAGTTGCGACCATCAATGATTACTGGGTTATTCATTAGCTTCGCCATCTTGGCAAAATCCAGCGTGCGGAATTGTTTCCAGTCGGTTACTAGCACCAGGGCATCGCAGCCATCAGCCAGGCGCTCTGGATCGGTTTCAACCATCACATTCGACAAACCATGCCGCATTCCAGTTTGGGAAACGAGTGGGTCAAATGCCTTAACTTTGGTGCCCAAACGGGTGAGGTGCTCAATCAGGTCGAGAGCAGGCGCATCGCGCATGTCATCTGTGTCGGGCTTAAAGGTCAGTCCTAAAAGACCAACCGTCTTACCCTTGAGGATTTTGAGCACTTGCTGCAACTTCTCAACCGCAATTAAACGCTGGCGCTGGTTAACATTCACAGCCGCTTTAAGCAGGTGGGTGTCATAGCCGTAATCGTCAGCCGTGTGGATCAGGGCAGACACATCTTTGGGGAAGCAGGAACCACCCCAGCCAATGCCCGCTTGCAAGAACTTGTTGCCAATCCGGGAATCTAGACCAATACCCTTTGCCACCTGGGTTACGTCTGCACCAACGCGATCGCAAATGTTAGCCACTTCGTTGATGAAGCTGATTTTGGTCGCCAGGAATGCATTCGAGGCATATTTAACCATTTCAGCCGAGCTGAGGTCAGTAACCACCACAGGGACAGTGGGCGCTGCTTTATCGTCTGCAAACTGACGAGACACAATCGGCGCATAAAGTTCTTTCATCATCGCAACGGCACGGGGGCTGTTGCTGCCTAGCACAATCCGATCGGGGTTGAAGGTATCGTAAACAGCTGACCCTTCCCGCAAGAACTCTGGATTGCTGACTACGTCAAAGCTAGCGTCACTCTCGGGTGCAACTACGTCGGTGGCTCCCCCTGCTGGAACCAGGGTCTTTTGCCGCTCAGCAATGCCATCCAGGACAATCATCCGCACCCAGTCGCCCGAACCGATGGGCACGGTTGATTTGTTAACGATGACCTTGTAACCACCGTTCAGATGGGCACCAATTCCGCGAGCAACCGCTTCTACATAGCGCGTGTCACTCTCTCCAGTCGGTAAGGGGGGCGTTCCAACCGCAATAAACAGAACTTCCCCGTGTGATACGCCAGATGCTAGGTCTGTAGTGAACTCGATCCGTCCAGCATCGATCGATTCCTTCATCAGTTCCGACAGCCCTGGTTCAAAAATGGGAGACTGCCCGGACTGCATCAGTTTGACCTTTTCTTCATTGTTATCTACACAGATAACCTGATGCCCGATATGAGCAAGGCAAACTCCAGTAACTAGACCAACGTATCCTGTACCGATGACACAAACGCGCATAGGGTAAATCCTCGCAAAAAGCAGGTGGTTAAACAGCACAAACAATTGGACGAGCGAACCAAAGGGTTCTTACCAGGCGGTAAGAGTTATAGGGGCGAAGTCGGCTGCGCTGTGGCGGCGCGATCGCCCATACGGGAACGGAAATCCTCTATCGTCAGCGTTAATCCTTCTGTCAGAGGAACTGCTGGCTGCCAACCCAGCCAAGTCCGTGCCCTGGTAATATCTGGCTTACGACGACGGGGGTCATCCTGCGGCAACGGCTCAAACTTAATGTCAGCATCCGGATTAACCATTTGCTGCACCGCTTCAGCCAACTGCAAAATCGTGTATTCGTCTGGGTTGCCCAGGTTAACCGGGCCAATATGGTCGCCGTTCATCAACCGCATCAATCCTTCAACCAGGTCAGAGACAAAGCAAAAGCTGCGGGTTTGTGAACCGTTGCCATACACTGTCAAGGGCTGACCGCGCAGGGCTTGCACCACAAAGTTGCTAACAACACGACCATCGTTCTCTAACATCCGAGGGCCATAGGTGTTGAAGATTCGCGCCACTCGAATTTCCACATCGTTTTGACGGTGGTAGTCAAATGCCAGCGTTTCAGCTACTCGCTTTCCTTCGTCATAGCAACTGCGAATCCCAATCGGGTTAACGTTGCCCCGATAGTCTTCCGTTTGGGGATGAACTTCTGGATCGCCATACACTTCAGAGGTTGATGCCAGCAAGAAACGAGCTTTTACCCGCTTTGCCAACCCCAACATGTTTAGAGTACCCATCACGTTGGTTTTGATGGTTTTAACCGGATTGTATTGGTAATGGATGGGGGATGCCGGACAGGCCAAATGATAAACCTGGTCAACCTCCAACCGAATGGGTTCGGTAATGTCGTGACGGATTAATTCAAAATAAGGATGATCGAACCACTTGAGCAGGTTTCGCCTGTGACCGGTGTAAAAGTTATCTAAACAGATTACTTCGTGACCTTCTGTCATCAGCCGATCAATCAGATGAGAACCGATAAAGCCCGCACCGCCTGTGACTAGAATTCGCATAGCTTCGTATTTCGAATAACTTGACAATTGCAGAATTGAAACAGCCTGGAATAACCCAAATCCCTGATTCACTGCCAAACTACCTTAGAAACTCACTAATGCCGCATCACCGATCAGCGCCATCGTGTTTCCACTGATTTGTATAGCAACTTAACAGAGATTCATGGATTAAGAAGCCTTTAAATCAATAGTTCACCAAATCTTCAACGCCTTACCGAGCATTTTGAAGGAATTCTAAGGCGTCGCAGCCTTATGTATGCACACTAGTTATCTACATTGCTCACCGTTTCTTATCCGCAAGATATAAGGCGACGAAACAACAAGATGTGATGAAGAGTACGATTTCTGCTCAATTTTCGCTCTACAGCAACAGAATTGAGGGTCTGAAATTTGCCTGAAACTACTTAGATCACCCTTGTACGACCAATCCGCTATGGGCTGAGTTGGGTTGCACCAGCCTATAGCGGATTGGTCGTACATTTGACTAAATGGCTCTACTGAACTTAAAGCTTCAGCACGGCCATGAAGGCTTCTTGAGGAACATCAACGGTGCCGATCGCCTTCAACCGTTTCTTACCCTTGGCCTGCTTCTGCAATAGCTTTTTCTTGCGGCTAATATCGCCACCGTAGCATTTTGCCAATACATCTTTTCGCAATGCCGGGATGTGTTCGCTGGCAACCACACGGCTACCGATCGATGCCTGAACTGGGATCTTAAACTGATGGCGTGGAATCAGTTCCTTTAGCTTCTCAACCAGGGCTTTACCCACATAATAGGCTTTGTCGCGATGCACAATGGTCGCTAGCGGATCGACCTGATCGCCGTTGATCAGGATGTCGAGCTTCACCAGCGGATTTTCTCGGTAGCCAATCAGGTGATATTCCATGCTGGCATATCCGCGCGATCGCGACTTCATCTGATCAAAAAAGTCAGTCACGACCTCGGCCAGCGGAATCTCATAGGTTAACGTGGTACGTCCCTGCGTTAGATATTTCATATCTTTGAACACACCCCGGCGGTTCTGGCTCAGCTCCATCAGCGAGCCAACAAACTCTTCCGGCGTAATCATGTCTACTTTGACGTAGGGTTCCTCAATCATCTCCCGCTCTTGCGGATCGGGCAGGAGACTGGGGTTGTCGATCATCACCACTTCGCCATCGATCTTCGTTACCTTGTAAATAACCGAAGGCGCAGTAGTAATCAGATCCAGGTCATACTCTCGCTCTAACCGCTCTTGCACAATTTCCATGTGCAGCAGCCCCAGGAAGCCGCACCGGAAACCAAACCCCATCGCGCTAGAGGTTTCTGGTTCATATTGCAGAGCCGCATCGTTGAGGCGCAGCTTTTCTAGAGCTTCCCGCAATTCTTCAAACTGATCGGCATCGGTGGGAAACAAGCCGCAGAACACCATCGGCTTGGCTTCTGTGTAACCCGGCAACGGGGCGGCGGCGGGTGCCTTTGCCAGGGTAATTGTGTCGCCAACACGGGCATCTTCCACAGACTTAATCGCCGCCGCTAAATAGCCCACTTCTCCGGCGTGTAGTTCATCGACCTGAATTTGAGTGGGGGATAGAACCCCTAATTCGTCAATCTCATACTCTTTTTTAGACACCATTAGCCGGACGCGATCGCCCTTCCGCACCGTGCCATCCATCACCCGGAAGTAAACAATAACTCCCCGGTATGGATCGTAGTAGCTATCAAAAATAAGCGCCCGTAGGGGCTCCTGGATCGTATCTTGGGGCGGCGGCACCAGAAACACAATAGATTCTAGAATCTCGTCAATGCCAATGCCCTCTTTGGCCGAGGCTAAAATCGCGTTGCTGCAATCGAGTCCAATAATCTCTTCAATTTCGCCTTTTACCCGCTCCGGTTCGGCTCCCGGCAGATCGATTTTGTTGAGAACGGGAATAATTTCCAGGTTGTGTTCTAACGCTAAATACACGTTTGCTAGCGTTTGCGCTTCAACCCCCTGTGAGGCATCGACCACTAACAGCGCTCCTTCACAGGCGGCAAGCGATCGCGACACCTCATAGGAAAAGTCAACATGCCCCGGCGTATCAATCAAGTTCAACACATATTGCTGTCCATCCCGCGCGGTGTAGTTCATCCGGGCGGCCTGTAGCTTGATGGTGATGCCCCTCTCCCGCTCCAGATCCATTGTGTCGAGGAACTGTTGCTTCATCTCGCGATCGCTGACGGTTCCGGTGGTCTGGAGCAAGCGATCGGCCAGGGTTGATTTACCGTGGTCGATGTGAGCAATAATCGAAAAATTCCGAATACGAGAGACGGGTACCTCAGTCATACACTTCCATTAACTGCTTAAGATATTGTAATACTTTCGTCAACTCAGCGCATTTCTACCGAAGTTCAGTTCAGCAAACGGTTAGTGCAGTTTTACCCAGGTTCTTTAGAAAATTCATCGTTAACCATGCAAAATAGGATAGAAATGAGGACTCTACATCCAGATGGCGACTGAGAGCGAGTGAAGGCTGTCACTATGCTGTCACTATAGAGATCTAAAGCTGCAACTCTCTTGCTAGTTTGGTTAATTGTCGTCGCTATGACAGAAGTGTTAGGCCAAAAGCGATCAGGGTTATGGACGGAACTTCTCCTGTACGGGTGCGCCTAAGTGTATCTTAAACTGTTATCTCATTGGGAATCTGAATTTCTCTGGCTGGGTTCCTCGATCCTTAAGTTACTCAATCCTTAAAGTTATTAGAGAGTCTCTACCCATTCTGAATCCATTCTGACAGGCTGAGCGAAACCAGAGTCGGCTCATCCTTTGTTGTATCGCCGTCAAAGCATTACCAGGAGTCCTAGCGTTTATGACTGACCCCACCGTGCGCTCAGAACCACAGTCGAATCGAGTTGACCTGTCCATCCAGATTGATGCTGAACTGCTAGAACAAATTAGCCACCTTACCAGCGATCCTAGCAAGGTAATCGAGGTTGCCGTCCGGCAATGGCTGCGGGGCAGTTCTCGACGGGATGACGATCTTACCCGTACCCTACAGCGCAATCCCCCCGTTCCTCCTCGGGGTGAATGGAATGATTAAGTAGAGTCCCTACAAACACTCGACTCACAATTGCATATAAGCTAGGTTAGAACGGGAATTCTAGAATTGGACGCTGAATTGTGATCTGCTTTACGATCCGAGCGTCTGCTTGTTGCATCTGCTAGTCACTCCTGCTAGTCAACAAACGCAATTGCTTAGTTCTTCATCCTGACAGTTTGCAATTCTAAGCTGATGACTTCGTCCGGCGATTTTTCCCTCTCACTTACGGAATCTATAGACCTGGCGGCTACCAAGACGTACGATGGTTTTTTGCCCACTTCCCAGGCAGATTTAGTCTTCACCCAAGATCGAACGGGTGATTACCAGTCTTTCTATTGGCGAGACGCTAAACGGCACGGGGTAGAGCCAGAACACCTGGTTGAGGGACGGGTGGGTGCAGCATTTGCTCCAGTTGCGATCGACTCCTACCTGAATCGCGTCTGCCGCATCCTGGATTATGTCGAGCCAGAACGGTTCAACTACCCGTTTCACTGCGACAGTGATTATCTCGTCTTCGATCTGGTGATCAGCCCTGTTTTGGTGCCCAACAGCGCTGCAACAACGGTAATCGTAACCGGGCAGTTTTTGTATGCCGCTTCTAGAGATCAGGCGTTAGAACTGGTCAACCAGTTGGGGCATACCCCATGCTTGACCAACCACGACTCCAAGCGATATCGCAAGTTGCTAAATCAGGTGGCGTGGAATATTCGCCGTACGCTTGATCTGGATACCATCTGGCAGCAAACGGTCGATGGTTTGGGCGAAGCGCTGGACGTTAGCCGCTGCTTGATTTGTCCGTATCCCCCATCCGCAACCGAGCTAGAAGTAGTGGCCGAGTATTGCCATGCCAGCCTCAGTTCGATGCTAGGAACAACGCTGTCGCTGGATCAGGATTCGTATCTCAGTCAAGCGTTGGCAACCCATAAACCGATCGCCCTCACTTCGGTAGAAGCCAATTTAGCGAACCAGCCCTACTCAATTCTGGCGGTGGCCACCTGCTATCAAGACCAGCCCAATGGTTTGATCGTTCTGCATCAGTTCGATCGCTCCCGTGTCTGGAACGACCTTGAGATTAACCTGATTCGAGAATTGGCCGATCAGGTGGGTACTGGCATTGCTCATGCCACGCTATTTGCCGAGAGCCAAAACTTGGCTGCTGAATTTGGGCGGCTTAACGATAGCCTGATGCAGCAGCATCAAGATTTGGAAGATGCTCGACAACAGGCCGAGGAAGCCTCTCGTCGCAAGAGCGAGTTTTTGGCGAACACGTCCCACGAACTGCGAACGCCGCTAAACGGCATGATTGGCTTTTTGAAGCTGATCATAGACGGCATGGCAGACGACCCGGCAGAGCAAATGGAATTCATTCAGGAGGCTCATAATTCAGCCGTCCATTTGCTGAGTCTGATCAATGACATCTTAGATATTGCCAAGATTGAGTCGGGTAAAATGCAGCTTGACTTTACCCAGGTCAAGCTAGATGACTTGTTAACGGCTGTGGAGAACTTTACCCGTACCCAGGCTCAGCAAAAAGGTCTTAGTTTCGAAATCCGAACTCCGGTGACGCGCGATGAAGTTGTCCTTTACGGCAACTATCAACGGTTGCTGCAAGTCATGCTGAATCTAGTTGGGAATGCGATCAAGTTCACCCACGAAGGCGGCATCACCATTACGGCTGAAGTGATTCAAAAGAGTGCCGTCATTCATGATCATGATGAGGAGAACCTGGGAATGGCAAAAATTAGCGTTGCCGATACCGGGATTGGGGTGTCGTTGGAGAAGCAGGACAAGCTATTTCAGTCGTTTAGCCAGCTAGATGGGTCGCGCACGCGTCAGTATGGCGGCACTGGTCTGGGGCTGGCGATTTCACAAAAGCTAGTAGAGGCCATGGACGGTGTGGTGAACTTTTACAGCATGGGTGAAGGGTTGGGTTCAACGGTGACCTTTACCGTACCGCTGTATCAAGATCCGGTGATGGTAGTTTCTCCCATCCAGAACTCCAGTGATGGGTTAATTTACGAGTCAGATACCCAATTGACCTGAGCCAGGGTCGGCGTTTTGGTTCGTCTTGCTGCCCACGATCGCCAGACCCGCTCCATTGCAGTGGCCGCATGGGCGCTTCCGCACCTGACCTAACTGATACCAATACTCAACTGCCACTGGGTTAAGGTGCCCGTATTGAGTGGGGCATAGTCGGTGACTTGCAGCCGCCAATTGCCGTTAGCCGCCTGGTTGAGACATTGCCTTAGCGCTGGCGTTGTTTGCAGAGAATAGGTTGTTTGCAGCCTGGTTCTGCGCCCTAGCGTGCGGCTTTGCAACAATACCGTTGTTCCGCGAGGCGGCATCAAGACGACTTCGATATCGCCCAGGTAACTATGGTTAATGTCTAAGCTGATCTGAATATCGCGAATCTGGCTGGTATTCGTTATTTGAATGCTGCTAACGGCACCCCTGGGATTATCGTCGGGAATGGCGATCGCTGCCGTATTTTGCTGCCGTACCCACTGCGATACCCTGGGAACCGCTGCTAGTCGCTGTTGTGCCGCCTGTACCGCCCTAGCCGCATTAACTTTGCCATAGCCAAACCACTGGGAATGACCTTTGGCATCATATGTTCCTTTCCTTAGCCCGAATTGAGGTTCCGGGGTCGAGTCAACAATTTTGTCCGTCGTCTCTTGCAGAATTTGCTTGACTTCCCTGGCTGTGAGGTCAGGATTGGCCGACAGCATTAAGGCGGCCACGCCTGCCACCAACGGGCAGGCACTAGAGGTGCCACCAAAGCCAGCCGTATAGTTGCCCGATTCGTAACCCGCTGCGCCGACGCGATCGCTTGTAAACACGCTTCGTCCCCGCAACGAGTCGCGAATGGTGGGGGCTGTGTTGGTGTAGCCAGTTTGTTGCAACCACATACCGGGCAACGAGTTGTTGCTGGGAGCCGCAACGGAAATATCCGTGCCCCAATTGCTGTACGCTGCTTTTTGGTTCAGGCTGGTGCTGGCCGCCACGGTGATCACATCAGGATGCACAGCAAACCCATTGAGCCAGTTGGTGGGGCCGCGCAACACATTATTAGGCCAGCCCTGTTCGTTGACGCTGCCGTTGACCGGACGGTTGGCATTTCCGGCGGCGAAAATAATAACGCATCCCTTACCGTTTCGCCCCTGAGTGGCGGCACGCGTTAGGGCTGCCCGTTGACGCAGCGGCAGCGGAAAGTAGACTTCGCTCGGCCCCCAACTGCACGAAATCACAGACGCGCCTTTTTCGATCGCCCAACCAAACAGTTGCTCGATCGCCCGATCGTCTACAAAGCCACTGGTACGAATCGGCATGAAAGCACAGCCCGGTGCCACACCAACCATGCCGTTGCCGTTTTCTTCCGCGATCGCCAACCCAGCACAGGCGGTGCCATGATTTTCCTGGGTGCTTCCCGGCATCGGCAAAAAATCCTGATCTTTTAGATCGCGTGGGGCAACAATCTTACCTTTTCCCTGAAAATCGGGGTGGTTTAAATCGATCGCGTCATCCGCTACGGCAACCACAACCGATCGCACCCCGCGCGTTATATCCCAGGCCGCTTCTGCGGAAATATGAGAATTGGCGGTTAAATCAGCCCCACCAGCATGGTTGAGATACCACTGCTTGCCATACTCTGAATCACGGGGACGGTAGAGTGGCTGAGTTCGAGTCACAATATTTGGCTCCGCCGTCAAGATTTCAGGGCGGCGCATCAGTTGGTTGGCTAGCTTGATCGGGTTGGCCGGAGACTGCCCCGATAGCCGAAAGACAAACGCCTGGGAAACCCCTTCAACCGCCTGAATAGCTTGCAACCCAAACGACTGCGCGATCGCCCTGGCGGTTTCTGGCTTGATTTGCTTCGCAAACTGTACCGTAAGCTGGTCGGTCAAATAGAACCAGGCATTAGGACTGCCCTTGAGTTGATAAACATGACTGGCAAACGAGACATCCCCCGATGCCCGTGCCAACTGCATCATCTGTTCCAACACACCAGGATCAACCTGAATTTCGACTAAATCGACCGATGCAATGGGGTTGACCGCAACAGCACCGACCTGCTGCGTCAGGTGATCGAGCGTGCGATTGGCGGTAGGCCGTACCGTGAAGCGATCGGGTACTTTTTCTAAGATCAGTTCTTCACCGCCACGCTGGAGAATCATCCCTTCACTAACGGGCAGTGTCAATTCAGTCTCAACAGAATCTGGCCATGGGTCAGGAAAGGCATCAGATGAGCGCACGTTGCCAGTCATAGGATTAAGTTTCAGTTGAGCTGCCGCTTGCAGAAGTGATTCGATTTGATTCTAATCGCTTGCAACGAGCTTGGGCGATGAGCTAACACTTTCTTCTACTTGACGGTACCATCTGGCGTTTGCCGGGTGGTTTAACTCTGGTGGAGCAATCCAGCCTTAAGGAACTTATTCGTAGCGGTTCAGTCTAAAAGGGTTTGGATGATTTGGGAGCCATGAGCAGGCTCGCAGTATAGCGGCTAAAGTGCTCATTTACGCGAAGACTTGCAATGGTAATATACCCAAGTGTTATATTGTTCTGCTCTTACACAATGGCATAGGGTTACTTCATGTTACTCGCTAGGACTGCTCGTTCCCTTTCTCTCACTTGCCTGTTATCGCTTTC
This sequence comes from Oculatella sp. LEGE 06141, assembly GCF_015207605.1. Lineage (GTDB taxonomy): Bacteria > Cyanobacteriota > Cyanobacteriia > Elainellales > Elainellaceae > Oculatella. The sequence goes on from NZ_JADEWO010000006.1 coordinate 22,923, forward strand.
GGCGACAGCGGCCTTGACTTGGCTGAGTCCACTAGCGGCTCAAGCACAAACGCCTTCTGAAGAAGGTTCGCTTGAGCAGCCCGCCGAACTCGATGACGATTTGCGTCCGTTGACACAAGATGGAAGCATCCTGAGTCTTGCTGGTGGACAACGTCTGATGTCAGAGGCCAATACTGCGGTCTCTGCCCAAAACTACGACCTCGCCGTGCAAAAGCTTCAGCAAGCCCGTCAGGTCTTCAATCAGCTTTCCAACTTTTATCAAGAACTAGCAGCTAGCTTCTCAGGAATTGATAACCGCATTTCTGAAAGTCAGCGGCAGCAAGCACTGGAAACGGCTCAGATGCGAGATCAAGCAACCTATCAACTGGCATTGGTGCACCGGGCACAAAACAAGCCCGAACTGGCGGTGCCCTTGTTGATTCAGATTATTCGCAGTCAGCAACCGACCCGTGACCTGGGACAACGAGCCTATCGTCAATTGTTTGAACTTGGGTTTGTCAATGCTCCTTACCAAGGCAGGCAGGGCGGCGGGGCATCGACTCCTAACCAGCCAGCGCAGCAGAGTCAAGAGTTAGTCCAGCCTCAGCAGCCTCAACAATAGGCTACGGGTTGGGGGTGAACCAGCTTAAGCTATAGTTTCAGTAGAGTTCAGAATTGCCGAGGTAAGAGAAGAATGGTCAGCCCCAGTCAGGTTGAATCGATGATCAAGGCTGCAATACCAGATGCCGAAGTGGAGATCCAGGACCTGACCGGTGGTGGAGATCACTATCAGGTAACGGTAATTTCATCCCAGTTTGAAGGGAAAGGACTGGTGCAGCAGCATCAGCTAGTGTATCGTGCGGTGCAGCAAGCCATGTCTTCTGAAGCGATCCATGCCTTGTCGTTGCGAACCTTCACCCCTCAATCTCGGGCGCAAGCAGGCTAGGCATGTTTGGTGTAGAGGAACTGTTTACTTGGGTTTCAACCTTGGCCTGACCTTAAAAGTTCAATCATCTCACCCAGTCAGTAAAGTTCCAGGTAGTATAGAACTGTTTAGTCATTTCAGTGATTTAGATATGACTCCAGAAGTGCAACAGCGGATTGACGATCTGGTTAATCAAGACAAAATTGTCGTCTTCATGAAGGGCAACAAACTGATGCCCCAGTGCGGTTTTTCGAACAACGTGGTGCAAATTCTAAATATGCTGGGCGTGCCTTACCAGACTGTTGATGTTCTGGATGACGCTGAGATTCGTCAGGGCATCAAAGAATATTCCACCTGGCCTACCATCCCTCAGGTTTACATCAACGGCCAGTTTGTGGGTGGTTCAGATATTTTGATCGAACTGTACCAGAAAGGTGAGTTGCAGCAAATGGTCGAGGTTGCTCTAGCGTCCTAGCTTATTTTGCTGGTGTTTAATTCAGCAGGGACGCACTAGCGCGTCCCTGTTTTTTTGTGCGGACAGTATGTGAACGAATTAATAATAGTCAGGCTCGGCCTCGGGTTCGGGTACCTGGAAACTCGACGGATCGAGCAAATAACGCGTTACTTCTTCTTCTAGTCGGTGGATCAAATAGGGTTCGATCGCATTTGCGTGCCGTAGAGCAGCCAGGTAGCCATCCAGATACAAACGAAGTTCATCAAGGCGATACCCTCGGTTCCACTGCTCGCTTAGAGCGTCGGTCGCTCGCTGGTAATAACGAATGGTTTGTGCGTCTTGCAGCATGGTATGTTCCGCTACTCGTCTACTTTAACTACAGATAGAGCCAGATATAATTTATACACGTTCAGATGTTTGTACTGACGATGCTAATGTTTTCCGGTGCCACCTCAGCAATTTCACGAACTTGTTGACTCTACACTTACCTTGCCCAAGTTTGGAATCAAGTCAGTGGGGATCGAATTTCCTTACAAACTTCAACATTTCTTAGAACTAAGCCTATAAAAATGAGAGGCGGTTTGTGCGGGGATTTAAGGGTTGGGAAACGGTCTAGAAAGATTCATGCTTATGGGTTTATTGTAACTTCAACTGCATTCCTTTCCTCTCTAGCCTGGGATGTAGTTAATCATACGGTAAACTTTCTATGACGTAACGTTAAGAGAGGATGGGTTAACGATGAAGACTTCGTTGGGCGTTTTCCTCTCTTTTCAGTATTTATTCAGCAGATGATGCTGAGATGAAGTAACAGCAGTTACAAAACCATGACAAACGCTTCTGATAACCTTGTAGCGCGAACCTGAAACAAAGCGTAGCGCTGTGGGCTCTGTTTGTATTCAAATTGTTGAAGGAAATCCTCATTTGCGATCGCTCCTTGGCTGGCATTTGCAGCAAGTGGGCTATTGGGTTCACCAGTCGGCTGACCTGCATCAGGCGAGGGAGGTCTTTCAAGACCGCCAACCTGATCTGGTTATTCTAGACTCCGAATTACCCGATGGGGATGGATTAGAGTTTTGTCGCTGGCTCCAGCAGCAGCGGCAAGCGCTTGTTTTGATATTGTCGGCTCGAAATACTGAATCAGATATTGTTGCCGGGTTACGAGCGGGTGCAGATGACTATCTGACAAAGCCATTTGGGATGCAGGAGTTTTTAGCCAGGGTCGAGGCGCTAACCCGCCGTAGCCGATCGCTTAGCGCTCCAGTTTCGTTAGATTATGGCGATCTCAAGATTGATTTAGTACAGCGCCGAGTGTGTCTCAAAAGCGAATTTATTGATTTAACTCCGCAGGAATTTAGCCTGCTTTATGTTTTAGCTCAGGCGGGTGGCTTACCGTTAAGCCGAACGGAACTGCTGCGACGAGCCTGGCCGGATGCGATCGACAACCATCGCACTGTAGACACGCATGTTCTATCGCTGCGAAAGAAAATTGAAGTTGATCCTCGGCAACCGAGCCTGATTCAAACCGTGCGGAATGTGGGCTATCGCTTTAACGTAGAGATGTTAGGATCTGGGCCGCAGTCGGCGGCAACCGAGCCGCTTAACCATAAGAAGCGAACCGCTCGCCCACTGTCGAGAGTGGCAGAAGGACTCTAGCCTGACCACACGTTCATTCCATCCACTCTTCGGCTTCTTTTGCTTCTGCCGCAATCAATGCTTGCTTTAGCTCTGCCCAATCGGTTTGGTCGGCGGCGGTTTCTTGCACCAGCCGACCCTGTTCTAAATACAGCAGTCGGTTGCAAAACTGCTGGGCAATATCAAGCTGGTGATTGGCCATTAAAATAGTGAGCTGTTGCTGGGTGGCTAGCTGGGTCAACAGGTTGATTAGATTGTGGCCCCGACCTGCATCTAGCGCTGAAGTCGGCTCATCTAGCAGTAAGACATGGGGTTGAATCATTAGCGCCCGGGCGATCGCCACTAGCTGCCGCTGCCCAACCGAAAGCTGCATTTCGGTTCGATCCAGCCAATCTGTTGGGATATGTAGCTGTTCTGTCCAGGTGAGTAGCCGTTGCTGAATGGTTTGCTTGGTTTCGCCCCGCAGCACCAGAGGGTAAGCCAACGTGTCTCGCACGGTCATTCCCAGCAATTTAGATTCCTGGGGTACCAACGTCACCTGCTGCCGCAGTTGGATGACTGGAATGTGGCGAATGTCTTGCCCGTTTAGGTAAATATGCCCGTCGCTTAGCTCACTCAACCGATTGAGCAGTCGCAATAACGAGGTTTTACCGGAACCAGAAGGGCCAACTAGAGCAAGGCGATCGCCCCGAGCCACCTTGCATGAAACGTTCTGCAAAATGTAGCGGGGGCCGATCGCCGCTTTTAAGCCAACCTGTTCTAAATGCAAGCAAGGCGTTAGGGAATCGGGCAACGTCTTGTGTTCCTGAGAAAAAGCAGCGTCATTACTGTAGCAAACCAGGTACACCCATTAGGGATCTGAGGCATCTATCCTTACGGCATGTATCCCATTGCCATCGCTGACCAGATCGTCCAACCATCGATCATCAACAGCACCAGCGTAAACGCCAACAAGATTAGATACATCCACGGTTGGGACAATGGCCGAACATCGGTTGTGTCAATTCCAGTCCTGGCTTGTACCTGTCGCACCAGTTGGGCAAATCCAGCGACGCGCATCGGTAACAGGTAAGCTTCGCCATCGCTGCTAAGAAAGTAATAGACCAGCCCCCCCTGCCCGGTCGAGCGGGGCTTTAGCGCCTGGATCTTAGACCAGGGCAATGTCCATCCCTTGCGCCAGAAACGGGGCACCCAGTTGGGGTAGGTGACTTGAATGCCCTGCTCATCTAAAACAACCTGTTCGCTGAGAGCGGCATACAGCCCAATGCCTCCCAGGACAACCCCCACAAACAGCAGCGTTGGTGGTACTGGGGCATGGGTCACATGCGCCAACAGGGGCAACGGTAACGTCAACGCCACATACAACGTCAGCAGAGTGAGGCGAATTAATGGCGAAAGGTTAAACCGTTCGATTGCTATTTCGGGCATAGGAACCGATGGAAGCGGCGTAGGTTCTGAATGAAATGGGTTTGACGGTTGAGACACGGCGATCGCAGTTGCGGTTGTTTCATCTAATTTAAGCCAATTTTCCAGTCGGTGCTGGGAATCGATCGCTGCCCTCAAGCGATCCGCCAAAGCAAGCCGTAAACACGAACTTACAGCCATTTTCATTTGCATTCACCACACCCCAAACTCTACACCTCAACCCCATCCTGGCGAGACTGTGGCTGACTCGATTGAGAACTGCTGTAGTTAGATCTACCCTGAGACAGAGCGTTGTTTAGACGTTTTATGCCCGTTGCCAGTCGTTTAATTGGGTTTTGTCTAACTAGCCTGAAAGGACAACCCGTGTGAAAACGGTTGCACTGTATCTCTTGGGAATTTCTTAGGAGGCGCTATGCCACAACGCAAACTAGACAACAAAGCATACCTTGGTCTCATTGGTGCTGCCTGTAGCAGTCTTGTATTGGGGTTGCCTGCGGTCATTCAACCCGCAGCGGCACAAACTGAAACTCCACAGGCGGAGGCGTTTCGAAACCCGTGCCCTCAAATTTATTATGAAGAACCATTTAACACCAATACCTTAGTTCCTGCGGGCTGTGCCCCCAACAGCATTAGCAGCCAACTTGGTTTTGACCAAACAACCGTTCCCACTGGCGTAATCCTGGGCAATCCCGATGGCACGCCCAACACTGCGATCGGTGGTATTACTCCCGCAGAGTCCTATAGTCCGCTTCAAGCGCAGCCTCCCTTGCCCAGCGTTCAAGGTGCATCGATCGCCACTGTTTCACCCATTGCTGGTGCAGTCAATGTACGCCTGGTGAATACCACCAATGCAGCCATCACCTATGAGGTCATTGGCGACACTCAGCCCCGGATGCTGATGGGCGGGGAAGAAACCATGTTAACGAACCTATCTCTGCCAACGACGATTACTGCTGTTCGGCAGGATGGGGGCTTGCTTGATTTGAGTCCAAGCAGCTTCGAGCAAGGCATGTTGGAAATCTCCCTGGGCGAAAATACCAGCTTTGATGAGACGCAAGGCGTTCTTCAAATTCAAGGGGATGGCCAGGTCTTTGTGAACTAAAACTCTATGAATCACAAATCAAGCAGAAGGGGCGCTTCGGCAAGCGCCCCTTCTATCCCGAACACGGGGAGTGCAGTCTACCCGAGGTTTAGCTAATTGTTTCGAGAGACGGCTCGCGCCTGTTGGTCAACCGGATAAATTTCCCTGGCTATCAGGGTTGGTTGATTGGCATATTGCCGTTCTAGCTGTTCTTGCGTGCTTGAATCCCACGCCAGGTTGTAATCTCGCTGGATGGTGGATGGCACAAACGGGCGCAGTTCCCCGATCGCCGTTACCGCTTCACCCTGGGTCATCCGAGTATCTGGCGTTGCCCCTACTACTAGCATATTGCCATCCTCAAAGAGGCGACCGTTGCTTAGCGTAAAGGTATCGGGAGCCAGGATATCGGCGATTTCGCCTTCAATGATGATGCGACGACCGTAGAATGCGTCTGGATTGTCGCGCAGTGCTGCTGCATCTGGAGCGAGCGCCAGCGAGTTTGCTACAATGACGGGCTGATCTTCAAACTGTGCAAACAGCGTTGGATCGAGAGCCTGGTCATACTCTCGCTGTATTCCTCTAACCGTAAACTGACGGACATCACCCGTCACCTGCACTGGTGCGATCGGATTCTGCGATAGCTCAGGCAGTTCGAAGGGTTGACCTGTGTTGTTAAATACCAGCACTTCTCGGCCATTGAACAAGTTGCTGGTCATAACGAATGCATTTTCGCCAATCCGTTCGCCAGCGTTGCCTCTAGTCGTCACCCGTTGTCCAATCAGGTCTTGCGAACCGCCGATGGTGGTCTCGGTTCCAGTGGTGCCAAACTCATCCTGCTCGATTGGCTGTCTGGCGCTGTTGTCATTGTCAACATTGAAGCGGCTGACTCCTGATTCAAGCGCATTGCAGGACGATAATAGCAGTGTTGCTGTCAGAGCGATCGCGCCAAAGCGACTCTGCCGATTGGCAGCAAGGAAACCACGCTGGAGTTGGTAGATTGTTTTCATGGAAGTTTCCTCAACATGTACCGGGCACCCAAGGGGAACATTAAGTTACAGGCGAACCAAGTCTACACCTGAGTGTGTAACCATGCGCCAGACGTTTGCTTTCAATTGCTTTCAATGTAGTCGGAATCGGATGGCTGCTGTCTCCTTCTACAGAGGAAAATCGTCTCTTTCCAGAAGCGGATCTTTGAAGCTATTCCCCTCTTATTTCAACAGTGCCATACCTCATTAGAGGTGGACACGACCCTGTGACGCTTGCTAAGCTGCCCAGGCACTGGGCAACCGTGACCCAGGTTAGTCACCTGGGGTAGAGGCTGGCAAACTCGCCAATTTCACTTCAGTCTGCTTGGAAATTTGTCAGGGCAAATATTTTTGGACAACGCTCCAGCCAGTCAACGACACCGCTATGAAGCCAAACAGCAAGGTGAGGTTGATACTTAAATGAAGCGATCGCGCCCACGGTCGGCTGGGGCTAATTTGGGTGGAACTCCAGGCTGAAACCAAAGTCAGGCCAACCACCGCCAGGCCAATGGGTAGATGAGCAGAGTGTCCTAAGCTGCCGTAATGCCCTACGGTTCCCACTAAGCCGATCGCCAACAGCAGCAGCACCAATGCAACCAGTGTGCCCCCAATAGTGTAGTGCAGGGGGCGCAACCACGCCGGACGAGGTTCGCTGTTCGATCGGCCATACAGTAGCCAACCGCCAGTGATGGCCAGCAGCAGATAAGCCAGCAATGATAGACCCATTGACCAGGCTGCGATCCGCCAAAGCCACAGGAAGGAAGGAAGATTCAAAAGCACCAACGCTTAAACAACAGTCTTTATTATTGCTTGAGTTGAACTAACCCAACATCAAACATGGGATGGATTAGCCAATCCTCTTGTTCGTTTCAGCGGCCAGGTTGGGAGCGATCGCGGCACCCCACCCGTTTCTCCAATAGACGTACTCTTTTTCACAAAACCTGCTACACCGATAACGGCCAGAGTTGCCGCATGTCTTCACACCAACTTGTAAATTGCACCGAAGGTGTACTGTCCGGTCGGCTAAATTTTATAGTTTATAGATTGGACGATCGTATGAATCAAATGATGGATCACCCCGATTGAGGTCGCCTTGAATCCGAGTGAGTCATGGCGGCAAGCAACACACGACTTTATGAGCTAAATCACCGCTGTTCGAATTTTACGCCTGTCATTGCCTTATTCAATTGCCTTATTCAACAGAGGATGCTGCCAGCGATTCGTGGGTGAGCTTGTTATGGTGAAACTCATCGACGGCAGTGCTAGACGCGTCAACCAATGTGCTTTCGTCTTTGGTTTCCTCTGCAACACAGAGGCGATCGCATGGAATCCGATCGGATAAGATAGCGCTGGCCATCATTCCGGTATGAATTTCTAAGTAAGCATCCGGCACCGCTTCAAAAATGAGCCGCTGCCCTGGAAACACGACACGCTCAAAATACCAATTTGGTACATTGGTAATCCGAGCAATTTGAATCTTGCTCGTAGCGTTTACATAACAGCAGAGTGCTTTGTCGGCTGCATTAGATGGTACGGGATCAATAATTTGAGCCATAGCAGTAGAGGAGTGTTACATCATCGTTGGGGTACTCGAACCGTAACACTCTGTGATCCCTGATAGCTGTAAACCCGACTACCAACCCTGCTGTAGGCAATGAGAAATTGGGCAACCCAACTGAGGCCAGGCCGTCTAATTTGGCAAATCTTGCCCGGTATTTATGATAATTGAGAGAAAAGCTGCCGTAGTGATGGAACGGCTCAAACTTTCTCAAACTAAAACAACCATACTCCCTCAGCGGCACCAATTTGAAGGACTCAAAAAACTTCCATGCAGGCAAAGAGAGTCAATGGTATCGTGAAGTTATATGAAACTGATTTCAGAATCCTATCAGATATCGTCGATCGCGTGAAGGTGGACGAGATCACGTTTCGTGAACTGTAATTCATCTGGCTGACGCTTAGTATCCCTCCTTAAATCCCATTCGATGACGTTGCAGGCTCGGAAGTCACAACATAGATTAGGTTCCAATGGAAAATCGTATTCTTTACGTTCGTTTGCCTTGTAATCCAATTTTTCCAATTGGAGTAGTATATTTAGCCGATCACGTCCACAAGTGCTTTCCCACGATCGAACAGCGCATTTTTGATTTGGGAGCCGTGCCGCCGCTCGATTTCTCCGCAGCGCTCGATCGGTGCATTGATCAGTTTCGCCCAACCATTTTGGTATTTTCCTGGCGCGACATTCAAATCTATGCTCCTGTGGGCGGGCGAGGCGGTAATCCGCTCCAGAATGCGTTCGAATTCTACTATGCTCGCAACCCTTTCACTAAGATGAGAGGTGCTGTTGGCGCTCTGCGAATGGCTACCAACTACTATGCAGAGCTGTGGCGCAACCTTGGTTTGATTAAGCGCGGCTTGAAACGAGCACAACGCTACAACCCCGGTGCTCGTATGATCATCGGCGGTGGCGCGGTGAGTGTCTTCTACGAACAGCTAGGCAGTATGGTGCCTCAAGGAACCATCATTTCGGTGGGGGAAGGAGAGGTACTGCTAGAACGGTTGCTGCAAAACCAGCCCTTTGCCGACCAGCGTTGCTACATTGCCGGAGAGACAGAACCGCGCGATCGCATGATTCACGAGTTTCCGACGCAAATCGAGAAAACCGCGTGCAACTACGATTACATCGCCAGCATCTGGGCAGATTTTGAGTATTATCTGCAAGCGCAAGACTTTTATATTGGCGTTCAAACCAAACGCGGCTGTCCACACAACTGCTGCTACTGCGTTTATACCGTGGTTGAAGGCAAGCAGGTGCGAATCAATCCCGCCGATGAAGTCGTTGCAGAAATGCGCCAACTTTACGACCGTGGGGTTCGCAACTTCTGGTTTACCGATGCCCAATTTATCCCGGCACGGCGGTTTATCGATGATGCGATCGAACTGCTGCAAAAAATCCTCGCCGCTGGCATGACCGACATTCATTGGGCTGCCTACATTCGAGCCGATAACCTAACGCCCGAACTGTGTCACCTGATGGTGCAAACGGGCATGAACTACTTTGAAATTGGCATTACCAGCGGTTCGCAGGAACTTGTTCGTAAAATGCGAATGGGCTATAACCTTCGTACCGTGCTGCAAAACTGCCGCGATCTCAAATCAGCCGGTTTCAACGATTTGGTTTCGGTCAACTACTCGTTTAATGTCATTGATGAGCGACCTGAAACGATTCGGCAAACGATCGCCTACCACCGTGAACTGGAGCGCATCTTTGGGGCAGACAAGGTAGAACCCGCTATCTTCTTTATTGGTCTACAGCCGCATACTCATTTGGAGGCGTATGCGTTTGAAAACCAGGTGCTGAAGCCGGGATATAACCCAATGAGTGTTATGCCCTGGACAGCGAAGAAGCTCCTGTGGAACCCCGAGCCGCTGGGGTCATTCTTTGGAGAGGTCTGCCTGCAAGCGTGGCAGCAAAACCCCAACGATTTTGGCCGGGAAGTCATGGCCATTTTAGAACAGCGCCTTGGTGTGGCTGATCTAGAAGAAGCGCTGACGGCTCCCATTACTCCAAAACGCGAGTTGGCTGCTGTCTAGCGAGTTGCAATGACGGGTTCTCTATTTTTCATCTTTTCATCTCGATTTTAATGTTGTGGCGATCGCCGCCTGACCAATCCTGGAGTTTGTAAGCATATCCATCGGCATGTTAAAAGGCTCAATTTTACAAAAACTAAGAGACGCCCATCGTCCGGAGTACTCGGCTCAGCGACCGCTTAATTTTGGCGTGTATTACAAAAACACGCTGGTTGCTCTATGCCATGCGCTCGAAGATTCGATTTTAACCAACGACTATTCGCCACTGGTGATTACTGCCTTTCAACAAGGAAAGTGGTATTTGCAGGAAGCCGATCGCTACAGTGACATTGCCGAGCAGTCGCAGCAGATTGTAATTATGGCTGGAGGGGATGCGGGGTTTGCTGACCACGCGACCAGCCAGCGATCGAATGTGGCGTTGGTTAGTTTAAATAGCGACGATCCGGTTGCTCAAGAGTGGCATCTAATCATTTTGTCGCCCAACTACACAGCGATGGTGCTGTGTCAGGAACTAACCGAGGAAGACTACGGTGCGGCTGGGATGCCTGATACCGATCTGGAGCGGAAGTTCTACGGGTTTTGGACATTTGAGCCAACACTCATTTTGGAAACGGCGCAACTGGCGATCGAACATGTGGGTCGTTACAATCCAGAATTGCAGCAAACGCTTCAGGCTCAGGTTCAGGCCATCCAGGCTCAAAGCTCACCGGAGCCGCCGCCGATTGTCGATCGCTTAAGCGACATTGTGGCTAGAGTTGTGGATTATCTTCACTCTAGCCAGCAAGAATTGACCCACAACGCCGATTACACGACTGGGGCGCGTCATTTAGACAACAATCTAATTTCTAACGAGCTACAGGCGTTTTTACGCGTTGCTCAATTGCTGGATCAAACTGATTTAAGTAACCCAATGGCTGCTGCCGAAGTGGCAACGCTGGCTGAAACCCTGGGGCAACTGTTGGATTTACCCGCATGGCAGCTCAACCGACTACGATTAGCGGGCTTACTCCACCGTCTGGCCTTTTTAGAAGGAATAGAAGAGACGGGCATGTTTTTGAATACAGGCTCGTCTCCCCGGTATCAAGACGAGGCTCCTAGTTTGCCCCTTACCTGTCCCTTGGTGCCAGGAACGCAGGTTTTACGAAAAATGCCTCGTTTACGGGCGATCGCCACAATCCTGACGCACCAGGCCGAATGGTGGAATGGGGCTGGTAAACCTGCCGGGTTATCGGGTGATGAGATTCCAATCGAGTCAAGAATTCTGGGCCTGGTGGCTTACTTTCAAATGCAGTTTGCTCAGCATCGGGCACAGCAAACCCACGCTGCGGTTTCTAATGAGACGAATCCACTGGTTGCCGCACTCACCGCCTGCCAACAGCAACAGGGCGATCGCTGGGATCCAAAATTAGTGGATACGCTAGCGCTGTTAGTTAGTGGACTCCAGCAAGGGCTTGACCTGTCTGTCGCGTTACCCAAAATCGCGGCTGGAATCTGGTTGTTGGACTCTCATTCGGAAGACGATTTGCTTAGCCTGTATCGGGAAGTAGACTTTTCTACATCGACAAGCACTCCAGTAAGCTGAAACACGTATGGATATTGAAGCAATTCGTTTAGGGAAGCTAAAAGACTTAGCAGGCGCAGATCTAGAGGACGAAGATTTCTCTAATACCGACTTAAGCAAGGTGAACCTAGCTGGAGCCAACCTGGTGGGTGCCAACTTGAACCAGGCAAACCTGAACGGTGCCCGGTTGGATGGTGCCAACATGGCTGGGAGCGACTGTAGCAGAGCCAACTTGCGTGCCCACCTGATGGGCACTAATTTGATGCAGGTGGATCTAACCGAAGCCGACCTGCGCGGCAGCAACTTGCGCGGAGCTAACTTGATGCAGGCACGGTTGCGCCACACGGCACTGGCAGGTGCGTTTCTCAGCGGCGCGAACCTGATGGGGGTAAACCTGGAGGGCGTTGATTTGCGCGGAGCCGACCTGCGCGGCAGCAACTTAAGCAACGCCAATCTTAAAGGGGCAAACCTGAGTGAAGCCGATTTGCAGGGCGCAACTCTAAGCGAAACCAACCTTGAAGAAGCAGACTTACGAGGAGCCAACCTATCAGGGGCGAATTTAACCCGCGCCAACTTACTCTGTGCCGAGTTAGAGGATACCAATGTGACGGGGGCGACTTTGACGGGTGCCTGCCTGATAGGAACGATTCTGGCAGATTTGGATAAGTAGCAGAGCAGGGCTTAGTTGAACCCAGCCAGCACCAGCACGACTCCACCGACTAGCGCCAGGATAGCGAGTACAAATCCGGCGTTGGGACTGCCCTTCCAGGAATAGTTCTTGTCTTTCATTCGGTTAACCTAAACGATTGATAACTAGTCTGATTGTGACACCTGACGCATATCAGGTAAATCTGCCTCTGGTGGTTTTTAGCTGTGATCAAGATCACGCCCCAACATGATCAAAGTCCTAAGCATTGGCACCTTACTCATCCATACTTAAAAAGACTCAACTCTAGCCGAGTCATCAACAGGGAACACACGACTTGCCGACAAATTCCATCTGGAATCTGTCGGTTTTTTGTTTCTAGACCGCGACTGACTACGGTTCACCTATCCTGGTAGCTCGGTGCAGATGCCGCTAACACTTCTGTTTGTTGCTGGCTCTGGTACAGGCTTTCGGGCGATCGCACATCCACATTACTTCATCCACCTGAGCAGCCACCTGAGTAACAATGCGGTTTGCTCAGCAGTAAACCAAAGATTCTCTTTCACTCAGCAACGCTGCACAACTCCACTGCAAACTGAGCCATCGCACGGGACGACAGAACTCCGCTGGATTTCCGGCACCCTAAAAGACTTTGATGCCATAGATGAATTCGGTACTCAACGCCAGCTTGCAATTGCTTATCCCAATTGCTCAGGGTCAATCCCCAACTCTCTGAGTTTCGCTGCCAGGGACTCTGCTCGTTGGTGTTCCTGTTCTGCCCGCTGGCGTTCCTGCTCTGCCTGCTCTGCGCTCCATAGAAGTAAATGTCCAGACGCATCCCACCAGCGCAACCAGTTCATGGTTTGCCCTAGACGCTCTCCTTGCCAAATCCCCAGCCACAGATCTAGCTCTGGAATCCGTATTCGTCCTTCAGAGTCAGCAGATTGCACAACATAGCGTCCTTCTTGCAGACATCGTACTTCTAATTCGGGTTCGTAGGGGTCGAAGGTAACGTAAGTAGGAACTTGCAGAATGTGTTCATAGAAATAAAGCTTGCCGTAGGGTGGCGTGGAACGGACAGACAGTTCGCCGCCATCTTCTTCCGACAAAAACTCCATCACTACTGCCACTGGATCACCCCCTAAGTTGGGGGTATAGCTTCGACGAATCACCCCTTCCGCAACTGGATTCACACGGGGAACATAGAGCCAATCGGGAGCTTTAACGACAATCTTTTTGTTAACAGTGGCAACCAGCCCAAAGTTGGAGACGATCAGCATCTCTGGTTGAATTCGTTGGTTTGCGCCCAGTGCGTCGGTGAGGGCAGCAGCGAGGAGCGGTTGTTGAAAATTTTCCACCGGATCGTCAGGTAGTTTAAAGTCGGCAGGAAGGGCTTCCCAGGTAACGATTGGGGTTGACTGAGCAGAGGGATTGTGTGTGGCTTGTAGCACCATCAGCTTGCCCCTTAACTAGCGAGTCAGTACAAATAGATTAGTACATTTGTTGCCGCTTCAAGTATACCAATCCGGCTGATGGTTAATTTCGCGAAATTTTAAGCCAGCCCAACTGTTAACCAACACGACCCTGTGGTTCAAGGCGGTTCAACGGGCGTAGGGATTACCAACCTCCCAAACTCCAGACATTAGCGCATGGCACCCATCGTATTTTTCCAGGACAGCTCCTTGCAGAGAATATCCAATGCTCTTCGATCGGCCTCTGGAAATAGATTGCTATCGGCCAGTTCTCTAAGGACTTGCTGGGTGAGTTGAGCGGCAAACGCGCCGCCGAAGCGCAGTAAGTGGCTGTAGTAACAAAACTGAGGTCGGTCGTTAGCGTTGAGATGAAAGCGATAAATTTCGGTCTGGCTCATGCGATAGACCACCGTATCGACGGGAACCACCACACGGGGAATACCGTGCGTGCCGTATGTGCGATCGCCCTCTGCTGCAATCGAACCAATTAGAACCACGCCCAGCAGCGTGCGCGTATCTGTAATTAGATCAGGGGTAAATAGCGGGTCTGGACTACTCGACAACCGAGGCCCGTTATTGAGAAACATGGGATTAAACAACTGCGAATTGTAAATCACCCCAACGGCCCAATGGTGTCCTTTGGGTTTCTCTAGCTTCACAAAACAGCCAAATCCATAGTCGTCAGACGTAGGCGGATTCGTTACCTCGATCTCATCGTCTAGCTGCACTACATAATCACAATGAGAGTTAGATTTAACTACCTTACCTAGCCGCATGACCGTCTCCTTCAGAACCAAAAACACCAGGGGATGAGGAACCAATCACCATCAAAGCTTAGAGCTTCAAACCGGGCAGTACAAATTTACTGAGTGTGACTTAATCTATCACCTTACAGCGATTTGCACCTCTGTTCCCCACTCATCCTCCTAAAACACATCCCCACGCATTGCCAAAACTCTGGCCGCAAATCAGCCAATAGTCTTTGCAAAACGTGGGGATTGAAATGATTCTATAAATCGACTTGAAATACTAAAACAGGATGCAAGAAAGCTCAAGGCTTAGAGCCATTCTTCTTTCCCGAAAACAGAGGTGGGTAGCTAGAGCTACGACATGGCTTGAATAATGTAATCGAAATAAGGTGCTGCTTCAGCCGCGTCGGTATCGCTTAGCAACCCAAGAGAGGCTTTTTTCAAACACCGAATTGACTCGGCCATGCCAGGAACCGGAACTCCGAGGGAGTTGTACATTTCCCGAACACCAACCAAACCGATTTTTTCGATTGGCTCTTTGCCGCCAGCTAACACGCCATAGGTAATTAAGCGTAAGTACCAGCCGTAGTCGCGCAGACAGAGCGCACGTTGGCGATCGCCATACGCGTTGCCGCCTGGAGCAATAAAGTCAGGACGCTTTTGCCACAGTTGCTTGCTCGCTTCTTGTACAATTTTTTTCTCATTGTCAGCCAGCGTGGATGCAATCCGCAACCGCTGCTCACCTGTTTGCAAAAAGCCTTTGATACTTTCTAACTCACCGCTAGTCGGATAGCGGAGTTCGTCATCAGCATTGAGAATAACTTGGCTAACTACACTCATAACGCAGGAATATTTATCGGGATGATTCAGCTATCGCTCGTATTTTAACGGCATTAGGGTACTGAGAGAAAGGTTAAGAGCTATGTAGAATTTTAAGATTTAAGTTTTGAGCGGTGAGTCGTGCAGAGATACTAGATTCTTCAACCTGTTTGGTTAAATTTGCTTCCACAACGTTCACAATTGCTTACAAAACACCACCAAACCACCACCGACATAGGGGCGATTTCTGTCTGTTCAGTCTGTCTGTGAATAAGCCGTTACCGGGAAACAGACTGAATTATTTAAGACAGTGTTGATTACCATCCCCCATTCTTCCTCACTTTCTCTATGATCGATCTACACTGCCAAACTTAGGAAGATTCCGTGCCTACGATTTATCCGATGAGCGAGTCTGGAGAAGAATCACCTCTCATCCCCCATTCAACCTCCTCAGCGACTGGGACATGGCGGCAGGGAGAACTGGTTGAAGTGACCATCATTGACCTTAACCACAGTGGTGAGGGCGTTGGTCGGTACGACGGACGCGTGGTGTTCGTGCCAGATACGGTGGTGGGCGATCGCCTCCTGGCTCGTTTGGTGCGCGTCAAGCCCAAATATGCCTACGGCAAACTTCATGAACTGTTAGATGCCTCCCCCCACCGCATTCGCCCCAACTGCATCGTTGCCGACAAATGCGGCGGCTGCCAATGGCAGCACGTTGAGTATCAGCATCAGCTCAATGCAAAGCACCACCTTGTTCTGCATGACCTGGAGAAGATTGGCGGTTTTACACATCCCCGTGTCGATCCGGTGTTGCCCGCCACGGCCTGCCTGGGATATCGCAACAAAGCAACCTACCCTCTATCCAGTTTGGTTTCCGGTCAGGTGCAAGCAGGCTATTACCAAAAAGGCAGCCACTCTTTAATTAACCTCAACCGTTGCCCGGTACAAGATCCGCGGCTTAACCCACTGTTGGCCGAAGTAAAATGGGACATTCAACGGCGAGGCTGGCGCATTTATGACGAAAAATACCACCGGGGACAACTGCGCCATCTTGGTTTGCGGATGGGACGGCGAACCGGAGAAGTATTGCTAACGCTTATCTCGAAGGATGCGGACTTAGACGGCATAGAGGAGCAGGCCGAAGATTGGCTAAACCGTTATCCCGGCCTGGTTGGAGTGTTTCTAAACATCAACTCCGATCGCACCAATGCTATTTTTGGTGCCGAGACGCGATGTATTGCAGGGCAGCCCTACCTCAACGAAGAGTTTGCTGGGTTGCAGTTTCAGATTCAGCCAACGACGTTTTTCCAGGTTCACACCGAACAGGCAGAAGCTCTGCTGAACGTGATTGAGGAAGAGCTGGATTTACAGGGCAGCGAAATTTTGTTGGATGCCTATTGCGGAATTGGCACGCTAACGTTGCCGTTGGCGAGACGAGTACAGCAGGCGGTAGGACTGGAAGTGCAGCCAGAAGCGGTGGAACAAGCCCGACTCAATGCAGAACTGAACGCGATTACAAACGCTACGTTTGAAGCCGGTACGGTTGAGCGTCTGCTGCCAGCATTGACGCTAACGCCAACGATTGTATTGCTCGACCCACCTCGTAAAGGCTGCGATAAATCGGTGCTGGAGGCGCTGCTGACCATTGGTAGCGATCGCATTGTTTATGTCAGTTGCAATCCATCTACCCTGGCTCGCGATCTCAAAATCCTCTGCCAAACGGGAGCCTATCGGCTGACTCGGGTTCAGCCTGCTGATTTCTTCCCCCAAACGGCTCACGTTGAAGCCGTTGCCTTTTTAACCCGAACAAGCGGTGCTGAATCTTGATCAGGCCAGGAGGCTTTCCCGGTCAGTTCAACCTTTACAATGGAGGGGGCCTAAACCCTGCCAAGTGTTTATCGTCACACGTTAATTCCCTCGATGAAGTTTAGTGAACTGGTACAAAAACTGGGGACTGCCAACAACAGCAGCCTGAATACCCTGCCACAGCACGATCCTGAGATCCTGGGAGTATCGGCTATTGAGGCTGCCGCCCCGGCGACACTGAGCTACATTGATGGCGAAAAGTTTGCCTCACAGGTTATGACAACGGTGGCCGACGCGTTAATTTTGCCGCAGAATGATCGGTTGCAGCAGCAGGCGACCGATCGCCAACTGGCCTGGTTGAGTACCGCCCACCCCCGCTTAGTCTTTGCCCAGGCAATCGCGCTGTTTTATCAACCGTTTCGTCCGGCGGCTGGCATTCATCCCACCGCTGTGATTGATCCGTCCGTGAGGGTGGGCGATCGCGTTTCGGTGGGGGCGCATGTGGTGATTCAAGCAGGAGCCACCATCGGCAATGAGGTTTGCATTCATCCCAATGTGGTGGTGTATCCAGAGGTGCAGATTGGCGATCGCACCGTGCTGCACGCCAACTGTGTGATTCATGAGCGCACTCAAATTGGAGCCGATTGTGTGATCCATAGCGGGGCTGCAATTGGGGCTGAGGGATTTGGGTTTGTGCCCATTACCGACGGCTGGATGAAGATGGAGCAGTCGGGCTATACGGTGCTGGAAGATGGGGTTGAAGTGGGCTGCAATTCGGCGGTCGATCGCCCGTCGGTGGGCGAAACGCGAATCAGGCGCAACACCAAGCTAGACAACATGGTTCACATTGCCCACGGCTGCCAGATTGGAGAAGGCTGCGCGATGGCGGCTCAAGTGGGTTTGGCGGGTGGTGTCACCGTTGGCAATCGCGTCATTTTGGGCGGGCAGGTTGGCATTGCCAATCAGGCGCGGATTGGAGATGGGGCACAGGCAGGCGCAAAAGCCGGAATTCATAGCAATGTCGAAGCAGGAGCCGTTGTAATGGGCAGTCCGGCGTTGCCCTATCACAAGTTTTTAAAGGCATCTGCAATCTTCAGCCGGTTGCCCGACATGCACAAAGCGCTGAAGCAGATTCAGCGTCACCTGAGGCAAACTCCATCACCGTAGCTTTACCTGCAAATACCGTTGAGCTAAGCGCGACAGGCTAAGCTTGATGCAAAATGAGTCGGTTGCCAGCCGGATCGTAGGCATAGATTTCTCTACCGTGAGAGGTGGCGATCGGTTCGCCTGGTGGTGGGCAACCCAATGCCGTGAGATGAGCGATCGCCGCCTCCAAATCATCCACTTCCAGGCAGAGGCTCATACTACCGCTGCTGGGGTGAATGAATTCTGGCTGATGGGTTGTTTTCGGCTTGAAAATGCCAAGACGCAAGCCTGGTAGCTCAAATTCGGCATATTTACCTGGAATGAGCTGAGCGGGTGCCTGTCCCAATAATTCTTGATAAAACGGAACCAGCGATTGATCCTCTCGCTCGGCCAGAGCCAGAAACGCCGCACGATATTTTAATCCAGTCATGTAGAAGTGAGCAGCAACGGAAGCGGGTTAATGATAAATCGGCAGCATTACGTTAAACGCCGATCCCTCACCCGGTTTACTTTTAACGGAAATAGACCCGCCGCAGCGCAGTAGCAACTGTTGCACAATAGATAACCCCAGGCCAGCACCGCTAGCGTCGTCTGTAGCGGCTTGCCGAACCCGGTAGAAGCGATCGAAAATTTTGGGAATTTCCACGGTCGGAATTCCTACCCCTGTATCTCGAAATTCAATTTGAACATAATCACCCTGCTGCTTGGCACGCACCCACACCTGCCCACCCTTCGGCGTAAACTTGATGCCGTTGTGCAAGAGGTTAATTACAATTTGCCGCAGCCAGGTACTAAAACACGAAATGGCGGGTAAATCTTCTGGAATGGTATACGCCAGCATGATGCCTTTTTCCTGAGCTAGCGGCTGATAAGTGCTGACTACTCCCGGCACCACATCAGAGATGCGTAGCGGTTGGGCGGGGGTTTGGTCTTCCACGTTTTCGAGCTGAATCAAATCCAGCACGCTAGTAATCAAAGAGCTTTGGCGATCGCATTCCTGGCTAATCATTTCCATATAACGCTGGCGCTGCGGCGGTTTCAGATTAGGCGAGCCAAGCAAGCTCAAGGCCGTCTTCATAGTAGAGAGGGGTGTCCGCAATTCTTGCCCAACATTGTTGAGAAATTCGTCCTTTAACCGAATCGCGTTCAACAGCTTTTCGTTTTCCAACTGGAGGCTCGATGCGGTATCCGACTGCTTCCGATGCGTTGCGCCCCCAAGCCAAAGATCCTCTTGACGCTGAATTTGTTTCGTTAGCAGGTGACCTAGAATAGCCGGGTTGAGCGTTTCAGACAGCTTTTGGGTTACAACACTGTCCCAGTTAACCAACAGTTCTTCTGCCTCTGCCAGCGGTTCCGTGGCAGATTGCCCATAACAGATTGCCCGGTGAATTCCTTCTAAAATGTGCTGAATGGTGGTTGATTCTAGCGAACACAGCCCCAGAAGCGTGTGTCGTCGCTCCAGATCCTCTTCTGTGGCTTGACTGGCCTTCATCCCTGAGCGAACATCCTGACTCTCGGCTTCAGGCTTGCGCTGGCGCATCGTACGAGGACGATGCGCCAGCACCAGGCCACAAAACTCTTCTGACAGTACCAACAAAAAGTATTCCCGCCTGAGCTGGCTTTCAGCCGCCAGGGGCAGCGCCAGTGAGGTTAGTTCCTTGATGGAAGACACACCTGAGCCTTGCTCGTCGATCAGGGCGGTTGCCTCTGGGGGAAAGTTGCCCAGGGAATTTAAGTCGGTTGCCCTGTTTGCTGGTTCTACTGACTTTTCTAAATCAATCTTCTCAAGGGTGTCCTCTCGATAGGTGTTGAGAGTGTAAAGCGAATAGGGGGCACTTGCTAAACGGCGGTATCGATCGACCTCTGCTTGCCACACATCGCCTTTCGGTAGCTTCATCCAGAGCGTTGCCGAAATGTTGCGCTCGATGAGCATATCAAAGAAAACGCTCATCATTGATTTAAACGTGGTCGGGCTAATTTGCAGCGGTTGGGGGGGCTGCTCAGAACTAATAGCTAATTCGTAAAGGGATGTATCTGGGGGGCAAGATAAGTTCATAGACGAAAACTAATCCTAAGCAAACTGTTATGCAGGTAAATGAAAAGTTGATAACGGACATTCCCTCCGTTCAGCCCCACTGTGCTGGCTGAAGCGATGGTTTAACATTCTGGTTTAAAGCTAGTGATGCACCGTCCATAGAAGCCCACAGTTAAGAGGCTCATGCGTCAGTCTTAACATGCCCATGTCTGCGTAAATCTATGCACGTTTAATTGGGTTCACCCATTCAGGTGATTAACCAGCACACCGTCTGGAACACCATCAGCACCTCTATTTTTTGCTTCCATCAATATTAGAATTAACGAATCGATCGCTTAATTCCATCAGGCTGAGTGCCCTGGAAAGGCCACCCCTTAGAGGTGCTATGGCCGTCTTCGGGGCACCAAAACAGATCACGCGATCGACAGGCGTAGAGCGAACAACAGGAACCCTCGAACGGCAAACAGCTCAACCTCCAGCCAGACACGAGCCACTTGCCTTCAGACTGTATCGAGAAGGCTGGGAAATTTCCAGAGTTATCGTTTTTTCTCAACATTCCTTTAGCCAACAGCAACGCCCCATTAGTTGACCAAGTTCATCGGGTTTCCGTTAATGCAAGCCTGGATGTTGACAATTAATTCTTGCCCCAGACGAATGCGGCTTTCCTCAGTGTTATACGCAATATGGGGCGTTGCTACAACGTTGTCTAATGTAGCCAGCTCCAAAATTTCGGCATTTGGGCTACCTGTAACGGGTTCATTTTCAAACACATCCAAAGCGGCACCTGCAATCTGGTTTTGCTTTAACGCTGCCAGTAGTGCTGTTTGGTCGGCGATCGCTCCCCGTGATGTGTTGATCAAATAGGCCGATGGTTTCATCAACTCCAGCCGTCGAGCATCGATTAAATGACGCGTCTGTGGAGTCAACGGTACATGCAAGCTCAAAATATCGGCAGCAGCAATCAGGGTATCCAGTTCATCCGAGGTGGTTTTAGAGCTGGCAGAATGAACGGTCATGCCTAAGGCAGCGGCTAATGTGGCAAACTCTCGACCAATGGTGCCGTACCCAACCAAACACACCGTTTTCCCCTTTAATTCAGTGCCTAAATAATCATACGGTTGCCATTTTCCCTGCCGCAGCGCGGCACTGGCGGGCAAAATTTGACGGCTCAGGGCAAGAATCAACCCGACTGTGTATTCGGCTACCGCTAAAGCGTTGTGGGTGGGGCAGTTAATAACTTTAATCCCAGCTTGTGTCGCTGCCTGCACATCTACCTGGTCGTAGCCAACGGCAGGAACCACAATATATTTCAAATTGGAATTGCTTTGAATAATCGGCGCGGTGATGTCAACCCAGCTCGCGGTAATTAATTCAGCCCCGGCAATGCGTTGGATGATTTCAGTGTCGCTGTCGGGAGTGTCATCGTAGATCGTCACGGCTCCCAGGGTTCGCAGTTGGGCTTTGTCTGATTCCAGCAGGTCAATATAGTCGGGAACAGCGATATTCATATCCAGTCAACAACACACTGAACGGAGTGCAGTATCACTACAGAACCGGGTTGGAGCGATCGAATGATGGAAGACCTGCGATCGCTATTGGCTTGAAAAGTCGCCTGAAGCCCAGACGATGAATGGTCAGTTACGAGATACCCCTGCTAGCAGGACAATGCCGACCTGTCCGATTTGCACTAGCCATCGTCTCGCAGCGCGTGGATTATCTCGCGCTTGATGTCCACAAATTCGGGCGACAGTTTAATTTCCAGATCCCGATCGAGCGGCAGGTTAATGGGCGCTTCAAGTTTGATCCGTCCGGGGCTGCGGCTCATCACATAAACCCGCTGCGAGACGAAGATCGCTTCTTCCACATCATGGGTAATCATCATGACGCTAACGTGGGTTTGCTCCCACAGCTTTAGCAAAAACTGCTGCATCTGCTCTTTGGTTTGAGCATCCAATGCGCCAAATGGTTCATCCATCAGCAGCACTTCTGGTTCGTTAGCCAGGGCACGGGCGATCGCCACCCGTTGCTTCATTCCACCCGATAACTGCTTGGGGTACGCCTTGGAAAATGGAGTTAACCCAACCACATCCAGATAGTAGGACACCCGCTCCCGAATTTCGTTTCGCCGCATCTTGCGTAGCTTTAACCCAAAGGCAATATTGTTGGCGACCGTCAACCACGGGTAGAGGGTGTAGCCCTGAAACACCATGCCTCGATCCGATCCTGGCCCCTGTACCGCCTGCCCATCCACCAACACCTGCCCTGCGGATGGCGTTTCTAACCCAGCCGCAATATTTAGCAGTGTGGATTTGCCACAGCCCGACGCGCCCACCAGGCAGATAAACTCACCGGGATGCAATTGCAGGTTAATGTTCTGCAACACCATCAGCGGCTTGTTTTGAACTTGAAACGATTTAAAGACGCCGCAAATTTCCATTTTTGGCGGTACCGATGCAGAGGAGCCATCGGGTCTGGTTAATGTCTGGTGCTGTGGTCGCCGCATCTCGTTAGATGTTTGGGCGTCAAGCATACGCTAATCCTCGGAATTTGACGGGGTTGGGCTGATCCTAATTATTCAGTTAAACCGATTACTTTAAGCAGAAATGTTAAACGAAATACAGTCTAACCCGATTGAATGCGATCGCCTCAGAACAACTCCAATCCTTCACATAGACTGACTCTGCGCTGGGGAAACCCGTATAACCAAATACAAAAAAAAGCCTGTAGCGCTATAGACTAAGCGATGATTCCTTAACAAAAACCAAACGCTAGCCGTGATTATTCAGGCGTAACCCAATGGCAACATCCGATCAGCCTGTTCTCTGGGAGGAACTGACCTGGGAGCAGATCACCGCCTTGCAAACCAGCGGCATGGATATGGTGATTCTGCCCATCGGTGCAACAGAGCAACACGCGTTGCATTTACCTGTCGGTGTCGATACTTTCTCTGCGACTGCCGTTGCCCGTGGTGTCTCTGCAAAAACGGGAATTCCGGTATTGCCGCCCCTGCCTTACGGATGTTCGTTGGGTCACTCCAAACAGTGGGCTGGAACAATTTCCCTGCGCCCCGAAACGCTGGCTACGCTAATCCTGGAAATTGCCGAATGGGTCGTTAGCGCTGGCTTTGGACGAATGCTGCTGCTGAATGGGCATGTCACCAACTGGGCACCGCTCCGCTGTGGATTAGAAAACGTGCGCCACCAGTATCCAACGTTGCGAATTGCGTTGCGCTCGATCTGGGAAATTTCGCCCAAGGTGCATGAGTTTTATCATCACGATGCGGCTAACTTTCATGCTAACTGTGCTGAAACCTCCGTTATGCTTACCCTGCGGCCTGATCTGGTGCAACTGGATAAGGCGGTTGATGAACCCGATCGCTCGGCAGGTTGCTTTTTTGCCTATACCGTCAACAAAGAAAGCGTCTACGGTGCGGTGGGCAGTCCAAGCAAGGCCGATCGGGCGTTCGGCCAGCAGATTCTGGACACCTGCATTGACGAGTTGAGCCAACAGTTAATAAAAGCGCTGATTGAAAAAACGCCGCTCGAAGAAATGCCGCCCCCATCTCTTCCCTAGCGCAACGGCGGCATAACTCAATGCCTGGTTGTGTTGTCTCAATTGGCGATCGCTGCCCCTGTTCCTCCTTATAGTTATTCGCTTATGGAAACCCTCTCTCCCCAACTCCAAACCCTGAAAGACACCCTGGCCGATCAGGGGGTGAAGTATGCCCTGGCTAGTTTTGTAGATATTCACGGCATGTGCAAAGCCAAAGCAGTGCCGATTGCCCATTTGGGGCAAATGATGCACGGCTCTGAACTCTTCACCGGAGCAGCATTAGATGGCGTACCCCAGGAGGTGAGTGATGAAGAGGTGGCGGCACATCCCGACCCCAACTCAATGACCATCTTGCCGTGGAATCCTGAGTTTGCCTGGTTTGCTAGCGACCTTTACCTGAAAGGAAAACCCTTTGATGCCTGCTGTCGCGGCATTCTGAAAACGGTGCTGGCCCAAGCCGCCGAAATGGGATTCATGTTTAACCTGGGCATTGAAACTGAGTTCTTCATTTTGAAAGAGTCGGAAGATGGGCGCGTTCATCCGGTGAGCGATCGCGACATCCTGGCAAAGCCGTGTTACGACCTTCAGGGCTTGCTGGACAACTATGCCTGGGTGGATGAAATTGTAGAGTCCATGAACCGCCTGGGTTGGGATGTGTATTCTTTCGACCATGAAGACGGCAACGGACAGTTTGAAACGGATTTTGCCTACTGCGATGCGCTAAAGATGGCCGATCGCCTGACCTTCTTTCGGCTCATGGTGAAAGAAATTGCCAGAAAATACGGCTACTTTGCCACTTTCATGCCCAAGCCCTTTGCCAACCGCACGGGCAGCGGCGCTCATTACAATATGTCGTTGGCTGATCTGGAAACGGGCGAGAATCTGTTTGTTGATCCAGACGATGCGCGGCGATGCGGGTTGTCATCACTGGGGTATCAGTTCATTGCCGGAGTATTGCGACACGCTAGCGCTATTTGTGCCGTAATTGCACCCACGGTCAACAGCTACAAACGCCTCGTAGCCAGGGGCAGTATGTCTGGTTTTACCTGGGCACCCGTTTACGTTTGTTATGGCAACAACAACCGCACCAATATGCTGCGAATTCCGCTGGGTGGAGGTCGGGTAGAATGCCGAGCCGCTGATATCTCAACCAATCTCTATTTAGGTGCGGCTATGATTTTAGCGGCAGGGTTAGAAGGGATTCGAGAAGGGCTTGATCCAGGGGAACCCCACACTGAAAACATGTACAACTATTCGCTGGAAGAGCTAAACGCGAAGGGCATTAAGATGTTGCCGCGCACTTTAGGAGAGGCGATCGAGGCGTTTGCTGCCGACCCGCTCAGCAAAGCGGTGATGGGGCCGCTGATGTACGACGCGTATGTTAACTTCAAAACGCAGGAATGGCAGGAGTATCACAATCACGTTTCCGATTGGGAAATTCAGCGATATCTCAAGTTCTTTTGATCGGTTTTTCCAGTATCTTGTAGCGATCGCTACGAAACGGCTGCAAATCAAAATGGCAGTCTAGGGCAAGTTCGTGCGATTGGTTTGGTCGTCAGCAGGTCACATTCAGTGGAGGTCTATACGCTCGGTGGCACAATCTAGTATTTCTAACACGGGCATGGCTTTTTCCTCGCCGCCCAAGCGATATCTGAAACCGTCTGTGTTTTGGAGCATTCGGCAGGGGTTTCCGCACTGGCTGGCTATTTTATTGTCGGCGATCGCGCTGGCGATTCCGTTAACCGCCTGGGCTGTTTTTAGCTATGCGGGGTTAGTTACCCCCATGTTTTTGCCCACGCCAACGTCTGTCTTGCAGTCGGGCATTCAAATGTTCACGCAGGAAGACTTAATTGTGGACGTTTTAGCCAGTTGTGCTCGCGTGGCGGCTGGGTTTGTCATCGCTGGGTTTGTTGGGGTGCCAATGGGGATTGCTATGGGTACCTTCTACAGTATGGAAAGCCTGTTTGCGCCCATTGTCGGCACAGTGCGCTACATGCCAGTTATGGCATTTGTCCCGCTGATTGTAATTTGGGTTGGCCTGGGTGAAGATGCCAAAGCGCTCATTATTTTCCTGGGTGTAGTGCTATACAACGCCATGATGGTGGCTGATGCGGTTAAGTTTATTCCCAACGAAATGATTAATGTGGCGTACACTCTGGGAGCAAATCGGCGGGATGTGCTGTTTAAAGTGATTTGTCCGGCGGTCTTTCCCAGCGTTTTAGACACATTGAGAGTCAACATTTCTGGCGCGTGGAATTACCTGGTCATTGCCGAATTGGTGGCGGCCCAAAGCGGATTAGGCTTTAAAATTGTGCAGTCGCAACGGTTTTTGCAAACCGAGAAGGTGCTGTTCTGCATTGCCTTAATTGGTTTGATTGGGTTGCTAATTGATTATGGATTGAAATGGATTTCGATGCTGCTTACGCCCTGGGCAGACCAAACTCGGAGTTAAAGAAGATTGAGGTTGCAGAGTTGCAACAAAACACTAGGTGAGCGAACCAATCAGCTACCATTGGAGTCGCTTACGTAGCTTACATAACGGTACAGTGAGGAGGTACAGGGTTGTACATCCTCATTTTTTATGGTCAGGCTAAGGAGGGGCGATCGCCTGAAACGACCTAACCGCAGGCAATTGACCTGAACCCACTGTGCCCCTCACCCCCTCAAAACTTAATTTCCTCCTAATTGCAGATAATCCCTAAGCCTTGGGTGTAATGTGCCGAGATTAGGCAACCTCTATACTGAAACCACATTATTAAATCGCTGTTGGAGGAAATGATATGAGTAATGAGACCTCGCCTAAAAAAACCGATCCCAATCATGATGATTCGGCAGCCCCCGATCAGTACGATCGCGGCATCGTTCCGGCTGAAACCGCAGCCCGCAAGGAGCGTGAAGGTGGCGAATATAAGCACTCCTTACATGAAGAAAAGGCCGACCCCGATAGTGTTGAAACCACAGGTGGATACACGATCGACAAAGAGGGTCTGGCAAATAACTTCGCGGTTGAACCCGAAATGTATATAAACGAGCCAGGTGATTTAAGGCAGGACGAAGACGAAGACGCGGCTGAGCGCGCTCAAGAAGTGGCAGAAGTGAATGAGACGGATGAAACTGGCAAGTTGACCGATCACGGTGACAAGCGCGGCAAAGGCCCAGGCGTTATTTAATCTCTCTTTCGTCCTGTTTTCAACCGATCGCCTCCTGCCGATAACTGGCATCAGCCCGCAGAAACGCAAGTACCGCGTTTCTACGGGCATCTGTTTTTTTATTTAGGGGGATAGGTGTTGGTGTAGTGCGGCAATAATTTGCGTATTGGCTTTGGGAAACGGGTATTGATCTAGCTCTGCCAGCGTCACCCAGCGTACTTCATCGCACTCAATCGGGGTGGGTTCACCGCCAACGTGGCGGCAGTGATGCACGTTGAGCGTCACCCGAAAATGAGAATAGGCATGATCGATGGTAATGAGGCGATCGCCCACTTCAATCTCAATACCCAACTCTTCCAGAATTTCTCGCTGGATACAGGCTTCGACGGTTTCTCCTGGCTCAATTTTGCCACCTGGAAATTCCCAAAGCCCGCCCAGTAAACCAGACTGGCGGCGGCGATCGATCAAAATCTGGCCGCGATCGTTCCAGATCACACCGACCCCAATCATTTTGTGGGGCACTGGCGATCGGTTCTCGGTCAGGGGTAATTCATCTTGCATAGTCAGATGGTAAGCTCGACAGTCGGTTCTCCAGGGACATACCAAACAAGCTGGATTTTTGACGGTGCAAACCGTGGCACCTAAATCCATCAATGCCTGGTTAAAGTCGCGCGGGTTTTGTGGATCGAGCAGCGCTTCTGACCAGTGCCATAGTGCCTCGATCGCCTGCTTGGGCGGTACTTGTAAAGCCATCACCCGTGACAACACCCGTTTTACATTACCATCTAATATTGGCAATGGCTGATTGAACGCAGCGCTGAGAATACCGCCTGCGGTCGTGCGCCCAATTCCCGGTAGAGCCAGTACTGCTTCAAGCTGGTTAGGAAACTGCCCTGCGTGTTGCTGTACGACCACCTGTGCAGCGCGATGCAAATTACGGGCACGGGCATAATATCCCAACCCTTCCCACGCTTTAAGCACATGCTGCTGGCTTGCCGTTGCCAGAGCTTCCACGGTAGGAAATTGAGTGAGCCACCGCTCGTAATAGGGAATCACCGTTTTGACCTGGGTTTGTTGCAGCATGATCTCAGAAACCCAGATGGAATAGGGTTTACGGCTCTGCCGCCACGGTAACACTCGCCCCGAATTGCCATACCATTGCAGCAGCGATCGCCGCAGTACCAAAATAGTAGAACTCGGCAGATCAAACAGTTGATCTGCCGAGTGGGTCGCTTTATCTACAAAATTTCGTTTGCCAGACACAATACTGCGCTAAGTCAATTACTCGATGGGTTCGGCATCAGAGGAACTGGGTACTGCCTGCCATGACTTTTCAAACGCCATTCGCTGCTCTGCCCCGTGCAGAAAGTAACCGCTCATCATAGCAGAGGCCAGCAAACGACCCAGGCTTTCGCGGCTAGTGGTTACAGTGACTTCAAAATCGTCAGATGGTAGTCCACCCAGCAATCCGAAAATGTTCCGCTCCATGACCTGTAACACTTCGGCAGAGGTTGGGCGCGATAGTTGGGCGATCGCCTCTGGACTCATCGACTGCACATATTGCCAGAGAAGATTTTTGCCCGCGTTGCCCTCAAAGAATTCTGAAGTTTGGTTGGATAGGTTATTCACTCGGAAACCTCACTCAGATGCTGTTAATAACTCTTAAACCCAATGTAACAGTCTCGTTTTTAAGCGGCAGTGGGTGGAACCGAACCCGATTTGGCGGATATGCTCACCAAGACGAAACCCTGCAAATTCCTATCGAGCAACGGGCATTCTATGACTACCAATGAGGAACGTGTAGAGAAGCAGGTGTAGAGCATGTCTACAATACGTGTGTTTGAGCCAGAGCGCATTTTGAGTTCAGCTAGTGCCAGTGCTCTGATGGAATGGATCGATCGCAACCTTTATTCTGGCGGCAGCAAGCTACTGCTGATTGACTTACAAAAGGTATCGTTCATGGACAGCAATGGCCTGGGTGCGTTGATTACAGCACACAACCAGGTGCAGCAAGCAGGAGGGAAACTGGGTGTGTGCTCTCTGCACGGACAGGCTCAAATGCTGTTTGAGTTGGCCAATATGGAGAAGTTTTTCGCAATTTACGCCAGCCGCAACGAGTTTGAACAAGCAGTGCTAGAGTCGTCTTTTTAGCCGTTTGAGCCATATACTTCCTGACGCTGCCCTGACTGACGCTGACCTGAGTACGGTACAGCGCAGGTCGTCCCGCTTACTGGTGGGAGGTTAAAAGTGCTGAAAGCCTTTCTGAAGGTTCAGTTGTTCAGAACGGGTTTCTGTACGGTCGGTTAATATCACTTCGTTACCAGCGGCGATCGTACCCACAA
Organism: Oculatella sp. LEGE 06141; assembly: GCF_015207605.1. GTDB lineage: Bacteria > Cyanobacteriota > Cyanobacteriia > Elainellales > Elainellaceae > Oculatella. The sequence continues at coordinate 52,315 of NZ_JADEWO010000006.1, forward strand.
TGGCGGCTCCTGTCCCCAACCGCTTCACGACTGCTTCCGCAACTTGTTGTGTCAAACACAGCACCAGTTCAAAATCTTCTCCACCATACAGCGCCCACTCTAGCGCTTGCTCAGCAGAAAGCCAGTTGTGGACGGCGGGCAGTGTTGAAATGCGATCGCGATCGAGCCGAGCGCCAACCCCGCTAGCCCGACACAGTTGCAGCACAGCATCGGCTAAACCGTCGCTGCTGTCCATGCCAGCCACTCGATAGGGAGCAGAGACGGCCTCAAACACCGATTCGAGTAAGGGAAGCACGTCAAACCGGGGAACAGGACGCTGATGCGCCTGAATGAGCCGTTGCCGCTCGGCTTCCCTGAGCATTAGAGCGCTGGCTGGCTGTAGCAAAAGCTCTAACCCGGCTCGCGCCACACCATGAACGCCCGTCACCAAAATGGCATCTCCCGGTTGAGCTAGCGAACGGCGAATGGCTCGGTTGGGCAATACTTGTCCTACAGCGGCGATCGCCACGGTTAACACAGACGAACGGCAAACATCCCCTCCCACGATTGCCGCACCGTAGCGCTGTACGCACTGCGCCATGCCCTCATAAAGCTGCTCCAGCCAGGTAACTGATGTTTCTCCTGGCAGGCTCAGGCCGACGGTGATGCCCAACGGTGTCGCTCCCATGGCAGCCAGATCAGATAGGTTGGCCGCCGCCGCTCGCCAACCCACATCCGCCGCAGAGGTCGTGCGATCGCTAAAATGCACGCCATCGACCAGGACATCAGTGGTCATTACAAGTGCCTGGTGCGGCTGCACGGTTAGCAATGCCGCATCGTCGCCTACCACATCTGGAGGGCAAAATTGCTGCAACCGAGCCAGTAGACCCTGTTCGCCAATATCCGTTACGGTGAGGGGCGATCGTTGATTCACGCTATGTTCTTGTTCGCTGTGGCAAATGGGCGATCGCTCGGCTTCGCTTCGGTTTGGTTCAGGTAATTGGTGTAGGTTGCACCAGGTTTTCGGCACCGTCAATTACTCTGGCTGTTTCAATGCGATCGCCCTGCTTGAGCTGACCCAAAACCTCTTTGTTTTCGGTGACATAGCCAAACACCGAGTAACGCCCATCCAACAAATTGCGTCCGGCAGGGGTTAATTCTGCTTCAAACAGGAAGAAAAAGAATTGGGAAGAACCGCCGTTAGGGTCATCGCCAGGACGAGCCATCCCCAAGGTGCCGTAGGCCGAGAACGGCAACACGGGCTGATCGAGATAGCGCCCCGATTCTTCCAGGGTGACACCATAGGTGGGTTCAGTATCTCCTTCCACCAGAACCTCAATTGGGATAGAGCGATACTTTCCGGTTTTGGGGTCGATAAAGCCTTCATCTGCTCCCGGCGGATCGCCCACCTGCACCACATAGAAGTCTTCAGCCCGCGTGAACTCTAAACCGTCATAGAACCCACGCTGTACTAAATCTATAAAGTTACCTGCCGTAACTGGAGCGCTGTAGCCGTCTACCACCGCTTTCATGGTTCCTTTGCTGGTAACAAACTCGACGGTGGCTCGTCCCTTGAGCTGAGGCAGATTGCTGTACTCAGCGGGAACCTCAAACGGAAACTGGCTCACCATTAACTCTTCCAGTTGTCCTACCAGGTCTAGCAGTTCGCCTCGCTTGAGCCAGAGCTTTTCTCTGTCTTTTTCCTCAACGCCCATTTGCATGTCGTCAAGACCCGATTGCAGTTGAGCGACGATCGCCTCTGCTTCTGGCTTGCGCTCCTGAGCCACACTACCCAAAATTTCGGTCTGTTTGGAATCTAAAATTCGTCGTGCCCGCTTCAGGTTGCCGTTAATTGCCCCAAATCGCTTGCGGGTTCGCAGTGATTCTGAAGTCTCTTCTATACTTTTCTGAATGTCGCGGATGGCTTCATTATCAATGGGCAGCGCATACCGCAGCAGCGCTTTGCCGTCGGTGATGGCATTGCCTCCTGGCAAGGCGCTGATCAAAACCGGATCGGCAGCCGCCGAGCGGTTCCAGCTTATCGTGCTAATTCCCAGCAATGAGACCGTTAGCAGAATGACCAACGCTCCCGTTTTTAGCCAGCGCTTGAGTGCAGTCATCATTAAATGGCTTAAAGAGTGCAGCATAAAAATTATCCCAGAGGCTTATACATCCACCACGGCATTATTAGCCTACAGGGTGAAAATCCCATGTTTAATCTTGCCATAGTGAGAGACGGGTGCAGCAGAAATGCCAATGCACCGTTTCAGCCAGAAGGGTTGCGATCGCCAGAATGGTTTTCCTGCAATCGTGCGTTTCGCGGCGAGCCTTCCGCTTCAAGCATTCAATTCTAAAAAAATCAACTCGCCGCTCTCCACCTGCTTACCCCTTGAGCGGTAAAATGAATTGCCGATGTTCTCCCTAGACAACAAGATTCATGATTTCCAGCAACGACTTTCGCCCTGGTGTCAGCATTGAATTAGACGGCTCGGTGTGGCGAGTCGTGGAATTCCTCCACGTCAAACCCGGAAAAGGGTCTGCGTTTGTTCGCACTAAACTCAAAAACGCTCAAACGGGCAGTGTGGTTGAACGAACCTTCCGGGCAGGTGAGACGGTTCCTCAAGCCACGCTTGAAAAGAGCGTGATGCAGCATACCTACAAAGAAGCTGACCAGTACGTCTTCATGGATATGGACAGCTATGAGGAAGGTCGTCTCAGCGCAGCGCAGATTGGCGATCGCGTCAAATATTTGAAAGAGGGCATGGAAGTGAACGTGGTTCGCTGGGGCGAGCAGGTTATAGAAGTAGAATTGCCGAACTCAGTGGTTTTAGAAGTCACCGAGACCGATCCCGGTGTGAAGGGAGACACGGCCACGGGTGGAACTAAACCAGCCATTGTCGAAACGGGGGCACAGGTCATGGTGCCGCTGTTTATCACCATTGGTGAGCGGATTAAAGTAGATACCCGCAACGACAGCTATTTAGGTCGTGAGTAAGTTCTGCCATCAGCGGCTGATTAGGAACGGCAAATGTCAGCCGCTGATGGTAGAGCCGGAGCGATCAGTCGGAGCCGATCAAGAAATACGTTAACGTGAGCTATATAAATTGTGGAATTAGACTTCAACGAACTCCGCGAGTTGCTAGCGGCGCTAAACCAGACGGATATTGCAGAGCTGACCTTAAAGAGCAACGATTTTGAGCTGGTGATCCGCAAGGGTACACAGGGCAGCGATCGCGTTGTCATCCAGGAGCGCAGCAATGTCCCTGACGCTTTAACGGTTCCCAGCATTTCGGTTGCTCCAGCACCGTCAGCCACCCCTAGCGCAACGGCAACAGCGGCAGTTACCACGGCAACTCCGGCTCCGACTTCTGCTCCATCGGCTACCGAGCGACTGCTCACGATCACGTCGCCAATGGTGGGCACTTTCTACCGCTCCCCTGCACCTGATGAACCGCCGTTTGTTGAGGTGGGCGATCGCATTCGCTCTGGACAAACGGTGTGCATCATTGAAGCCATGAAGCTGATGAATGAGATTGAGGCAGAGGTTTCTGGTGAAGTGGTTGATGTTTTGGTGGAGAACGGCGAACCCGTGGAATATGGGCAGGTGTTGATGCGGGTCAATCCAGGATAGTTAGCGCTGAGCCTGTCTGCTTTTGCTCCAGGGCTAACGTGCGCTTAGCTCGACTTTTCGGTTTCAGGATGGGGAAGTGTGGGGCGATTGCTCATGGATGCTGCTAATCGGCGTTGGCTAGTTTCTAACTGTTTTACGTTTAGAAGTCCGTTTGTTTCTGCCTTGAGTAGTGCCATCATCGCTTCATAATACAGGTCGGTATCGTAGGAAATCAGGATCAGGTCAACGCCAGCGTTGAGTGAGGCGATCGCTGCATTTTCAAGCCCCAATTCGCTGCCGTACACGGCTTGCATACTGAAATCATCGGTAATTAAAACGCCTTGATGTTGCCAACTGTCTCGCAGGATGCCGGTAACAACAGGTTGAGAAAATGAGACAGGATGGCGATCGTCAACGGCCATTAATTTGGCATGTCCCAGCATGACCACTGCATTTGATTGGCTCATCACCTTACGAAAAGGCACCCAATCAGCCTGAGTTAATTCTGCAATAGAAGACCACAATTCGGCCTCTTCAATGTGGGTATCGGTTGCCACGCCCCCCAACCCCGGAAAATGTTTAATAGTGCAACGAACACCGTAGTCTTCTAACGTCTGGCAATATTGAAGCGCTACGTCGGCAACTACCTGTTGATGGGTTGAAATGGCTCGTCGATAAATTTGCGAAAACTTATCCCTGGGGTTAACGACGTTTTTATTCAAATCAACCACGGGGGCAAAGTTGAGGTTTACACCCAGGTTCGCTAACTCTTCTCCATGCACTCTGGCATATTGAATTACGTCTGCGGTTTGTTGATCCATACTGTTTGCTGAATCACTGTTTGCTGAATCAACGATCTGTGCCAGTGGTGGTAACTGTGTCAGCGGTGGAGACAAGCGTGAAACAATTCCTCCTTCTTGATCGGTTGCAACCCACAACGGCGGCAGATGATGTTGAACTCGCGCTGATTGCAGCGCTGCAATTTCCTGTTTAATTTCTAATACTGTTTTGTTTTTAATATTGCGTCTAGTAATGAAAATACCGCCGATCGCTCCTGTTTCTGCTAGCTTTTTGACCTCATCAATATTGCGATATCCCACCACAAAATGTTGGCCTAATGCGGCTAGCTGAGCCGAATTAGAGTTTAGTATCCTTTGCTTCGCAAAATTGAATTTAAGTTCGGACGTGGTCAGGATGGCGATCGCCCCAAATGCGATACTCAGTATCAGTAACCCACCTATTCTTGAACTGCGATGTTGATGCTTAAGGCGAACCAGTTCAAGCCCAAACAATCCAACGCCAAGTAGCAGAAGTATCCAAAATAGTATGTTTCTGGTTCCTGCAAATAAAGGGGTTCTTAAATAGAGTGCCAGACTAAAACACAAGATAGCTAAACTGCACTTTGCGATCGCCACAAAAACCGCCACAACAATGGATAAATAGTTTGATTTAACCATCAGATTTTTCAGTCAGATCCTCTGAAGTTTAGTGGGCAGCAGATGGGTTAGGGACATACCGATACGTCACCCCAACCTATCCATTGACCGCTATACAAACGCTAAATAAACGCTAAACAAAACAGAGACGCTGCACGCAACGTCTCTGTGATGACTTATCAATGATTACAACTGGCTAAAGCAAAATTTCGGATTATTCAATTCCTTCAATCCGATCTTCTACTTCTTGATACAGTTCGCGCAGCATATTGAGATTGCTTTCGCTCGTTTCCCAGTAGCCGCGCCCGTTAACCTCCAGCAAGGTGCCCACAATTTTGCGGAACGAGTGCGGATTCATGTTCAGCAGCCGTTGCCGCATGGCCTCATCCTGGATGAATGTGGCATTGGTGTCTTCATAAATCCAGTTGTCTACGGCTCCAGCCGTTGCCGACCAGCCCATAGTATTAACCAGGCGCTTCGACAGTTCCCGCACCCCCTCATAGCCATGGGAGAGCATTCCCTCGTACCATTTGGGGTTAAGCATTTTAGTCCGAGCGTCTAACCGCACCGTCTCAGAGAGCGATCGCACCTGAGCATTCGCCGTGGTGGTATCTGCAATATAAGATGCTGGCGTTGTGCCATCACCCCGCAAACTAGAAACCAACTTGGTGGGGTCAGAGTCAAAGTAGTGCGACACATCCGTGAGCGAAATCTCGGACGAATCGAGGTTCTGGAAGGTCACATCCACCGTTTTAAGCGCCGTCTCAAACAGTTCGCGCGACTGCTCCATCATGCCGGGGTTGTCGGAACTAAAGGCAAAGGATTTGCGTGCCAGATACATATCTTGCAGTTCCGTTTCACTTTCCCAGGTGCTGTTTTCCACCGCCAGGTTGATGTTAGAAGAATAGGAACCAGAGGCATTAGAAAACACGCGGGTTGCCGCCTGACGCAGGTTCACACCCAGGTCTTCTGCTTGCTTCATCGCGTGTTTGCGAACATAGTTCATCTCCAGCGGCTCATTGGCTTCTGCGGCCATTTTGATAGCGCGATCGAGCAAACTCATCTGGTTAATGAACAAATCGCGGAACACGCCAGAACAGTTCACCACCACATCAATTCGGGGTCGCCCTAACTCTTCTAGAGACATTAACTCCAGTTTGTTGACCCGACCCAACGAGTCAGGCACCGGACGAACACCCACCAGCATCAACACCTGCGCCAGCGATTCGCCGTAGGTCTTGATGTTGTCGGTGCCCCACAGCACAAAGGCGATCGTTTCTGGATAGGTGCCGCCGTTTTCTGCCTTTTGCCGAGCCAGCAGGCGCTCGACCACAATCTGAGCCGACTTAATCGCCGCAGTGGTAGGAATCGACTGGGGATCAAGGGCGTGCATATTCTTGCCCGTTGGCAGCACATCCGGATTGCGAATGGGATCGCCACCAGGGCCAGGAATCACATATTCGCCTTCCAGCGCCTTGAGCAATGCCCCCAGTTCGTTATCGGCAACCACCTGTTTCAGGCAAAACTCCAGATATTCAAACAGCGGTTTGAGCTGTTCAGGATCAACCTTGGAATAGCCCGCTTCGTGCAACACTTCCACCCAGGGCGCTTTTTTGCCCATGTTGAAGAAGTTGAGCTTAGAGACGCGAGACACGCGGCCATCGGCATCGGTTTGCTCTTTCACCAGCGCCGCAACGGCAAGGCGAGTTGCCTGGTTGATGTCGAATAGGAGCTGCACGTCGTCTAAAACGCCGCGATCGCTATTCTTGAAGATCTGATCCAGATCGCGCCCAATGCTGTTGGCAATAATGCGCGGCAGACTCACAATCTCTTCTTCGGTGCGATCGAGACTGGCAATGTTAACCAGGGTGGCGATCGCTTCGGTGGCGGTGGGCGGTTTGCCGATCACATGCAGGCCACAGGGCAGCAGACGCGACTCAATCTCCATCAACCGAATGTACACCTTGCCCACCAGCGCATCCCGCTCCTCGGCACTGAGATCGGCGGCATCTTGCTCTGGCAGTTCAATGTCCTTGTCCAGATTGACCAAACGGCACTTGTCAACGATGGCATTCACAATCGGAACTGCCCGACCAGAATCCTTTAAGGTTTGATACGAAGCAATTAGCTCGCTCAGCTCCTTTAACCCTTTATAGAGTCCAGCATTTTCAGCGGGTGGAGTCAGGTAGCTAATGGTTTCGGCATAGCTGCGGCGTTTGGCGATCGTCGCTTCCGAAGGATTATTCGCTGCGTAGTAATACAGATTGGGGATCATGCCAATCAGCGAATCGGGATAGCAATCGCCAGACATTCCCATTTGCTTACCCGGCATAAATTCCAACGATCCGTGTGTGCCAAAATGCAGCACGGCATCCGCTTGCCAGATATGCTCCAGGTAGGTGTAGTAAGCTGCAAATCCGTGGTGGGGGCTAGCCGATCGCGAGAACAGCAGCCGCATTGGGTCGCCTTCATAGCCAAAAGTAGGCTGTATTCCAATGAAGACATTGCCAAAATGCTTGCCAAACACCAGCAGATTTTGCCCATCCGTATTGAGATGCCCCGGAGCCGCACCCCAGGAATCTTCCAGGCGCTTGTGATACGGTGTCAGCGCTTCATACTCCGGTACAGTCATGCGATAGGCCACATTCAGTTCAGGGCTGCTGTACTGCGCCTGAGCATCGTGAATCACCGCTTGCATGAGCGCTTCGGCAGAGTCGGGCAGATCCTGCACGTCGTAGCCGTTGCACTTCAGCGCTTGCAGCACTTCATAGATGGAACCAAACACGTCTAAATAAGCGGCGGTGCCGACGTTGCCCTTATCGGGCGGGAAGCTAAAGACGGTGATGGCTACTCTCTTTTGCACCTTGGGCTTGCGGCGCAGATTCGCCCATTTCATCGCCCGTTGCGCGATCGCTTCGACCCGATCTTGCAGCGCGATCGCCTTGCCAGTGTTGCCATCCCGACCCGACAAAATAATCGGCTCGATCGCTCCATCCAACTCCGGAATGGCGATTTGGAGCGCTACCTGAATTGGGTGCAGACCCAGATCGCTGTCCTGCCACTCTTCGGTGGTCTGGAATACGAGCGGTAGCGCCACCATATAAGGACGATTCAACCGCTTCAGGGCATCGATCGCCTTGGGATGATCTTGACGAGCTGGCCCACCCACCAGGGCAAATCCGGTTAATGAGATTGCCACATCAACTAGCGGTGCAGAGACCGTACGGCTATCCCCTTTGTTAGGAGACTCGTGGAAATAAGCATCAACTGGTTTAGAAAAATCTAACCCGCCCGCAAAGACCGGGATCACCCTTGCTCCCATGCATTCCAGTTCTTGCACCATCGCCACATAATGAGCGTCGTCGCCCGTTACCAGGTGGGTGCGTTGCAGCACTAACCCCACGCAGGGAGCCAGCGGATCTTTTAGATCATCTGAAATATCTCGACGAGAGCTGTACCAGTTGAAATAGTCTTTGACATCTTCAAACATGCGGGGAGCCAGCGGATGCCAGATTCCCATATCGGGGTAAGTGACCGGATCGCGATACTTCAGCGGCAGATCGCGGCTCGTTGTAGCACCCGACACATATTTGTCGGCCAACATCAGCAAAAAGTTTTCCAGATTTTCGGCAGAGCCACCCAGCCAGTATTGAAAACTGAGCATAAAGTTGCGGGCATCCTGCGCTTTGTCCATTGGCAGGTACTTCAGCACCTTGGGCAGGGTTTGCAGCAACTTCAGCATTCCATCCTGGAACGACGACCCAGACTTCTCCTTCCGCTTCCGCATGAACTGAGCGATCGCGCTTTTCGACTGACCCAACTGCGCCATCGAAAAACTTCCCATTTTGTTGAGCCGCATCACCTGCGGCATGGAGGGAAAGACGACAGCAACATCCAGGCGATCGCGATGCGGCTCAACAGCAGCCACAACCTTGTCAGCCAGATCTTCAATGAAAATTAGAGAAGCAATGAAGATATTGGCAGTAGCAATGTCCTGCTGGAAGGCTTCGTAATTTTCTGGGTTGCGGAGTTCTTCGAGCAAATAACCGCTGATTTCAACAGCCAGATTAGGATTGTTCTGATTGATCGAGCGGACGGCGGCTGAGAGTGAACTTTGGTACTGTGGCTCTAGCACGACATAGACCACTTTGATCAGAGACCGCTCCTGAAGAGATTCAGGGGCAATGTGTCTGATCGTGGGCTTGACGTGAGTGAACATGCGGTTAGGCTCCTTTGCAAGGCTGTGAGCGTGTAAACCATCAGCAGTCAGAGTTGCAAATTGTGAGGGGTGGCGGGCGCAGCACCAATATCGTGCTGCCGAAACCCAGGCAACTGCTGATAACGAATGGTCGAATGTAAAAACGTTACATGAGTGTTTTTACCAAAAAACCCTTACCAAGTGACCATTCAGACGCTCATCTGACACAATTCGAAAAAATATCCGAGATATTTTTTTACAATCATTGACAAATTAATAAAGCGTCTACTTCAACGGTTATTAAGTTTTGTCAAGCCGACCACAGCGGCTTTTTGGCAACCATTTTCAATAAGCCCTCAGTGTTCAGTAGGGGGAGTTCCCCGAAGGGTGCGCGGTAAAATTATCGATTTACCTGCCACAAATCTCCCACGATGGGAGTGAGGCTTGCCTGGTAGTTTTGCTCAAATTGCGTCCGAAATACCTCCGGCAGGTTAAGCAAAAAGACGGTATTGGCATTGAGATCAATAGGCGGGACGTTGAAGGATTCTCCAACCTCGGACAGCAGCAAAAATCTTGTTTGCGGATTTAGTACGTAGCTGAGCGATACCACATTAGCCGGATTCACTCCAAACGCATCGCTAATGACCAGAGGGCGATCGCTGGCATTAATGATGCGTGCCATCTCAGGGTTGGTGTAGCCTACCACTTTGTTCCACCAGGTATCCGCTTGGGCACTAACCGCACACGACGCGATTCCGGCCAGCACTGTTATGGCTGCGATCGCTCCCCAAAGGCGAAGACGCATCAGGTTTGTAGTACGAAGACGCTGGGTTAGCAGATAGGCTAGGGCTAGGTGAATACCAAGATGGCTTGGAATTAAATAACGGGTGACGGTCGATCGCTGCCCACCCAGCACCAGATCGGGCAGCAGCAGCGCAACAAAACTAGAAAACGTGAGGCACAACACAAACAGCCAAACCCTGGATGATGTGCGGCGGCACAGGTAATACAGCGCATACCCCTCCAATAGCAGCACGGGTACGATGAAGAAATAGGCTCGCAAATCATCCAGGCTGAAATCGAAATCAACAATCAGGCGACTAACGTTAAAGGCCCACATGTTTGCCATCGTCGGTAATGTGAGCGACTGAGTCGTCCATGCGGTTGATCCCTTAACCGTGTCGGCATAGGTGCGAATGAAATACATCCACGGGCTGAGAACCACCAGCGCGATCGCAGAACTCACCAGATAGGAAACCGATCGCCGATTTAAGCTAAAACCCGTGTTGATTAGTACATAGAGGGCATGTCCAACGGCAAAAAGGGCGGTCAGCAAAAACGTGTAGAACGACAGAATGAGCGATATGGCATAGAAGCCCCAGTTTCGTATCGTTGGCACGTTCATGGCTCGAAACAGGGCGATGCTACACAACAACACCGTGGCCGTCCACAGGCTATACTCCCGCGCTTCCTGAGCGTAAAGTACATGAAACGGAGACACTGCTATTAGTGCGATCGCTACCCAGCCTGTCAGCGGGCATTCAAACAGCTCTAAACACAGCCAATACAGCAGCGGAAATGTCAACAAGCTGGTCAAGGCCGAGAAACTGCGAATAGCAGTAGCCGAGTCGCCAAACCACTGCGCCCATGCTTTCGCCAGAACATAGTAAAGCGGCGGATGTTGAGAATCTTCAGCGCCCAAAATTTGAACGGTTAACCCAACCCCTCTCGACGGATCGAGGCGCTGGAACGCTTGCAGATCCTGGACTGTAACCTCTTCTCCCCTGAATGCTCGTTCAACTAATTCGGAGCGGCTATGCCCTGTAATGTGCAGGGAGGTAAAAACCTCATCATGCCAATAGATTTTGCGATCGAGGTTAGCCCAGCGAAACACAATCCCCAGTACTAGAATGGCAACACACAACAATCGCACCCAGGTCAGCCGATCGTTTGGTTTTAGCATCTGCTTCTTTTCAGTAGAGGACGAGGGTAAACCGTTGAGGGATCAAACCGTAACCGTCTGGGTCAAACGACTATTTCCCATTCAGCAAAACGTACGGTTCAACCATACTCGCAAATATTTAACCTGGCGAAAATTGAGCCGTCCGTGAGACACTTGGGCACAACGGTCACTGATACATCAATACATTTATTCAGCAGGGTGCAATAGGAGTTGCCTTATGCAGCCAATCGACATCCTTGTGTTATCGAATGGGCCAGGCGAACTCACCACCTGGGTAAGACCAGTTGTACAAGAACTACGGCAAACCTTGGGGCACGATCGCTCGCAGGTTCGTATTTCGGTAGTGCTTTCTCCCTGTCCCAACGCTAGCGGGCGAGAAGTAAGCCTTGCCCAGCAGATGCCTGAGGTCGATCGCGTTCAGGGGGCAGATCGCTTTTTTCCGTTTTTGCTCTGGGGAAAGACAGCGGAATCCTGGGAGTGGCGCGATCGCGGCGTTATCATATTTTTGGGTGGCGATCAGATCTTTCCCGTCATCATTGGCAGGCGGTTGGGCTACCGCACCGTCATTTATGGAGAATGGCAGACTCGCTGGCATCGCTGGATCGATCGCTTTGGGGTGATGAAGCCAGAACTGGTCGAGCGGGCTGATCCCAGATACCAGCACAAGTTCACAGTCGTAGGCGATTTGATGGCAGAGGCCAGTGGGCATACATCCTCCTCGTTGCAAGCTATTACCCAAGCCTCTTCCGCTGAACTGATTGGACTGTTGCCCGGTTCAAAGTCTGCCAAACTGGCGCAGGGCGTACCGCTGGGGCTGGCGATCGCGCAACACATCCATGCCGTCCGGCCTCAAACGCAGTTTGTAATTCTGGTGGCACCGACGCTCGATCTGGAGGCAATCGCCAAATATGCCGATCCGGCCTTTAATCCCTTTGCGCTTACGTTTGAGGGCGGTACAGCCGAACTGGTGACTGAACCAAACGGTGCTTACTTTAAAACGGCAAGCGGGTTGCGAATTGAGCTGTGGACTGAAACCCCAGCCTACGATGTTTTAGCTCGATGTCGGCTCTGTTTAACTACGGTCGGAGCCAACACGGCTGAGTTAGGATCGTTAGCCATTCCCATGATTGTGTTACTTCCCACCCAGCAGCTCGATTCTATGCGTGCCTGGGATGGCTTACCGGGCTTATTGGCAAACCTGCCCGGTGTTGGTTCAATGTTTGCCAGGGTGATTAACGGGTGGTTTGTGCGAACTCCTCGGCTGTTAGCATGGCCGAACATTTGGGCAGGAGAGGCGATCGTCCCAGAGCTAATCGGAAAACTCCAGCCGCAAGAGGTGGCAGCAGTGGCGCTAAACTGGCTGGAGCATCCCGACCAGTTGGAGCAGGTTAAGGCTCGCTTGCAAGGGGTACGGGGGCAGGCTGGGGCAGCGCATAAACTGGCTCAAGTGGTGTGTGACACGTTAGCAATGGAGGACTAGCGGCTTCTGAACTGGCGATACGCCCCAACGCGGCAAATCGTGTCTCTACGGTTCTTTGTTCCCTGCGTCTGTTGGCAAGTTACTATTTGATCAAACCGATTGATCAAACCAATGAATCCGTCCAGCGAATGCAGAACGCACGCAATGTAATTAACGTCCTGATTAGCATGGCCTTGATTTCGTTCATTGCAATGAACCTATTCCGGCTAGTAGCCTTCTTTTTACAGGGGCAGCCAACTCCCTAAATCACCCAATCGATCAGCTCGATAGATCACCCGATAGACCGCCAGTAGTGGCTTGAAATTTAGTTGTTTAGAGACAGGATAGTACGGAATTTACTATGGCTGACGCATTTTCCTCTGAGGTGAGCGATCGCATCTGCAAGCACATGAACGAAGACCATGCCGATGCCGTCACGCTATATGCCAAAGCATTTGGTGGAGTTACTGAGGCGATCGCCGCTCAAATGCTCCAAATCGACGCTCAAGGCATGGACTTATTAGTTCAATCAGAGACAGCAACAACTCCGGTGCGAGTAGCATTTGACCACACGTTGCAAGACTCGGAAGACGCGCATCATACATTGATTGATATGGTAAAGCAGGCAAGACAGACCGCCGGGAAACGCGAATAAAAAAGTACCCGGAAAAGCGATCGCTTTTCCGGGTACTTCCGGTTTTGATCTAAACAACCAGTCAACCAGGGACAGCAGTGCTAGCCCTTAAACCTTAGTAAGTTTCAACGTGCCAGCGGCCTTCTTTCTTGGCTTGCTTTTGATAGTCTTTCCACTCCACTCCATCCTTAGCCGCCGCTACAGACAGAGCTTCGTCGATGCCACCCTCCATTCCCTTTAGACCACAAATATAAGTGTGGGTCTTCGGGTTTTGGATCATCTTCCAGAGTTCATCTGCGTGTTCGGCAACACGGTGCTGAATATACATCCGACCACCTTCCGAGTTCTTTTGCTCACGGCTGATGGCATAGGTCAGGCGGAAATTGTCGGGATACTGTTCCTGAATCTCTTCCAACTCCTGCTTATAAAGGATGTTGGGGCTGGTTGGAATACCGAAGATTAACCAGGCAAACCCTTTATAATCGTTGTACTCTGGGTTTGCTTTTCTCTCGGCATCCTTAAACATGCGCCACAAATACGCACGGAAGGGAGCGATACCCGTTCCGGTTGCCAGCATGATGACGTTGGCCTCTGGATCGTCAGGCAGCAACATTTCTTTGCCGACTGGCCCCGTAATTTTGACGTCTGCACCCGTTTCTAGATGACACAGGAACGTCGAACAAACCCCATAGACGGTTTCACCCGTTTCAGGATGCTTGTACTCCAACTGGCGAACACAGAGAGAGACCGTTTTGTCATCAACGTGATCGCCATGCCGGGTAGACGCGATCGAGTACAGTCTCAGTTTGTGCGGCTTGCCCTTCTCATCGGTACCGTCTGGAATAATGCCAATACTTTGACCTTCTAAATAGCGGAGATCGCCTTCAGAAATGTCAAAGATAAGATGGCGAACTGTACCAATACCACCCTCGCCGACTAGTTCTTCGTTAGAGATACACTTGCCGACAAACGGTGCATTTGGACGATAGATGTTGACAGGAACATCAGATTTAGCCTTGGCTTGAGTCATGGGCTTTTTCTCTTCTGCTGACTTCGTTTGCGGTGACTCAGTGCTAGAGGAGACTTTGCCATTAGCGACGCTATCAGCGGTCATCGGGCGAATACTGACGATCGTGCCACCCATGCGGGTGATGCGCTGCATTTCCTGATTCATGCGGTTGTAGGGCACCGTGATAAACACGCTGCCGCTCTGACGAATCGGATAATCCCTTTTGTCAGTTTCCGAGTTTTGGCGTAGACCTTCTACTTCATAGATAAAGAGACGGCTACCGTAGTCTGTATTAGCAGCACCACCCGCTGCGCTTGGATTGTACATCGGTAATCAATAACTCTCTGAACCCAACTTGTTGAACGCGCTGTAGTTACGTGCCATTTCTCACGACATGCCAACTAAGCGATCGGAACGTTAGTCCGCAAATCAGACCTAATCTGCTATTAGCGTAGCATTGCAAAGCCGCTCTCACTCACTGAAGGAGGCAAGTGAAGAAAAATTACGCTTACCTCCGCTCCACCATAACGAGCAATTTAGGGAAAGAATGTCAATTTCATACCAATTTCATTTTCAATTTCAGTTTCGTAGTGGGCACAATGCCTTTAGCATGAGTATTAGCAACCGAAATGTTATCCATAGAACTCTTGTAGGGATGCATGGGTTCTGGTAGGATCAGGCTATTCTGTAGTACTAAATACCTACCAGCTCCATTCATCTGCGATCGCCTGAGCTTTTTCTAACCGTGGGTAGATGAACCGCTGCTTATTAATTGCAATGGTCAGCCGTTTCATCTTGATACACATCCTAGGTCAGTAAAAGCGACAGGAATCGAAGGGAAAGAGTCACACTGAACCACAGTTAGGCTGCTTCCACATTTTTCAGGGTTTAAACCTGTCCAAATTTCATTCAATATAGCCGTTTTATTTTCAGAGGAAACCTATGACCAGTCAGCCAGACCGTGTGGTTATTATTGGCGTAGCCGGGGATTCCGGATGCGGTAAATCGACCTTCCTTCGCCGCTTGGCAGATCTGTTTGGGGAAGAGTTATTAACAGTCATCTGCCTGGACGATTACCACAGTCTGGATCGCAAGCAGCGCAAAGAAACTGGTATCACTGCTCTTAACCCTAAAGCAAACAACTTCGACCTGATGTATGAGCAGGTCAAAGCGCTGAAGGAAGGAAAGTCAATCGAGAAACCCATTTACAACCACGAAACGGGGATGATTGACCCACCCGAAACTATTCGCCCCAACCGCATTATTGTCATCGAAGGGCTTCACCCGATGTATGACGAACGGGTGCGATCGCTGCTTGACTTTAGCGTTTACCTGGATATTGACGACGAAGTGAAAATTGCCTGGAAGATCCAGCGCGACATGGCAGAACGGGGTCATCGCTACGAAGACGTGCTGGCTGCTATCAACTCTCGCCGTCCCGACTTTAATGCTTACATCGATCCGCAGAAAGCTCATGCCGATGTGGTGATTCAAGTCCTACCCACCAACCTGATTCCAAACGATACCGAACGCCGCGTGCTGCGGGTTCGCCTGATTCAGAAAGATGACGTTGAAGGGCTGGAGCCTGTTTATCTGTTTGATGAAGGGTCTACGATTCACTGGACACCTTGCGGTCGCAAGCTCACCTGCTCCTATCCAGGGATGCAGATGTACTATGGTCCCGATGCGTACTACAAAAACAGCGTCTCTATCCTGGAGGTAGACGGACAGTTTGACAAGCTTGAGGAAGTCATTTACATCGAAAGTCACCTCAGCAATACCTCAACCAAGTACTACGGTGAAATGACCGAGCTGTTGCTGAAGCACAAAGAATATCCTGGCTCCAACAACGGTACAGGTCTGTTCCAGGTGCTCGTTGGGCTGAAGATGCGTACCACCTATGAGCGGTTAGTTAGCAGTGGGGCCCAAGCGAAGGTGGCTGCTAGCAACTAATTGCGTCACAAGTTGCGGTTAGGCGTAGTTTAATTTGTAACTGTGGTTCAGTAGGGACGAGATTATCTCGTCCCTACTGTGGTTTTAGGGGGTGGAAATGAGGAGGTGTCAATGTCTCTGGCCATAGAACTCTGGCAAGCTAATCAGGATTTGGCGATCGCCTGTTTAAACAATCCGTTTGTTCAGGGTATCGCTGACGGTACATTGCCAATGGAAACGTTCGCTTATTACGTTGGGCAAGATGCCTTTTTTCTAGATGCTTTTGCCCGAGCCTACAGCATTGCTGCCGCTAAAGCACCTGATTGGGAAGGGTTTAGCATTTTCCATAGTCTGGCGGATGGTGTACTTCAAGAACTTAAGCTGCATCAGAGCTATGCGGCTGAGTGGGGCGTAAACCTTCAGGATGTCGTACCAGGTAGCGCTACCCGTCGCTATACCGATTTTCTGTCAGCAACCGCCTGGAGTCAGGATGTTGGTATTACGGCAGTGGCAATGTTGCCCTGTATGCGGCTATACGCATTTTTGGGACAAACATTGGCGCAATCTGGCATTCCAGAGCATCGGTATGCAAACTGGATTCAAACCTATAGCAGCCAGGAGTTTGAGCCGTTGGCGCAACAGCTAGCCGCACTCACCGATCGCTACGCTGGCTACAGCCAGTTGGCTGCATCCACCTATCGCTATGCCATGCAATGCGAAGCAGACTTTTTCCAGGCTGCGTGGGAGTTCGGTGCGGTAGTGTAACCTGAAGCTCAACCGCATAATGTCAGTCAATGTTGCGGCAAACAATCAGCCCAACGTTGCCGGGATGCAATACCATGCAGTTAGGCATTTTGGAGCAGTAACACCAGCCGCACGCATGATTTACTGCCTCACTGGAATCGACGGTGCCCTGGATACCACATTCCTCAATCAACAATGGCTGTTTCTTCCACACTGATGAGTCTCCTGCCCTGGCTGGTAGCGATCGCCCTCAATTCTGCCCTGGCGGCGATCGCCTACTTTGCTCCCAAGAAGCTTCTCACACCTGCTGGACTGGTTCACGCATGGATATTGGGCATTCTGCTGTGGGGGACGTTGGGCTGGCAGGGCTATCTAATTATGATGGTCTACTTTCTGGTAGGTTCGAGCGTTACCCGCATTGGCATGGCACAAAAGGAAGCTGCCGGAATTGCCGAGAAGCGCTCTGGCGCACGTGGGCCAGAAAATGTTTGGGGTTCTGCTTTAATTGGCACCCTTTGCGCGATCGCGGCCTATGTCGTTTCCCTGGCACAACCCGATCGAGCCGCAACCCTGGTTCCGTTACTGATACTAGGATACGTTGCCAGCATTAGCACCAAGCTATCCGATACCTCTGCCAGTGAAATTGGCAAAGCTTACGGCAAACACACGTTCTTAATTACCACCCTGAAGCCTGTGCCACCCGGAACCGAGGGAGCCGTTAGTTTAGAAGGAACCCTGGCTGGCGTAGTCGCCTCAGCCGCGATCGCTCTAATTGCCTGGGGCGTTGGGCTAGTTTCGCTGCCGGGTGTCGCCATCTGTATCATCGCTGCGTTTGTTGCCACCACAGCCGAGAGTTTGATTGGAGCAACGCTGCAATCTAGCTATGAATGGCTCACGAATGAGATTGTGAATGTGTTGAACACCTTGATAGGGGCGATCGTGGCTCTCCTGCTCGCTACAGCCATTCAGGTTCTCGGAGCGTGAGGAGCAGAGTGGAACCGTTAACGTCTGGATCAGCGCCAATGACCACGTCAAGGAGTTAAATAGCGGCGCATGAAGCTTTCTAGCGACTCCATTTTGATGTTGAAGGTTGTCTCTAGCAATTGAACTTCAGCAGGCGTACAAAAAAATTCATTCGCCAGTAGAGTCCGTAACGTTCCCAACGCCCGTTTTGCTTCCGGATTGATTACCCCCACTGCGGTACGAATGCCGTCTAAAACCACCAGAGGTGGTGTAATAACCAGCGGTTCTCGGTCAAAAATGCGGCCAAAGATCTGGGGAATGGCGGCTCGTTCCAGAATATCTGGCCCCCCCACCGCAAAGGTTTGATTGTGTGCTGCTTCAGTAGTAGCCGCTGCCACGGCAATCTGTGCCAGGTCATCTGTACTCACAATCGAGGTTCGAGTTTTGGGATCACCAATCAACAAATAAAGTCCAGTCTGCTGAAATCGTTCGGCCAGGGGCAGCAAATTTGAGGCAAAGCCAGAGGGTCGCAAAATGGTGTAATTTAACCCGCTCGTTTTCAAATACTGCTCAACCGCTCGTTTTGCTTTAAAGACAGGTGCATCTTCATACCCACGTTCTGCCCCTAGCACTGAGATAAAAACAAAATGCTTCGCGCCAGCCGCTTTAGCAGCATCAATCAGGTCAATGTTGGCTCGGTAGTCTAACGACTGAGCATCGCCACCATTCGCGTCGTTAGATCCGTGAGCGCTAATCACAAATTCCGCCCCATGACAGGCTTTGTGAATGTCTCGCTCTTGCAGTAAATCTCCGATAAAAACCTGTGCTCCCCGATTCTCTATCTCGCCATATCGCGACGTTAGCTTAACAAACGCCCGCGTCGGCTGTTCTCGTTCACAAAGCAATCGGATAATTCTGCGTCCTAGCCCCCCTGTGGCTCCTGTGACTAAAAACATAACCTGTTCTCCTCAAGGCAATACAGCAGCCAACGTCGTCGGTGGAAAATCGATCCCTGGCTATCCCTGCAATCGTTTATGCAAAAATAGCTGTCGCGGTTGCCCCAACACCATAGAACTCATGGTTGAGTCGATGCGCTGCAACCGATATCCGGCTTTCATATAAAGTCTTCTAGCTTTGTAGTTATTTTCTAAAACGTGGAGATATAAGTCTTGATGTCCCCATTCCAGAGCGATTCGTTCGCAGGTCTTCAGTAGCTGTTGTGCAACCCCCTGACGACGGTAATCGGATTGAACCGCCAGATTGGATAAATACAAGTGTCGTGAATGATGAGGTTGCCAGAGGTGTTGCGATCGCAGCGAGATTTCGATAGTGCCAGCCAAGTTGTTGACTGCCTGGGTGGGCATGGGCGAACGGTTGGCTGAAGCAGCGGCGATCGCGACTAAACAAGCATGATGCGGCATTTTCTTCTGCAAGCGGCTACGCAAATCTTCATAGATTCCCATCCGAAACAGAGGGTATAACCACCCCATCAGTCCGTCTCGATGATGAAAGCTAGCCGCCAATACATCCGTCAGACGCTGTAAATCCTGTTGCCTGACGGTTCGGATCAGAAATGGCAATTCTCCAAACGAGCGATGTGTTAAGTCCCACGCCGGGGATGGCGAAGCAAAGACATCGGTGCCAGAAGTAGACATAGCAATATAAACCTTATTGCCCTTATTTTAGTCCTGAGAAGCGGAGGTGAAAGCTGTATTGAGATAATGGCAGCAAATCTGATGAATGCACCCTTGCAGATAGCCTATCGTTCCTGACTCATCTTGTTGTTTCGATTGTAATGACAGGTTACATCGTTTTTAAGTTAGGGCATCCTAGACTTGAGCCTCACGTAAACAGCATCTTAAACGCGATCGCTAGCCGCTCATAGCACTCCAGACATCGAATGACAAAATCTGCCATGCTGCACTTAGCAATCCGTAGTACAAACTGCTTAACTGCCACTCGTCACGATGTGAAAGGAAAAAGATACCCCTATGATTGGATAGAACCTCTCTAACCAACTTGGAACGGCACAACGGTTTCATGTCACCAGTCGTTAGAGTGCAGATCAGGGTGCCAGGGTAATTGCTGAGTGGGTGCATGGCGAGTCGTTTCCTCTCAGGTCAATTTAGCCATAATTTAGCCATATTTAGCCGAGAGATGGGCAGGATTTAGGGCAAGATGTTGAATTGCAATCAATTGAGCGATCTTCCCAGGCAACTGGGAGTAGTTCAGATTAAATGGAAATGGCTTTTATCTGACTGCCCCCACAGCAGGAGCGGTGCATGAAATCCTCAAATCACAGTAAACCTAAAATTCTGGTGGTCGATGATGAGCCAGATAACTTGGACTTGCTCTATCGCACCTTTCATCGCGAGTATAAAGTGCTTAGAGCCGAGAGTGGGCCTGCGGCTTTAGAGATTTTGGCAAGCGAGGGCGAAGTTGCCGTCATCATCTCTGATCAGCGTATGCCCTTCATGAGCGGTACAGAGTTTCTGAGCCTTACGGCCACTCAGTATCCAGATATTATTCGTATTATTTTGACTGGCTACACCGATGTTGGCGATTTGGTTGAAGCAATCAACTCCGGCAAGGTGTTTAAATATGTCACTAAGCCGTGGGATGACGACGAGCTAAAAGCCGTTGTCAGGCAGGCTGTTGATACCCACAACGTTCTCAAGACTCGCACTCAAGAACTGCGGCGCACGCTGCGGCAGGAATCGCTGCTGAACGCCGTTACCAACACTATTCGGAGTGCGCTCAGCTATCGTCAAATTCTACAGACGATTGTTGAAACCGTGGGGCAAATGTTTGAGGCAGACTGCTGCATTCTTCGCCCGTTCCAGGAGGGGCGCATGGAGGATGAGCCGTTTGTCTACACCTCTAAAGCATCCAAGATAGAGTCAGCGTTTCCTGACTTCACCACGAATTCAAATCACCTGGCTTATACCGTCTGGGAAACACAGGATGTCCAGGTGATCTACAATGCCCAAACCGATGAGCGGACGGCAGGAGAACAGATTGACCCACAGTTACGCCAGTCCTATCAAACGGCCAACATTTGCTCCAGTGTGATCGTACCGTTAGTATGCCAGCAAGAGTTGATGGCCGTGCTGGCTCTGCACCAGTGTGAGCAACCTCGCATTTGGCAGGACGACGAAGTGCAGCTTGTGATTATGGTGGCCGATCAAGCTGCTCTGGCGCTGTCACAGGCTCGCGCCTATGAACAAGTTAGAGCGTTGGCTAAACGAGAAGCGCTAGTCAACACCATTACGACAGCGATTCGTTCTAGCCTTGATCCCCAGGATATTTTTGCCGCCATCACCCAAAAACTGGGGCAAGCGCTGCGTGCCGATGGCTGTGCTTTATCCCTCTGGACAGAAGAAGATGAGTTTGTGCAGTGCGTTGGGTTGCATGATGCCACCCGCGAGGATACGGCTCCTAAAAATTCCCTGGTCTTAGCTACTAGCGATGGTACATCCCCGGTTCATAGCGTCAATGGCGCTAATCCTGCTGCCGTGTTCGAGGAAAGTGGCTCTATTCCCCGTCAACAGTTACCTCAGTCGTTAGTGCCAATTGACGGCAACCCAGTGTTGCAACGTCTGCTGGCGTTGCAAGCGCCTGTTGTGATCGATGACCTGAGTCGGCATCTAGACCTGAACGTTCCCGATTTGCCGTTGCGATCGCCTGCTCGGGCGCTGCTGGTTGTTCCCCTCCTATCCGATGGCAAGATCATTGGCAGTATTTCATTACGACAAATTCATGCTCCGCGTCGCTGGCAAGCCAGCGAGGTAGAGTTGGCGCAGGCGGTGGCAGCCCAGGCGGCGATCGCGGTGCAGCAATCGCGACTCTATCAAAAGACACGCCAGCAAGCTGAACAGCTTTTGGAACTCGATCGGCAAAAAACCGAATTCTTCCAGAACGTATCTCACGAATTCCGTACACCTCTCACTCTTACCATTGGTCCCTTAGAATCAGCCGTCGCGCAGCAACAGGGATTGTCCCACGAGCAATCGGTGATTGCCCTACGCAACTCACGCCGATTACTGCGGCTCGTCAATCAACTGCTTGACCTGCAACGGTTAGATGCTGGACGGATGCAGCCAAGGTTCCGTCCGTGCAACTTGGTTGAGTTCGTCAGCCAGATCGTTGAGTCGTTTCGTACCTACTGTGAAAAGAAACAAATCGCGCTCTCTACTAACTTTTCCAACTGTCCCTCTATTTATTTGGACTTAGAGAAATTTGATAAGGTTCTCTATAATCTTTTGTCGAACGCCATGAAATTTACGGCGGCAGGCGGCCAAATTGAAGTTGCCGTTTTTCCTGCTGGCGATCACTGCCTGTTGCAAATTAGTGATACCGGAATTGGCATTCGTCCCGATCAGGTTCCTCACCTGTTTGAACGGTTCCGGCAGGCCGATGGCTCTGCCAATCGCAGTTATGAGGGGAGCGGGCTGGGTCTGGCTCTGGTTAAGGAGTTAGTAGAGTTGCACAGCGGCAAAATTACTGTAGAGTCTGCCTATGGTCAAGGCACTACTTTTACCGTTTGGCTCCAGGCGGGAACGCTGCATCTGCCCGCCGGACAGGTCATTGAGATTCCAGCGGAGATTGAACACAGTCGGGCGTTTGTAGAATTGGCAGACGTTGAAACCGAACTGTCTCAGATGCAAGAAGCGCTGCCGGAACAGTCAGACGTTCCTGCCTTTAACCTTTCCCCAACCATGCCCTCGGTCGTCAGCCTGCCCAAAACGACTGCCGAAATACTGGTGGTCGATGACAATGCCGATCTGCGGAATTACGTGGCCAGGGTGTTGCAACAGGCAGGCTATCAGGTTCGAACGGCACGAAATGGAGCGGATGGGTTTCAAATCGCACAGTCGCGCCGTCCTCACCTGGTGGTAACTGATTTGATGATGCCGCTGGTGTCTGGGTTGGAAATGATCCAGATGATTCGGCAGGATGAAGCCCTGAGGGGAATTCCCATCGTATTGTTAACAGCCAAAGCGGATGAAGATACGCGAATTGAAGGAGCAGAAAGTGGGGCTGATGCCTATTTGTCAAAACCGTTTAACGACCGCGAACTGTTGGCTGAAGTTCGCAACTTACTGGCGTTGAAAGAAAACGAACGAAAAGTTCAAGAACTCAACACCTATCTCACTGAATCGGTACTGAAGCGGTTCCTGCCCCCCGCGTTGGTTACTAAAGCGGCCAGAGGCGAACTATCGCTTGATCTGCGTCCAGAACCCCGGATGATTACGGTGTTGTTCAGCGACATTATTGGGTTTACGCAGTTATCCAATACCCTGCGATCGCGCCGGGTATCTGAACTGTTGAATGAATATTTAGCTGAAATGACCCACGCCATTTTCGATAATGGCGGCACCGTAGATAAATTTATGGGAGATGCTATTTTAGCCATCTTTGGGGCACCTGAAGAAATTAGCCCCAATGAACAGGTTCGTCGGGCGATCGCCGCTGCACGGCAAATGTATCGTTCGCTGGCAAAGCTGAATGAACGCTGGCAGGCTCAGGGGATCAACGAAGTTCAGTTCCGGTGTGGTATCCACCAGGGCACTGCCGTTGTTGGTATGTTCGGTGGAGCCGAACGAGCCGATTACACTGCGATCGGGCCAAGCGTTAACATTGCCGCCCGGATTCAGGAAGCAGCAGAGCCAAACTCGATTCTGGTATCTGCTGCCGTTGCAGATTACCTGGAGCTAGAAGAAGAGAGTATTACCAAATTTAGCCCACTCAAACTAAAAGGGGTTGATGAAACCGTACTCACTTTCTGCATTCATCCCGACCCGGAAGCCCAGTCGCAAGTCTCGCTTGGCTCCTCCTGAGCAAAGTGCCGACCAGGGTAGCATCCTATACTAATACCCAGGTAGAGATTCCCGCACTGCAAGCAGAATGCAAGCTAGATTACAATAATGGCTAACGGCAGAGCTAAAGACGCTCTGTTAGTCCTACATTTTTGTAGGTGTCCGCATAAGCATTCCACAAAGCAAAAGAGCGATGGGATTCTTCGACTCCGATATTGTTCAGCAAGAAGCCAAGCAGCTATTTGAGGACTACCAGTCTCTCATGGAATTAGGCAATGGCTATGGTAAGTTCGATCGCGAAGGTAAAAAGCTGTTCATTGAAAAAATGGAAGAAATGATGGAGCGCTACCGCATCTTTATGAAGCGGTTTGAGCTATCCGAAGATTTCATGGCGCAGATGACCGTTGAACAGCTAAAAACGCAGCTTGGTCAGTTTGGGATCACGCCACAGCAGATGTTTGACCAGATGCACTACACCTTGGAGCGGATGAAGGCTGACGTTGAAAGTCAGTCTTAGCACTCATTCAGGCTCGTTAGGCAATTCCAGATCGCTACGTTGATTTAGATTTGAACGCCGATCGAGTGCAGTGTTGGCTCGTTGATTTTTGTCGAGGCGATCGCAACTCACGGCAACCCCAAATTTACTGGGCACCCTGTTGACTGAAGCAGCTTACTTCTGCAAGGTTAAGGACGGGGGAAATCGGACATGGGACGGAACCGTTCAACGGGTACGCCATTCAGCGCTTGATCCATAAAGTCTTTCCAAATAGGAGCAACATAGCCACCCCCTGTGGCTCCAACGCCGAGCGGGCGGTAATCATCGTTGCCAATCCATACCGCTACCGAGAGCTGCGGCACATACCCTACAAACCAGATGTCTCGCTCTGAGCTGGTTGTACCAGTTTTACCGGCTGCGGGACGATTGAGCCTGGCAGCGGTTCCCGTTCCACGGGTAATAACCCCTTGCAGCACATCATTCAGTGCCGCTACAGCCCACGGATCAAGAACCAGTTGAGGCTGAGGTGTATTGTCTAATAGAACTCGTCCTGTCGTATCCGCTACTTGAACAATCACGGTCGTTTCAGATTGCCACCCGCCGCTGGCAAAAGTAGCGTAGGCCGCGGCCATTTCTAGTGGGGTTAAGTCTACAGAACCTAATGGCAGTGAGGTCACTGGTTCAATGGGGCTGGAGATGCCCAGGATACGGCAGACTTCAATGACTCGACTGATGCCGATCGCCTGTCCCAGCTTGATCGCAGGCACATTCCGAGATTGCTCTAAAGCCGCGCGAATTGGCATCGGGCCTCGGAAGCTACCGTCATAGTTCTGGGGAGAATAACTCTTATAACCATCGGGGTAGCTAACGGGGCTGTCGTTCACGGTTGAATCTGGACTGTATTTACCAGATGCAAAAGCTGCATAGTACACAAACGGTTTGAAGGCAGAACCAGGTTGCCGCATCGCTTGAATAGCGCGGTTGTACTGGCTGGAGTCGTAATCAACGCCTCCCACCATTGCCTTAACAAAGTGAGTTCTAGGATCAACGGCGACTAGAGAGATCTGATCGGCTCTTAAACCGCGACGGCGGATGGTTTGATATCCGCGCCTCACGGTTTCTTCTGCGATGCGCTGTAGGTTGAGATCGACAGTGGTTTGGACGCGCATTCCACCCTTCAGTACCGCATCTGAGCCAAACCGATCGTTCAACTCAGCCACAACCGCTTCGGTGATATAGGGAGCTTTACTTTGTTGGAATGAAGTCACCTGACCGAGGCGAATAGGCTGCTTGCGGGCGGCGTCTGCTTCTTCGGGCGTAATCCACTGCAACCGTAGCATCCGATCTAAAACGACGGCTTGCCGTTGCTTCGCCACCTGATAATCCACAAATGGGCTATAGTTTTCTGGCGCTTGAATTAGCCCCGACATCATAGCCGACTCCGCTAGCGTCAATTCAGAGGCTCGTTTGTTGAAGTAACTTTCAGATGAGGTTTCAACGCCATAGGTGTTATGCCCCCAATAGACCTGATTTAGATACATCTCTAAAATCTGGTCTTTGGTGAAGATTTGTTCTAAACGAAGGGCTAAAACGGCCTCTGCCACTTTACGGCTGAACGATCGCTCTGGTGTGAGAAATAGGTTCTTTACCAACTGCATTGTCAGCGTTGAACCGCCTTCAACCGTTTGTCCCTCTTCCAGGTTGCTCAACAATGCCCGGATCACGCTCGTCGGGTTAACGCCATGATGAAAGTAAAAATTGCTGTCTTCGATCGCAATGACGGCTCGCTTCAGTTGCGGCGAAATTTCGTTGAGGTCAACCACTTCCCGGTTAACCTCATCGTGCATGCTGTCTAGCAATGTTCCGTTTACGTCATAAACGTAACTGGTTTGGGCGGGACTGTAGTTACGCAGCACTCGCACATCAGGCAGGTTACGAAAACTGACCGCCAACCCTACCAAGCCTCCGGCAACCACTGAACTGGAAAGCATAGTGATACCAAGGATGGTTCCTGCTGTCACCTTTCCAACGGCTTGCACGAACTGAAAAATAGGAGTCAGTTCCTCTATCTGTTTGCGGTGGGGGGGTTGCTTTTCTCTGGCAGTATTGGACGACACAGCTGTTCTAGTTCCTTAAGAAGTTTCAGCGAAGTGCACCGAGTGGGAATGTAGATCTTAATAGGGTTGTTAACTCAAAGGATCATCCTACGGAAGAGCGATTAAGTCGAGTTAACCATCAATATTAAGCAGATATTGAACCCCGATCTACCTCATTAATGCCCAAATGGTTCCCAAATGTTGAAGATGGCTTAAGCCATTCCGCACGAAATTTTGAATTGGGGCGGTCTACCTGTGACAAGTTTTTGCAATTATAGTAGGTTGGTTGCCTGATGCTGAAACCAGCATTGAAAGCATGATCGGTAAGTGTAGCGAATCGAACTGGATATCTGCCAAGCATGGCTCTTGATCACTCATCAAACTTAACGCCTTCTCTGGATTGGCTGTACCGGGGAACTAGCGAGATTTTTCCGCACCAGCCTGATTCGCAAGATCCCAATGAACAGTTAGCGGCTCGGCTTGTCCAGGCCGACAAACCGCTACGGGTGAAACTGGGGATCGACCCTACGGGAACGGACATTCATCTGGGTCATAGTATTGTTTTCCGTAAGTTGCGGGCATTTCAGGATGCAGGACATACTGCTGTTCTGATTATTGGAGATTTTACCGCTCGCATTGGTGATCCAACTGGAAAATCGGAGGTGCGGCGACAGCTCACTGAAGCGGACGTGCGGCAAAACGCCCAAACCTATCTTGAGCAAGTTCGCCCGATTTTGGATTTTGACACGCCTGGCCGACTAGAAATTCGTTACAACTCGGAGTGGCTTTCAGCGCTTGATCTGGCGAAAATCTTAGAGCTGTTGTCTACGATGACCGTAGGGCAAATGCTGGCAAAAGAAGGATTTGCCGAGCGCTATAGAAAGGAGAACCCAATTTACCTGCATGAGTTCCTGTATCCACTGATGCAGGGGTATGACTCGGTGGCTGTCGAGGCTGATGTGGAGCTGGGTGGAACCGACCAGAAGTTTAATATTGCAGTAGGGCGAGACTTACAGCGTCATTTTAAGCTGAAGCCTCAGTTCGGGTTACTGTTACCGATTTTAATTGGCACAGACGGTGTACAGAAGATGTCGAAATCGCTGGGCAACTATGTTGGGCTGGGGGAAGATGCCCTATCAATGTACTCCAAGCTGGAAAAGGTGGCAGATAGCCAGATCGAGTCGTACTTTGAGCTGCTGACCAATTTGCCAATGGATCAATTGCCAGAGAATCCGCGCGATCGCCAAAAGCTGTTAGCGTTAACCATTGTTACCCAGTTACGCGGCGAAGACGCTGCCAGCGACGCTCAAAAAGCGGCTCTCACTCTGGTGCAAGGGGATGCTAAGCAGGCCGATGCTGTCCCAGAATTTTCGCTAGAAACAATTCAGTTTCCCGCCAAGCTGTTCTACGTTCTCAATGCCAGCGGGTTGTGTGCCAGCAGTTCGGAAGCGAGACGGCAGATTCAAGGGGGAGCGGTGCGGTTAGATGGCGATCGCATCCAGGACACCAACCTCAGCTTTGAAACCCCCACCGATTTGAAAGGCAAGGTGTTGCAAGTGGGAAAAAACAAATTCGTGCGGCTGGTAATGTAACCTACGTCTCCTTCATCCCACTTGCTCAATCAGCTCGCTGCTCTCTACCCTTACTTTCCTTTATCTTTTAAAGTTCAATGCCTTCTCCTTCTAGCCACATCATTGTGCCTTTAGACGTTCCAAGTGAGGATGAAGCCGTTGCGTTGATCGATCGCCTCCCCGATGTCACTTTCTGGAAAGTGGGGTTGGAACTGTTTGTCAGCAGTGGCCCCAACCTTCTTCAACAGCTCAAAGCGCGGCAGAAACGAATTTTTTTAGATCTCAAGTTTCACGATATTCCCAACACAATGGCAGGGGCTTGCCGTGCCGCAGGGAAATATGGGGTTGATTTACTCACCGTTCATGCCACGGCTGGCCAGGAAGCGTTAGAAGCAGCTCATGCCGCTGCCAAGCAGGGTGCGGCGGCCAGCGAACAGGCTGCC
The DNA here is from genome assembly GCF_015207605.1 of Oculatella sp. LEGE 06141. Lineage (GTDB taxonomy): Bacteria > Cyanobacteriota > Cyanobacteriia > Elainellales > Elainellaceae > Oculatella. Next base: position 80,667 of record NZ_JADEWO010000006.1, read on the forward strand.
CCCAATGTGATTGCCATTACTCTGCTCACCAGCCTCACCTCACGCTCCCTGGCCTTTGAACTCAAGATTCCGTTGGAGTTGCCAGAGTATGCCTTGCAAATGGCCTTACTGGCACAAGAGAGTGGCCTGTCCGGTGCGGTTTGCTCACCCCAAGAAGTGGCTCAGTTGAGGCAGGTGTGCGGCGATCGATTTTTGTTAGTCTGTCCAGGGGTGCGGCCTACATGGGCAGAGACAGGCGATCAGCGGCGATCGCTCACCCCAGCGCAAGCATTGCAAGCTGGTGCCGATTATCTGGTGATTGGTCGCCCTATCACGGCATCGGCCGATCCAGTTGCAGCCTTTCAGCGCATCTGCGATGAATTGGCCGCTGTTGTATAGATCAGGACGGTAGTATGCAGCGGCAACCAGTGTGGCTGATAGGAATCGGGATCGGTGTCAGCGGGTTGGTGTGGCCGCTTGAGGTGGCGATCGCCTCACTTCCATCCCCACCTCAAGCTTTGCTAGCTCAAACGCCTTCCGAAGCGTCTGATTCTACTCGTCTACGCTCAAGCTGCCCTGCTGATCTAGAAACCCTGGTAGCTCTCTTGCTGCACGATTTGCCAGCGTATACCAACCGTGTGCGGCAACGGGCGATCGGCAGAAACCGCAGCGCCAACGTGCCGGGATATATGCTGCTCGCTGCTCGTCCCGAATTTGACCCGTTGACCCTTGGCCCCGGTGAGTATGTGGCCGGAATCCCAGCCGATAGCGATACCACTCAGGTCTTTTTTACCACGCTGGAACGTCAATACGTCAGCAATACAGCCGTTAACCTGCAACACTATCACTGGCTGTTTTTAACGCAGACGATGGATGGCCACTGGCGATTAGTGCTGATGATTTCTCGAATTGGCGGTTATCCAGCCAGCGATCCACCCTCTCCACCGCAAGACAGCAGCTATGGCGTGGTCGCTCAATCCATTCGCCTGTGGTTAAGAGACTGTCGGGCAGGACGGGTGCGATCGCCGCAGAGCATCGAAACCAGGTAGATAGCAGACCTCTCAAGATAGATCCCAACAGAACCGCTTGCATCTGACTACGACGCTCGGATCTCGTCTAACTTGGTACGAACCGCCTGAATATCTTGCCACATCAGCCATTTGGGGCTGCCCTTATCGCGGGATTGGTTCCGCAGCAAATAGGCCGGATGGAAGATGGGCATACACTGCCGATTATCCCACTCGAGCCACTGCCCGCGAATTTTTGTGATCCCGCGTTTGTCTCCGGTAATGCCACGCACGGCTGACGCGCCAGTTAACAAAATGATTTTGGGATCAATCAAACGAATTTGCTCTATCAAATAAGGACGACAGGCATCCATTTCTTCGATCGCCGGGGTTCGGTTTCCGGGCGGGCGACACTTGACAATATTGGAAATATAGACATCGTCTTCTGTGAGCTTAACCGATGCCAAAATCCTGTCTAAGAGTTGTCCGGCTTTACCCACAAACGGCATACCCGTTTCATCTTCATTCTGCCCTGGTCCTTCCCCCACAATCATGATGTCAGCGTTGGGATTGCCCCGTCCGACCACAGCATGAGTGCGGGTTGCACCCAGGCCGCAACGCTGGCAACGATTGCAATGTTCTACGATCGGGTCGATGCTGGCATAGGTACCGGGCGGAATCGGAATTTTTGCATCTGTCGGAATCAAATCTGGATCAAAATTTGCGGGGGGTGCAGAGTCCGCAACCTCATTGACGTTAAACAAATCGATTTGATCTTGACTAGCCATGAACCTATATAGAAGCAGTATCCAACCCTGAAGAACCAGCAAAACAGCCGTAAGCTTACTAATTTTAGGACTAATTGCGGCAGTCTGAGGGGAATCGCAAGAGGGATTTTGCTTCAATTGTGACGCACTAGCGCCGATTATGTCCTGATGCGGGTCTGCACGATTTGTTGATAAGCATGGATCATTTGTTGGGCGATCGCTTCCCAACTATAGTGAGTTGCCGCATGAGTATGAGCCTGCAACCCTCTATACTGGCGCTCCTCTGGGTTCTGCAATGCCGTTCGCAGCGCAGTGGTGAGTGCAGCAGCATCACAGGTCGCAACCCAGCCCGCTTTTGCCTGCTCAATTTCGCCACAGATATGAACCTGGTCTGAGATGACAACAGGCACCCCAGCGGCCATCGCTTCTGCGACAGCGATACCGAAATTCTCGTAATAGGACGGCAGCACAAACACATCCGCGGCTTGCAGCAGTGAGGCTTTTGCTGCACCCGTGACAAATCCGGTGATGGTTGTGTGCGGTGCCAACGCAGAGGTTTGAATTCGATTGCCAATCTGACGCTCGTAGGCTGGATCTTGAGGATTGGCACCCGCCAGCACGAAATGAAAGCGAACGCCCTCTGCCAAAAGTTGTTCCAGGGCTGGCAAGAGTAGATCAAACCCCTTTTTCGGATCGATGCGAGACAAGAAGAGGAGTAGAGGGCGATCGCTCGGTATCCCCCAACGGTGAGGGAGCGGGGCAGCAGCCTTTCCGTCTTTGCCTTGCTCTGGTAAACGCACGCCTAGCGGAATTACTAAATCGGTTGTGGTCACGCCAAACCGCTCAGACACCTGCGCTTCCTGGAGGCTGGTGAAGTGAATGGCAGCGGCACCTGCTAAATTGGGTTTCTCTAGCAGCGCCGCATATCCCTGCTTGAGGTAGCGCTTTTTGCGTAAATCGGCTGGATCGAGCGTGCCCAATGGACGCAAAATATAGGGCAAGCCCTGCCTGCGTGCGATCGTTGCAGCTACGGTACTCACCGGAGAAAACAGCGCATGAATATGGGCTATATCAAACCCATTGGCATGATGCGCTAGCCAGGAAAGCAAGTGCCGCGAGAATTTGTACCGTCGAAACGGCGAACAGCGAAAATAGCGAATTTGATAGCCATCTTGCCAAACTGGATGATCGAGCGGCACGTCTAAGGGCAACTGGCCAGTATCCCCGTTGGCATCAGTCGTCAGGATGGTGACCTCGACTCCAGCATCCGCCAGTGCAGCCGACAACCCCAACACCATCTGGCTGGGGCCACCATAGACCAGCGAAATAGACGGTACGATTTGCAGAATTCGAAGCGGCTGACCCATAGCACTATCCCCTCGCGGTTGGACCATCAAGAGGATGCAGTTGGGACGGATGGCAAAGGCAAAACCGCTGCCGCAGCGTACTGGTCTTGCCGACTGTAGACCTGCCCATCATCCCAAATCGCTTGGATAAGAGTACCCACTGCTCGCAGCAGTCCCAGTGTGTAAGACCCAACGCGTCCTAAAATCTTCGGCAGGGCACGGCTCTTGCGCGAAGGCGGTTTACCCAGCACTTGATAGTTGAATAAGGCGATCGCAAACCGCAATAGTTGAGAAACAGTAAGGCTTTTGAACGCCATCCAAAAATGGTTATGGTAAAACGTGATTTGATATTGCAGCGATCGCGTGCTGATATCGTGACAGCCACCCGTTTCTTCACCTAAATGCACCAGGTAAGCCTCCGGGTCGTACCAAATGGTGTACCCCGTCGATCGCATTCGCAAACAGAAGTCCGATTCTTCCCGAACGGCGCTGCCCCGAAACCGCTCATCAAACCAGAGGCCGTGCTGTTCAAACAGTGCCCGACGGAAGGACATGTTGCAGCCCCTTGCTGTCAAGACTGGTTGCGGCAAAACGGTGTGAACCAGATTGAGGTGAAACCAACCAATAGCCGGATCAAGCGCCTCTGGTGGAAGCTGCTGGATGGTTAGCCCAACGTCGGCTTCAGCTAATTTTTGCCGATCGAGTACTCGTCCCGCCACCGCACCAATGTGAGGCTGCCTCTGATAATGACGGGCATGGGCAGCCAAAAAGCCTGCCGGTAGCTGCACATCGTCATCCAGAAAGACAATTACCTCCCCCACGGAGCGACGAACGCCATAGTTCCGTGCCCCTGGCAAGCTAGCCCAATCAAGCTTAAATAACCGAATCGCCTGCTGCTGAACCAGTTCTTCTAAATAGGCTTGTGTTTCAGGCTCGTGAACCGGAGTTTGATCTACTACTATGACTTCAAAGCTGGGATAGGTTTGCTGAAGCACCTCTGCCAGCGTTTCTCGCAAGGTCTGTTCACGACCGTAAGTTGGCACGATTACGGAAATTAAAGGCATTGTCACAGGCGATCGCTCCTCGTTGCAAGGGCTTCCATCATAAAGAGACATTCAATAGGATCAATATGCCCTAACTTCTATATATCCCTCTCGCTCAGGCGAAACCCGACCGTTTCAGCCGCCGTCGTTTAGTGCTAACGGGCTGATCTTTACGAGAGGCTTCCAGACGTTCTGCCCGTTCAATATCGGGAAGTCGCAAGATCACACCTGCAAAAAACCAGTAATAGACCGCCACTGGATCAACATCCAGCGGGTAGTAGTAAGTGTTGTAGCTAATGAATAAAACGAAGACCCAGAGCGACGCCCCCAAATTTCGCAAACCGCGATCGCGTAGACCTCGGTAGGCTTTGAACGTGACATACACTAAAACGGTAACGACCAGCAAGAAGGCTAACGCACCAAATGGCCCCACTTCGTAGATGAGCTTGGGATAGTAGGTTTCAATTAACGCCGTTTCTCCCAGCGTTCGTGCAGAATTGGTTGCCCGACCCAATCCGCGCCCCAGTAATTCCGATGAGCGAGTGACCCACTGAAATTGATCGACGATAAACTGATGCGGTGGCGACGCATTCCAGCGGCTCTCAAAACTGTCGAGCCGTTGTTGTAACACATCAGGATTCTGGAGTGCCGCTACCCCCAACAAGAGCAACAACCCAAACGCGGTGGGAATAAATCGTTTCAGGTTAGCCACCTGCCCCGTGAGTAGCAGCAGCAGCACAAAGGTAAACGGAACCAGCGCCAGCGCCACTCGCTGCCCCGACAGCACTGCCATAATAAACACGGCGGCTAGCGACGTTAACCCCAGCGTTCGCCAGTGAGCTTTAGGATCGTTAAACGCTGTGGCAAAGGCCAGAAACCCTGCCGAAATCAAAAACCAGCCCCATTGCCAGGGAGCCACAAACGTTCCTGGCAGGCGGATTTGACCATGCTGGGGACTGTACAAAACAGAACCACCTACAAAACATCGAGCGTCCAGGGCTGCCTTGAACTGAGCGGCTCCTTCTGCAAACCGGGTGCCTTCGCATCGCCCTGTTTTTAAAAGGAGATACTGCATGAAACACAGTCCGCAGCACACCAGGATCAAAATGACGGTCAACCGCATCAAAAATAATAGATCGTTGCGATCGCGCAATAGATAGTAAGCACAAACAATTAGAGGCACATAGCCAATGAGAACCTTCAGCCCCAAAATTCCCATAAACAAAGGCTGTTCGTCGCCATCGGCTGCAAACTGCTGCGACATATTGACCAGCAGCATCGTTAACATACATAGCGCTAGCAGCAGGGCTAAAGGTGCAACAAGCTGTTTCGAAACGATAATAGGCAGTTTTTCACGACGACAATACTGGATGACCCCAATGAGCGCAGGAATATAAAATCCGTCCTTAGCAAGCTGAAGGAGAGGGCTGTTGCCAAGGGTATAGGTAATAGTGCCACTGAAGGGCATGTAGATCAGGAAAGCCCAAAGCGCCTGACGCGGATATTTGAACGATAGGGACGTACAGAGTACCCCCATTGCCGCCCCCAATCCGAGTTTTGGGCCACTCGCCAATCCCAGAAGGAAGCCGATGATCGCCGAGAAAAAGACTGCAAAGGTTGTAAAGGTAACCAGTTCTTTCCGCAGACGTTCTGCTTTGCGACGTTGTGCCAGTCGTTCTTTCAGGCTTAACGGCTGAGGATCTGAAACGGTACCCTGCTGCTTCTGTTTTTGTTTGGTCTTTAACATAAGCAGTCACATTCAGTGGCGGTGCATTCCGAGCGTAACACTTGCGCTCGATGGTTTCATTTGTAACCACACGGATTTTTGAACGGTTCCATTCACGCAGGTAAAGTTGCGTGACGAACACCTGTTGAAGTGTCATAGTCTTAGCGCAAAAAGTTCCCGAAATTTTGCACACTGCTATTACTAGAGCAACGGCTATCGATTCAGCGAGGCTCGCCAGGGGCTTTGAGGTAGGTATGGTTTCAGATAAATTTCGGCGACAGCTCCGCCACGAAGCTGAGCAATGGCAAGACGATGGCATTATCAGTGCGGATCAATACCAGCAGTTAGCTAAACGGTACGAACTGCATGAATTTGATGTGGCAGCACGCGATCGCTTCATCGTTGTGCTGCTTGGGTTAGGCAGCCTGTTACTGGGTCTAGGCATCATCACCTTTGTGGCGGCAAACTGGCAAGCTATTCCGCGATTGGCCAAGCTGCTACTGCTGATGAGCTTGTTTGTTGGGGTTAACGCCTCTGGGTTTTATTTGTGGAAGCGGGTACCCAACTTACCCAATGGGCGAGAGCGCTGGCAGCAACGGCTAGGGCAGGGATTGTTGCTATTGGGAGCGCTGATTCTGGGTGCCAATATGGCGTTGATGAGCCAGATGTATCACCTGAGCGGCTCTGCATACGAGCTTTGTCTGGCCTGGGGGTTAGGCGTATTGATCATGGCCTACAGCCTGCAGCTCACTTCTATTGGCGTATTGTCTATTGTCGTGACGGGCATTGGCTACTGGTTGGGCATTCAGGAGTTAACGGCCACAGGAATGCTGCCTGCACTGAGCCTGCTGATGCAGTATATGCCGATCGCCGCTGGGATTATGTTTTTGCCGCTGGCTTACTGGTGCCGATCGAGAGCCATTTTTGTCCTGGGAGCGATCGCCATCTTCTCCTCATTCGAAGTGGTAATAACAGATCTGGGTCGCCTGTTTTCGGACGCACCAGGTGGTGTTGTAGCCATTGCCCTGACGCTGCCACCTGCTTTTTTGTGGAGCTATGATGACACGCTCTGGTTCCAACTGTTGAAGCGGCCTTTACCCCAGGGAGACCAAGCCCGTCCCTTTCAACCCCTGGCACGAGGGTTAGCCCTGCTTTATCTGATTGTCTTAATTTATGTTCTGTCGTTTCATCAAGTGTGGTTTGACTACACTCCCGACTCGCCTTTGGCGCAAGGGAGCCGCCTCTGGAGTACCGGACTACCGCTTTTACTCAATCTCAATCTGCTGGTGTTAGTTGGTTTAACCGTAGTGCAATGGGGGCGATTACCCCGCCGCAATCGCTGGACGAAGAAACGGCGCTTTGAGCAAACCGACCTGGCTGTACTGGCCTTACTTGGCGTTGTGGCAGTGGTTGCATTTTGGCATTGGAGCGTGTTTCCAATTCAGGCAATCGCCACGATCGCCTTCAATGTTGTGCTGTTCTTGCTAGCAGCCGTGCTAATGCGCGAGGGGTTGGCCGGAGGTTACCGCCGCCTGTTCTGGAGCAGTATGGTACTGCTCGCCCTGCAAATTCTGAGCCGCATGTTGGAATACAACACGGGATTGCTGCTCAAATCGTTAGCCTTCGTATTGTGTGGCGTAGTGGTTATTGTGGTCGGGCTGTGGTTTGAGCGCTATGTTCGTACCCTCAATTCATCCGCTACTCTTGTCTCTCCATCGTCTCAGGAGGATTTGTCATGATATCCAAGCGTTCAACCTCACCATCAACCGCTCCGGTCTTTTCGCCGCTTCTGCCAAACCAAATTCCGGGTCGGCGGTTCTGGTTGCCGCTGGTTGCTCAAGCCCTGCTTATTTTAGCCATTCCTGCCCAGGCGATTTATACCCACGTCACAGGGACAACGATTGTGCTACAAACGGGGCCAGTTGACCCCTACGATTTCTTTCGTGGCTATTACGTGACCCTGAGCTACGACATTTCCAATCCCACGACGCTCCAAAACCTACCGGGGTGGGATACGGTGGTTGACGCAGCTACAGCGAATGTGGCTGAACCTTCAACTGCGAATGCTGCCCCATCGCTCTTTGCAGCGGGTCAGGAGTTCTACATCATTTTGCAGGCACCCCAAACGCTAACGGCACAACCACCCCAGACCTGGGAGCCAGTGGAAGTGAGTGCCGATCGCCCTACCAACCTGGCCGAGAATCAGGTTGCGCTCCAGGGTATGTATCGGCGCAATCGCATCACGTATGGCGTGGAGACATACTATATCCCCGAAAATCAACGAGTTGAGATTAATGACCAAATCAACCAGCTTCAGGCTCTCCAGGGAAATGCCCCATTCGTGGTTGAGGTTAAAGTCACTGCGGACGGTCATGCCGTTCCGTTAGGGCTATGGCTGAAAGACCAGTACTACCGCTTCTAACCAATCACGGAAGACCATGCACCCTGATGAATGGATTAGCCTCTGGATGCGGCTTGGAACACGGTTGATAAAGGCGATCGCTGCGAGCGGGGTTTGGAAGCAGGTGCCCGGTTAGACGACGACATCAAACAACTGGCACAACCACACTGAGCCGTCGTTGCAGGTGCAGCAGAGCGGAGTCCAGCAATGCGGAGGCGAGCAAAGCGTGGATCGACAGGGGGTTGCAACGTGCTGATAGGCGCATTCTGTGCGGCTTTGCTGTAGTCTACCGTGTAGCCAAGATCGTTCAGAATGGCCAGATCGAGCACCGTCGGCAGTTTTCTTGTTCCAGGCGTGGCTCGCGGCGACATCAACGTTTCGCCAGAGGTGCCAAACTGATATCCCGCCAGCGTATGGCTACTGCCTGAAGCCTCCAGTGGAATAGGTTGCCCACCGTTCAGAGCGATCGCATTGGCACCGCTAAAACTGTTGCCCACCGTTTGATTGGTGAAGGCGTTAACACCAGAGGGGCCATTTAAGAAACCCAGTACATGACCCATTTCATGAACAGCCGTAAAAATGAAATCGAAACTGCTGGCAGGAATATCCGTTGCCGTATCGGGCGTTGAATCAAAAAACCAGTTAGTGTTTGTGTTGAAAGCGATCGACCCTAACCAGGGTTGAAACTTGGAGCCAGTATATCGGGGCTGGTTCGGCGGATCGCCAGAGGGACCTCCCAGGGCTAATGTGCCAGAGGACAACGGGCGCGCGCCAACAAAAATCATTACGTCATCAATCACCTTATCGGTGACAAATTCTGCAAGTACCTCGCCAGTCAACGGGTTGGAAATGGAAGGCGTTCGGGTGCCAATTGGAGTGTCGGGAAATTCATCCAGAATAATATTTTCCCAAATGTTGGCCGCTGCATTGAGAGCGGCTTTTCGCTCTGGGGTAAACCAACCGTTATCAAAACGGTAGTCAAACTGGATGTTGAACGGTTTAGCCGCCGCCGCAACAGCCGTCGGATTACTGTCGATCGCCTTGGTTGTCAGGCGATAGGAGGTGCTAACCTTGTTGTTTCTGGGAAAAACACGAATGAAGTACGTTCCTGGATCGAGGGTTTGTTGAATCGATTCGGGTCGGGTTCCCTGGCGGGCAGAACGCTTTAATACTTTGCCTGCTGCATCCAGCAGCGCCATATTAGCATCGGCTTTGAGGTCTTTGAGCGCAAGGGTAACGTTACTGCTTGTGTTTAGCTTGAAACGATAAACATCATTTGGATCGAATCGGTTGACTGAATCTCTAACGGATTTAAGCGTATTGGATAGGGAGATGCTTCTGGCTCGATTTCGGGTATTACCTGCGCGATCGGCAATCATAAGCAATGCTTCAATCCTAAATACAACACAGCACAGAATCGGCTGAGTTCAGTCAATCGACAAACTCAGCCTTTTCGAAGTCCTCTCCTCAAGACGGATGTGGGAGCTATAAAGTTGCCGAAAAAAAGTTGCCAAAAAAAAAGGATGCCCAGTTTTGCATCCCTTAAATACTGAGTTCAGTTGGCAAATTCAGTTCATTTCGATCGCCGCCTAATCAATCCATGCGGTGAACGGCAACCGTGTGTAGGTTCCCAGCGGATCGTTGAGCGATCGCAACGTCTCTAGGTCGCTACGCAGCTTTTTCAGTTCGAGGCTGAGCGGATCGATCGGCTGGTTAGTCTGAACTAAACGGCTGCTAAACAACCGCCGCAGCAACCGGAATTCTAAGGTGCGCCCTTGCGGATATTCTTCAATGTGCCAGTCTTCGCCCAGGTCTGCCTGCGCGGCAGCGGCCTGAATTGCGGCATCTAGGCCGCCCAGTTCATCAACCAGACCTACTCTCTGCGCGGCCAAGCCTGACCAAACCCGCCCCTGAGCAATTTCACCCACCTGCTGTTTTGAAATCGATCGCGAATTAGCAACGACCGTGAGGAACTGATCATAAAAATGGTCAACCACCCGCTGCGTGTTAGCCAGCTCTGCTGCTGTTTTAGGACGAGTGATGGTGTTGCTGTTGGCAAACTGCCCTGTCTGCACCACGTCCCAGGTGATACCGTTGTCGTTGGCGATTTGCTGGACGTTGGGCAGGAGGCCGAATACACCAATGGAGCCAGTGATGGTTGTGGGAGAGGCGAAGATCTGATCGGCATAGGCTGAGATCAGATACCCGCCCGACGCGGCATAGCTGCCCATCGATACAATCACGGGCTTCACCTGGCTGGTCAACATTACCTCACGGGCGATCGCATCTGAAGCGGTAGCGCTACCGCCAGGGCTATTGATTCGCAGCACAACGGCTTTTATGTCGTCGTTTAAGCGCAGTTCACGGATTTGGCTGGTGTAGCGATCGCTGCCGATTGAGCCGTCGCCGCCCATACCGCTAACAATGTCTCCCTCGGCATACAGAACCGCAATTTGGTTTGAACCCACCTCAACATCAGCCGCCTGTTCTATAGTGGCCGCATAGGTGGGTAAGCTAATCTGCCGAAACGATTCAAGATCGTCTGCATCGAGGTCATCCTCTGTCTCTCCGGTTAGCTTTCGCAGTTCGCTAAAGATTTCATCTTCATACGCCACCTGGTCAATTAATCCGGCTGACTGCGCTTGAGCTGGCAAGAGCAATCCCTGACGATCGGCGATCGTCTGAATTTGCTCAGAGGTCACATCTCGGCTGTTAGAGGTTGTGACGCGAAATTCGTTCCACAAATCAGCCAGCAGTTGCTGAGTCTGCGTTTTGCTTTGAGGACTGCTTTCTGTCCGTGTAAATGGTTCTACTGCTGCCTTGTATTGCCCTGCTCGAATGGTTTGAATGCCAACACCATACTTTTGCAAGGCTCCAGCAAAGAAAGTCGTTTCGGCGCTGAAGCCGTCAAGCTCCATTACGCCAGCAGGATTGAGCGCAATCGTATCGGCCACAGATACTAAATAGTAGTCTCGCTCGGAGCCAGTCGTGGTGTAAGCCAGAATCGGCTTGCCCGATTGCTGAAATGCCTCTAGCGCGTCACGAACTTCCCGCAGTGCTGCAAACCCAGATCCTCCAGCTACCGAACTGGTATCCCCATGCAGGTATAGGCCGACGATGCGATCGTCTGTTGCCGCATCTTTGACGGCGCGAACCACCTCCTGTAGCCCAATCGAAGTAGGAATCTCTGTGCCAGACAGCGCATCACTAAGCAACCGACTGGGGTCAGGACTCGGTGGCGCATCTGTGATGTTGAGAGCAAGGTCGAAGGTCAAAATTGAATCGGCATCCACTTGGGGACTGGCATCACGACCTAAAGAGGCGATCGCCGTTAGCAACACCGCTAATCCGGCAAACCCCAGGGTGACGAATATAACCAGCCCGGCGAGCGTTGCAAACGTATGTTTTAGAAAGTCGCGCATCTTGAGAGGAAATAAGGATTGAACTGGAGGGAAGTTTCACCAACGCTGAAGAGACGGAGTGGAACACTGGCTTCCTATTTACCCTAACTCAACCGTAACGACTTCCCCACCTTTTGTATTCCCACTGATCGCGGTTCCTTATCGGATGCCCTTCTGCCCTAAATCGATTAAATTGATCGCACCAAAACACCAGCGTGTCTTAGATCCATCAATGTTGCGCTGCCCGTGCAGAACAAAACGGTTTTGATTTCTGCCATTAATACTTCAACCAGGTCAGAAAGAGCGGCTTCTGACTCAGAGGCCGCTTGCAGAAACGGCAATGCTAATCCAGCCAGGTCGGCTCCCAGGGCGATCGCTTTGGCTACGTCCAACCCGTCCCGCAGCCCACCCGATGCAATCAGCGGCAGATGAGGTGCGATCGCTCGAATGGCGACTACACACTCGGCCGTGGGCAACCCCCAATTCGCAAACGTTTGCCCCAATCGACGCTGATGGGTATCTTGCGCCCGTTCGCTTTCGACCCGTGCCCAGGACGTTCCGCCGGCTCCGGCTACATCGATCGCAGCTACGCCTGCTTCAATTAACCGTTGAGCCATTTTGGCAGAAATGCCGTTCCCCACTTCTTTGGCAATGACGGGAACGGGCAACGCGTTACACAGTGCCGCAATTTTGCTCAACAGTCCGCGAAAGTTAGTATCACCCCTGGTTTGAACGCACTCCTGCAACGGATTGAGATGTAAGATCAGCGCGTCGGCTTCCAGCCATTCAACCGCACGTAGGCATTCATCTAAGCCGTAATGATAATTAAGCTGAACGGCTCCTAAATTGGCAAACAGCAAAATATCGGGAGCGATCGATCGCACCGCAAAGGTAGACGCGACTTGAGGCGTTTCCAGTGCCACCCGTTGAGAACCCACTCCCATCGCAATCCGGTAATGCTGTGCCGCTTCGGCCAGACGGTAATTGATCCGCTGTGCCAGTTCGGTGCCGCCAGTCATCGACGAAATTAACAGCGGCGCACCCAAGTCTTTGCCTAGAAAGGACGTTTTGATCTCCACCTGATCGCGGTCTAGCTCGGGCAAGCAGCAGTGGGTAAACCGATACTGCTCTAATCCATTGGTCGTTTGATGAAACTGCACATCATCATCCAGACAAATGCGTAGATGATCGGCTTTACGGTTCTGCGTTGCTTCCGTTGGGTCAGAGGTCGTTGCCCGATCGCGCCATGTTTCCTGATAAAGAGATGAGTTTAAAGATGGATTGGTAGTCATTCAGCCATCCCGAATTACATGAGTGCTGGTTAAAACGTCCCTGCCTGGGTTGGGGCAGAATTGATGTCCCTGTGTGATTGCAATGTGCGTTTAATAGAAGGGCGATCGCTTACGCTAGTGTCCCATGTTGCGGTTCCCCGGTTGGCGGTGCGATAACAATCAGACACATAACGAACCTCCGCCAAAAAGCATGGTAGACATGGCATAGCAGCACAGCGAGGGTTGTGTTGCCTGTTTCATTTGGATGCGATCGCATCTATCGCACCCGGCACCCTACGGTTGTCAACTCATGCTGCTCTACTCCATGCTCCCAGGGGACTTCAGTCATGTCTATTGAGTTACTCCACCGCAAACAAACCCACTTTGTGCTGTGGCGGCCAGCCTATGTCGATCCCACGCCAGCCCTTTACATTGGGGCGATCGGTGAGGATATGAACGCGCTTAGCCGCTTCAGCCAGTTTCGGGAATATCCGCTTCAGCAATCGGCCTCAGCACCCGGAGTATGGGAACTAGAAGCGCAGTCCTGTGGGCTTGTTGATGGGCAGGTTTATTTCTACTGGTTTAAGGTGCGCGACTCTAACCCATACAGCGCCGCTCGACGTATTCTCTATTGCACCGATCCATTGGCCTACACGATCGATCGCCGTTTTTTAGCCCCTGCACCTGTAGAACCCGATGGGGACAAGAGTGATGATCCAGCGAGCGTTATTTTGTATCGCAACGGTCAACTGATTCCCTGTGACCCCTCCGGGCAGGTAATCGACTGGAGCGGAGATCCACCATTAAATACATTGCCAGCCAACAACCGACTGGTGATGTATGAGTTGCCCACTCGGTGGACTCGCAGCCAGATAGATGATAAACGCGAGGTGGGTACAGGAACCTTTCGTGATGCCCTGGCGTTGGTTCGGGCGGGCGCGATCGCCCCCGACTTTCCAACCGTTGCCGCCCTTAAACCTGGTGCCGCCCATCTGGCTGAACTGGGGATAAATGCCCTGGAGCTATTGCCGCCAGCCGATAGCGACGATGATTATAACTGGGGCTATGGCACCGCTAACTACTTTGCCGCCGACTTTAATTTGGGCTATCCCCATGTGCAATCGGCTCCAACGGCCTCCACCGACCTCGCTACTTTAATTAAAGTTTGCCATCAGCACGGTATTCGCTTCTTCACCGATATGGTGATGGCCTTTTCACGCAACAACCCTTACCAGAACGTTAACTTTCTCGATTTTTACGTTTGCTGGAAACCCAGGCATGACCCAGCCGCCGACCCAGAACATGGCGATCGCGATGGCTTTGGGGGCGATTTGTTCAAATACAACTGGTGGACAGACGGCTTCGATCCGATTACCGGAGCCATTAAGCCACTGGTTCCGGCTCGGGAGTACATGAAGCTACAGATGGCACACTGGTTACTTCACTACCGGGTGGACGGGCTGCGGCTGGATAGCGTTAACAATGTCGCAAACTATGATTTTCTGCAAGAATTCAAAGATTTAGCCCGACAGTTATGGGCAGAACGAGGAGGCCATAGCGACAATTTTTTGGTAGTGGGTGAAGAACTCAGCGTTCCCTTATCGTTGGTTCAGCAAAACCGCCTGGATGGACTGTGGAATGAAACATTTAAGTGCGTTGTCAGACGTGTGATTTTGGGGCAGTCGGCCAACCCTGGCGAGAGTTTTGAGCACAGTGTACAAAAGCTAATTGACTGCCGTTTGTTGGGATTTCGCGACGGCACCGAGGCAATCAATTATCTCACGTCCCATGATGTGGGTGGCTATGGCAACGAACGGCTTTATAACTACTTAGTTAACAACGGCATTGCAGATGTTGAGCGTCGCTTTAAACTGGCATTCGTCTGCCTGCTAACGGCAGTCGGGATTCCCATGATTTTGGCTGGGGATGAATTTGCCGATGAACACGATCTGGATATTAGCGATGAGCATAGCGATCACAAGCAGGTCGATCCGGTGAATTACAACCGCATGGATGAGGATTGGCGACGACGCATCTTCGACTATGTAGCGCGGCTGGTTCGCTTTCGCACCACGTTTGCAGCGCTGGCAGTAAACGATACAGCCTTTATCCATGCCGATTTCACTGAAGGGAAACGTGTGCTGGTTTGGCAACGAGGACAGGGCGATCGCCTCGCCGTCATTGTTGCCAACTTTTCGGACTACGGCACGCCTGACTCATCCAGTTCTACTGCTGAATATGTGATTGCTCGCTTTCCCAACACCCCTCTGGGAATGCAGTGGCAGGAGATCACTCAGGATCGGCAGGTGCCTGATGAATGGGCTGGAAGAGAGCCGATCTTTGCCTGGGAAGCAAAAGTGTACGCCACGGTGAACTTGCCATAGCCAATTTAAAGCTGAACGGCACTATTCAGAATTTTCGATCGTCATCCGGAATAAGCGCTTCTACTGCTGAGGTATTCCAATAAGACTGATGCGCTGGACAAGAACATTTTTGCTGGACACATACCCCGATCGGAAACGGTCGGGGTTTCTTTTGGGAACCATTTCATCCTCTGAACGAAACAGTCTAGTGAGACGATCGCCAACAGCAACCCCTCAACTTTTCTTAGGATGAAGGGAGACCGCGAATGGTGCCAAGGAGCAACAGCAATCATGACTCAGCAAAATGCAGGCAAATGGGACTTGGGCAGGTTTGTTAAAACCCTGTCTTACTTCGGTGCCATTCCGTTTTTAAGCAGTGTGGACTGGTTTCAGCAGTGGTTTGGCAGCCAGCCTGATCCTAAGGCAGACAGTTCTGCGATCGCCACCACTCTGGCGGCAGCTACCCGCGAGTCAAGCAACAATCAAGGTGTGATTCTGGTTGCTGGCGCAACGGGTGGAGTGGGCAAGCGAGTCGTGCAACGGCTGGTCGCTCAAGGTTATTCGGTGCGATCGCTGGTTCGAGAGGCCGAAAGGGCGCGATCGATTTTGGGCGAAGCGGTTCCGGTGGTGGAAGCCGATATTACTCTGCCTGAAACGCTGACCCCTGAGGTCATGGCAAATGTCAATGCCCTTATTTGCTGTACGGGCACGCGAGTACAACCCGTTGAGGGGGATACCCCCACGCGCGAAAAATATTATCAAGGTCTTAAGTTTTACCTGCCAGAAGTTGTTGATACTCCGGAATATATCGAGTATCAAGGCATTCAAAATTTAGTCCAGGCGCTCAACTCATCCGTTTACAGCCACCCCATTTTTGATTTCACCCAGCCCTCTAGCGGCTTACAGGACATTTGGGGGGCGCTGGATGATGTGGTAATGGGAGGCGTTAGTGAAAGCGGCATTCACTTCAGTGGGTCGGCGGCGCAGTTTGCGGGCAATGTATCAACGGCAAATTCTGGCGGGTTTGCTTCCGTGCGGACGCGCAACTTCGATCGCCCCATTAACCTGGCTGAGTATGACGGCATTGAACTGCGGGTTAAAGGTGACGGCAACCGCTACAAGTTTATGCTGCGTACCGAAACTCAGTGGGACGGGGTGGCGCACAGCTACTCGTTTGATACGATCGCCAATCAATGGATGACCGTGCGGATTCCATTTGCGGCTCTGGTGGCTGTCTTTCGCGCTAAGTCTGTGAGCGATCGCCCCCTTGACCCCAGCCAAATTAACGCGTTTCAGCTCATGCTGAGCAAATTCGAGTATGACGGAGGCTTGAATCCTCACTTTACGCCCGGAGCGTTTCATCTAGAAGTGGCATCCATTCGCGCCTATCGGCACAGCCAACTACCGCAATTTGTCATGGTGAGTTCAGCCGGGGTAACTCGCCCTGGCAAACCGGGTTTAAACCTGGAAGATGAGCCGCCTGCCGTACGTATGAATGACCAGTTGGGTGGAATCCTCACCTGGAAACTGAAGGGAGAAGAGGCCGTTCGGCATAGCGGCTTGCCCTACACCATTATTCGTCCCTGTGCGCTGACGGAGGAATCCGGTGGACAAGCCTTAATAGTTGCTCAGGGCGATACGCTCAAGGGTAAGGTTAGCCGAGAGGATGTGGCTGCCCTTTGTGTTGCAGCGATCGCGCATTCTGAAGCTCGCAATATTGTCTTTGAAGTGGCAGAAGGCCAGGGGGATTGTGCTCCAGACGATTGGCGGTGTCTGTTTTTGAAGTCAACATCATCGTCTGGTTGATGTAGCCGGAATTGTCTCCACCTGAGCGGTCATTGCGGTTACGAAGGACCAGAAATGCAACGATCGCTAATCCAACCACTCCCAACACGATCAGGACGGTTTCTAGCCCCCACGCCGAGGACGATGACTCTGTTTCACCAGAAGCCCGTCTTGCTGTAGTGGGTTCACGGTTTTGCGGAGTCAAATCTCGGGTTAGAGAGGTTGTGCCATCCCCAGACAGATTACGGTTAATGATGCTGGGCTGAGTGGCTTGCTGAGCGCGTTTTGCCGCAGCATTTTCCCCATAGCGGGCGGCTCCATCTAGCATGATTTGGGTGATGGACTCGTAGGCTTCAACCCACGCTTGTTTAACCTCATCTGTCCATTCTGCTCCCAAGTAAGATTCAAATGTCTTCAGCAAGGCTGCGCCCACAATGGGATAGTGTTCTTCCAGCGTTTGGTATCTAACGTGGCGTTCACCCAGGTCTTGCAACGCTTGGGTCAAGTAGTCTGGATAGCGGATATTATCAACGACCATGACTAGCGTGAGTGCTAGCTTCTTTTGCTGCCCTTCCATGTCGATGCGAGCAAATAAATTACGGGCTTCAGGGCAATCGGTAAACAAGTTTTCATAGAAACTGGCTGAGAATTCGTCGGCACAAGGTCTGATGCGATCGAAACTCTTTTCTATGAGTTCAACATTCAAAGACATAAGCGATAGACCCTCTTGTACTTCGACACTCGTATAAATACTGAAGCCCCTGAATGAATCCGGATACTTTGCTTGCGTAGAATCTCCGACCTTCAACGAGCCACTCCACACGCCCCAAGGCTTCTGTTGCCGGACGCGATCGCACATCACGAAGGCAACCGCCAGCTTACGCCAGAGTCAAAATTTCAACTCCGTCTTCTGTCACTGCAATGGTATGTTCAAACTGAGCCGACCAGCGGCGGTCTTTGGTTACAACCGTCCAGCCATCAGCCCAAATTTCGATGTCCCGCGTTCCTGCGTTGATCATCGGTTCAATGGTGAATACCATACCAGGACGCAGCCGTAACCCTCGCCCCCGCGTCCCAAAATGTGGAATAGAGGGTTCTGTGTGAAACCGTTTGCCCACTCCATGCCCCACCAGTTCACGCACCACCGAGAAGCCGTACGATTCGGCATACTCCTGAATGGCAGCCCCGATATCTCCCACTCGTGCCCCCGGCTTCACCTCGGCGATGCCTCGCATCAGGCACTCTTGAGTCACCTCAACCAACTGCCGAACCGTTGGCGAAGGCTCACCCACACAAAAAGTACGAGAGGTGTCACCGTGATAGCCATCCAGGATCGGCGTTACGTCGATGTTGATGATGTCACCATCTTTAAGCAGTTGCTTGGGGCTAGCGATGCCATGACAAACCACTTCATTCACGCTGGTGCAGATCGACTTAGGAAAGGGGGGACATCCTGACGGGGCATATCCCAACGGGGCGCTGATTGCCCCATGCGATCGCGTCCATTGTGCTGCCTCATCGTTCAACGTTTGGGTGCTAACTCCTGGCTGAACTAAAGGAGCCATATGGTCGAGCAAGGCGGCTGCAAGTTTGCCAACCCGACGCATTTTCTCTAACTCGCGGCTCGACAACAACACTACTCCTTGCCGAGTGTGAAATTGCCCTGATGCAATCGGCTTCTCCTGGTTTGTGCCGTTCGATCGCGGCTGCAACGTTACCCAGGGGAGTTGTTGGTTTTGCATAATGTCGCCTGTTGCTATCTCAAGTTGTTTTGCTGTGCCATGCTATCACAGCAAGAACTAGCGTATCACAGCAAGCCTCACGCTAGGCTATAGAGTTATATACTGAGGCCAGAAGAAACATTGTTCGCTTGGCAGCAAACGTTAGCAGGCGTTAGGAATCGTTGACACTATGGGCGGCAAAACTGATTTGGATCGGGTCACAACTTACATTCCACCCGAATGGAAGCAGGAACTTGAGGCGTGGGCAGACGCAGAAGAGCGCTCTATTTCATGGCTGGTTTCTAAGCTGATTGCCAATGCGCTACAGGAGCGCCGCGAGCAGGTCATCCCAGCAGAAACTAAAAACCTTCTCAAGCCCTCGTCAAGTTCTACAAAAACTCGCTAGAGCCTGTCCGTGACGAGTGAACGAAGCATTGACGATCGCGATCGCTCATTTTCCAATACAGAAGCGGCTAAAGATGCGATCGAGGACGGATTCGGTCACATCTTCTCCGGTAATTTCACCTAACGCCTGAATTGCACTACGAAGATCGATCGTCCAGAAGTCGAGCGGAAGCTGGTCGGCAATGGTCATTTGCACCTGGGACAAAGCCGTTTTAGCGCGAGTCAGCGCTGCCGCCTGTCGCTGGTTAATTGCCAATTCTAAATCGCTTGCGTGCAGCGCTCCAGCGTGCACCGTGGCTAAAATTGCCTGTTCTAGCGCGTCAATGCCTTGATGACGAGCCGCCACTGTTTCCACCCGTGATTGAATAGTTTGAGGAATGTCCCGATCATGCCCATCGGCCAAATCGACTTTGTTGATGACTAAAATCAACGGGCGATGCTGCACCTGTTCATAAATCGCCTGGTCTGCTTCCGTCCAGCCTACCTGCGCGTCGATGGTCAACAGCACTAAGTCTGCCGCCTGGGCAACTGTGCGCGATCGCTCCACCCCCAATTGTTCCACCCGATCAACCGCCTCACGAATTCCGGCAGTATCCAGCACTTGCACCGGAATGCCTCCAACGACAAGTTGCGATTCAACGACATCTCGTGTTGTGCCTGGTAGGTCAGTTACAATGGCGCGATCGCTTCGGCTCCAGGCATTGAGCAAGCTCGACTTACCCACATTCGGGCGACCCACGATCGCCACCTTCACACCAGAGCGCAGCAACTCCCCTTGATTGGCCGTAGCCAAAATACGCTCCACTTCATGCCGCACCTGCGCCAGTTGTGCTTTAACCTCCGGTTCGTTCAGGGGCGGCAAATCTTCCTCAAAGTCAATTCGGGCTTCCACCTCGGCCAAAAGATCCAGACAGGTGGCGCGGAGTTGGCGAATAGGATGAGCGAGTTTGCCCTGTAACCCGGCAAGAGCCGTTTGAGCCGCTTGAGGCGATCGCGCCCCCACCAGATCGGCAATACTTTCGGCCTGGGTCAGGTCTAGCCGTCCATTCAGAAACGCCCTGAGCGTAAATTCTCCCGGTTGAGCCAGTTTGGCACCCTGCTCCAGGCAAAGCTGAAGCACCTGCTGCACCGCCATAATGCCACCGTGACAGTGAAATTCAACCACATCTTCACGGGTGTAAGACCGGGGTGCCTGCATCAGCAGCAGCAAGGCTTCATCAATCACCTGGTGTGTTTGCGGATGGCGAATGTATCCATACAAAATTCGGTGGCTTTCCCACGGTTGCTGCCCCGGTGCGTGAAACAGCGCGTGGGCGATCGCCATCGCTTCTAACCCTGACATTCGCACAATGCCGACACTGCCCTGCTGCGGCACAATGGCCGTAGCGATCGCTGCAATAGTGCTACTTGAGAATTCGCTTTGTGTCATATCCCTGATGTAACCTTAAAGTTTTCACGAAGGGAAGTGTATGGACAGACACAACAAACCCGTCCTTAAGAACCAGCGTAATAAAATAGAAACAAAATAGTATTGATGACTCTTTAATAAATATGCCTCGCCCCAATTCGCCTGCACCGACGATCGACTCTGTGAAGCAGTTGCAGGAACTCAAAGCTCGAAACCGATGGCGACGGCAACTCCGCTATTTTTATCATCGATTCGTCCGCATTCAGGGAAAACCAGAAGCGATCGCCAGGGGACTTGCAGCAGGAGTCTTTGCCGGATGGTTTCCGCTGTTTGGCCTGCAAATTATTTTGGGAATTGCGATCGCCACTGCTGTGCGGGGCAATAAAATTATGGCGGCTGCTGGGACATGGGTCAGTAATCCGTTCACCTATGTGCCAATTTATGCCTTCAATTTTCAAGTCGGGCAATGGGTTCTTCGCTCGGGACAAGAATCTTATGGGTTTGGCGGCTTGCAGTCCTGGCAAGAGGTAATGTCCCTCGGAGCCGATTTCCTCTTCACCTTGGTGGTTGGCTGTTTTGTGGTGGGTATCGTCGGTGCGATCGTTAGCTATTTTGCAGGACTGCGGATAGTTCGCTATGTTCGGCAACAGCAACAGCTTCGCCGCTGCCAAAAACGGCTCAAAAAGCAACTTTAACGTTCTCAAGTATGGGCAAGCGCCAAACCTGTAGGGGGCTGGATAGGTTGCAAGTCATTGACTCCCACACCGTAAAGGGTCAACTTTTTGTAATCCGTAGATTAATCTAGAAGGTGGGATGTCTACACATGCCTGCACACAGGTTATTCACTCGACAATTGACTCTTTCACCTCTCCCAACCATCAAATTTCTACAACAGCCTACGTCACCTGCCTGGGTGGAACAGGCGATCGCCAATTTGGATACAATTTTGCTCGACCATTCGCAATGCGAACGCAAAGCTGCTGGAGTCGCGCTTAATCTCATCTTTCGCTATCCTTCCAGTGCCAAGCTGGTGCGAACCTTAACGGCGATCGCTCAAGAAGAACTGGAACACTTCGAGCAGGTGAATCAATGGCTGGATCGACGCGGCATTCCATTGGCGCCGCTGGCTCCACCGCCCTACGGTGCCGGATTGCGCGCCCAGATTCGCCGTCAGGAACCCGATCGCATGTTAGATTCGCTGCTGGTATCTGGGTTAATTGAAGCCCGCAGCCACGAGCGGTTAGGACTACTGGCTACCCACTGTCCAGAGCCTGAACTGGCTCAGTTTTATCGCGGGTTGATGGCCTCCGAAGCTCGCCATTATGGAATTTACTGGACGTTAGCCACCACCTATTTCGATCGCCCTCTGATTACTGAACGGCTAGAAGAACTGGCGGCAATTGAAAGTGATCTGCTCTCATCGCTACACCCTGCCCCTCGAATTCACAGCTAACGGTTCCTTGTGCTTTCTTTGTTTACCGATTCCACGATTTCATGCAAGCTTACTATCAAGATTTTCTGATTCGTGATTGGCAACCGAGCGATCGCACCGTTGCCAGTCAGTTGATTCGTTCAGTGCTGGCAGAATATCGTCTGTGTTGCGAACCAGACGGAGCCGATTGGGATGTGCTCAATATTGAAGAGGCGTATTGGGCAAAGGGTGGCGAGTTTTGGGTGGTAGAGCAACGGGGAACCCTGGTTGGTACCGCCGCCTACTATCCTGTGCCACGGGGAGAGAAGGCCGTAGAAATTCGTAAAATGTACCTCCAACCTGCCGCTAGAGGACATGGATTAGGGCGCTATTTACTGCAAGCCCTTGAACACCGAATTGCAGAGCAAGGATTTTGCCAAATCTGGATTGAAACAGCCAGTGTCTTAGCTGAAGCCGTAACGCTATACGAGCGCAATGGGTATCAGCCCAGTTCGGGTGTTGAAACTGCACGGTGCGATCGCGTCTATACCAAGTTCCTAACGGTTTTGTCGCCATTAGAATGACATTTGATTCCAATGATCTTTGTAATAAGCGCCAAATCTATCAGAGGAGCGATTAGCCGTTTCAAATGGATTCTAGCTAGAGACAGAGAATAGCAACAATGAGTTTCATCCTTAGAGAGTAAGAGATTTTTTTGTCTTTCTGCGAAAGTTAATTCATTCCATTGCAGGAGATCCTTTTATGAAACTCAAGTTCTTAGCTATTCCTTTAGTCCTTGGTGCTGCATTAGCCGTTAGCGCTTGCGAGGCTCCCACCACTGAAACCGATCCCGTGGCTCCCGGTGCAACCGACCCCGCTGCCCCTGGTACCACTACCGACCCTGCGGCTCCCGGCGCAACCGACCCCGCTGCTCCTGATACCACCGCTCCCGCAGATCCAGCAGCACCTGCTCCTGCCGCTCCATAGGCTTTATTAAAAAGCTAGTTCTCTACGTTCTTTAGAGTCGCGTATGCCTGTCAACGCTCAATGCTAGTTGCGAGCGATTGGCAGGTATCCTTCGATCAGCAGGTCGGGTGCAACCGATCGCCATCGCACCCCGTTTAGCTCAATGGCTTCAGTCATCTGGGTTAATCCCAGATCACCCACAGGGGATGAAGCGATCGCCCCACCGATCAGTTTGGGAGCAACAAACGCCAAAATCTTTTGAACAGCACCATCAGCGATCGCCTTTGCTGCCAATGTGCCACCACATTCCCATAGTACCGACAGCATTCCACGCTGATATAAATGAGCCATCACCGCAGCAGGAGACAAAACGGGCAACTCGATCACTTCCACCCCCTGTTGCACTAACGCCAGTTGAGTATCTGGTTGGGTGCCTGTCTCTGTAAATACCAGTGTTGGCGCAGTCTGGGCATGCCAAAGCTGTGCTGTTAGCGGTATGTCTAACGTGCGGCTCATCACAACCCGTAGCGGGTCGTGCCCAACCTGGTGGCTCGTTAGCAGTGGGTTATCACGCCGTACTGTATTCCCTCCAACCACCACCGCGTCACACCCTGCTCGCAGTTGATGCACCAGCGATCGCGCGGCGGCTGAAGTTACCCAGGCACTATGCCCGGTCGTCGTAGCAATCTTGCCGTCCAGGGTCATTGCATACTTCAAGATGCCAAACGGACGCTGATAAAGGATGCGAAACACAAACGCTTCATTCAATTCCTGGCAGGCCGCTTCCTCAACCCCCACTACTACGTCAATTCCTGCCTGCCTCAAACGCTCTACCCCGCTTCCGGCAACCCTGGGATTGGGGTCAATCATACCCACGACTACTTTAGAAACGCCCGCTGCAATCAGCGCTTCTGAACAGGGTGGTGTGCGTCCATAGTG
This sequence comes from Oculatella sp. LEGE 06141, assembly GCF_015207605.1. Classification (GTDB taxonomy): domain Bacteria; phylum Cyanobacteriota; class Cyanobacteriia; order Elainellales; family Elainellaceae; genus Oculatella. The sequence goes on from NZ_JADEWO010000006.1 coordinate 104,606, forward strand.
ATTGCACGGCTCCAGGTTGACATAAACCGTTGCTCCCCTGGCGCGATCGCCCGCTGCCTTTAGTGCAAACACTTCAGCATGGGGCTGTCCAGCACCGGGATGAAAGCCCTCCCCCACAATCTGCCCCTCTTGAACGACCACAGAGCCGACCAGTGGATTCGGGGCGGTTTGTCCCTGCGCTCGTCGTGCCAGATCGAGGCAGTGCTGCATCATTTGCCGATCAAACTCATCATTTACCATAGGAGCTGAAGTATGAGGTCTGCCATACACCGTTTAAAGTTGGACTGCTGAACTTAGATATGCGTAACAGGGGACTGGAAAAAAATAGGTTCAAAACGGAGCGGGTTGTTCCATTTTGATCGGTTCCTGTGATCTGTTTAATTTTCTATACGCGCTAAAAATCATCTATACGTCCTGACATCTAAGCTATAACTGAGTCTTGAGAGCCAAAACTTGAACGGGCGATCGCCCTATTCGGGAAACACGAATCCCCAGGTGGTTGCAGAACAAGGAAGGGGTGATAAAACGATATAGACAGAAATCACCGCGTTTAACGTGTCAAGCGTGTTTCTTGTGAAAAGGACTGAGTTTACCCTTAAACTAAATCAAATCGCTTTTGTCAAGCTTGTGTTAACTCTAACGAGCCGAATCGGGTAGAAATTTATATTGAAATCCCCTGGTATTCGTTAGAATTTATCCCAACCATTCCGAAGTTGCGGCTCCACAGGTTGTTTCATTAAATTCAGTGACATTCCGCTGTTATAAATTAAGCTTATTCAGTCCCTCCTTCGTCCAATGACTGCTGTGCCCGTCCCTCGACAGCCTTCCCAATCTCCTGATACTGATGGTGGCAGTTCACCGTCAGACATCACGCCTGTTTTTGCGCTGAAGGAACTGGTATCACGCCTGCATCGTGAGCAAAACAAGATTCAAGACTTGCTCAGTTCGTTGGGGTTTGCACTGCGAAGCTTTAAAAACTTGAATCAGTTTTTAGAGCTAACGCCGCTGATTGCCAGTCGGGTTACGGATGCAGACGGGGGCGCTTTGGTGTTGTTCAAACCCAACGGCCAAATGCGGTTAGAACGGCTGCACTGCCAGGACAGCCACCAATGTCACGATATTCGCAAGGCATTGGAAACCGCGACTCGCCAGTTAACAGCATCAACGGTGCCGTCTCCCGGCAAAGTAGTCGTGCCGTTCAGCAATCTGACCACCGCGTTAGATCACCATGTTAGCCACTCGTTGGGGTCTGAAATTCAGCTATTTGGAACGGCAATTTTAGCCAAAAATACAGAACGAGGGCGGCTTTATGTCTTCAGCCGCGATCCAGACTATGCCTGGACCGAAACTCGGCAAAAGCTAGTGCGGCTTGTGGCCGACCAAACGGCTGTTGCGATCGAAAACGATGAGCTGACGGTAGAACTCCGTAAGAAAGAACGCCTCGACCGAGAACTCGAAATTGGTGCTGAAATTCAGCATCAACTGCTGCCGCGTCAGTGCCCTCAAATTAAAGGAATTGAACTGGCCGCCCGCTGCCAGACGGCAAACCGCGTGGGTGGCGATTACTACGATTTCATCCCGGCTAATTACGATCAAATTCGTCCTCGTAAGACGGGACGAGGCGAACCAGGACGCTGGAGCATTGCCATTGGCGATGTTATGGGAAAAGGGGTTCCTGCTGGGCTAATCATGACCATGCTGCGGGGAATGCTGCGAGCAGAGGTGCTGAACGGTCACTCACCCGCTCGAATTTTGCAACACCTTAACCACGTCATGTATGGCGACCTGGAAAACTCCAACCGCTTTGTGACGCTGTTTTACTCCGAGTTTGACCCGGCTACGCGCACTCTGTCTTACAGCAATGCAGCGCATCATCCGCCTTTGCTGTGGCAAGCCGCAACGAACACCATCAAGCGCCTGGATACGCTGGGCATGTTGATTGGGTTAGACATGGATACTCGCTACCACGATGCTCATGTGGAGCTTAATCCGGGCGACACAATTATCTATTACACCGATGGCTTTACAGATGCGGCCAATCAAAGCGGTAGTCGGTTTGATGAAGAAAATCTGATTCAGGCCTTTCAGTGGGCATGCCATCACTGCGATGGGCCGCAGGGTGTTTTAGACCATCTGTTCAACCAGGTGCAGCAATTTATTGGTGTCGATCGCCACAACGACGATGATATGACGCTGATCGTTCTGCAAATGTCGCCTGCCGAGTAGCATTCTGCTCACCGCTGAGTGAACCTGAGCCGTAACCGCTCAATTGAGGCTGGCAAACTGAAGCGATCGCGGTGCTGCCCTGGGGCTGGAACGTTTTTCAGTTTCAGAACTGGCTCCTGATTGACTAACAATCCTCTCAAATCAACCAGACCGTTTTTGCATCGGTGGGGGTAGATTTGGCTATCAACCAGAAATTGCCTCTTTACAACGGTCGAAAATCTGCGACGCTATTGATGATCGATTCAAACTCGATTTGGGTTCATCAACCATCGCTGGTTCTGTTGGCTAAAGGCCGTTGCCAGTCCTCATTGTTTTGCTTGACAGCGTTTCATTCACGAATGGCCTGGGTAAACTTAAGCGGATATCTTAAGCGGATATGTGGTTTAGCTTGCCCTCATCCCGTTGATCATCATTACACCCTTCATCTGAGAGATAATCCCCCATGCCAGTTAACTCTTCTGTACCAATATCTATGGCTGACTTGAACAGCACCAGCTACTTTGACCAGTCCTGGCATACCCTCGGCCAGTACTCTACTCTGCAACCGATTGTGGCGCAAGAATTCCAGACCAATGTATTTGATGGCTTCTGGGACAGCATGGACAATTTCATTGAGTCTGGGCAAGTGTGGGCATTGCTAATTGGGTTCATTCTTGGCTACGTCATTAAAAGTTTGACCAGTTACGGTTAAACCATGACAAACAATTGCCCCCGCTTCTGCTTTAATCAAGAGTTCTAGGCAAACGTTTTGAAGCACATTCGGGACAGTTAACTTGGTGAACCCATCTGCACAACCCCAAACCTGGAGCCAGCGATTTGAAACGGCTTTACACCCGGCGATCGCCCAGTTCAACGCCAGCATTAGTTTCGACATTGAGCTAATCGAGTACGACATCACTGGTTCGCAAGCTCACGCCAAGATGTTGGCGCATACCAATATCATTTCATCTGAAGAAGGGGAAGCCCTCGTTTCAGGGTTAGAGCAAATTCGACAGGACTACCGTAAGGGTTTGTTTAAACCTGGGATTGATGCTGAGGATGTTCACTTTGCCGTAGAACATCGGCTCACCGAGTTGATTGGTGATACGGGCAAAAAGCTGCACACGGCGCGATCGCGCAACGACCAGGTCGGCACCGATACGCGTCTCTATCTGCGCGATCAAATTAACCAGATTCGTTCTCAACTGCGTGCGTTTCAAACCGTGTTGCTTACCCTGGCCGAGCAGCATGTTGAAACCCTGATTCCCGGCTACACCCATTTGCAACGGGCACAACCCCTCAGTCTGGCGCATCACTTGCTGGCCTATGTTGAAATGACTCAGCGCGATTGGGAACGCCTGGGAGATGTGTATCGCCGCGTTGATATCTCCCCCCTGGGATCTGGAGCGCTAGCGGGCACCACCTTTCCAATCGATCGCCATTATGCTGCCGACCTGCTGGGGTTTAGCCAGGTTTACGCTAACAGCCTGGATGGAGTGAGCGATCGCGATTTTGCCATTGAGTTTGTAGCCGCTGCCAGTTTAATTCTGGTGCATTTGTCCCGCCTATCCGAAGAAGTAATTTTGTGGGCATCTGAAGAGTTTCGGTTTGTCACCCTGAAGGACAGTTGTGCGACTGGCTCCAGCATCATGCCTCAGAAGAAGAACCCGGATGTGCCGGAGCTGGTACGGGGCAAAGCTGGACGAGTGTTCGGGCATTTGCAAGCCTTGCTGGTGCTGATGAAAGGCTTGCCGCTGGCCTATAACAAGGATCTACAGGAAGACAAAGAAGCCCTGTTTGATAGCGTTAAAACGGTACGGGCTTGCCTGGAAGCCATGACAATTTTGATGCAAGAAGGGTTGGAGTTTCGTACCGATCGCCTCAATCAAGCCGTTACCGAAGATTTCTCGAACGCGACCGACGTAGCCGACTATTTAGCCGCTAAGGGCGTTCCGTTCCGCGAGGCATACAACATGGTGGGTAAGGTCGTTAAAACCTCACTTGTCTCTGGTAAACTGCTCAAAGACTTGACCCTGGAAGAATGGCAAGCCATTCACCCGGCCTTCGAGCCGGATATCTATGAAGCGATCGCCCCTCGTCAAGTGGTTGCAGCCCGCAACAGCTATGGCGGAACCGGATTTGCTCAGGTGCAGCAAGCCCTGAGTGCGGCCAAAGAACGGTTGAGTCAGGTTAACTAATTGGTAAATTAGATTAACTTTTTTGCTGCCTACCGTTAGTTTCGCTATTGTAAAAAACTATGCCCTTGTAGATGAGATGCTTTTTAATGTTGGTTACAGACCTGGATAAACAAACAGAAATTTACCTGGCGGATCTCTTAGCCGCTGAAAATACAACAAGCACTGAATTGCTTAAAACCTTGATTCGCGATCGCTGGCTGTCGCTGCAAAGCGAGCAAGCTTCCCGTTCAAGACAGCATAAAGAGGTCATTGCGACCTACATTAGACGCAAGAGCTATCGATAACGTCGTCGCTCAAGCTTGCCTCTCAACTTAATATCTACAAATAGTCCCCATTCAGATCTGAGAACACCAGATGCATTGAGTGGGGATTTGCCGTTTTAGCCCATAGCCCATAGCCCGTAGCCCATCACCTCAGCTTTAGCGTATATTGTTCAATGTATGGCATTTTTGCCATACATCTAGTGTTCAACCCAACATAGAACAGTTTTTCGAGCATCACGTCCACACCCGCGAGATTTGACCTATGGTTCAAGATATCGAACGCATTCGCCAGTTCAACTTTCCTGAGTCTGCTCCTGCTGCCAATCCGGTGTTTTACCGCACCTATAGCCGTCGGGGTGAAGCGGCTGAAAATGTACGCGAGACGTGGGAAGAGGTGTGCGATCGCACCCTGAGCGGCATCATTCAACTGGGCAACCTGACCTCCGAGGAAGCCGCATTGATCAAACGGATGCAGCATCAACTCAAAAGCCTGCCCTCTGGACGGTGGCTATGGGTCGGTGGCACTCGCTGGGTTGAAAAGCCCGAAAACTTTTCGGGTGCATACAACTGCACCAGTACCAACGTGGTGGACTGGCGAGCCTTTGGGCTAATGATGGATCTGGCAATGATGGGATGCGGTACCGGAGCCGTTCTTGAACCCAAATACATCAGCCAGTTGCCGTCTATTCGCAATCGGCTCACCATCACAATGCAGGGTGAAATTGGCACCACGCCAGTCGAGCAACGCCAGCACGAAACCACGGTTCGAGTTGAAGGTACCCAGGTTCATCTGCAAGTGGGCGATAGCCGTCAGGGATGGGTCAATTCCTACCAAACTCTGTTGGAACTCTCTACAGATGAGCAGTTCTCTGGCGATGTTCAGGTGATGATTGACCTCAGCCATGTTCGCCCTGCCGGAGAGCGGCTCAACGGCTTTGGTGGCGTTGCCAATCCAGTTCGGTTACCCGGACTCTACCAGCGGTGCGCCAATATTCTCAACAAAGCGCTAGGCCGTCAGCTTACCTCCGTGGAATGCTGCATTTTGATTGACGAAGCAGCGGCATGTGTGGTGGCAGGCAACATCAGGCGAAGTGCAGGAATGCGGCAAAGCGGCAGTGGTGATGAAGCCTTTGCCAATGCCAAAGATAATCTCTGGCAGCAGGATGCAGCAGGCAACTGGCGTATTGACCCCGAAAGGGACGTGCTGCGGATGGCGAACCACACCCGAGTGTTTCACCACAAACCGACGCTAGATGAATGTCTGGAAGCTGTTCGCAAACAGTTCTATTCAGGAGAAGGTGCGATTCAGTGGGCAGGAGAGGCGATCGCCCGCTCCAATGCCGATTTGTTCACAACCGCAGAGCAAAAAACAGCCTTTTTGACCGCTTACGAACAAGGAACTGCCACAGAGTGGTTGCAGCACCATGCTCCCCAGATGTCAGAAACGGAACGAGCGCATCGGCTAGGTCGCTACGGACTGAATCCCTGCGGTGAGATCCTGGGTGACAACTTCCACTGCAATTTGTCTGAAGTTCACCTGAACCAGCTTGACCCGCATAACGTTAAGGAACAGGAAGAGGCATTTACGGCCGGGGCGCTGTCGGTTGCCGCATTGCTCAACCACCGGTTTCTGGAGCCACGCTATCAGCAATCTCGCGAACTCGACCCAATCGTGGGTGTCTCGTTTACTGGCCTGTTCGACTTCTTCGTTCAGGCGTTTGGGGTGGAATGGCTTCACTGGTGGACAGAAGGCCGCCCTGATACGATGAAGGGTCTGGAGTTTAAGGAAAAAGAGCGGCAGTATTTGAGCCGATGGAAGGACATCGTGCAACGCACTGTGTGGAATTATTGCGATCGCCACAACCTCAAGCGTCCCAACCGCTGTACTACCGTTCAACCCGCTGGCACAAAATCTCTTCTATCGGGTGCCAGCCCTGGATGGCATCCTCCCAAAGCGCAACGGTTCTTGCGTCGCATTACCTTCCGCAAAAACGATCCAGTGGCGTTGGCCTGTCTTGAGTATGGGTACAACATTGTGCCATCACAAACCGACAAAGATGAAAACGGGCAACTGCTCGACGACCCGTTTGATCCACGCTGCACCGAATGGCTGGTAGAAATTCCGGTTGAAGTGCCCTGGGCCAACATACCGGGTGCAGACGAAGTCGATATCTCGAAATTTTCTGCCCTGGCACAAATGGATTTCTGCCTTCAGGTGCAAAAGCATTACACCACGCACAATACCTCTGCCACGATAGAACTGCGAGAAGCTGAAGTCGAAGCGTTAGGAACTCGAATCTACGAGGCAATTCAGGCTAACGAAGGATACATCTCTGCCGCACTGCTCGCCCGGTTTGACGACCATCAAACCTTCCCCCGTTTACCGTTTGAACCCATTTCTAAGGTCGAGTATGAGCAGTACACCAATCAGGTGTTGGAGCGCCGTAAAACGGCAGACTTTCATCAAGCGCTCAGCCGCTACGATGCAGGAGAACTGATCGAAGCGGGGCCTGCCGGTTGCGATTCCGATAAGTGCATGTTCCCCGAAAAGCAAGGGTAGCTAGAAGTTTGTTCACGGACGTTAGCTGAGAGCGGAGGATGTTTTGCCAAATGTCCTCTGCTTTTGGTTGGCAATAGAGATGCCATTGGGCGGTGCTTGCCGCTTTCGTGGCAAGGTTGCATCGGCTCAGCGTGTCGATATCTTCCTTTCAGTCCAGCTCTAGACAGAATTTCACGCTAGGATCGGGCAAGCACAACGAACCTTGAGAGGCTTTCACGATGTTTTTAGACGAACTATCGCCTGTATTCAAAGAATTGACAGGTCATCCGCTGGAGTTCTTGGGAGGCTTCTTTTCGGGAATGCTGCGCCTGAACCTGGCAGATGATCCGGTGAAAAACTGGCTCAATCAGCAGACGGGAACATCGTCTTACTCCACAACCTCTGCGGACAACCATAACGGCAAAAGTAGCGGCCCCCAGTCTATTTCAATTGACTGATTGGCGATCGCACCCTTACTCCAGTGCTGACGGGTATCAGTTCCGGGCATGTCTTGCTCATGCCAGATCGTGCTCATGCATCTGGACTGAACCCGTCTTAGCTTTGTCTAGCACCGTGTCTGGCACTGCATCTAGCACCGCATCGATTTTGCACTGTGCCAGCTCCTACTGTTGCAGCGGCTCTAGCAGTTCATCCATCCACCCTTCCACTTGCAGCCGCAACCGCAAAGACGGATCAGCAACCGACAGGGACACTTCAGGAAGCTGCTCTAAAGCTCGTTTGTAGTCTGCGATCGCGCAGTTCCAGTCGCCCCAGAGATGGTAGGTACGCCCCCGCTCGGCGTAGGTATGGCCTTCAAACCGCCCAAAATGCAGAGCTAGGTCGAAGCTAATAATGGCCTGGTCATACATCTGTAAATCCCGGAAGGTAATGCCCTGGTTGATCCAGGCGCGAATGTTGCCGGGGTTGAGATCGAGAGCCGTGTCGTAATCTAAAATCGCTTCTAGCAGTTGCCCTTGTGAGGCGTAGTAGTTGGCGCGGTTGTTGTAAGCGCTATCGAGGCGAGGGTTCAAATCAAGCGCTGTATTGTAGTCTGCCAGAGCTGCATCGAACTGACCGCTTTGGAAGTAAACTAGCCCTCGATTGCTATAGTCGTTAGCGCTATCTGGGTTTCGTTGAATCAACTGGGAGAAGAGAACGATCGCATCTTCGTGGTGCCCCTGCTTTGCTTTAGCCAAAGCAGACTGACGCAGGCGATTGTCTAACTCCGTTTTACTTAACGTTCCAACCGACTGCTTTTGCCGGGTGGTGCTGCTCGATTTAGACGGTGGTTTAGAGTGCCAACGCTTTTGTGTACGATAAGCCGTAGGCCCTACTTTATGAGCGGTTAGTTCGTTGGAGCAAAAACCGCGATTGCAACTTCTGCGACTCGATGAAGATTGTGTATTCATGCCATCCTCACAGTAGATTCAGCCCAAGTGATCAGTTAAACGCCGGAGACCCACAAACCCATAAATCCAGTGTCTCGAATTTGGTTTTGTTCGGAATCTATCCATATGTCACTTGATAATGTGTCTTAGAGGGGAATGTTAGGTTGAAAGTACTGAATTGCCAGAAGCGGCTGAATTTCAACCAAAATTGATTGAAGCGAGTAGAAGCTAACCCCTGTCTGGACTCGATGCTTACGAATCCGCTACTAGAACTACAAATGATGTCAGTAGAATTCCTGAAGCATTCTCTAACCCCATAGAGTGTTGTTATGGAGAGACGCGATTTGTTACGGGTCTGCAATGCTTTGTAAGTGCGTGGAACCTCTAGCGTTACAATGCGGGGGAGGCGATCGTCCGTGAATACGCGATCGACCTGCTACAGTCTGCCTATTCGCACGCCCTCTCTAGATAGATGGTTAAACCTAGCTATGACGACTGAACGAACCTATCCCAACGCCCCCGACATTGCTGCCGACGATTACGTAGTTGTTGGTATAGCGACCTGCTTCATTAAGGATGATGGCGAGGTTCATGAGGTTAAAGTGGCAGAACCCATTCCATCGGCAGCGCTAGAAACGATTCTTAAAGGTATTCCAACGTCCTACAACATGGCGTATGGCACCCAAATTGGCAGTCTCGTTGCTGGTGAACATGTTTCCTTGCCAAGTGACTTTCCGGCTGAAACTCAGTTGTGTGACGACTTTGTATTTAGAGCGATCGCCGCAACCCGTACCTACAAAGCTCGACCGCAGGCACAGTCCTACATTCCGGCAGGAACCATGAGAAGCGATTTTCACTTCTCGACCGAGCGGAAACGTGTGTTGAACTCTGAACGCATCATCAAAACGGAGGACAACGTCAAGCAACACGCCTACACGCACGAGGTGCTTTGATGCTGAAGCTCTATGGTGGTGCCCGCAGTCGGGCATCAATCGTACAGTGGTATCTCGAAGAGTTAGCGGTGCCCTACGAGTTTGTCATGCTCGACATGCAAAATGGAGAGCATCTCAAGCCTGACTACCTGGCCATCAACCCGATGGGGAAGGTGCCAGCCGTGGTTGATGGCGACGTTGTGCTGTGGGAGTCGGGTGCTATTTTGCTGTATTTGGCTGAAAAGTACGGGTCGGTTGCCACCCCGGAGCAGCGAGCGATCGCGGCTCAATGGACTCTTTTTGCCAATGCCACGCTGGGACCCGGTATTTTTGTAGAAGCCAGCCGCGATCGCGAAATGCCGCGACTGTTCCCACCCCTGAATCAGCGGTTAGAACATCATCCGTTTTTGTTAGGTGAAGAGTTTAGCGTGGCAGATGTAGCCGTTGGGTCGATGCTGGCTTATATCCCACTTATGCTCAAGCTAGACCTGAGTGCGTATCCTGCCGTAGTGAATTACATTCAACGGTTATCAGAACGGCCTGCCTTTCAAAAAGCCATCGGCACCAGAAACCCGTCCTAAACGGTGCTTGCTAAGCAAAACTTGAAAAGGGTGCTGATACCAGCACCCTTTTCTCATAAATCGTTGATCTCAAACTAGCTTTAGATGAAAATTTATCTAAAACCAACCGCTGCCTGCCAGACAAACGCCAGCAGAAAGAAAAAGACTGGAATAATGGGCAGAACATCAACCAGTGGGTCGAAAATAGCGTAGGCTTCGGGCAACTTTGCCAACAGCATCACTGCTTCCATGAACGGGTCTACCTCTCCAACACAGATTCATAATTGCCAAACATCTTAACATGATTACTGTCGTCTCACCAGAAGTTAGCCAACTCTGACGGATGTTGCAACCCAACCACTATGAATCACCTGGCGGAGCAACCGCATCCGAGAAATGCACCCCAAATTTAGGTAAGATGGCGATCGCTTTGCCTTGAGCATGTCCAAAAGACAGAGTTAAACAGCAGCGAAATTCACCTTTTGCTAGAGGTTGATTCTAATTGCATCTTGTAGCCTTTTGTAGGTAATGGGTTTAATCGTGAATCTCGCTACTGCAACAGTTTCAATGCTGGTGCTGTGCTAGATTCGGTTCGTTGATCTTCTACTTCTAAGCGTTATCACTCCTTTCCCTCTATGCAGTCTCCGAGAGCCAGTGGTCTTTTGCTGCACCCTACCTCCTTGCCCGGTCGATTCGGGGTTGGCGATTTAGGAACAGCGGCATACGAGTTTGTCAATTTTTTGGATGAAAGTAAGCAGCAAATTTGGCAAATTTTGCCATTAGGGCCAACAGGACATGGAAACTCTCCGTACATGTCTTATTCCTCTATGGCAGGAAACCCGTTGCTGATTAGTCTCGAACGCCTGCGAGATGATGGGTTTTTAGCCGAAGAAGATTTTGCCAACTTGCCAGAGTTTCCGGCTGAGCGAGTTGACTATGATCTGGTGGCTCAGGTAAAACTGCCCCTGTTGTGGAAGGCCGTTGATAACTTTAAGGCGAATGCGACACCAGAGCAGCGACAAGAATTTGAGTCATTTTGTACCAGCAAGGCGTTCTGGCTGGATGATTATGCTTTCTTTATGGCATTAAAGGATGCGAACAACGGAGCCAGTTGGCATCAGTGGGATGCCGCGATCGCTCGACGTGAACCAGAGGCGATGGAACACTGGCGATCGCAGCTAGCCGAGTCGATTTTTGGGCACAAGTTTTTACAGTTTGAATTTGTGCGGCAGTGGACTGCGGTTAAACAATATGCCAATGAGAAAGGCATTCGTATCCTGGGCGACATGCCGATCTATGTTGCTCACGATAGTGCAGACGTTTGGGCCTTTCCTCAGATCTTTCACCTCGACCCGGAAACGTTTGAGCCAGCCTTAATGGCGGGTGTTCCACCCGACTACTTCAGCGAAACCGGGCAACTCTGGGGCAACCCAATTTACAAATGGGACGAGATGGAACGCTGGGGGTTTAAGTGGTGGATTCAGCGGTTCCAGGCCATGTTAGATTTTGTCGATATGACTCGTGTTGACCATTTCCGTGGCTTCCGTGCCTACTGGGCTGTCCCCCAGGGCGAGACAACTGCCATTAATGGCGAATGGGTTCAAGCACCGGGTGAAGAGCTATTTGAGACCATTAAACAGGAACTGGGAACGCTGCCTGTGGTGGCGGAAGATCTGGGGCTGATCACCCCTGACGTGCTAGAACTGCGAGACAAATTCCAGTTCCCCGGCATGAAGGTGCTGCACTTTGCCTTTGGGTCTGGCTCGGATAACCCATATCTTCCCTTTCAATACGAGCATAACTGCCTGGTGTATACCGGCACCCATGATAACGACACGACTGTTGGCTGGTTTAACAACCTGCAAGATTGGGAGCGGGAGAACGTGGTGAGGTATTTGGGCTGTACCAGCCAGGATGGGATTCACTGGGATCTCATTCGGCTGGCACTGGGTACGGTCGCTGTGATGGCTGTTTTTCCACTGCAAGACATTTTAGGGCTGGGGTCTGAGGCACGGATGAATGCCCCCGGAAAAGCGACCGACAACTGGCAGTGGCGCTATCAGCCAGATATGCTGAAGCCAGAATGGAGCGATCGCCTGCGGTCATTAACGGAACTGTACGGTCGTGCCTCTTAGCTGCCGCAATTCCGTTGACCTGGGCTGGATTGCAGCTACGCCAATTTAACAATAGAAAGGGCGATGGTTATTTCTACCATCGCCCTTTTCAGATTGGTGTTTTGAATGGGGCGCTCCGTTGAAGGAGCGATCGCCATTCACTGAGGCAGTAGATCGGAGGGAGGATTGGGTAAGCTGGCTGCTCGTTGCGCCACAGAGAACGTTAACTCTTCAACGGCTCCAGGCTCGCCCATGAGTTCAGCCTGTCCGTCGTTGTGAGTTAGCATTACCCCACCCGCATTACCAGCCCGAACAATGAGTTGGCTACTAGCCGACCAGGTTCGCTGCGTTCCTTCCGGTAACACCCCTTCAAATTCTGTTTTGCCATCTGCTACGATTCTGAGCCACGATTGAGCCGTGAGGTTAATATCCACTCGTACTGGCTTGTTTGAGTCCGCCGCCGTTTCAGCCACCTCTGGCCTACTCGATGAAGCCACCTGGGGCGTAGCAGATGGGAGTGGCGCAGCGGGCGCAGCGGTTTGCTGTCCGGCGTTGATGCCGGGGCTAGACCACGGTGTCGATCGCCCGACGACATAGGACAACATGCTGACCGCAACAACAATCAAACAAACATAGGCTACATACAGATGCAACGGACGCAACTGAGCTTCAGGCGAATCTTTCCAGGACGGCTGAACAGTGCGGCTGTCTTGCTCGGTAGGAAAAGCATTGGCAACGCTGGGGCCATCTAATCCCAGCACATCGGCATAGCGTTTAATAAATCCTTGAATATAGACCGGTTCAGGCAACTGGTTGAGATGACCATGTTCGATCGCCTGCAAGAGGCGAACTGGAATCATCGTTTTTGCAGCAACCTGGTCCAGAGAAAACAAACTTTCCTCACGGACTTGGCGTAAATAATTCCCAATTTCTGTCAGTCTTTCTACTCGTTTCTGCTCTAGCGGAGGAATATCTTTACTCATAACTCGCAATCCTTGAGGTTACCGACTGATTGAAGTTGCCTCTGGGTAAGGGTTAAATTGCTTAACCTGTGCGTGTAAAAAATTAAGTTCAGCATCACTTAAAGCGCGATGCTTACCAACAGCTAATTGTCGCAGTTGAATCGGCCCGATCGCCACCCGATGCAGATGAACCACAGGATGCCCCAACTGGGATGCAACTCGCCGAATTTGTCGATTGCGACCTTCGCGCAGCTCGATTTCTAAGAGAGTTTGCTCATCGTTTTGCTCTAAAGGATTGACTGTAGCTGGCAATGTCAGTCTACCAGCCAACATGACACCGTTGCGCCACTGCGCCAACACCGACGCATCCGGATGACCTTGCACCCAGACTCGATAAGTTTTAGTAATTTGATGACGCGGATGAGTCAAGCAAAACGTAACAGCACCGTCATTGGTGAGGAGTAGAGCGCCAGTCGAAGCGGCATCTAACCGCCCCACTGGATGAATACCCGCCCGCTGCTGGAACTGATGAGGCAACAAGTCCAACACAGTCGTACGATTCCAGGAATCTTTGCAGGTAGAGACCACGCCAATGGGTTTGTGTAAGAGCAAGTACGTTAATTGAGGGCGATCGCTCGGTTGAACATGCCTGCCATCGACCTCAATTTGATCGACATCAGGCTCGGCCTTTTGCCCCAGTTGGGCAAGAGAACCATTGAGCCGCACCCGCCCCTGTAATATCAGTTGTTCGGCTTCACGACGCGAAGCAACGCCCCACTGTGAAAGTATCTTTTGTAGCCGTTCCGCCATTGGAATATATAGAACGAAAATAGAGGTGAACCTGGAGCGAGCGACTGCGGACAAACTCAGAAATACATATTTATGTACAAATATTACAGGAAGACGAGGGTTTGCAGAAGAGTCACCGCCGCTCAGTCGCCAGTATGCTCATTTGGGGCTATCTGGTTTGAGCCAGGGTAGACGGACTTGTAACCATGCCCCTCCCGTTTCCGGATGATTGCTGGCACTCACTGAACCGTGATGCGCTTCTACAATTTGACGGACAATGGCTAACCCCAAACCACTGCCTCCACTGCGATGCTTCAGATCGGGCAAGTCTGAACTGTTGGCGAATCGTGAGTCTGCACCTTCCGTTTTAATCAGAGATGGGGCATTGATCTGTTGCGGTTCTTCGAAGGCGAAGTTGCGCGCCCGCGACGGGTCAGCACGATAAAACCGCTCAAATACGTAGGGTAGAGAGCTTTCTGGGAATCCACCGCCTGCATCAATCACCTCCAGGCAAATCTGCTGAGTGGGCGAATTATGACCGGGCTGGTGTATATCCAGTCTATCGAGATTCTCGATGCTAAGCTGCACTCTGATCTGCTGACGGGGAGGGCTATATTTGATGCTATTGTCTAGCAGGTTCAGCAGCACCCGGTAAATGCGGGGTTCGTCGATTTCGATCAGCAGTTGTTCGGGACCGCAGTAATCGATTTGCAAATGTTTACTCCGAGCCAGCGGTTCCAGGTTTAACCATGCCGACTGAATGAGTTCTACCAAATCGGCAACTCGGAGCGGCAACCCATAGGGAAAACTGCGATCGAGCTGGCTCAATTCCAGCAAATCTTGCACTAAATTACTCAGGCGAATCGTTTCATTGACCAGCCGATCGATCCACCCCCGTAACGCGGGGTCTATCCGAGATTGCAGCGTTTCAGCGACCAGACGAATTGAGGTGAGGGGGGTCTTGAGTTCGTGTGCCACATCCGATGCCCAGCGATCGCGCTGTTGCCTCAGGTTTTCTGCCTCCTGGCAATTTTCCAGAAAGATACCAACCTGATGGTCTAGCAGCGGGAAACCGTGCCCGCGCAGGGCGCACCCTGCCTGCTGACAAAGATTAGAGGGATCATCATTGGCTGGTCGAAACGTCCATTCGCTTTGCTGTGGCTTTTGGGCATCGCGCGTTTGCTCGATTAACTCATCCAGTTCATAGGAGCGAACCAGTTCCAGCAGCAGTCGGGGTTTGAGAAAGGAACCCGGGTTGATTTCTAAAAGTTCGCGAGCTTTAGCGTTGCACCAGACCAGTCGATTTTCGTCGTCTACCCGCAGGTAACCCACCGGAGCCGCATATAAAACTTTTTGATAATCTTCAACCTGTAACTCCAAACGCTGGCAGATTTGTTGCTGATGCGCCATTGCCAGAGCCAACTGGGAGCTGTAGGAAAATGGCGTTGTGGCTGAATCAGCTTTAATGTCGTGCAATAACGAACGGAACCTTGCTTTTGAGCGTGTTTGCTGCCACACCAAAAGCGCCAGCCCTACTAGAAACCCCAGCAAAAAATAAAGAACATCCACAGCTAAATCCAATTGGTGTAGTAGATGTAAGCCAAAGAAATGCCTTGGCTCACGACTAGCCTACAGTAGTTTTTAGCGGAATGTCTTCTGCCATGCGAGTAGCGAGAAGCACTTAACTCACTTATTTTTTGGGTGGTCGAATGACTCTAGCCGAAGCGGTAGCCAAAACCGCGAACGGTCATCAAGTATTCTGGATGGCTCGGATCAAGCTCTAGCTTTTCCCGCAACCAACGAATGTGAACATCTACCGTTTTGCTGTCGCCCATAAAGTCGGGACCCCAAACTCGCTCGATTAGCTGTTCGCGCGACCATACACGACGAGGATTGCTGATGAACAACTCCAGGATGCGAAACTCTTTGGGCGAAAGGTTAATTTCTTCGCCGCGCACCAGCACACGGCACTCTTGAGAATAGAGCGCAATGTCTTGAAACCGTAACACCGACTCAGGCGATCGCGGCTGAGCATGACGATGCCGACGGAGTAACGCCCGACACCGGGCAACCAGTTCCCGCATGCCAAAGGGCTTGGTCAAATAATCGTCTGCGCCCACCTCTAAACCAACGACGCGATCGGTTTCGCTGCCCTTTGCACTCAACATCAAGATTGGAACGCTGTTTCCTTCGTGACGAATGAGACGACAAAGATCCAGTCCATTCACATATGGCAGCATCAAATCTAAAATAATCAGATCGAGAGACGCTATTTCAGGATACCCTTTCTCATCCGAGCGACAGGCCAACTCTAAAGCGGTTCGCCCATCTTCAGCCATGATGACGTCGTATCCTTCTTCCTCTAAGGCGATCGCAATCATGTCTCGAATCAGTTCTTCGTCTTCAACGACCAGGACTCGACCCAGTTTGACATCCTGTTGGGATTTCGTCGCTTCTAAAGTTGTGACCATGTCTGGGGTACCAGTGCTGTCAGTATGGGCTTTTAAGCTCATAGTATCAAACTGAGGCGCTTTAGCTCCTGCAAAGTTCAGACTAAAGATAAATATTATTTCTTTAGTCTGTATCCTGCGCTACCAAGACGGTTTGACCCTCCAGCGCCGCTTGTGCAGAAGTAGCGTTTTGTGCAGAAGTTACAGCAGTTCTCAATCGAGTCAGCTACCGTCTCGCCAGGATGGATGTGGAGTGTAGGGTTTGGTGTGTGGTGAATGCAAATGAATGGCTGTAAGTGGCTCGTTATTGTCCGCAGCAGCGATCGATACCCAGACTGTCTAGCAGCAGATCGCTGACTGCATTCGCTACAGCAAACTCGCTATAGAAGCTTTTGGAGAAATCAAACGCTTGCATCTCGGTCAAAATGGCAATCACCAGCGACCCAACATCATTCTCGCCTTCCATGCGCTGCCGCACATACACCTGAGATGCCCGGCGGGCAATTTGCTGGTTCACAGGTTCCGGCAAAAATTCTTGATCAAGCCAGTTTGATAATGCGGCTTCCAACCAGATGCCCTCTTGTTGAGCATCCCGGCTGGGAGGAAGAGTTACAGGCTGAATCGGCTCAGACATCAACGGTTACCCGACTGACACAACGATTAGGCTGGCACGTTACTACTATCGCTAACGTGTAGTTTAGCCAAGTGTAGGCGATGGCGAGTTATCCAGCATCGTTCGCAGGTGCAAATCTAGCCGCGTTGAGCGCGATCGCCATAGCCCACTCGCCAGATGTGGCGATACTACTGGGTACGATCCCCATTCCCCTCGTTCATTTCGTATTGCTGTAATGCAGGGTCTTCCAGGGGCAACAGAATGTCCTGGAGGCTAGAGTCGGCACGAATTTCTAGCAGAGAATCAGAAAAAGTGTACTGCTGTTCCACCAGGGTTTGAGTCTCCCGTTCAAACTGCACTCGACCCTCCGTAAAGAATCGTTCGGATGCTCTGGGTACATCTAAGCGAGGGGGCGTTGAACGAGCAACTTGATCTGGAACGATAGTCACCTGGGCAACGGCGGTGGAGATGACACCGATCGCCAGCGGTATGGAAAGTGCGATCGCCCTAATACCAAGCCTTTTCAAAGTCTGTCGTTTTCCCACGCCTCGCACAGTGGCACGCTGAAGGGGCGGCCAGGACGAGTTCTGGAGGACGGTGGTGGGGTTGACCCTGGCGCGATCGCCGCCCAATCTCGCCATTTTTAGGACAATACGGTTGTTCAGCATCGCCATTGCCTCGGTTCAGTTAGAGGATTGGAAACTGGCAGAACAGAAATGCTGCTTGCCAGACTCCAGATCGGCCTAATTTCATCCTAATGCCTTCTAAATGTCTTCAACTGACCCTGTATTTATCGTTCATCATCACTTCCCCTCAATCGTTAACAATTGTCAACTGTTGCCGTTTCTTTAGCCAAACCGTTCTGCCTCACGCATAACGGTTGTAGCCAGGTTTGTTGATTTTTCAACGCTGGTGCCAGGGGCGATCGCTCGATTGGGTTGTACAATATATCGGTTGTATTCTGCGACACGAGCCTTGATTGAACGCTATACCCTGTCCGAGATGGGCGATCTCTGGACAGAAACCTACAAATTTAAGACCTGGCTGCAAGTCGAAATTGCCGTCTGCGAAGCACAGGCCGAACTGGGTTATATTCCGGCTGACGCTGTTGAAGAAATCAAGGCAAAGGCAAATTTTGACCCCGAACGGATTTTGGCGATCGAGGCAGAAGTTCGCCATGATGTTATCGCCTTTTTGACCAACGTTAACGAATATGTGGGCGACGCGGGGCGCTACATTCATCTGGGTTTAACCAGTTCGGATGTGTTGGATACGGCTCTGGCGCTGCAACTGGTAGCGAGTCTAGATGTCATCGCAGAACAGCTAGAAGCGCTGATCCAGGCTATTCGCTATCAGGCGCAGCAGCACCGCAATACGGTGATGATTGGCCGATCGCACGGTATTCATGCAGAACCGATTACCTTTGGGTTTAAGCTAGCCGGGTGGCTGGCAGAAGTGCTGCGCCACCGCGATCGCCTCTGTCGCTTGCAAGACCAGATCTCGGTTGGCAAAATTTCTGGTGCGGTGGGCACCTACGCCAATATTGAGCCACAGGTAGAAGCACTGGCCTGTCAAAAGCTGGGCTTGAGTCCTGATGCAGCATCAACCCAGGTGATTTCGCGCGATCGCCACGCCGACTTTGTGCAAACCCTGGCGTTAGTAGCCGCTTCAATTGAACGGTTTGCCGTTGAGATTCGCAATTTGCAGCGAACCGATGTTTTAGAAGTTGAAGAATTTTTCTCGAAGGGGCAAAAAGGTTCATCAGCGATGCCCCACAAGCGCAACCCGATTCGCTCGGAACGGTTGACGGGGTTAGCTCGCATCATTCGTGGGCACGCTGTTGCCGCTCTGGAAAACGTGGCTCTGTGGCACGAACGCGATATTTCCCACAGTTCTGTAGAGCGGGTGATGCTACCCGATGCCTGTATTCTGACGCACTTCATGCTAGTAGAAATCACAGATTTGGTGAAACATCTGCTGGTCTATCCCGAAAATATGGAGCGCAACATGAATCGCTATGGGGGCGTTGTTTTCAGTCAGCGAGTGTTACTTGCTCTGGTTGAAAAGGGCATGAGCCGCGAGGAGGCTTACGCAACGGTTCAATCCTGTGCCCATGCGGCGTGGAACCAACCCGATGGCGATTTTCATGCTCTCATTGCTCAAAATGCTAAGGTGACAGACCATCTCTCTGCTGGCGAGATTGAAACCTGCTTTGACCCACAGCAACACTTGAAGCATCTAGATCAGGTCTACGAACGGCTGAATATTTGACGGTTGCTGTCTCGATCGCTCTTTGGGATAGGGCATGGATAGGGCACAAATGCAAAAAAGCGATCGCTTTTCGAGGCGATCGCTTTTTTGTTGTCAGAACAGCCAGAACAATAGATTCAGAAACCGACGCGGCTTAGTCCTCTTCCACGTAAGCCTCTTCCTCTTCTTCAACCTCCACTGGCGTCACTGAGTTAGCAGAAACAACAGCGCCCATCTCCAGCTTCTCGCGGACTTGTTGCTCTACTTGCTTGGCAACCTCCGGTCTTTCTTCTAGATACTTAACGGCATTGTCGCGCCCCTGGCTAATGTTTTCGCCGTTGTAGCTGTACCAGGCACCACGACGGGTAACAACTCCTGTTTCTTCGGCCAGATCCATCAAACAGCCGAGCGACGAAATACCGTGACCAAAGATGACATCAAATTCAGCAATGCGGAACGGTGGAGCAACTTTGTTTTTGGCAACTTTCACCTTGGCACGAATTCCGAATTCTTCTGTCCCTTTCTTCAAGGTTTGAATCCGGCGAATGTCCAGGCGAACAGACGCATAAAACTTCAGTGCGTTACCGCCAGTTGTGGTTTCGGGGTTGCCGTACGAGATGCCGATTTTTTGCCGGAGCTGGTTCAAGAAGATGACGCTACAGCCCGTTTTACCAATGTTTCCAGTGATTTTTCGCAGAGCCTGGCTCATCAAACGCGCCTGCAAGCCAACGTGAGCATCGCCCATTTCGCCTTCAATTTCGGCTCTGGGCACCAATGCCGCTACCGAGTCAACCACAACAAGGTCGATTGCAGTCGATCGCACCAGTTGATCGACAATCTCTAGCGCTGCTTCACCCGTATCAGGTTGGGAGATCAGCAGGTTGCCAATATCAACGCCCACTGCCGCCGCATACGTGGGATCAAGCGCGTGTTCTGCATCCACGAAGGCAGCAATGCCGCCAACTTTTTGCACTTCGGCGATCGCGTGCAGAGCCAAGGTCGTTTTACCAGAGCTTTCGGGGCCGTAAATTTCAACAACCCGACCTTTAGGTAAGCCGCCACCCAACGCCAGGTCTAACGTCAGCGCGCCGCTGGAAATGGTTTCAACTTTCATGCGGCTGGCATCACCCAGGCGCATAATGGTGCCTTTGCCAAACGTGCGGTCAATTTGGGTTAGCACCAAATTTAGAGCTTTTTCTTTTTCAGAAGTTTCATTACTGGTTTTAGCCATTCGCGCCTCAAATCAGGATTTACTGAAGAGTATCAAGATGAATGAAATAAGGTAGAGAAAGGCAGAGTTATCTGCGGGATCGTAACCTGGGATGGTTTACTGCCTTGAGGGTTGGCAGCGATCGGCATTTACGGGGTGATTGGGAGTTACTAAGAGAGCAGTTTGCATTTAAGCTTACTGACTGATGGAGACAAGTCTAGTTACTCTATAAACAGTTATCCCCGATCTATTGTAATTTTTTTACACCCGTATTGCATACAAATGTACTAATAATTTAAAGAACCTGCTTCTCGTCAGTCCACTTGATTAGTCTAACAACTGCTCCATTTGAACTTACGAGTATTTACAAGCGATGACTTACGATATTCCCAATCTGCTCTTGCCAGATACGGCACTATCAGTAGCGGGGTTAACGGCCTACATCCAAGCGCTGTTAGAGCAAGATGACCAACTGCGACAAGTATGGGTCACGGGTGAAGTGTCAAGCGCCAGTCGGTATCGCAGTGGGCTATTCTTTACCCTGCAAGATCCAGATGTTAAGGCTGCGATCAACTGTGTGGTTTGGAACAGCCAACTGACCAAACTGGCAACGATGCCAACCCAGGGAGAACAGCTCATTATTTTGGGTCGCATCCATGTTCATCCCCAGCGAGGAAGCTACCAGCTCATTGTGTGGCAGGCGCTTCCCGCTGGTGAAGGACTGCGAGCGCTGCGCTATCGCCAGTTACGCAAGCGTCTGGAAACGGAAGGGCTATTTGATGCAGAGCGGAAGCGATCGCTCCCTGCCCATCCTCAAACGATTGCTGTCGTTACCTCACCCCAAGCCGCCGCCTGGGGCGACATTAAGCGAACCTTAAAGCGGCGCTATCCGGGGTTGCACGTGTTATTTTCACCCGCGCTGGTTCAGGGCGACCAGGCACCGACCTCCATTGTTCGTGCCATCGAACGAGTCGAGCAAGATGGACGTGCCGAAGTGTTAATTCTGTCGCGGGGCGGTGGAGCAATCGAAGACATGGCATGTTTCAATGATGAACGGGTGGTTCGCGCGATCGCCGACTGCTCGATTCCGATCGTGGCAGGCATTGGGCATCAGCGAGACGAATCGCTGGCCGATTTGGTGGCCGATATCTGTGTCCATACGCCGACTGCTGCTGCCGAACAGGCGGTGCCCATGCTCGCCGACCTGTATTACGAGCATCGCGAGCGCATCACGGCTCTCAGGGATGCGGTTGGCAGCCGCTTAGAAACGGTGGATGATCGGCTTCAACGTATTCGGGGTCGGCTCCAGCGCTTGCATGTCGATCGCCAGATTCGGCAACAGGGGCAAGCGATCGCCTGGACAAAGCGACGGTTACTTCAAAGCACTGCACAACGGCTTCAGCAAGCAACGCAGCACTGTAATTTGTTGCGCCAAAAGCTGCAAACGCTTGATCCAGAAGCGGTGTTGCGCCGTGGCTATGCGGTAGTGCGGCAGGATAGTGGCATGATTGTGCGATCGATCGACGAGTTAAGCCCTGCTCAGCCCTTAACGATTCAGCTTGCCCACGGGCAGGTGAAGGTGCATATCTCTGAAATTTTGAATTCTCATGATGCGATTAATCCCGATCAAGACGTTGTATGAGCGATTTCCCTACTGGCTCCGAAGCCCTACACATTACATCCAGCACCCCGCTGGATGGCAACACCCCGTCTAGTTCTCCACAGTCATCTAAGTGGAGCTATGAGGCAACAGTCGCCGAGATTGAGTCCATCATCAATCGAATTGAGATGGGCGAGTTAGAGCTGGCAGAAGTATTTGACCAGTTTGCAACCGCGATCGAACGACTGCGGCAGTGTGAAACGTTTTTGAATCAGCAGCAGCAGCAGATGGATTTGATGATCGAAACGTTGCTGGACGAACCGGAAGCGTTTTGATCAGACGTAGATTGGCTGAGACAGGCAACCCAAATGCGGCTCAGTTACCTCTCTAGCATCTCTTCTCTCTTCATCTTGGACAGGGGCACGATGCCCGGTTTGCGGAAAGCGTGAACAGTATGATTCCAGAAAACGGCGTTGGAGTAATGGCTCGCGGCTTTGCCAGTTAAGAATTTCTCGACGAGTTGAGTGTGACTCGAACGCCGCTTGTGTGTGGTGCGAATCAAAAACAACATGAAAACAGAACCAGCTCCTGATCGGTATCGGGCGGTTTGATTTTGTGATTTAGAGAATGTTTTAAAGGTGATTGCCGCTCGATCCGACCCCTTTGCTGGCTTGCCGCAGGTGCTAAGCTCCCAATTCTGTGTCAGCAATGAGCCATCCATCTGACTCTATTTCCCGGGCTATCTACCGAATGCTGCGCCTTACGAAGACATTTAATCTGTTTCAAACCGCATCTTAGTGCCATCTACAGCCACTTTCATTTGCATTCACCACACCCTACACCCCTCTTAGCGAGACTGTAGCTGACTCGATTGAGAACGGCTGTAAATTACCACCCAACAGAAAGCTATTCAAAAATGGGGTTCGCTTAAAACAATTTTACGAATAAGGCTAACCGCTTCTGCTCTACGGCGCGATCGCACTGCCATCAACAAGAGCCGCCAAGCAGGTAACGAAAACAAAGCTGGCACTGCAATACGAATAGCGCTTACCAGCGATTTCTGTTTTAGCGCCACAATGCTCCAGTGCAGCCTGAGATAGTTTTTGATGTCGGGCAGCGGCGGAACAAGCAGACGGTAGCGATCGCTCACCAGTTTATAAATTTTTTCCTTAACCAATATGTTATTGGCCAGCCGCTGTTCCAGTGAAAACTGCCGATTCCGTGCCCCCAACCAGATGGTGCGATACGTCAAACTACGATTGATGAAAATAGCATCACCAAACTGAGCAATTTTAATCCAGGAATCGACATCATCAAAGTTAGTATCCAGCCGCGAATCCCACCCACCCGACTCTAAAAAAGCATCACGACGAAACGCCACCTGAATCGGCGTTCCAAACGGCACCTGCTCCAGCAACATACCGTAGTGAATATCTTCTTGCGGAATGTAGAACACATCGCTGGGGCCTGCTCGCCGCGTTCTGCTTAACTCATGCCCCCTTTCATCAACCTGGATCGCCTGACACGAACAAAGCACCGCCTGAGGACGAAGGGCGATCGCGTCTATCATCGCCTCAACACAGTCGGGAGCCAGGTAATCATCATCATCTACCAACTTAATCCAGTCGCCTGTGGCTACTTTAATTCCAGCGTTAATCGTGGCAGAATGCCCTAAATTTGCGGAATTGCGGTAATAAATTACCCGATCTCCCAGGCTACGAACATACGCCTCCGTATCATCTGAGGAGTAATCGTCTGCAACAATAACATCACAAGCCACCGTTTGTGCCAAGGCAGAACCGATCGCTCGCCTTAGCAAAGACAAGCGGTTATAGGTGGTAATTACAATGCTAAATCTCATCACCCAACGATGGCAGTCTGCCTAGCGTAAAGCCCTCAACGGCTACTGGACTCAATTCGCCATTTCCATAAACATCTTGCATAAAGGCTGGGTTTGGGTCTAGAAAGATAGGGTTCGACACAAAGACGACTATGCAAAAGTTTAAGGATTAACGGGTTAGCGAAAGAGGCAATGCCTGGCACAAAGTGAAGACGGCAATGGTTGCTGCACTCCTGTTCATTCAGCCATTACTCCATCAGCTAACCTGGATCATCAGCACTAACGCCGAATTCTATCGGAGTTCTACCAAAACTTGAAGAAGTGGCTCAGCCCTCATCCATGGTTTGAGAGGTTAAGCGCCTCAGTCTTCTGGTTCTCCTACCATGTTTGGACTGATGAGCGTAATATCAAACTCATCGGGGGGCACCGTAGAAATAGCATCTCGCTTCAACAAATAGTAAATAGCATAGACCTGAGGGCCAAACACAATTTTGTCCTCATCTTGAAGATCGTGAGCCTGTAGTTTCCGACCGTTGATTAACAGCCCGTTAGCACTGGGTTTCCCTTTGAGGTTGCCGTCAACGATGCGGTAATAGTAACTGCCATCTTCGTTGGGGAGCTGCACCAGGGTTGCGTGGCGACGAGAAACGAATTGGGAAACCAGACGAATGTCACATTTGGGATCTCTACCAATTGAATAGACAGGGCTATCTAGAATAAATTCCCGTCGCCCCTTGTTGTCTTCGATAATTAGCAGGTGGTTGTGATGGGGTTCTGAAGTCATTAACGAAGTGGGTAGGTGACTACTAGGAA
Source organism: Oculatella sp. LEGE 06141 (assembly GCF_015207605.1). GTDB lineage: Bacteria > Cyanobacteriota > Cyanobacteriia > Elainellales > Elainellaceae > Oculatella. Next base: position 129,332 of record NZ_JADEWO010000006.1, read on the forward strand.
AGGTAGTGAGCAAAGGAAACCGACGTTTCGAGGCTCTTGACTCTCTATGACTAAAGTTAAGCAGACAAGCCAAACGGCCACCCTTTAAATTTGGGTACTAATTTAGCGGTCAGCGCTGCTGATAGGGCGTGTTGAAACTTGACTAATTTCATCGTGAATGAACTTAATTCAAGGATCGGTTGCTCTAGTCTTTACTCCAGCCGAATCGATGATAGCTTCTAACCTTGCAACCAGACGGAACTTGTCTAGAACTGATATAAACCGGGCTGCTCTCCCCTGATGGTAACACTGAGCCAATCCGCTACTAAAACCCTGATGCTGGGTAGGTACGACGCAAAAACAAGGAACTTGTAACAACACTTACCGAGCTAAACGCCATCAGCGCTCCTGCGGTTGCCGGACTGAGAATAATTCCAAATAAAGGCAACAACGCTCCTGCCGCAACCGGAATGCCAACAACATTGTAAGCAAAAGCCCAAAACAAGTTTTGCCGAATCTTGTTGAACGTTGCAGAACTTAGTCGAATCGATTCTACGACATCCACTAGGCGATCGCGCATCAGAACAATCTCGGCGGTGTCGATGGCGACATCGGTTCCAGAGTGCATAGAAATACCGACATCCGCCTGAGCCAGGGCTGGCGCATCGTTAATGCCATCTCCCACCATTGCAACCCGCTGCCCTTGCTGCTGTAGCTGCCGAATAGCGGCTACTTTGCCATCAGGCTGAACGTTAGCCAGAATGTTCTCCTGGGACAATCCTAAAGGACGAGCGATCGCCTCAGCCACCGCAGCCTGATCTCCGGTCAACAGCATGACGCGCAGCCCCATCTGGTGCAGCCGTGCCACCGTTGTTTCGGCATCGGGACGCAGCGTATCCTGAAGCGCCAGCAACCCAATCACCACACCATTCTGAGCCACATACACCACCGTTTTGCCTGCCGCCGCCAGCTCTTGTGCTTGCGCTAGCGTCTCTGCGCTCAGATGCATTCCTTGCTGGTTTAACCAGGCTTCTGTGCCCAACACCACCAACTGACCCGACACACAAGCCGACACGCCAAATCCTGGCTCGGTATAAAAATCTTGCGCCTTGAGAACGGCAAGGTGTTGTTGCTGTGCCTGATGCTGAATCGCCAGCGCTAGAGGATGGCGCGTGCCGCTTTCCACCGTTGCCGCCAGTTGAAGCAGATCAGCAGCAGAAACAGACTCTAGCAATGGGACACAATCAGTAACAACAGGGTGCCCGGTGGTGAGTGTCCCAGTTTTGTCAAAGATGACGGTATGCAGATTATGCACCTTCTCCAGCACATCGCCCCCGCGAATCAACAACCCGCGCTCGGCACCAATGCCTGACCCAACCAGAATCGCCGTAGGAGTGGCTAAACCAAGGGCACAGGGGCAGGCGATGACCAGCACTGCGATCGCCAACTTCAGGCTCAACAGCAACGGTGTGGGATGCATCGCTACCATTGCAGGGTTGTGCATCATCCCGTCGTGCCCACTGCTGATTGCCCAATCGCTGCCCCAGAGAGGAATGCCGACAAAATACCAGAAAAGAAAGGTGAAGAGGGCGATCGCCATTACACCGTAGGTAAAATATCCGGCCACCACATCGGCAATGCGTTGAATGGGAGCCTTACGAGCCTGCGCGTCTTCAACCAGCTTGATTATTTTTGCCAGGGTCGTATTCTTGCCCGTCCGAGTCGCTTTTAGGGCGATCGCTCCCGACTGATTCAAACTGCCAGCGGCAACCAGATCTCCGGGTTGTTTCAGCACTGGCATCGATTCTCCGGTCAGCATCGATTCGTTCACCGTGGTTTGACCGGCGACCACCTCGCCATCGACCGGAACCTTTTCGCCAGGAAGCACTTGCAGCCATTGCCCAACGGTGACCTGTTCTGCCGGAATTTCGGTAGGGCGCGATGGAGCGATCGCCGGGTCGTTAGAATCGGAAGCGATCAGCCGGGCAAGCGTGGGTTTCAGGGCAACTAGAGAAGTTAGGGCTGATGTAGCGCGGCTTCTAGCGTGTTGTTCTAACGTTCGTCCCAGCAGGATGAAGCCAAGCAGCATTACAGGTTCGTCGAAAAAGCACTCCCACCCCAACGTGGGAAACAGTAATGCCACCACACTGGCAAGGTACGCCGTTAATGTTCCCAGGCCAATCAGGGTGTTCATGTTTGGCACATTGCGCCGTAGCCCTCGCCAGCCGTCCACAATCACCGGGCGACCAGGGCCGATTAGCGTTAGCGTTGCTAATCCGCCATGAAACCAGATGTTGCTAAGAACAGGAACGGTGAACCAGCCAAAGTGCTTCAGGTGCCCGGTTACCGATAACACCAGTAATGTTGCTGCGATCGCCACCTGGCGCAACAGTTGATGAGTGTGTCGCCGCTGCTGTTCAGCCGGATCAACCGGAGCGACCTCTCCCAAACTGGCGACAGCCTGAGAGTGAATGCGAGGTTCCGTTGGAAAGCCTGCCTGGGTTAGCGTGTTGGCTAGCGTCGTCGGGTCGATTCTTGTTTCACACTCGACGGTTGCCACTTCCGTCACCAGGTTCACGGTCGCCGAAATAACGCCGGGGTGTTGAGTGAGCTGATTTTCCACGGCCTTAACACAACCGGCACACTTCATGCCCTTAACGTCCAACGTTAACGTCTCATGGGTAAGGCCAGAAGGAGCGATCGTGTCTTTGGAAGTAAGTTGCATACACTTAAAGCACAGACAACCAAACGGCTGTCAGATTACACCTCTTCTTTGAGGTTAGGCGAAGTGCAGCACTATTGCCAGATGATGTAGATTCTTTTAAGTTCAACCCAGTTCAACCGTTGATTACTGCATTAAAGTTCGGCCTTTTGGCAGATTCTACTGCGATCGCCATTGCCCCATCAAAGCGCCTGATGACCGAGATTGCCCTATCCGGTTCAACCAACGCCAACGTAGCTCTGTCTAAGACCAGAGCGTGACCGTTCGACACTTACAAATTCCACACTTCCCAATTCACAGCCAAACGCGCCTAATACGTGGCTTGAAGCCGACTCAGCAGGTAATCCTTTGCCAAAATCGGTGGATATAGCGGCGGATGGGATGAACTTTGGCAAGGCTCTAAACAGGCCACCTCGACCTCATCATCCGGGTGACAGAAGAAGGCGATCGAATAACGAGACCGGGCAGCGTTGGCTGGAATAACCACTCGGTGCTGAGTAGAACGGAAAGTATGGTTTGTCCATCGTTCCATCAGGTCACCCAGGTTAATTAAAACGGTGTCTGCAAGAGGAGGGGCGATCGTCCATTCTCCGCTAGCCGTTTGCACTTCTAGACCACCGATCGCATCCTGAAACAACAGCGTAATACTGCCATAGTCTGAATGGGCACCCGCTCGCAGTTGTCCGGGGTCAGGCGGGTTAACCAGAGGGGGGTAGTGCAGCAATCGCAGGGTGTGCTGTTGCTGGCAGTGACGGCTGACCCAAAAATCGCTCGGAAGCCGAAGCGATAGAGCCATCGCCTGCAATATCTCAGCCACTAAAGCGGTACAAGCCTCGTAGAACGCTAACGCCGTTTCTCGGAAGTAGGGCAACGCTGACGGCCACACATTAGTCAGAGTCGGATCGTTCGCTTCGCGTGGACGCTCCCGACCCATGTTGAACGCTTCCTTTAAATCACCCGGTTGAGCCGGATTTAGCCGTTCACGGGCGATCGCAACATAGCCTCGATTGCAAATCGCCGTTGACCAGGCCAGCGACTGTTTTACGGCCAGCGGTTGTTGAAAAAATTGCTGACTTTGAGCAAACATCTGTTCTAATAACCCTGGAGGCATCCCCACCGATTTGAGATATAAAAATCCAACCTGATGAAATGCCTGATACATCTGAGCCACAACACACTGGCGCTCGGCAAAGCTACCGCAACGAAAAGCATGGAAATCAACAACGGGAATAGCAGCCATAAATGATGTCAAAATACCTGATTGAATGGAAACAGGTTGTAATACGTTAGACCAGAGGCAGTAGCAGTAATGGAAGTCATCCCAGCAATTGATCTGCTCGAAGGGCGCTGTGTGCGGCTCTATCAGGGAGATTATGAGCAATCGCAGGTTTTTGATGAAAATCCGGTAGCGGTAGCACGACAGTGGGAAGAACAGGGCGCAACCCGGCTGCATTTGGTTGACCTGGATGGCGCGAAGGTGGGTCATCCGGTGAATTGGGAGGCGATCGAGGCGATCGTGCAGTCTGTAAACATTCCGGTACAGGTGGGCGGCGGTTTGCGCGATCGGCAGAGCGTCGCTGACCTGCTGGCAAAGGGCGTGCAGCGAGTCATTTTGGGCACTGTCGCAGTAGAGCAACCCGACCTGGTTCAGACGTTGTGTCAGGCATTTCCCAGCCAGATTGTGGTTGGAATTGATGCTCGAAACGGCAAGGTAGCAACTCGGGGCTGGCTAGAAACGTCAGAAGTGGACGCCACCCAACTGGCCAGCCAAATGGCCGAGTCAGGAGCCGCCGCCATCATTTACACCGACATTCACCGCGACGGCACCCTAAAAGGGCCGAATCGTGATGCACTGCGAGAACTAGCTCAAACCGTTTCTGTACCTGTGATTGCTTCAGGAGGGGTCAGTTCCCTGACCGATGTTTTGGGGCTGCTGTCGCTGGAACCGCTTGGAGTCACAGGGGTGATCGTGGGTCGTGCCCTTTACACGGGAGAGCTATCCCTACAGGAAGCCGTCAGAGCAGTGGGTTCAGGTCGATGGCAGGACATTCCGCCCGACTTGGGTTCCTCTGCGTTCGCCTAAAGCAGTGCGAAGGGTTAGAACACAAAAGGGTGGGCATTGCCCACCCTAACCAGTCCATTTGCAATAGCGGTTAAGCGCTAATGGTCGATTTGTAGATTAAGCTGCGTGCGGCAACCATCCCAGCAATCAGTCGATCGATTTCTTCACGGGTATGGGTAGCATTGGCCGTTAGCCGCAGACGCGGCTTGGCGATAAACCAGATGGGCGAAACCCACAACCCATGCTCATGCATCAAAATTCGGGCAAAGTGCTTTGGATTGATTTCGGGAGGCAGCATCACGGGAATTACATTGGTTTCTCCGATTGGCGTGAAATCGTTTTCGATTAAGCACGATCGCAGATAGTCTGTATTTTCGTGAAGCCGCTGCACCAGAGCCGGATGCTGACGCACCTGCCGGATGCTTTCTAGCGCCGCTGCCGTGGTGGGAGGGGGTAGTGAAATGGTGCCAATTGAGGTGGGCGAACAGTTAAGCAACGGCTTCAGTTCTGCCACATGCGTACTGATGGCGGCACCGGCTGAAGCAGCAAACTTGGAAAAGGTCGTCATAATCAGCGGTACAACGCCCCGTTCGATCGCTTGCTGGGGCAGCATACCAAAGTGTTCGTAGATGCCACGACCCGTTGCACCTAACGCGCCACTGGCGTGGGCTTCATCCATAACCAGGACGCTGCCTTCATAGTTTTGCAAAACATTCAGCATTTCAGGCAGTGGTGCAATGTCACCGTCCATCGAAAACACCGCATCCGAAACCACCAAAATCCGATCGTCTGGTCGCGCGTAGCGTTGCAGCTTGCGGGCAAGGTCTTCCATATCGCAATGGCGGTAGGCTCGCACCCGTACCCTGGGACTGTGGCCAAACAGCTTACCCGATCGCGTCCCGGCGTTGGCGATCGCCGAAACAATACAGCCATGATTGAGTACATCGGTCATGATCAGCGTTTCACGCGTGTGCTGAAACCCTGGTACCGGAATAGCCAGATGGCAAAACGCATCCATCAAGGCTTGCATCGCCATCCATGCGTTCAAGAAAAGCTGCGTATGGGGCAGATGCTTGAAGGCAGAAATTTCGTTTTCCAACTGACGGTGCAAATCGATGCGACCGCTCAAGACCGAGCAAGAACTGTTGGACGTGCCATATTGCAGAATGGCATCGATCGACGCTTGCCGCACCGCCGGATTTTGAACTAATCCCAAAACATCATTGGTACAAAAGGTCAGCACCGTGCGCCGCACCCCGGTATCGGCCTCTTCAATATCCACCAAGTTGCCCTGTCTGCCGTGGCAGATAAACTCGTCTGGATCAAGCCCGCTCTCGTACCACCGCTGAACGTATTCCTTAATAACTTGCACAGTAAACTCCCCTCACCTTTCGATTAAGTCGCTTAATTGCCTCTCGGTTCACAGTTGGTTTATGCCAAAGGGTACTACCCAAATCGAATCCAACGCTGCGGTAAAGAGGCGCTCACAACTGTGATTGTGACATTGAACTCACTTCTTAGCGACTTCTGGTATCGGCAGAAGCGCTGAGTTCGTTGCAAACAGTAAACCAACCCAGCGGAAAGCAGTTGTGTGGTTGACGTTGTCGCTTTTACCTTCATCCGATTGATCATTCTTGAGTTAGCTCAACCTGGTCAGCAACCTTGGCTCTCGGCAGGGCAACCGATGTTTGGGAGTTCCCACTGTGGCTTTTAGTTGATTGACTCGATTGTTGCATAAATTGTTCATACTGCTTAACGATTAACCGCTGGAGAGCGATAATTGTTGGATTATTTTTTATACAACAGCCGTTGGCATCATCAAGCTGTTGATCGGCAATCATTGTCCACGCTTGCCAGAAACCGCCAGTGATGAATTTTGTTGCCTGCTTTGTGTGTTCGATTACGGACAAGCTGACGGCTGGACGATCGCGTCAGTTTTAGTGTCCGCCTTTTGCCTCTCATCCTTTGTAACGATCGTTTAAACGGGACAATCTGTAGCTTTTGTGCCACTTACTAGTCAATCATGGCCGGCTGCAAAAATACGTGTTTCCTTAGACACTCTCTGCAACCGTCACATTCTAGGCAGATAAAGCAGGCACTGACGTGCTACACCGAACAGTGGGTTTCCTTTTTTTTTCTATGACATCTGGCGAAAAAGCCCTGTTGAACCAATCTTCTCGGTATCTTTCCCCTCAGAAAAACTCGAAATTACCAACGTTACTGGTTCTTCTGGTGGCTGGGTGCTTAACCACCATGACCGGGGGGGTTGTCTCACCTGTGTTGCCTGAAATCGTGCTGCAACTTCAGCTCGATCCGCGTTGGGCAGGCACATTGGTGAGTATGCATGCGTTGATGATCGCTGTTTTTACGCCTCTGTTGGGCATTTTGGCCGATCGAGTCGGCAAACTGCGTGTGCTGCTGCCCGCTCTGCTGCTGTATGCGGTTTGTGGGGTGGCCGGAGGGTTTATGAATAGCTTGGTGCCGCTACTGGCATCACGGGCGTTGCTAGGAGTAGCGAGTGGTGGCATTGCCGCCGCCAGTATTGGCCTTCTAGGAAATCTCTACAGCGGTGAGGCGCGATCGCGCGTGTTGGGCTATGCCACTAGCGCCATGACGACCGCTAGCATCTTGATTCCGCTATTGGGCGGTTGGGTTGGCTCGTTTGGCTGGCGCTATGCCTTTTACCTTTACGGATTAAGTTTACCAACCGCACTGTTTGCCGCCCTGATCTTGCAAGATAACCGCTCCAAGTCATCTGTAGGCATTACAGCCGACGAGGGAGCCAAGCTCACGCAGGTATTACGCAAACCCCAGGCCATTCGGCTGTATTTAACCCTGCTGCTGGCAGCGGCGATCGTGTACTCTGTGGTGATTTATACGCCGCTTTATCTCAAAGAGGTAATTGGAGCAGGCCCCGCATTAAACGGCTGCGTGCTGGCGGTGAGAGCCATCGGTGCGGCTATTGTTTCTGCGGTATTAGCAACCCGTCTGGCAAAGCGGTTAGGGACGGAAGAGGCGATCGCACTTGGTTTTTGTGTCATGGCAGTGACGTTAGCCACCATTCCCTTTTTGCATCACCTGCACTGGATTTTGCCAACCGCTGTGCTGTTTGGCATGGGGTTTGGCGTTGTGGTGCCAAACGTGTACGACAGTCTGGCTAGCCTCGCCCCTTCAGAATTACGGGCTAGCGTCTTGGCGATTGGCACTGGCTTAAACTCAATGGGGCAGTTTCTCTCTCCGCTCTTTCTGGGGCCAGTGTGGAAGTATTCTGGGTTAACCACCGTGTTCTATGTGGCGGCTGGCGTTGCAGTGGCGAGCGCATTGCTGAGTTGGTTTCCGGCTCAAAAGCGCTGAGGGGAGAGCGATCGCAGTCCTTCTTTTAACCAGGCAAACCAGCAGGGAACCGATTGCCCTCTGCTGGTTTAGCATCAACCCTATTTCACCAGCGTCTCAAACTGTTTTTCCCAGTTTTCGTGGTTGAGTCTGGCTCCTTGCACCACAGGGGACAGTGCCAGGATCTGGCACACCAACCAGTTCACCAACGACATGGGAAACCGCATCGGGCGAATAATATCCAGGAAGAGAACCACCCGGTGCCCATCCGTTTCGTTCCAGACTTCGTGGTAGAAGGTGTCATCAAAAATTAAACTTTTGCCTTCTTCCCAGTGGGCGATTTGATCGGCTACTCGAATGCGGCAGGCCGTTTTTGGCTCTGGCACCACCAGCCCCAGGTGATAGCGCAAGATGCCTTTGTGCTTGCCGCGATGCTCGGGAATGTGCTTTCCGGGTGCCAGGATGGAGAAAAACGCCACCTTAAGACCGGGAACACGCTGAAGCAGCTTCCAGGTTTCGGGACAGCGATCGCAATTCTTTTTCGCTGTAAAGCCAAACGCACAGAAGAAGTAGGTCTTCCAGAGATTGTCTCCGGCAATGCGTTGCTGTCGAGGCGAGATATCGTGGAAGTTGGGCAACGCCTCTGTGTGCTGAAGCACCTGATCTAGCTCTTGCCGAATCACCTTCCAGTTGGCTTCTAGCTCATCCACCCAGGGAAACTGCTCCTTGGTGAAAAAAACGGAATCTCCCACCAGAGAATACTCCGGCACTAAACTTTCTAATTTTTTGACGATGTTGCTCAGTAAGCCTTTCATTCACGTCCTCTAAATAGAACCACACGTTAGATCATCAGTTTCAGATCATCATTGACTGATGATCTGAAATTTGATTTCGATTGACGTTGATCGATCGCTATTGCTCCAGCGCCCTAATGGGCTTTGCATACCCATTATCCTCAGGCGATCGCACTTCACGCTCGACCGTTAACCCGGACAGAAAATGGCGATCTTCATTGATATGCGGAAATTTGAGCTGAGATTCATGGGTGCCCCGCTGCAACAGACGTTGACGCAGAATGGCATAGCTGCCAGAGGCTAAAATCCGTAACCGGGGCGGCGGTATTTGACGATCGATCCGCTTGTTGGCGTACGACACATGAATTTCTTGCAGGTGGCGATCGAACTGTTCAATAAACGCTGCCCAATCCACCGGATGCTGGTCGGGCACCCGCTCAATATTGACCAGGTAATGAGGTGGCACGTTTTGCTCCGAGAGCGTGACACAAAAGTTTTCTAGCGCTACGCCAAACTCGTGCTGCAACCGCTGCATAACCTGCACCACGTGAAACTCTGTAGTTTTCTCGGTGGTAGACGACAGCAACCCGCCTAAACGGTGACGAAACGTAATCAATGGAGCGCGCTCATAAAACCCAACCACCTCAACCACATCCCCAATGTCGTAGCGGTAAAAGCCGCTGTAATTGGTCACTAGAATGCGGTACAGTTCGCCTACCTTAACCTCTTCGGCCAGCACTGTTTTGGGCTGCGTCAGGTGCCATTGATCCTCTGGGACAAATTCAAAGAAGGCGCTTTCGATTGAGAGAACCGTGCCATCGGTGTTGAAGTCGTTGTACAAGCCAAAGGTGGCTTCAGAGGAAGAATAAATGCCGCCAAAAATGGGAGTGTTGCCAAAGTAATCTGGAAACCGCTGGAAGTAAAAATCAGACGAGCCGCCTCTGGCTGTTGTGAGAAAGGAAAGATTAGGCCATGCCAGTTGAGGAGTCAGCCGTCCTGCGGTTTTCAACGTATGGCGCAGTTGAGCTGCACGCTTGGGAGCAGGAGATAATTGCCGTTCTAAGGTCGTTCGTAGCTCTGGTTCAAGGTTGAGCCAGGGGGCGATCGTTCCTGTTGCCAAATCTTGAACCAGGTCTTCGGCATACGTCTCCAGATAGTCGCACAGCCGCAGTGCCAGGACAGGAAAATTAGCCCCAATCACCGCCAGCGACGGATCGCGCAGAGCAAACAGCAAACAAACGTAATGACGGGCTAACGTGTCTGCGGGTTTTAGCGCTTCAAACGGGTGCGCAAAGATCTGCTGATAAAACGAACCCAGCAGCCGCAAGTTGCCAGCGCTGACTGGCCCATAGGGAATGCCGCCCGCCGTATGGCCTAGCAGTTGCACGGAACTGGTGAGCAGCATCTTACCAATGCGCCGACCGTGGCGATGAGCCGCCTGAATTGCGAACCCCATGCTGACCTGATTAGCTCGATCCAAAATCCGGCGCGAGCGATCGGTCACTGGCACCAATTTTTGCTTTCCGGTTGTGCCACTGGTTAGGTTGAGATAAACCACCGGATCTGGATTGAGTACGTTCGCCTCGCCATTGGCAATGCGCTCGATGTAGGGTTCGTAGCAGCTATACGGCAATACGGGAATGCGTTCCCGAAACTGATCCACTGTTTTGATGTCGGCCAGTCCATAATCTTGCCCAAAGGCCGTTCCTTGATGGTGCCGGAGCAGCGTTTGCAAAAACGTCTCTTGAACCGAAGCGACGTGACGAATTTTCTGTTTAAAGCGCAATCTTGCCTGCCAAGCCGCGACAGACAAGAGAGACAGTAATAAGTTTGCCATTCAGCGTCTTGTGCCAATTCCCACCCGATACTGGCTTCAGATTAAGGCTGAACTAGCCCGAAGTTCAATCAATTTGTTCCTGTCTATGAAGTGTCCTACCGTTACCCGGGCGGCTCAGGCAAGAACGATAACTCCATAGACAACGGCATAGAAACGACCGAAAACCAGTTTTAATCAATAAGATATGTAACCCAAAAATTAACAACAAAACAGTTTTGTTTTAGTGTCAAGTTATGCCTATTGGACGGCAAGAAATACATCTTTGGGATGAATTACCATCAAACTAAAACCGATGGTAAACCTAGCTACGGCATTATCCTTTGATTGAAAGTTACAACCTTACTACCACTTCTAAAAGTCGTTTGTTTTGCTCGAATCGTCTTCAGTTTCTCTAATTTAGCAACTAGCTAATCTTGACTCTCTGAAGCATTACGGCTCTTTTCGGTTGCGTTGAAATTCACCAATTTAGTGACCGTTGAAATTAGTAGAAACGGTCTAAATAATGCCATGACTAACGTCTACCTTTTTCTTCTACTCTTTGCCTTAATTGCAATCATTGGGGAGGTTAAGCAGCTGATTAAACAGCGCTGGATGGGACGGCGATCGCTGTTTTTTCTAATCTCAATTGCGGCAACCCTTTTTCTACTCTTAGGGCCAGGTGCATTAATGGCATTAGCCCAAGAAGCTCAAGCACCCGTTACTTACAATTTCAGAGATGTCTTCTTTGCCTTTGTGGTTTTAGGGCTGTTGGTTTTAGTTGGCAGGTTTGTACGGCAGCGGATTGGTTTTTTACAATCGCTGTTCATTCCCAGTTCCATTGTGGCTGGACTGATTGCTCTGCTGTTAGGGCCAGATGCGCTGGGTGCCGTTGCCCGATCGATCGCTGGCGAGAACACACTGCTGGCAAACGGCTTGTTTCCAGCCACAATGCAAGAAGTTTGGTCAGCCTCACCCAGTTTATTCATCAACATCGTATTTGCCGCTCTGTTTCTGGGGCAGCCTATTCCCAGCCCGCGCAGTATTTGGCGGCAGGCTGCGCCGCAGGTGGTCTTTGGGCAAACGCTGGCCTGGGGGCAGTATGTGATCGGGATTTTGCTGGCTTTGCTGATCCTGGTTCCCTTCTTCAACATGAGTCCAATTTCTGGGGCGTTGATTGAAATGGCGTTTGAAGGAGGGCACGGAACGGCGGCTGGAATGGCCGAAACCCTCACTGCTCTGGACTTTCCGGAAGGCGGCGACATGGCGTTAGGGCTGGCAACGGTTGGCATTGTCACGGCGATTATTGCCGGAACAGCGCTGGCAGATTGGGGACGCAGAAATGGGCATATTCAAACCCAGGTGGATGAAGTGCCGCCAGGGCAAACGGTTCCTGATCCACACACGCCTGAAGGGGTTCATCTAGAAGCGGGGCAAATTTCTACCGCAGATGAGCAGTATCGTCCAGATGGCAGCCGACGCGATTTGTTGATCGACCCGCTAACGCTCCACTTTGGCTATGTGGGGTTGGCGATCGCCATTGGTTGGTTGCTTTTGCAAGCGCTAGTGTGGATTGAATCCGTCACCTGGAATGTGGGTGGAGAAGGGATTGAAATTCTGGGTAATATTCCCCTCTTCCCGCTCGCGCTGATTGGCGGCATCATTGTCCAAATTGCTTTGGAAAAGCTGGGTCGAGGCTATCTGGTTAGCCCTCGCATGATGAGCCGCATTGCAGGAGTAGCGCTGGATGTTACCGTCATTACGGCTTTGGCATCCATTTCGCTGACGGTACTGGGAGCAAACCTAATTCCGTTCCTGATTCTGTCGGTGGCGGGTGTTGCCTGGAATGTGCTGATGTTCCTCTTCCTGGCACCGCGCCTTTTTCCAACCTACTGGTTTGAACGGGGCATAGCCGATTTGGGGCAGTCGATGGGCGTTACGGCAACAGGCTTAGTGCTGCTGCAAATGGTAGATAAGGACAACCGCTCTGGCGCGTATGAAAGTTTTGGTTATAAGCAGTTGTTCTTTGAGCCAATTGTGGGCGGTGGTTTATTTACAGGAGCCGCGCCAACGCTGATTAATCAATTTGGCATGGTGCCCGTTTTGCTGTTCACCGCGGCGATTCTGGCAGGTTGGCTAATTTTTGGGTATCTGGCCTTCTGGCGTAAGATCGGTAATCGCTCGGTCGCCTGAGTTCGATCGCATCCGTTTAAAACTGCTTAAAACTGCAACCTCTCTATCGGGGCGACTCACAAAGTTGCCCCAAGCCGCGATCAAGCTAACAGAAAAGGCCGAATCGCTCCGGCTACTTCAACCGCGTATTCTTCGTGAATGCCAAGCGAGCCGGGAAGCCGTTTGGATGCCACATCCGCTAACTGAGCGATCGCCTCCATTTCTGCTTTTGAGCGGGGTGGCGCTTGCTCGCCAATGACCACCAGTTTGGGGGCAGCAATCGATCGCATCATTGCCAAAAAGTCAGTCTGATTATCAACTGGATCTAAGCCTCCGGTGACAAATGCAGCAGGTGCAAAGCGTGCGCCGGGTTGTTGGGTGCTATCGTACTTTTGCTCAATAAATTCTGGGGTCAGCCGTTCAGCGTCTACATAAACGTGACGACGGTACATCAGCTTTAGAAACGAGGGCGCAGTGTTGAGCTTGTAGAGAGTTTGCCCAACCAGGGGCGATCGCACCGTTTGCCGCACTGCCGTTCTCACAGATTCCGGTAATCCCATGACCGCTAACGGGCCACGCCAGGTAGGAGCCACCAGTACCAGCTTAGAGCAGCGATCGGGCTGAGTGGCTGCCCACCGCACCGCGTAGCCTGCCGCATGGCCTGCGGCCACCACCACCATAGGCTGATTAAACACAGCCTGAATAAAATCGTGCAGCAGTTGGTGATAAAGAGCGGGTTGATACTCTAGTTTTTGGCGGTCGGACTCACCAAAACCAGGCCAATCTAAAGCAACGGTCTGAAACTGAGGCTGCAACTCGTTTGCCAATCCCCCTACTTCTGCTCGCGTAGAAACGGTGCTGAAGGCTGGCAACAGCAGAACAGGCGTTCCACTACCCAACACCTCATAAACAACGGTCAACGGCTGGCCTTGCCAGTTCCACTGAAACGAGTGAACCGTGCCGCCCATTTTGGCGCTTGCTGAAGGGGTCAGGGTCGATGTCATTTGAGGTTTGTTCAAATTAGGGATCAACTTGAATATTAGCTAAGATGGGCGCTGCTGTTGAGAACTCATTCAGGTCGATTTTCAGGTCGATTCCGACTCGGGAATGGACGGACGCGTACAGAGGTACACCAGGGGGCCAAACAGAGGAACCAGCGCCACTGCCCAAAACAGGCGATCGCTCTCTAGGCCACGGCGCGCCATATCGTCTCGCAACACGGTGGGAAACAGCAGACAAAACACACACAAAGCCAGACTCATGACATGAACAAAACGGCTCGTGTGCCACAGGCAGGCAAAGCCTTGCCAATCTCCAGCCGCCAGCCCGTAACCGATAAAAAACAGGGTGCTGATGCTGATTAACCACCCGGTGCGGTTAGAGTCAAAAAACCGCAGCCACGCATCTTTTGATCCAGAAAAGGTCGAATTCGACTGGCGCAGAGCCAGGTATGGAATTAGCCCAATTACACCAGTACCCAGGGAAGCTGTAATAAACGGCCAGACGGGAATAGATTGCATCTTGCCATCTGCAAATAGAACACAGCTATCGATCAAAATCCACATCCCGATCAGGCTAAAGATAGCAACCACCACCGGATTGGGGAACGTCCAGTTTCCGGCCAGCCACAGCCTTAACCGCATGATATCTGCTTGAATCGGAGGAGCCAAAAACAGGCTATAGACAATAAATCCGATCCACAGTAACCAAAGTCCAACTCGTCTAACCATGATGCATCGTAAAGGTTCAGTATTCGATCGCTATTTCTCGTACCGCCTTCGCCCTAACCAGCCAACAGAGTGGTGGTCAGCGTCACCCAGGGAGCGTTAGCGAGAGCATGTCGCATGGCTGTTTCGTCAGTGAACGATCGCTCCAGCACTTTGGCTTCAAACACCAGCGCAACAGACTCTGCCTGGAAACACCACGGAGACAGTTTAATCTGGGTTGAGTCATGCGCCAGCGGAGCCAGGGTGATGGTGGTATCGCCGTTGGCAGTGGGCACCTGTTCAATTTGGCGATCGCTTGTGATACCGCTACACAAAAGAATCGAAAGCCAATCCCAAATGGCAACCAGACGACGATTACGGGCGATCGCTTCATCGGATGTATCAGCCTGATAGTGAGGATCGCGCCTTAAGGTTGCAATAAGCTGTTGTTGGAATGTTGCTTCCCGCTCCAAAAAATGCTCAACGAGCGATTTGTGTTCCGATTTTTGCCACCCCGTAAAGCGCTCATATAACCCGGTGCCATGCAAAGAAACGAGCAGAGCCGCATACCGTCCCATCGGCAGGGTTAAAGCTTTTGCCCCCGTCCAAAGGTCAATATGGGTCGCCGTTGGCAATTCTGTAAAGTGGTGTGGATGTCCGGTTTCAGCATTCAGCGTGGGTGCGCCCTCCCATACTGACCAGCCAATATCGTGCTGCTCGGCACCCAAACACACTTCGCGCCAGGGTGAAAAGGAGCCAAAGTCGTCATTGCCCCATGCCTGCGCCAATTGTCCCGAAACCCAGGCGTGGGTAGGTTGAGTAATGCAGAGATATCCTTCAGGGGCAGCACGCACTAGCATAGACAGCTTAGATGATTCTAGACCTGTTGCTAAATTAGCGGATGACGGGCAGCATTGCCGTCCTGCCTCGGATTGATACTGCGGCATTGGAGGCATTGGAAGAGTACAACCCACCTGCCAGCAAACAAAAAGCCCCACTTTGATGCAAGTGGAGCCATGAGCATCGGTACATAAACCGATAGTTTAGAGAACCTCGACCGGAAGCAGGGTTAAGCCGTTTGCAGTTCCAACGAGGGATAGTCGGTATAGCCGTGTTCGCTGCCACCGTAAAAAGTGGAGCGATCGTATAGATTGAGTTCGGCGTTGGCAGCAAACCGCTTGGGTAGGTCAGGATTGGAGATAAACAATCGACCGTAGGCAACCAGGTCAGCATAGCCTTTTGCTAAGACCTCATCACCGCTTTGGCGATCGTGCCCTCCCGCAGAGATGATCGTGTTTTTGAAGATTGAACGAAAATACTGGCTACCCAAATCGCGGGAACCGTTCATGTTGCCGCTGCCGTCCCAGCGTGGCTCAATCAGGTGAAGATAAACCAGATTAAAGCGGTTCAACTCGTTGATGACGTAGGTAAACAGCGCTTCAGGATTAGAATCGCTCATGTCGTTGAAAACGCCATTAGGAGAAAGACGAATGCCAACGCGATCGCCTCCCCACACGCCAACCACCGCTTCAGTGACCTCTAGCAAGAAACGGGCGCGGTTTTCGATAGAGCCACCGTAGCGATCGGTACGCTGATTGGTGCTGTCTTGCAAAAACTGGTCGAGCAGGTAGCCATTTGCGCTGTGAATTTCAACCCCATCAAACCCAGCCGCCAGCGCATTTTCAGCCGCACGACGATAATCTTCAACAATGCCAGGGATCTCTTCAGTCTCCAGGGCGCGAGGCGTGACAAATGGCTTTTCGCCTTCATAGGTGCTGGCATTTCCGGCAGGGGCGATCGCGCTAGGTGCCACAGGCAACTCACCGTTGGGTTGTAGCGACGGGTGAGAAATGCGGCCTACATGCCAGAGCTGCAAAAAGATTCGACCGCCGCGATCGTGAACGGCACGAGTCACCAACTTCCACCCTTCAACTTGCTCAGGCGAGTGAATCCCCGGTGTGCTGGGATAGCCCATTCCCTGCGGCGAAACCTGGGTTGCCTCTGAAATAATTAAGCCTGCCGAAGCACGCTGTTCGTAATAAGTTGCATTGAGGGCACCCGGAACATTGCCTTCTCCAGCTCGGTTGCGAGTTAAAGGAGCCATAATCAGCCGATTTGGCAGGTCATACGATCCCAGTTTGTAAGGCGAAAGAAGATTGATTTCGCTGCTCATACGTTGAACGTCCTTAAAAATACAGCACTAAAGATGAAGAGAATTTGGGCTTCGATCGGTTGAATCAGCCTCTACACTGGAAATAAGGGCATGGCTGCCGCCAACAGGCGCGTTTGCGTTGAGGTAGCTCAAGTAATTAAACAACCTTTTAACTAAGATAGTAAGAGGTTGAACTCTTTTAGTCAAGTAGTTGTTTAACCATTTCAGTAGAACCGTATCAGCGTAAGATGGTAGGAGAGGGATACGATCGCGTATCTTCCCCTACATACTGCGCTGAGGGTGTCCAATTAGCACCTCTGCACTCACAGTCCAAATCCAGACCTTGACCATCAGTCAGTTCTAATTGCTATAGCAAAACCATGATGTCTGATAAGCCCGATCGCGCTGCTCCTAATCCATTCGTCGTCGCCGACAAAGCCGATACCGAGCAACGTGCCAAAATTTTTGCGGCACTGGCTGACCCCACTCGGTTACGCATTGTTGAAATGCTGGCGGCCAATGGAGAACTTAGCGGTTCAGAAATTGCCAACCACACTGGAATTAGTCTGGCTCTATTTTGCCATCACTCCAAAATTTTGGCAGAAGCCGGATTAATTCAAGTGCGGCGAGACGGGCAAACCAAATACAATTCGTTGAACCAATCGCTGCTCGCCAATTGCTTTATCAGCCTTGGCGTGTTGCCCCATTCCGTTCATTAAGGCTCAACCCAGCGCTTTGGTATAGGCTCCGTGCAGTCGCTTCAGGTAGTTGTCCATGCTGAAGTAGTCCACTACTTCTGTTCCGGCATTTGAGAGTTGATCGCGCAAAGACGGACTGTTGAGCAAATCAGTCATCTTTTGTTTGATGTCATCAACGCTGTAAGGATCGACGTACAAAGCGGCCTTGCCACACACCTCTGGCAAACAAGAGGTTAGCGAGGTGATAACCGGGCAGCCAAACGTCAACGCTTCCAGGGGTGGCAAGCCAAACCCTTCGTAGAGGGAAGGGAATACAAAGCAGTAGGCACCGTGGTACAGGTGCTTTAGGCTCTCGGTTGAAACATACTCTAAGAGCTTCACCTTACCCTGAGAGTCTTTATCAAACAGGTATTGCAAGCGACTAATTTCATTTTCCCAGGACCAGGCTTTTTTGCCGACAATCACCAGCGGCATGTCGGTATCTAACGTGGCATAGGCATCTAGTAAGCGACCAATATTCTTTTTAGGTTCGATCGCCCCCACAAAGAGAATATAGTTCCTAAAATTCAGGTTGAATCGCTTCAAAAACTCAGGCGTTTTTTCTTGTTCGATCGCTGTAAATGGCTCAAGGGCGATCGGCTGATACGTCACCACAATTTGATCAGGGTCAGCATCAAAATAGCTGAGAATATCGCGTTTGGAGTTTTCTGATACCGTCACCACAACGGTTGAATCGTCCAGCGCATTGCGGACTTTGTTAAAGAAATGTTCCTTATCATCCAGCGTCGTGTAGGGTAGCCGTAACGGAATCAGATCGTGAACCGTAGTGATTTTTTTGGCTCCTTTGATCCGCACTGGAATGGGATAAGTGGCGTGCCAGATATCGACTTTTTCGGGCAGGTACACATCCGACACTTTGTTGAAATACTTGTACAAACTTTCGGCAATTTTGTAGCACTGAGGCAAGTTAAACGACTCAGCATATTTAAGAAAGTCTTCGCTAAACCGACCTTGTTTGATCACAAACTCGCCCACGGCTTGCCGTCGTCTGGCGCGATACAACGGCCCACTAGAGGCGCGGAGCATCCCCTTGGTTAAGCCCAACAGCTCCAAAATTCTGCTCTTGCCCTGGGTCTGGTCATCAAAAAACAGCACCTCATCCAAAATCTTGTTTTTCTCGTTGCTGTTTCGGCTCAACAGCACATCAACATGACCGCCCATGTGCTTCAAGGCTTTGATCAGGCTGGTGCCGTAGGTTTTAATGCCCGTGCCGCTGGTCATCTCCAGGTTGTAACCGTCAACCAAGATTCTGAGTCCCGCCAGGCTGAGCGCTGCATCAGGCTTAGAGGACGGCTGAGGTGGAGCCGCGGTGGGTGCCGGGGGCGCGATCGCCCCAGTTTCCTCTACCACGGGCAAAACGCTAACGTTGCCCCACGTCGATTCGTCGGCATTGGGGTTGAACGTACTGACCAGACCGGGCACACAAACCACATATCCACCCCGCTTCACAATGGAGTGCGGCGACCAGGCGGTGATCCACCAATCTTCATCGGCTCCTTGCCCCGGTTTGCCTTTGTCTGGTTTGGGCGCACCCAGATAGGGGGTGGGAATGGGCAGCACTGCACTCCAATAGTCCCGGTGAGCATGGAGGTGTTGACCGGGCATCGATCGCTTTAGCAACACAGGATGTCCTGCAATGTCGGCAACGCCAAAGTTCTGATGTTCTGTGGCATCTTTCCCCGTCAACAATGGACGCTCTGTTGGGTCTTGAACCTGAGCCAGAACGTCTAACGTATCGGGGCGAACGTCCACATCGTCTTGAAAGTACGAAATCCAGTCAATGGTTGGATCGGCCAGCCAGTAATCAATCCCGACATTAATGGCATTTGGCAAGCCGCGATTGTCGGGAATGTAGATCAGGGGAACCTGGTGCCGATCGGCAATCGCCTGATTCTCCAAACGATGCTCGGCGGCGGAGGCATCATCCACAATGACGACCGGGGCACCCAATGCCAAAATTTGGGGTAGCGATCGCTGCAAACTCTGTGAGCGATTGTGGGTGGTAATGGTGATGGCGTAGCGCTGTCTGGCTGTACTGCGTTGCCGTAGTGCCTGCGCCGACAACCGCTGTAAGAGAGGTTCTAAATGGTCATCGACTAAAGGGGGAAACTCGGGAAGCGATCGATCAGGGTTGGCATAAATGACAAACACCGCATTGGCAAACACCGGACGAAACCGATCCAAAACGCCTCGGGCAAAAGGTGGCTCAATTTCTTCCACCATTGCCTTGTGAAACAGCACGAAATCGAAATGCTCAGGCGGCAAAACGTACGTCACGTTGTAGTGGTAATTGCCCGGAAATAGCTCCATAAATTCATTAGGAGCCAGGATAGGAGCCAGTGGTTCAGCATACTGCTCTAAGAAAGATTTTGTTTCTGTCCAGAACAAATCATGGTGGGGAAAAGGCATTGAAGCGATCAACTCCTATCAAACGGCAGTTACTTCGGAACTAGTTGTAAACTGATGAACTAATGGTTCAGTGAGGGTGGTTTTGTGAGTCCACAGGAATTTAGTTTTTTGCTGCTGGCGATTATGGCGAGCGTCTCCGGGCAGTTTTTTCTCAAATCGGGCGCATTAAAACTGGGAAAAGTAAATCCAGAGAACGCCATCAGCCATATCCTCAGCATTGCGACCACACCCGAACTCATCGGCGGACTGTTCATCTACGGTTTAGGGGCAGTCTTATACATTTTGTTACTCACTCGCGTTAACCTCAGCGTGCTTGGCCCTGCCGTAGCCTCAAGCTACATCTTTACGGTGCTAATTGGGCATTTTGCCTTTCGAGAGTCGATTCCTCTCATGCGGGTTGTGGGGTTGGGGTTCATTGTTGCGGGTGTTCTGTTAGTCGTTTGGCGAAAATGAGATGGGATAGCACCAGGTCAAATACCACCCATGCATACTATTAGCCGTTGACAGGCAACTTCAACATTCGCTTCACTTTAAACCACCCCTTTCTTAACCTCCAAAATTTACTGGTTTCCATCGCCTCGATCGTGGTTTCAGCCGCCTGAAGCTGAGCCTGTAATTCCTTCACCTTTGCGCGTAACCGTGGATATTCTATTTCAATTTGCTGCACAGTTTGAATACTTTTACCGGGGGCAAACTCTTGCCGCCAAAAGATAAATTTTAGCCGCGACATTTCATGAGACCAGAGCGGTTTACCCGAAAAGGTAGAGTTATCTTGCTCGTTAGTTCTCCAGTAAAATTCTGCGGTCGCTTCATAGCTAAACAGGAAGCGAGTTCGTTTACAAAGATGCAGCAGCAAACAAACATCTTCAAATACCTTTAGTTCAGGATCGCGCTTCAAAACCGGATCGAGCAAGGCGCTCCGAGCGACATAACTGTTAGACGGAATAAAGTTGCGAAACTTCAACAGTTCGTCCAGGTTAAACGGCGAAAAGTAAGCGAGTTCAACGGTGGAGGGCGAGGGTGCAGTTGCGGTTGTATTTGGCTCTAAATTGGGTTCTAAAACCCACAACGCACCCGAGTAAGCTACCCCCGCATCGGGATGGTGCTGAAGTAATGAAACCAGGGTGTGAATGTGGTTTGGATGAATCACATCATCGTCGTCTAAAATTGCAAAGTACTCTGAATCAACCGCGTTCAACCCTGCCCAAAGCTGCGTGCTTCTAAATCCGGTGGGTGGGCTTTGAATTAGTTTAATCGGCATTCGAGCCGTGTACTGATTGAGCAATTGCTCCAGCCCTACAACATCTTGATATTGCACCACAATCACCGCTACATTTTGATAGGTTTGGTGGGCAATGCTATCTAATGCTCGTCGAATGGTTGCCACATCTCGGCCTCCAACCCGCATCATTAATTGGACTTGCGGTTGCAGGGACGGACGATCGCCGGACGCAACAAAGCCTTTTTTGCTAATCAGATCGTGATGATAGGGAACTAAATCAAGCAGCAGTTTTTCGAGTGAATACTGTTCGCTAAAAAGTTGGTGCGCTGTCGCAGACATCTCTAGAGCTTGAGCCGGATTCTGTTGAATCCATGCCATGTGTTGCGAGATTTGCTTGACCTGTTCTTGCTCGTTTGGGGTGGGATCGATATATAAAACGGAATCGCCAAACGCTTGACGAATAAACGGATGCTCGCCACAGATGGCGATCGCCCCAGAGGCCACAATTTCAAAAATTCGCATGGATGGAGCTTCAGCCTGACAATGCTCTTCTCGATGCAAGCAAAGCCCCACACCTGCTCGGTTCAATGTTTCGAGGACGCTAATTCCATCGTAAGGTAAAGAGCCTTTATAGGCGTGCTGAAGATGCGTCCAGCCGTTGGGATTACCATAAACGTCCATATAAGGCTGGTGATCCAACGCTTCAAATAATGATTGAAAGCGCAAACCGTCCCAGTTAGAACCAATGTACATGAGGCGAGGATTTTCTAAGTGGGGCGGTTGATACTGAGTTTGAGGGCAACTTGTATAAAACGGTGCCGTGAAATACGGCTTATTGGTGTTGTATAAAAGGTGAAATAGCCAGCGATCGATCGGTTTAGACGAAACTAAATAGCCGTCGTAGCTGAAGACATGCTTCACAAACTTTTCCGTTCCTTCAAAGAAGGATGGTGGATTCCACATACACCCATAGGTGGGATAGCCCGCTAACTTGGGACTGTTGTTGTGTAGCGCAATCACAAAGTCAGGATTAGCAAGTCGAATTTGCTCGGAGGTGTGAACTTCGATCGCCTCCCAACCTAAAGTTTTAGCCGCTAAATAAATCCGCCGAGAAAGCTCAGCTTCAGCCACAAATGGGTCTACAAACGGATTTTGAATGGCGATCCTCATAGCTCAAACAATAACTTTAACTGTCTTGATTGATGCCCATTTTTTGCTTGAGCTTAAACCACTGTGTTCTTAATTGCCAAAACTTACTGCTTTCCATGGCGGCGATCGCCTCCTGAGCGGCTTGAAGTTGAAGCTGCGATCGCTTCATTTCGACCCGTAATCGTTTGACGTCAGTCTGCAAGTCTAAATAATCAACTTGGGCGTGATACGCCAGTTGAGTTTGCTTTCCTGGTGCAATGTCTTGCCGTTTCAACATTGTTTTGAGATCAGAGATTTCATTCTCCCAAATGTGTTTTTGAGCTTCATTCTGGTAAGGTTTGTGCTGGCATTCGCAGGTTACTTCATAACTAAAAACAAACTTGGCGATCGCAGCAAAGTATAGCAATAAATAGAGTTCATCCGTGAGCGCCAGTTGCGGATCGTGGGGATTGAGTTGTTGGATCAGGGCACTTCGTGCCACAAAGCTATTTGAAGCAATCAATGAATTTAGCGATAGCAGGTCGCTCCATTCAAAACACTGAAACTGGTTCAGTCGCACGGGTTCCCTGATGGATTTAGCCTTGGATTCGTCTACCATGACTCGATGAATGGCTCCAGAGTAGGCCACTCCGGCATCGGGGAATTGATGCAAAAGCTGGCTCAACCAATGCAGGTGATTGGGGAAGAGTACCTCGCCGCTGTGCAGAATCGAAAAATAGTCGGACTGGACGGCCTTAAGCGCCTGCCAAAGTTCACGGCTGCGGTAGCCAGACGGCTCACTCTCTAGTACGTCTATCGCAAGGGTGCGGTCATAGGGCTTGAGTTGAGCCACCAGCGACGAATCGACTCTAGCACCGCTGATCATTACAGAAACGGGCGAATGGGTTTGGGCAACAATGCTGTCTAACGTGCGCTGCAACGCCTGTTCGTTGTCATTGGCTCTAACGATGATTTGCACATCGGCATGGTGCGGCTCCTTAGCCCCAGCCGCCACCGGGTAAAACCCTTTTTCGCGAACCAGAGCCTCATGCTGAGCCGCAATGCCTTGCAGCAGTTGCTCCAGGCTGTAATTTTGCCAATAGATAGCGTGCGCTGTTTGAGACAGGGCTAAGGCCGCCTGAGGATGATGGCGTACCCACTCGACCCGTTGTGAAATCTGCTGAACCAGTTCAGCCACACTCAGATCAGCGTCAATATATAACACCGAGTCGCCAAAGGTTTCCTTAATAAAGGAATGCTCGCTGCAAATGGCGATCGCCCCAGAAGCCACAATTTCAAAAATCCGCATGGAGGGAATGCCCGTCTGGCGGTGCTGCTCCTTATGCAAACACAGCCCAATTCCGGCTCGGTTCAGCGTCTCCAGTACGCTCACCCCATCACAGGGCAACGTTCCCCGATAGGACTGCTGGAGGTATTGCCAACCGCTCGGTTCGCCATAAATTTCCATGTAGTCCTGAGCATCTAACCCGGCAAATAGCTGTTGAAACCGAGAGCCGTCCCAGTTAACCCCGAAATAAACCAGACGCGGATCATCCAGTAGCGGCGCATGATAGGGAACCCGATGGCAACTGGTATAAAACGGAGCCATCAAATAGCGCTTAGGGGTGGTATACAACAAATGGTGAAGCCAGCGGTGAATGGTGCCAGAGGACACTAAATAGCCGTCATAGCTCAAGATGTTTTTGACGTATTTTTCTTCTTTTTCGAAGAATTCGGGCGGGTTCCACATGCAGCCATAGGTAGGATAGGCCGTGAGTTTGGCTGCCTGATGGTGCAGCGAAATCACAAAATCGGGCGCAAATGGCTTAATCTCATCGGCGCAGCCAACTTCAGCCGCATCCCAACCAATAGCGTTAGCTGCCAAATAAATTCTGCGAGAAAGCTCTGTTTCGGCAACACACTTTCTCTTAAACGGATTGTGGATCGCAACTCTCATGAGTGGTCAATGTATCATGTTTGGGCGATCGAATCGTTCTTCGAGTCCAGGCGATCTCAGCGGTAAGGGTCTAATGCCGTTAGATGAGTCAGGTAATTCATCCAGCGATCGCCCTGGGCTTTGAACGTAAACTCCGCTTCCACCATCGCTCTACCCGCCGCTCCAAAGGCTTGGCGCTTGGCCGGATTTTGTCTAAAAAATTCAATCTCTTGCAGCAGAGCCTCCGCCGTAGTTTGGTTGGCAAGGCGAGCATTGAGGTTATGTCGCGCCACTTCGGGAATGCCGTCCAAATTGAATGCAACAACGGGCAAGGCGCAGGCTGCCGCTTCGCAAAAGGTTTGTCCAAACGCCTCCTCCAAGGAGGTGCCCACAAAAATATCTGCCGCGCTGTACACCAGCGGCATCTTGCGATAGTCTCGCAGCAATCCGGTGCCGCGAATGCCAGTTTGCGCTTGTGAGGTGGCTCCAAAGGCCAGAAAATACACCTCATCTTTCAACGTTTGAACCACTTGATTGAACAGATGGCCACCCTTGCGATAATCGCTGACGTTAACGGCTCCACCTAAAATCACAAAGCTGTCTTGAGGAATGCCTAACAGACGACGCGCCAGGGATTTGTCTATGGGTTTAAATAGCTGCTCGTCCAGGCCGTAATAGACACAGTCCGCATGGGTTAGCCCTCGCAGCGATCGCCGAGCCATCTCCAGAGTCCATTGGCTATTTGCGGCGATCGGTATCCCCGCCTGACCGCAGAAAATTTGCCGACGCAGCACCCATTCATCAAAAATTTTGTCGGGTTCTAACTTAGGATACTGGTTCCAGGTGGGGCAGGTGTCGTTACACCCCATCTCGTACAAATTGCAGCCTCCCGTATAGGCACAGCGTCCGGTGACGAGGTAGCAATCGTGCATAAAGGCAACGACAGCACAGCCCAACGCTTGCAGGGCAGGCAGCAGGCGCAGCGACCAATGAGCCGCATGCAGGTTGCCAAGGATGATTACATCTGGATTCCTCAGCCTGGCTTCCAGGGCGATCGTTCCAATGATGCACTCCTGGCTAATACCCTGGTCGGAATGCAGATAGGGCAGGCTGGTCATGCCTAACCACGTGCCAGATGCCCCAGCAGGGGTAGGGTCAATGGCTCCTTCTGTATCCCCTTGTACCCAGCTCAGGGCGCAGACTTCGTGCCCCATCACCAGGAAGGATTGCACCTGCCGCAGAAGCGCAATTCCCGCACCATACTGAAAGCCCAAATCGTTGATGAAGAGAACTCGCAGCGTTTCGTGATGCTGGAGTTTAGTCTTGATGGTTTGATAGCTAGACGGTTGAGCGGTGAGAGGTGCAAGTTGCATGGGGCATTGTGCTAGAAATCTGCTTGTTCAATAGCAATGTCTACGATTTTAGTTGTAAGACCTGATTTTGAAACTGATCTCGAACTTGCTTCAGTTCTGGTAAGTAGGGAATGTCGTTCCCGTACGTCTTTTGCTGTGGATGCACACGGTAAAGGGCTAATGGATCTGGAATATGAGCGATCGTCGCTTCCTGATACGCCATTCGCAACCAGAGTTCGTAATCCATGCTGTAGAAGAGTTCTTCATTCAAACCAGCACCAGACCGTTCCCAGAGATCTCTTGTCCAGAAAACTTCGGGTTGATAGAAAAATTCGCCTTTTTGCCAGCAGTCATCCAAATTGAGCAGCCGATCGAGCGGTAAGGGCACAACGTTTCCAATCGGCATGGCGCTGTGATGGGTCTTGAAGGGTGCAAGTTTATGGTCTTCAATCAGTTGGCAACCGCCAGACACCATATCTGCCCCGTAGGTATCAAAGGCGATCGCCACTCGAAATAGGGTATCTGGCAAGTAGCGATCGTCACTGTTGAGCCATGCCAAAATATCGCCTGTGGCTAGCTTGAAACCTTTATTTAAGGCGTTAGACTGCCCCTCATCCGGCTCACTGATGCAGTACGTTAATTCGTGGCGATATCGGTCTAAGATAGCTGATGTTTGATCGGTGGAACCGCCATCCAGAACGATATATTCCAGGTTGGGATATCCTTGCAGCAACACCGAGCGGATTGTTTCTTCAATGTAATGACCTTGATTGAGAGAAACCGTCACCACCGAGATTTTAGGCCAGGGCTTGCCGGAAGGTAAGGTAGCCGGAACCGTTGGAGCTGGATAGTTCCACGGCCAGCGATGATGGTTTTCTGCGAGTGGAACTTGCCAAAATGGATCGATCCAATCCTTCGGTGGAGATTGATAAAGACGGAATCCTTCAATGCTGCTATCGGTGGTTCCCCACTCGCTGAGGAACTCGCTGGAGTTGGGTGCTGCCGCTTCATTGTTGCTCACCAGCAGCTTAGTTTCTGCCGACAATCGCCCCTTCAATAAAATTAGAGTTTCTGCTGGGATATCCTGATTGAGGTAAAGGGTATCAAATTCCCTGAGGCTGCTTCTGTTTGTGGCTATCATCCATTGGGGCAATTCTGTTGCGATCGCTTCAAACCCTTTACCTTTAAGCCATTGGCTCGTCTTGCATTCCACACATATGATGTGCCGTTCCTGTTGCGCCAAAGACTGCAACAACGGCAGCAGGGATGGTGGAGGATTAATGCAAAGGATGCGATGAGTATCAACCGTGAGGTTAGAGAAAAAATCTAAATGTGTAGAAGCATTGCTCGAGTTCACTTCAATCCCCACGCCTCGCGCGACCACCAGCGCTTCAATCTCAGGCGACTCCATATCAATGGCTGAGGGTTCTTTAGTCTCTACCGTTTGAGGTGCGGCTGTCTGAGTTGGGCGAGTGTGCTGGGGATTTTGCTGTTTAGCTGGAGTAACAACCTGAGTAGCCTTAGCTTGTGAAATGGTTGCAGGTGTCCAGCGATCGCGAAACAACAGGTTATAAACCGGAACGAAGCGATCGTGGCGTTGATAGACAAAATCGTACAACTTCAGCTTCCGCAGGCTGGTTTTGAACAGTTGCCGGAGTGCCGCTTTGCCCGTTGATAAGTTAGCAACCTCTTGTTCTAGCTGATGAACAGAGCGAGAAATCTGCTTGTTTTGTCGAGTCAGTTTTCGATTGGCCTGGTTGAGCTGCTTAATCTGATGTCTCAGGTATTGGTTAACTTGATACATCTCGTTATTTAGCCGCGATCGTACTACTTCTACCGACTGAAGCTGCTCTTTAAGCCGATGAACAAGGTGCTGTTCTCTGACTAGATCTGCTTCTAATGTGGTAGAAGATTGCTGCGCCTGCTGTAGCTGTTCCCCCAATTTGGCTTGAGCATATTGAGAATCAGCCTGGGTTTGCTCAAGTTGCGCTTGGGTTTGCTCAAGTTGCGCTTGGGTTCGCTCAAGTTGCGCTTGGGTTTGCTGTAATTCAATCACAACTGATTTAACGGCAACGCGATCGAACACGCGATCGAACCCTGTACCCAATGACATCTCGATGGAAGCAGGTAGTACATCAGGCTTTATGTCTGACATAGACGAGTCTCCGTGATTAACTTCGTTAGCCGACGGTTTAGCGGTTGCCGCTATCCTGACAAACTGTTGTCTTTTATCATGTAACTCCCGATACAGTGCCAAATATCGCTCAGCTTGAATGGACATCGTATATCCTGCCTCAATCACGCTGCGGCAGGCTTGCCCCATCTGTTCACGGCGATCGGCCTGGAAGATAGTGTCTAAGATCGCCTTCGCCAATTGATGAGTGTCGCCCAAGGGCACTAACCGACCTGTTACGCCATCTTTAATGAGATCGGGTATTCCTCCAGTATCAAAACCAATAACAGGTGTGCCGCAACTCATAGCTTCTAGCATAGTATTGGGCAGATTATCTTCCAGTGAAGGCAAGATAAACACATCCGCCGCAGAATAAACCTCGCTCAGTTGTTGATCCGATTCGATGTTGCCGAGCGATCGCACCGGAACAGCTAGCGCTTTCAATAGACTGCTAGGATATCCAAAACATAGAAGTTCTAGCTTGGTACCTGAGATAAGTTGACGGAACTCAGAGTGATTTAAGCAATACTGAATTGCTTGAATTAATTCCACAAATCCTTTTCTTGCTTCATCACCATTTCCAGCTCCAAATAGAAGAGTAATTGTATCTGGATGAATGCCAATTGCCTGCTTAGCTTGCTGCTTTGGCGACGGCACAAAAACATCAGCTTCTAGCCCATAAGGAATGACATCAACTCGCTTATCTTTGAAGAGTTGGCTACTTTTAGCACAATGAGCTAGCCACTGACTGGGTGTAACAATTGTCAAATTAGCCTCAGCCAGACATTTTAGTTTATCTTCTAAAATGGCGGCTGCCAAATTGCATGGATCATGAGCAAGTTGTGGACAATTGGAGCAGTCCTTTGTGTATTTATAGCAACCTGCAGAGTAATGGCAACCTCCGGTAAATGCCCACATATCATGGAGCGTCCAAACAATTGGTTTACCCAGCGCAAAAAGCTTTTGCAAAGTAATGGGAGATTGAGATAAAGCAACCCAATGCAGATTAATTACATCCGCATCAGCGATTTCAGAACGCTGACTTAAATCATATCCTGGATAAGGCAGCGAAAATAAAGTATTAGAAAGATAGGTTCTATTAGCATTAATATAGTGCGCCTGAATTGCAACTAAACTAGTTTCTCTGTAATCGCTTTGCGAAGATCGAATATAAACCTGTTTAACAGTTTCATCTGATGAAACTTTATATCGAGAGAGCATTGTAGACTCTTGCCCAACTTGAATCAACCCTTGATGCAAGCGGTAAGCTGCTCTTGCTGCTCCTCCTTGAATATCGTAAGTATTAATTTGAACAATTTTCATTTAACCAAATACAATAAAGTTGAGAAGCTTTTTGAGGCTAAAAACTTTTGAATAAGCAATATAATTCTATTCAAGCTTAAGAAACACCACATATAAAGTGTGCCCGGTAATCAAAGATCTTACAAATGCCGATCGATGCAAAATAGGTTTCACAACACGATGAAGCATTCTAGACATTAAGGTTTGCAAAGGATGATGTTCTGACAATCTTGATTCCTGGATTTCGATGTACCAGTCTACGTGATAACTGGCCAAAGGCTCAACGCGAAAGCGTTCAATCTTTAAAGGAAACAGTGAGGGCAAACTCTTGAAGGTTCTATGGCACCACTGGGTAATGTGATGAGGAGGTTGATCAAGTAAATTTTTTTGATAGTGTTTTGGAAACGATTCAAAGTTGGGAACCGCAAGAATTAGCTTTCCTCCTGGTTTTAAGAGCTGAATAGATGCTTCTAAAAAACCTTTGGGGTCAGAAACATGCTCTAAAACCTGAAAACTGCATACAGCATCAAAATGACCCGCTTGCTGCTGTGCAAAGTCATATAGATCAAACTGCTCCACTGGAATGTTTCGCTCATGGGCATACTGTAAGGCACTTTGATTCAGTTCTATACCTTGAGCATCTATTCCCATGTCTCCACGAAGTCGTTCAATAAAGGTGCCTCGCCCTGCACCAATTTCTAAAATATATTGACAACCCTGCAAATCCTGAATTGCTACATCATGCTCCCATTTATGAGGCATGTAATACCAATCGAATTTCTCAAGTTGTTCATAGAGTTGACTAGAACCAGCAACATCTAAGGGTAAGAAAAATCTCAGCTTGGTTTGATTACATTGGTAAAGGTAGACCACTTTATGGCCTTTCAGTTCATCAGTGATATCAATCCGAAGATTCGTGTTCCAATCATCAATGAGTTTAGTTGTTTCGATTTTTTTGAGAAGAGTAATGTCACGCGTGTTTGTAAGAAGACTAATCGCCTCAGGCTTGGATTGTAATTCAGCCATACTTCTCTCTCTATGAGAGCTTTCAGATGGCACAGTCATTGAGATAAAGAACTTAAGTGACTTTTTGAATTGCAGCCATCTTTGCCGTATTTTCCAAAACTTACTAGATTGAATAGCAACAACTTTTGCTCTAGCTTGTTTAAGCTTAATGTGAAATTCCCTGCACTGAGTACGCGCTTGTTTCAGTTCTTGCTGAGTATGTTGAAGTTGAGACTGAAGTTGCTGCACTTGTAATTCACAGTGCTGAAGCTGAGTGCGTAATTGACGCACCTCAGCTTGTAACTCGGAGATAATTTCACTCATTTCAGCGCAAGCTCATTGTACTGACCTCACATTTGCTCATCCTACTACCTAAGTAACACTATAGATTTTGACGTAAAGTTCTTCTTCGACACTCATAAGTATATTCATCAACTGTTTGGCTACCGCGAAAAGCTGCTACCTGTTCACACTCAAACGATCGTTCAGAAAGAAACTTTCCTACAGATTGACCAAAAAACTTTTGAGCTACGGCATCTTCGAAACTATCATTTGCAGAATTCAGTAAACTAATATTTCCTTCTTTAGGAAACCCTTGAAGAGGTACGGCCCAAGTCGTCACTATAATTCTGCGAGGGCATTTCGCTGAACCTGAAACAGCGCTATCATTTGTGGGGTTTTCCGAATTATTAGCATCTACCTCGCAATTCTTGTCAGCTAAACTCCAAATTGGAACGAATTTATAACTCCAATCAGATAGGGTAGCGATCGCTAAGGAAGAACCACCAGGATAGTCATACACGGTGGGTTTCTTTAACTTTGAATCCTTATGTAATTGTTGAATAACTTCAAGCTGTGCCATTGGAAAGGAGAATACACCTGTTATATCTTTATAAACTGCTGATAAACCAAAGAACGAGTGAGTTGCTAAGATTGCAATACTAGCAAGAGTGAATATGGGTTGCAAGCCTCTATTAAGTCTATATTGTCTTTGTTCGCTCTCTAAATTTTGAGACTTTGTTTCCTGATTATCTGTGTGACAAGAAAGAACTAAAGCCAAAAGACAAATAAATGGCCAAACTACATATCCAGTATGTCTGAAGTTTCCCAAAGGATATTTAATAGTTAATACAGCAACACCTAACAGACCACCAAATCCACAGGCAACTGTCAGAAGAGAATCAAACTTGTACAACCTTATAATTGCCATCGCAATTAAAGCCAATAATAGTATGGTAAATATCAAATTGATGGCAGTAAAATGAATAGCAAAGGATTGATTCCACCAAGTTTGATTAGTAGTAAAAGGTAGCCAGGCAGACACAATGGATTTCAGAAAAGTACTGGAATACTCACTAATTGAGAGTCTTTCTTGAAATTCATATCCCTTAGAAGCTTCAGAGCGAAAATGATAGTAGTAAAATGCGATTGGATAGCTTGCCGTAATCGCACCAAGCCTCATCCAGTAGCGTTTGACAAGGCAGTAAATTAGTAGAGGAACAGAAAATATCAGACTGAGCAAATGCGTTAAAGGAAACAGAAAGCAAGCCAATGCACCCCATATACTAACTTCTTTTCTAGAAGTTAATCCCTTGAAAATTGTAAGGAGCAAAATTAGTGCAAGAAGATAACAGCGTGATATTGTTCCATACTCAAACACACAATAGTAAGAGAGTAAGAACAAAGCGCTGAATGGAAATCTAATCCACTTTATTGTCAAATAAGCCAAAAACGCATACTGTAAAAAAGTTAGAAACTTGACTGTGTAGGCAATGTCAAATCCCAATACTCTATGTCCAATATTAAACATAGGGTATAAAAGAACATAATATGGGGGTAAGTGTAAGTCCCCTCTAAAAGACTCCATCAAAGCCCAAAGATTCCATCCATAAAGATAGACTCTAAATATAGGCTCGGCTTCATCTTGCCATATTTCATGAGTTATTAAACTAATAGCAACAAATAAAATAGCAAAAAGAAAGGTTAGTAGTTGTAGGTTTTTAGCACCCGTTAAAAACCTATTTTCTTTAGATTTATGGAGTTCACCTTTAATCATTGCCTGAAGCTCTTAAGGGAAGTTTAATGCTTTAAAGTGTAAACAGTCTCTTGCTTGATTAATTCTGCATGTTCGTTAGCATTCTATTTTAGATTTTCTAATTCAATAGTCATAAACATTCCTAGATACGAGTTAAACGGAGATAATAGTTTTTCGACAACTTGCACTAGCGGATACATCCAAGAGGGCAGTAATTGTCTGATGGATAAACCGCCACTGCATAGATATCTGAATGGAGTATGTAAACGAACAGAGCACAGTCTTAAGTTCGGAAACTCGCTGAAGAAGATTTGGCGATCGCGACAAAATACAATCCAAGGTATCGCCATATTTGCACCCGAAAGCGGCCCCCCTTCCTCAAATCCCCAGCCTGCTCTCGTTTCAAACGGTTCGTGATGAAAGTGAGTGTAGATAAACTTCGAGAAGATCGTATTCGCTGGTTCTATCATCACAATCTTTCCGCCTACCTTAAGACAGCGCTGCATCTCATTCAGAAACTGTCTTGAATCCTTCACATGGTGCATTACATCAATCATCATGAATGCACTCACGCTATCATCTTCAAACGGAATATCTAGAGCAGAAAATACCTTATCCACTCCTTCATAGGGCAATATATCGGAAGTGGTAATCCGTGGAGCTAACGTTTTCAAAAACCCCGCGCCGCTGCCCAATTCTATAAACTCTCCATCAGTAGGTGTCGTTCTAGCTTTACTCAACAGTTCTTTGTAGAAACTCCTGTAAGTTTTGTGCAAAAATGGCTTTCGCTGGATAATCTTGCGAATGATATATACATTATTTGGATCATCCAAATCTTGAACTCGAGAGGCTTCTGGAAGCTTTAGCCAGGTTAATACGCTCGCTATAAACATAATTCAGTCGCTTTAAGTTACTAAATTGTGCTGCTCAGAAAAAACAATCGATTAAATAAACTTGATTTTTTTAGCCGCATACAGGCACATTTTAAGCAAAACTAAACCTTCCTTGAAATGGCTAATATTAGATCGTCCATAGGTTCTAGGAACATATCTCACCGGGATATCTTTAATCTTCAATCCCAGTTTTGCTGCACCAAACAACAAATCAAAATCGCCAAACGGATCAAATTCGCCAAAATAAGAGCGATTAGCTTCTATCTTCAAATAATTCTCTCTAGAGATGACTTTTGTACCGCAAAGAGAGTCTTTGATCTTCGTGTTCAACAAATACGACAAAAGCCATGCAAAAAACCGATTAGCCGTACGATTGAGCCAGGGCATTGCTTCAGAACTAACCGGATAAACCAGACGACAACCATTTGCCATTTCACATCGTCCTGATGCCACCGCTTCAAAAAAGTACGTTAAATCCTCTGGTCTAACAGTCAAGTCAGAATCCAGAATGATTAATACGTCGCCCGTTGCACTGCTAAACCCCTGACGAACCGCATCTCCTTTGCCTTTACCCGTTTGCTGATAAGCCTTGATGTCATACTGATGACCGTACTTAGCCTTAACCCGCCGAATTTCGTCCCAGGTATTATCAGACGAGTGACCTTCAACAAAAATAATTTCGGTATGCTTGCCTAACTTTGGCATTCGGGTAATACAACTCTCAATGTTGCCCGCTTCATTCCGAGCCGGAACGATGACCGAGCAGGTCATGTTGCGAACGTTAGATTGGGCTTCAGTGACGCTAAGCCGAGGCCGCGCCACAACATACTCTGTTAAACAAAAGTGATTTATCAGCGGCAAAGGAGCCAAAATAGAATTGAAAAACCAGGAGATGAGAGGAATTCGCTTGGGAAACAGCAGACGTTTTCCGTGCAAAACAATTTCAAATCCTGACAAGTCAAGCAAGTTTTCGATATCTTCCAGGTTGAGCCAGTTCAGTGGCGGCAACGGCATTCGTTGACCAATCAGCGTAGCAAAACTAAGAACAGGTTCCCAGAGCGGATTATGGAACGTCAAAATTAGCCGAGTTGAAGGATGACAAGCTTTTTGAATGTTCTGTAGAGCCTGCTGAATGTTCTGAATGTAACTAATGGTGTTAGCGAGCAGGATATAGTTGTACAGAGTCTTGGGCTGGAATTCTTCTGCATCTTCCACCCGAAAATTCAAAGCTGGGAAGCGCTCTAGCGCACTTTCAACGGCGATAGGGCTGAGGTCGATTCCTACTCCATACTCTGGCTTTACAGACTCCAATAAATAACCTAAACCTGAACCAATTTCCAAAACGCTTGAATCGGGTTGAACAAAAAAATTATAGAATTCTTGTAAATCTTGATAGTAATAGAGATTTCGGTTTCTCCACTTTTCTAAAACGCTTCTGTACTTAACATTTGCTAAAGAGTAGTAAACTTGCGACGATTCCATTTGATTCTCACCCACACTCACTTCTGGAAACAAAACGTCTTGTACAGATAATTATTGCTGGCGAAACTTAGGCATCCGTTTAGTCAACTGCGGTTTAAGCAGTAAGCTTACTGGCCTTTAGGTTGTCTAGTTTTGTTGGAAACCATAAAATTCATTAGCGGAAGACGTAATCGAATAGAAAATTTTGGAAAAAAAGTAGTTTTCTTCTAGTCTCCGAACTTAACTAAGCAAACCAAGTTCCTCTACATTCTGAGACTTGTACTATTCAAATAATTTCTACGCCGAGCCACGTTAAATTCAGATGAAACTTTACCATGCGGTCGGCTAGAACACAATAAAATCTCCGCTTTATCTATCGCCTGCGGCTCACAGTAATCTTTTATACATTGCCCTAAAGGAGTAGGGTCAGGACTCGATGCGCCATCTCCAATTTGCTGCATGGCCCGATCGCCGCTTGCCGTCCCTGAGCATCTAAAAAAATTGCTTGATTTCGATCGCCACCAAACCCGCTATCGGGCTGATCCACCGGATTTGCCACGATCGCATCCAGCTTTTTCCGCTTCAGCTTCTCCAGAGCAGGAGCCAGAATATCCCCCGTTTGAGCCGCAAACCCAACCAGACGTTGATGGGGTTGCTTCAGACCACCCAATTCAGCAACAATATCCGGCACAGCCGCCAGCGGCAGCACTTCAGGCAGCGATCGCTTCGGCAACTTCTGCGAACTATAGTCAGCCGGTTTTACATCCGCCACCGCCGCCGCCATAATCGTCCAATCGGCTTCAGGAAAATAGTTCAACATCGATTGCCGCATCTGGTCTGCACTCACCACCGGAATCAAACGAACACCCTGAAGCGAAGCCAGCAGACCAGCCTCCATAGGGGCGTGTACCAGCGTCACCGTTGCCCCACGGTGGGCAGCAGCCTGCGCTAAAGCAAGCCCCATTTTTCCGGTTGAAGGATTGCCAATAAAGCGCACCGGGTCAAGGTATTCGCGCGTACCCCCAGTGCTGATCAAAATCTGCCGACCCGCCAGATCCCGATGCCCCCCGGTATACAGCAACGATTGCAGATGAGCCAAAATTTGAGGGGGTTCTGCCATTCGTCCCATGCCGACGCGATCGCACGCCAAAATACCCGCACCGGGGCCAACCGCATGATAACGAGCATCCTGCTGCACCAATTGCCAATTGCGCTGCACAGACTGCTGCTGCCACATATCCGTATTCATCGCCGGAGCCAGCAGCACCGGGCAGGTAGAAGCCAGCACCGTATTGGTTAAAAGGTTATCGGCCAAGCCATAAGCTAACTTAGCCAATGTGTTGGCGGTGAGGGGAGCGATCGCCATCACATCAGCCCATTCGCCCAGCTCAATGTGCAGCGGTCGAGAATGGGTAGGCTGCCAAAAATCGCGATCGGTATAGGCAGGGTGGCGGCAAAGCGTTGCAAACGTTAGCGGTGTGACAAACTGCTGTGCGCCATCGGTGAGAACCGCTTGCACAGCAGCACCAGCCTTGGCTAAGGTTGAAACAAGATCACACACCTTGTAGGCAGCGATGCCGCCCCCAACCCCAATCAGAACCCGTTTTCCCTCAAGCATGACGTTGAGTCAGTTCAAGCAAGCAACTGTACGGCAGCCTTTCTGGTGTTGCATTCGATGCCTGAGTTCAATACCCAGGCTGCTTCAGGCTTCATCATAGGCTTCCAGGTCGAGCAGGTAAAGATAGGGTTCCACCAGCTCTGGACGTTGGAAAGCGATCGCCCGCAACAAATGCCAGTCGTTTAAGCCATCAAAGACATTGCCGTAGTCGTCCTGGTCGAGCCGCTGCGCCAATTCAGCCACGTCTCGTTCAGTAAATCCGGCAACGGTTTGCCCAGTTAAATCCTGCGTTTTCATACCCAATTCCCCCCTCAAGAGCATCCGTACTTGGTCGGAACTTTGCAGACGCCACTTACACCATTATCCTAGGCCGTTTTCGGATTTTGGTCAGGAGGAACTACTGTTTCTTCTATAAAACTTTGCATGATCTGAACAACGGCTGGACGAATCTCATGCGCCATATCAAACTCGTGATATTGCACCGAGGCTCCCCGGCTCAGCAGGCCGTCTCGCGCCTGACGCGCCGCCGCCACCGGAACCACCTGGTCGTAACGACCGTGAACGATCAGCACGGGGGGAATTGACCCGTCGGTTGGTAACGGAGCGTGTAAATAACCACTCAGTACAATCAAACCAGCTAACGGCAGCTCCAGCCCTACATCTAGCGTCATGGCTCCACCTTGCGAAAATCCGGCCAGAACAGTGCGCGATAGCGGTATGCCTGTGCTGTGTTCTAGCGATCGCAGCCAATCGACCAGGCGTTGACGGCTTTCGATTAAATCGGGCAAGTGGCGAAAATTGTAACTGGTCTGAAAACTGGGGCTATTTGGAAAGCCGTACCACATCTTGCCCTGCGGCGCGTGCGGATGCTGGAAGGGCGCATCTGGAAACAGCAACTCATAGTTAGAAACGTTTAAGAATTGACCCAGCGAGGCTAAATCCTGAGCATTGGCTCCCCAACCGTGTAACCCCACCAGTAAACCCTGAGGCGGGTTCGTTTGTGCGGGAATGCGAATAGCTTGTAGAGACAGAACGGTTCTCCTTCAACACTCGATACTTCATCGATCATACGCAGGAGACATGCCGTTGAACGAGAGTCAACTCATGAGTGGCGCAGTGGCGCGAAGTTGCTAAAGGTCGTTTCTTCTCGCAAACCCATTTGACTGCATCCCTGCTAATCCGGGTGAAAGCCAGCACAATTCTATTATTCTGGGATAGGCAACGATTCAATCGTTGTGGGCGACAGCCTGCGGCTGCGTCCTGTTTGCCATAGGTCTTATTTGCCATAGGTCTTATTTGCCATAGTTACTTCGGCCATCAAGGGTTTTGTCATCATGAAACGTCTAGCACTGTTAAGCACCTCTGATAAAACGGGACTGATTGATCTGGCACGGAGTTTAGTAGACGAGTTTGGGTTTGAGCTAATTAGCAGTGGCGGCACAGCACAAGCCCTGAAAGATGCTGGCATTCCGGTGGTTAAAGTAGCCGACTACACTGGCTCTCCCGAAATTTTGGGCGGACGGGTGAAAACGCTTCATCCCAAGATTCATGGCGGCATTTTGGCGCGGCAAGATTTGCCACAGGATCAGGCTGATTTAGAAGCCAATGGCATTCGCCCCTTTGCTCTGGTAGTGGTTAACCTGTACCCGTTTGAACAAACCATTGCCCAACCTGAAGTGTCGTTATCCGAGGCGATCGAACAAATTGATATTGGTGGCCCGGCCATGCTGCGAGCTGCCGCCAAAAACTTTAGCCATCTCACCGTGCTCTGTAACCCAGCACAATATTCAGACTATTTGCAAGAGCTGCGCCAGTTCAATGGCAAGGCATCGTTCGCCTTTCGCCAGGGCTGCGCCCAGCAAGCCTTCTGGCATACCGCCACCTACGACCAGGCGATCGCCACCTATCTCAGCCAGCAAAACTCAGAAGAAATTCCCCAACCGATTGATCCGCATCTCAGCTTGCCGCCGCGATTTACCGTCATTGGGCAGCAGCCCCAGGTGTTGCGCTATGGCGAAAACCCGCATCAACCCGCCGCCTGGTATCAAACTGGAACCGTTCCCTCTGGCTGGACGGCAGCAACGAAGCTTCAGGGCAAAGAACTGAGCTACAACAACCTGGTTGATTTAGAAGCGGCTCGCCGTCTGATCGCCGAGTTTTTAGACACCAAAGCCACGGTGGCTATCTTGAAGCACACCAACCCTTGCGGTGTGGCAATGGGGACAACGCTGGCAGAAGCCTACGAGAAAGCGTTTAATGCCGATTCGGTGTCTGCCTTTGGCGGCATTGTGGCGCTCAACCAGCCGCTTGATGCCGCAACTGCAACCGCACTGACGCAAACCTTTCTGGAGTGTGTAGTCGCACCGGGTTGTGAACCAGAAGCCGCAGAAATCCTGCAAGCCAAATCGAAGGTGCGGGTGCTGATCTTGCCCGATCTGGCTGGCGGCCCCACTCAACTGGTTAAGCCGATCGCGGGCGGTTTGCTGGTGCAGGCTGCCGATGACCACCTCACCAATCCAACCGAATGGCAGGTCGTGACCGAGCGCAAACCCACCACCGCGCAAATTGAGGAATTAATGTTTGCCTGGAAGGTGGCGAAACATGTGAAATCAAATGCGATCGTTGTGACGAGCGATCGCACCACCGTGGGTATTGGGGCAGGGCAGATGAACCGAGTTGGCTCCGTCAAAATTGCCCTGGAACAGGCTGGCGACAAAACCACCGGAGCAAACCTGGCCAGCGATGGCTTTTTTCCGTTTGATGATTCAGTTCGAACGGCAGCAGCAGCCGGGATCGAGGCCATCATTCAACCGGGAGGCAGCCTGCGCGATCAAGAGTCGATCGCCGCTGCGAATGAGTTAGGGTTGATTATGATTTGCACGGGATACCGTCACTTCCTCCATTAATTCAGATTAATTCAGAGAATCAGAACTCGCTCCACAATGTACGCCAATCCACAGCAACCGATAACCCAGTCGCTTCCTCAAGAGGTTGAAGTGACCTTACTTCTTTCGGGTGGGCATGAGTATACGTTGCCCATCCAAACGGACGCACCGCTGTTGCAACAGCTATTTGAGGTCATCATGGAGCCAGAAATTCACGCCACGCGCCTGTTCCAGGTTCCCATTCGCAAAGGCAGGGGAGTGGTTTGTTTTCGGGGCGATCGCCTCGTTGGGTTAGTCACAGAACCGCCGCTGGTGATTCAACAACAGCCACCTAACGCCAGTGAAGCTGTTTTGTCGTCTACCTTTGTCCAGTTAGACAATTTCTTGACGGCGGAGCAGCAAAAGCAACTGATCCACTACACCTTGCAGCAAGAAGGCAATTTCGTTGCCACCAACACCTCCACAGGCGAGCGAGAGTACCGCAAATCAGTCGTTTTACATACCTTTCCAGAGTACTCAGAGCTAATCAGCCAGAGAATCAAAGAGGTATTGCCCTATGTGCTCACTCGGCTGAGTATGCCCACCTTCTCGATCGCGCAAATTGAAGCCCAGCTTACCGGACACAACGACGGGCAGTATTATCGGGTTCACAACGACAACGGCAGCCCTGAAACCGCAACGCGAGAACTCACCTACGTTTATTACTTCCACCGCGAACCCAAATCCTTTTCGGGCGGAGAGCTGATCATCTACGACAGCAAAATCGAGAATAACTACTACGTTCAGGCAGACTCGTTTAAAACGATCGAACCTCGCAACAACAGCATCGTCTTTTTTCCCAGCTATTACATGCACGAGGTATTGCCGATTCAGTGCCCCTCCCGCACCTTCGCAGACAGTCGCTTCACCATCAACGGCTGGATTCGCCGTCCGGGGTAGCACCACCCCAGGTAAACACCCTGACCGTGACAGGAGAGCCAACCGAGAACGGATGAGAAACTTAACTCATTGTGCTAACTTTTATTAAGATCCCCCGTTAACGGCTGAAGCACTATGAGCGTTGAAATCCCAGAATCAATCAAGGTTTGGAGTCAGTTTGGTCATCCGCTGATTATGTGGGTGCTGCTAGGGCTTACGGTGTATGCCCTGTATCTGGGTATTCAGATTCGTCGGACTCGGGCAGCGGAAGGAGACACCAAAAAAGCGTTAATCAAAGGCAAGTTCAATGTTAAACACCATCAAATTGGTGCCGTTTTGCTGGCGCTGATGGTGTTGGGTACCCTGGGCGGCATGGCCGTTACGTATGTCAACAACGGCAAGCTTTTCTTTGGCTCTCACTTGCTGGTGGGGCTGGGCATGACTGGGTTAATTGCCACATCGGCCTCCCTTTCTCCCTTTATGCAGAAAGGAAACGACTGGGCACGCTACACTCATATTCTGTTGAACGTAGCTCTGCTGGGTTTATTTGGCTGGCAAGCGGTGACCGGAATGCAGATTGTGCAGCGCATTGTAGAGAAAATTGTTGGATAGAGCATCAAAGCGATCGCTAATTCTCTGCGCCACAGCAGCGCCACAGCATTAATATTCAAAATCAAAAGATGAAGGATTGGGGCACAAAGACTGTGCCCTTTTGCTGTTTCAAGGCTGGCTGCAGCAGCAAGTTTTCCGATCTTCAGCGTTGAACGGGTGCTGATTCTGGGACTGCTTCAGGAGGGGTAAACCTGATCATTAATCAAGTTATGGATCGTTTGTTTATCGTTTTGTAACTCTTGTGTCAACTTGTGTGATTCGCGATCGGGTATCTAAAAACTGGGGGTATCGTATGAAAATGAAGAAAATATTAAGGAGGAGATCGTTATGACTCCCTTAATGATGCGCCAGCTTTGGTCTCTAGTCGAAACCACTCAAACCAACGTTTTACTGTCTCTAGATGACAGCAGCTTAGTTCAGTGGCTGCTGCGGCAACTGCCCACCGAGCGATCGCTCGATACCCATGAAGCAGATGTCGTCAGCACCTACATTCACTCCAGGCTGTCTCTCATCCGCGATTTAGCTCAAGCCCGTTAAGCATTGTTACCGTTCCGTTCAATCCTCAGCTTGCAGTCACCCTGTCCTCAAACATTACGCCCGTGGTTGGATTCGGTCTGTAGATTCCATTTCAGCCCAATCTAAAAAATGTGAATTTAGATACAAACAGAAATTGCAAAGCAGTAGAGTGTTAAGAATGTCCGAGCAGTTCGCTAAGCAGGTTGCATTCCGGTTTAAATATGAATCTGCTTGCAACCTGGGCATATGTTCGACGATAAGCAGTAATGGATCGGTTTTTGCTTTGTCGAACTAGCACTACCTCAATTCTTGGGATGCTCTGCGACAGAGCGGTTGCCGATCGTTCAGTTAACAATCT
The DNA here is from genome assembly GCF_015207605.1 of Oculatella sp. LEGE 06141. GTDB lineage: Bacteria > Cyanobacteriota > Cyanobacteriia > Elainellales > Elainellaceae > Oculatella. The sequence goes on from NZ_JADEWO010000006.1 coordinate 170,646, forward strand.
TTGCAAGTTCTGTTTGTTGAGAAATGAGTGAGATGACTATGCGTAAATGGGCTTCCCTGCTGCTGGCGGCCTCACTTTCAGTAGCAACGTTGGCGGCTTGTTCAGATGCCAACAACACTGCTGAAGGAGAGGGAGGCCAAACGGCTGCTTCTTCTGGCGGTAGTCGTTTAGATACAGTTAAGTCTCGTGGTCAATTAATCTGCGGTGTCGATGGCGGCATTCCTGGCTTTAGCTTCGTTGATTCCAACGGTGCTTACTCCGGTTTAGATGTAGACATTTGTAAAGCGGTCGCGGCAGCTCTATTTGGCGACCCCGATGCAGTAGAGTATCGCCAGCTCGACTCGACAGAGCGATTCACTGCTCTTGCCGGCGGGGAGGTGGATATGCTCTCCCGTAACACAACCTGGACGTTAAGCCGGGATGCGGCAGGCGGTAACGGTTTAGAATTTGCTCCCCCTACGTTTTACGATGGCCAGGGCATGATGGTTCGCACCGATAGCGGCATCACCACGCTTGAAGATATGGCCGGGCAGTCCATCTGTGTTGAAACAGGAACCACAACCGAGCTAAACCTGACCGACCGGATGCGCGAAATTGGCGTTCAGTTTACGCCGGTGGTGTTTCAAGATGCAGATGCGGCATACGCCTCGTTTGCCGAGGGTCGTTGCCAGGGCATGACCTCCGATAAATCTCAGTTAGCGGCTCGTCGCACCACACTACCCAACCCGGATCAGTACGAGTTGCTGGATGTGACCATGTCGAAAGAGCCATTGGGGCCAGTGACTATCAACAACGATTCTCGCTGGTTTGATACCGTGAAGTGGGTCACCTATGGCTTGATGCAGGCCGAAGAATTTGAGATTACTCAGGCCAATGTTGGCGAGATGGCGAACAGCGAAAATCCTGACATTCGTCGTTTCCTGGGCGTTGAGGGTGATTTAGGTCAGCAGTTGGGGTTGCCTAACGACTTCATGGTGCAGGTGATTACAGCGGTCGGCAACTACGGTGAGATCTACGATCGCAACGTGGGCGAAGGGGCTGAACTGCAAATTCCACGCGGGTTAAACTCGCTCTACACCGATGGCGGCTTGATGTACTCGCCTCCGTTCCGTTAATGGATTGTTGTGGCTAGCAGCTTTTGTTGGATCAAAGGCTGCTAGCCTTTAGCGTTCCGTTCACCGTATTCACATAGTGCGGCTATATAGTGCGGCTATCGGTTCATAGCTCATCCGTACGTCAAGCCCTACCCATCAGCGTGTGGGGGTTGACGATCCTTCCTAATTAGCGATTTCCCATGACCAGTCCTAGTGACCAGAAGATTCCCCTCTGGCGAGACGAACGATTCTGGCGAATCCTGCTTCAAGCGTTAGCGGTGGTTGGCGTTATCATCGCCATACTCATTTTCGCGGGTAACCTCAGCCGCAACATGCAGCAACGGGGCATCCAGTTTGGGTTTGCTTTCCTACGGAACCCGGCAGGCTTCAGTATTGGAGAAACGTTGTTTCCGTTTCTGCCCAACGAACCGTATTTCAAAGCGCTGCTGGCCGGTATTCTCAATACGATTCGGGTGCTGTTGGTGGGGATTGTTTTAACGACGATTCTGGGATCTGCCGCCGGAATTGCCAGCTTCTCAGAAAATTGGCTGCTGCGTCAGATTAGCCGGGTGTACGTTGAGATCGTTCGCAACACGCCGTTATTGTTGCAGCTCTTTTTCTGGTATTTTGCCGTTTTCTTTGGGTTGCCCGCACCCCAAAACCAGCTTGAGTGGTTTGGCTCGATGTATTTGAGCAAGGCGGGGGTTTCCATTCCCTGGCCGCAAAATACGCCCTATCTCTGGATGTGGCTGGCGGTGCTGCTGGTTGGGGCGATCGCCGCTTTGTTTGTTTGGCGGCAGCGTGTCAAACTCATGGTCGAGCAGGGCGCGTCTGGCCGATCGCAGCTCACCACGCTGATTGCAATGGGCGTTATTGCCCTTCTCATTGTTCTGTTTGGGTTGGGCTGGCAAATCCCGGAATCAACGGCTCCCGGCCTGGTTCAGGGTGGCTTACGCTTAACGCTGGAATTCTCGGCACTGCTGGCTGGTCTGGTTTTTTACACAGGCGGTTTTATTGCAGAAATCGTGCGGGCTGGCATTCAGTCGGTTTCCAAGGGACAGTGGGAAGCCGCGCGATCGCTTGGGCTTCAGTCGGGTCTGGTGATGCGGCTGGTGGTGTTTCCGCAAGCGCTGCGAGTGATTTTGCCCGCGCTCAACAGCCAATATCAAAACTTAGCCAAGAACTCTAGTTTGGGGTTTGCGATCGCTTACCCGGAGGTCTATTCCGTTGCTAACACCACCTACAACCAGACTGGCCGACCCGTGGAAGTATTTCTGCTGCTGATGGCGGCATTTCTTCTCATTAATTTGGTGATCACCATCGTGATGAACCAGCTCAACCGTAGCGTCCAATTGAAAGAACGATAGGGTCAATTGTGCATCCGGCGGCATCGGCGGGTGTAGCTGCGTTACCTTCACTGCTTGTCCCATCTGCCCATCTATTCTGCTATGACGACGACAACACCCACCTCTTCGGCACCACCCGACATCGTTCAACTAGGCCCGATCGCCTGGTTACACAAGAACTTGTTCAGCAGTTGGAGCAACAGCATCCTGACGATTGTCATTGTGGCGCTTCTCCTTAACTTCTTAAGAGGCTTTGTTGTTTGGGTGACAACAACCGCTCAATGGGAAGTCATTCCGCTAAATTTGCCGCGATTCATGGTTGGACTCTATCCGGCTAACCAGTATTGGCGAATTTGGATTGCGTTTGGCATCATTACGGCTCTGGCCGGGTTGAGCTGGGGGGTACTGGCTCGCCAAACCGCAAAGCTGTTTAGCCTTCCCGTTTTAATTGGCATTGGAGCAAGCTGTGTCTTTATGGCACTTGTACCTGTGCCGCCGCTGTATCGGCTGATGTTGCTGGCAGGAGTGGCCTTAGTTGTGGCAGGTGCCTGGGTGGGGCGGCAAGCCGGACGCAAGCTGCCAGCCCTGGGACGGTGGGTATCTTTGGCCTGGTTTGTGTCGTTCTTTGTCGTTCTCTGGTTGATTGGCGGCGGGTTATTTTTGCGAAATGTCTCCAGCAACGACTGGGGCGGATTGATGTTAACGCTGATTGCAGCCATTGTCAGCATTGTGCTTTGTTTTCCAGCAGGGGTGGTGCTGGCGTTGGGAAGACAGAGCAGTTTGCCCGTGGTGCGTTGGTTTTCAGTGCTGTACATTGAGCTAATTCGAGGTATTCCGCTGATTGCCATTCTGTTTATGGGACAGGTGATGCTTCCCCTATTCCTGTCGCCAGGGGCACGGGTCGATCGGATTTTGCGGGCGATCGTCGGCTTAACTCTGTTTAGTGCGGCTTACCTGGCCGAGAATGTGCGAGGTGGGTTGCAAGCCATTCCGCGCGGTCAAACCGAAGCAGCCAATGCGCTAGGGTTGAACACACCGCTAACGGTTGGTTTAGTCGTTCTGCCGCAAGCGCTCAAGATTTCCATTCCAGCGATCGTGGGTCAGTTTATTAGTTTGTTCCAGGATACGACCTTGCTAGCCGTCGTCGGGTTGGTCGAGCTGCTAGGCATCAGCCGTTCGATTCTGGCCAATCCGCAGTTTTTGGGTCGCTATGCTGAAGTCTATTTGTTTATTGGCATCATTTACTGGGTGTTCTGTTACACCATGTCCATTGCCAGTCGTCGGCTTGAGCGCCAGCTTAACGCCGGACAGCGATGAGTGCCTTACTTAACAATCTGTTTGGGAAAGTCACCGTATCGTGGTGCAAGAATAGACTTAGGAGCCAAAGTCAAGCCCTTGAAGATAGCGTTTAGCGTTTTCAGGGTTTTACGTTTTGCATAACGGAATCAGTTAACAAGCGATTACTACTGCCTGAGAGGGAGAAAAGTTCAATGACACAGTATCAAACAGAAACGTCCCCCGCAGAACCAATGGCATCGGAACCCATGATTATTGCGCGGGATGTTGAAAAATGGTACGACAACAATTTTCACGTCTTGCGCGGTGTCAGCCTGACGGTGAACAAAGGGGAAGTTTTAGTGGTGATGGGGCCTTCTGGCTCAGGTAAATCAACCTTTATTCGCACGTTCAATGCTTTAGAAACCTATCAGAAGGGCAGCATTGAAGTAGACGGTATCAAGCTCTCCCACGACTTGAAGAATATCGAAACGATTCGGCGCGAAGTGGGAATGGTGTTCCAGCAGTTCAACCTGTTTCCCCACCTCACAGTATTGAAAAATGTAACGCTTGCGCCCATCTGGGTTCGCCGCTGGCCGAAGGCCAAAGCAGAAGAGGTGGCGATGCAGTTGCTAGAGCGGGTGGGTATTCTGGAGCAGGCGCAGAAGTTTCCGGGACAGCTTTCGGGTGGGCAGCAGCAGCGGGTGGCGATCGCCCGAGCCCTGGCGATGCAGCCCAAGATCATGCTATTTGACGAGCCAACCTCTGCCCTTGATCCAGAAATGGTGCGAGAGGTGCTGGATGTCATGCGATCGCTCGCCAGCAGCGGCATGACGATGGTTGTAGTCACCCATGAGGTTGGCTTTGCCCGTGAGGTTGCCGATCGGGTGGTGCTAATGGCCGACGGTTTGCTGGTAGAAGAAGCCACACCAGAAGAATTCTTTAACAATCCGAGGGAAGAGCGGACGAAGAAGTTCTTGTCTCAGATTCTTTAGCGTTGAGCAGGTTTGCCTGCCTGAGCGGTATTTTTTTCCCAAACGAACCCAGACACATTAGCCACTTGCGATAGAAACAGTAACGCTGCAACCAATACAGAGGGTTGGGGCGATCGCTGCGAAAAGGGGTAGGTTAAGAGCCGCGTATAAAAGGAAAATGGCTCTATCTTGACGGTTTCTGCCGTTCGCTGTCTGCGAACCTGGTGAAAATAAAAGGCTCCACGACCGTAATTGAAATGCTGTCGCCAGAAGGTAGGCAGCGCTAGTTCGTGGGCGTGATGCACCTGGACAGCGGGTGCATAAATCATGGGATATCCTTTCTCTAGCCAGCGATCGCAAAACTCCCGGTCTTCTCCAGCCGCCAGGGGAAATGTGGTGTCAAAGCCGCCAATCGCCTGAAACAGCTCAGCGGGTAGCGCAAAGTTGTTAGACGCAAAAAAGTTCGGTTGGTTGAGGCGGCGGGTATAAAACTGATAGAGATAGTCGGTCAGCGTCTGGCTGGTGGTCGAGTACAGGTTATGGGGCAGGGCATTCAGCGTGTGTCCCCCAATCAAAGCAGTGGGCGCGATCGCAAAGTGCCCCCTCAACTGTTCTAGCCAGTCGGGGGCCGGGGCGCAGTCGTCATCGGTAAACGCCAAAAACTGACCGCTGGCATGGGCAGCCCCGGTATTTCGAGCAGCAGCAGGGCCAGCATTCGCTTGTCGAATCAGGCTCAGTGCAAGGCGATCGCGAAATGGAGCCGCTACCGATTCAATCGGCGGTTCGCTACCGTCATCCACCACAATCACTTCAAAGCGATCGCGCGGATAGGTGAGGCAAGTTAGAGACTGAAGGCACTTCGCCAAGCGCTCCGGGCGAGCATAGGTAGGAATCACAATCGAGAAAAACGGTTGTTCCATCTAAATCTCCGAGGTACTTCCGCCAAGCTTCGCTGTGGCGGTGATGGGGGATAGGAGCGGCGATACAAACCTCCTGAGCACTCAATGGCGGCACCGCTAGGTTTGATTCACCTGCTTTAGCCGAGACGAGGATTGATAAAACCGCTCTCCCAATAGCCCCCCGGTACTTGCGACTTGCGAGAAAACCAACAAAGCAAACAATATTAGTTTGGAATGGGTTGAGGTCGTTTGCACCAGTGGGTAAGTTAATAGCCTGAGGTAAAAATCTGGTGATGTCTGCCTGGCCGATGCTGGAGAGCGGTGCTGGTAAAAGCGGTAGGCTCCTCGTCCGTAGTTAAAGTGCTGCTGCCAAAAGCGGCGCAGGGTGAGAGGGTGGGCATGGTTGATCTGAACGTCGGGCGCATACAGCATTGAGTAGCCTTGATCGAGCCAGCGATCGCAAAACTCCCGATCTTCTGATGCAAAAAATGTGGGATTGAACCCGCCCATTGCGCGAAACTGCTCTGCCGATACAGCAAAATTATTGGATGCAAAGAAACGAGCCTGTTGCGGATTGGCATTGTAGTAGGCATACACCAGATCTATAATCAACTGGCTTGTAGTGGCACAGGCGTTGTCGGGCAGGGCATTGTTGGTTTTTCCCCCAATCAAGCGATCGGGCATGACCGTAAAATGCGCTTCCAGTTGAGTTAACCAGTCGGCAGCAGGGGTGCAATCGTCATCGGTAAAGGCGAGAAACATCCCCTTCGCAACAGCCGCACCTGTATTTCGTGCCTGTGCTGGCCCGGAATTGGGTTGTCGAATCAGAGTAAGATTCAGTTGCGTTTGAAACGGAGCAACCACCGAGTCGGGAGGGGGATCGCTGCCATCGTCAACCACAATCACCTCAAAGCGATCGCGCGAATAGTCGAGTTGCGCCAGAGCCATTAAACAGCGGGACAGCTCTACCGGACGCGAATAAGTGGGGATAATCACTGAAAACACTGGAACACTCATGACCATGCAACCGTAGGGGTGAAAACGCAACATTAAAACGGCACGTAGCCGATTGGGGCAACCTCAATTACTCTCGGGCAGAAACGCCGCCCAATTTAAGCCGCAGTTTTTCCCATGCACTCACGTACCTCACAAAAAACATCACCATTGCCACCTTTAGTTTTTGGTCAACCCCTTTGAGTTGCTCGTTTCTAAAGGTATGAACCGTAAAGATCAGCGGCGGCATCAAATCTTGCGCCACGCTTTTGAAGAAAACGAGATTGAGCTGCCAGGGAGAGCGGGTCAGTTTATCCTGTAAATCATAGTGGCCGCCAGCATATCGAACCGTTCGCCGATAAAGCTGCGAAAACGAATATCTCGCCGGGTGAGCCACGCAGGTATCGTCCGCATAGACCTGGCGGTAACCCATCGCGCCAACTCGTTGCCCCCAATCGCGATCGCCGCTCGACTTCAGGCGGGCATCAAACAGCCCAACCGTGGAAATAACCGTCTTTAGCGTAAACAGGTTAGCCGTTGCGCCATATCCTTGCTGTTCCAAAAACTGCCGCTGTGGCAAAGCCATCACCTGTTCGTAAAGTTCAACAGCAGTTAGATGCTGCGGATCTTTAAAGAAGATTTGAATCTTACCAGCGACCAATCCACAGTTGGGCACCCGCAGCACGTGAGCCACCCCTTTCTCAATCCAGTCGGGTGCCGGAATGCAATCGGCATCGGTAAAGGCAATCACCTCTCCGCGAGCCAGCGCAATTCCGGTATTGCGGGCGGCATACGATCCGGGAGTGGCTTCGTAGGCGGCAATTGCCCGACGGTACGAGTGAACCACACTGCTTACATCCTCCGTCGAAGCATTATCCACCACAATGACTTCATAACACTGCTCTGGATAGGTTTGCTGGTCTAGCGCCGCCAGACAGTGTCTCAACCGCTGAGCGTCGTTGAAAACAGGAACAATGACTGACACAAAAGGCAAAGTAGACTGAGCCATCGGTTTGGAACGGAAATTGCCATACAAAGTGCCCCGAACTCAGGTTCGTTGCTTGCGAAACAACGGGACAAGAGAACGCAGCCAGGATCGAAAAAACGTTATTTCACGCGACTGAAATTCTCCCAGCCCCCAGAATCCGACAACAATGAACAGGGCGATAATGCCAAGCTTGATCAGCAGCAAAACGCCGGGGGTAGCCCAACTGATAGCCGCCGCATAGGCGAAACCGCTTAGCACAACGCTGCGGCATAGCGTGCTCCAGGTTGGCACAATGCGCCAAAACTGATACAGCACCACCACGGTTGCGATCGCACCCAGCGTAGCAACTCCGCTTGAGATCAGTGCCGCTCCAACAGGGCCATAGGCCGGAATGGCAAACAAATGCCCCACCACGGCAATGGGCAACAGCGGCCCTGCCAGGATAAATGTCCAGTTGGGTTTGCCCGCTGCCGTCAAAATAGAAGTGGTGACGGAAATCATAGCCAGGGCGATCGCCCCAAAAATTAGCACTTGCAGCAGCGGTGCCGTAGATAAAAACGCATCGCCAAAGATTAACGCCACAATTTCGGCAGCGGCACCCGCGGTTAGTGCCGCAAAGGGCAGCATCAACAACACCAACCGCATGGCATCCTGACTCATCTGTTTAGCCGCATCAAGTTCACCCCGATGTAAACTGCGGGTCAAAGTAGACAGCAGCAGCGGCGAAAATGCCAGCGAAAAAATGCCTGGGATCAACGACAGATTTTGCGCTGCGCCATAAAAGCCAACCTGCGCCGTGGTGCCTCCCAAAATTTTGAGCGCAAACAAATCCAGCTTTTCGTACAGCCGCATACTCATCGCAAACAGAAACAGCGGAATCGCATAGCCCCACAGTTTCCGCATCGGAAAGCTAGAGGGTCGAAACAGCGAAGGGCGCACAAAAAAACGGCTGATGATCAGTTCAATGGCCGAAGCAGCAATGCTGCCTAAAATGGCACCCGATACCGACAGTCCCAGAGCCACCAGTCCCAGAATAAACACCATCCGCGCCAGCCAGCGGCCAGCCGTAGCGATCGCCCGTTGCGTAAATTGACCGACCCCAACCAAAATGCTGCGATGTACATATCCCAGGCAAAACAGGGGAATATCGAACGAAAAGAGCTTTAAGTAACCAGCGATCGCCGGTTCATTCATCACCTCGGCCAGGGCATCAGCGCTCAGCCACAACAACAAAGCGGCTCCACCTCCAAACCATAAATGCAGGCGTAGTACCTTAGCCCCCACCGGTCGCCAATCCTCGGCTTCGCCCACAAACTTGATGGTCGTGCGAGTGAACACCGACGTAATGCTCCACCCAATCCAGGCGATTAAGGTTGCTACCAGGGTAAAGACACCATACCCTTCTGGTCCCAGCCGCCGAGTGAGAAACGCAGCCGTCAAAATCCCCGTTGGCAGCAACAGGGCTTCAGCCAAAAAGATTTGAACCGTTCCGCCAATCACATGGCGTGCCGTTGGTGATGGGGAAGATGTCATCAGTTAATGGAGATAGGGCAAGGCATACTGGACTGCTAGACATGTTCCAGCCGAGCTTCAACCTGGCTGTATTTCTTCAGCAGGTAGGTGGGGCTAACATAGCCAATCATCAAACCGGAAAAGAATAGCAGCAAAGAGGTGAGGGCGATCGGCACAGCCAGGGGCAGCAGCCAGATCCGCGTCGGATCGTCCGACAGTAACGCCCCGGTTCTAAGCACGACCTGCTTTAGTTTCCACACGCCAATGCCAACACAAGCGCGCAAATCGTCCAGCAGATTGACATTCAGTTGACCGCCAGAACGGCGTTGCAGCCTTGCTACCGTTAAAGCATCAAAGCCAAGCAGTAAAAAGCGCCAGAAGAAATGAGACAAACCATTGGGAGCTGCGTGAACGGCTCTGGATTGCGGCTGATTCCAGATCACATATCCCTGTTCCGTTAAATAGCAAGCATGAACCGTGCAGTTACCGCGATAAATCGGCAGGTTAGCAGGAATGGGATGACTGAGCAGGAAACTCCTGCGAAAGGCGACGTTGTTGCAAAAGTAGCTATGGGACTGACTCAACTCCTGCCGCTGAGAAAAGGGCGGAAAGATGTATGTCAATGCCATAGCCAGCCCATAGGCACCCAGGGGTGAAATTCTAGTTTCACCAGCCACCACTTGAATCTCTGCCTTTTCCGCAAAGGGAACGAGCAGATTTTTCAACCAGCCCGGTTCATAAACACAGTCGGAGTCGCAAAGAACCAGCACCTCTCCAGTAGTAAAGCTAAAGCCCTTCATTTTGGCTTCATAATAATCAATACTGGACTCAATTCGCTGCACGGTTAGCCAGGGATAGTGAGTTTGCAGGCGATCGATCAGATCAGTGGGCAGATCCCCCGTTTCAATGATCAGAACTTCATTGGCATCGGTGGGCGAAACATCCTGTGCCGCCAGCGTATCAAGGCAGTGGGTTAAGCCCTCCATCTCAGCCGTGGATAAGTTTTCAGTCTCAACCACAATGGAAAAGCTAGGCAATTTCAATTGATTCGTTGGGTATGACTGCACCATAAGCCAATTTAAACCTTTAAAGACCACTGACTGAACTTAGCGGTTCTTTTTGCGCTGCCTCCCGTTTGGCTTGCTCTTTAATGGTGACTTCTTCATGATAGGAGCGCTCTGTATTCACATTCCACACATCGTGGTCTTCACCCAGAATATTTTTAACCGCCAGCATTGCCGTCAGCATAGAGTGATCCTGGTTGTTATAGCGATGCATCCCATTACGCCCAACCGTTTGCAAGTTCTCAAATGAGCTGAGGTAATCTTGAATGACCTGAAGATTTTGACGGTACTCACCGTCGTAGACCGGATAGGCTTTGTATTGACGAATGACAACGCCATCGTCTACATCTCCCTCCTTAACGCCCAAATTCAGTTCAATGACTTCCCGAGTTGCCAGTGCAATCAGTGCATCATCCGACATTTCCCAGAGTGAATCCCCTTCGCTACAGAAATATTCCATGCCCAAGCAGCTTTTGCTGGGATCAGGCACCATGGCAGCGCTCCAATTCTTAAAATTTTGGATGCGCCCAACCTTAAATTCCGGGCTATGAATGTAAATCCAATTATCTGGAAACAGTTTTGCCCGGTCAATAATCAGTGAAACAATTAAAAAGTCGCGGTATTTCAGGCCATGTGCCGCTTCTATGACGGCAGCAGGCGGTGGTGGATCAAGCCGATGCATTAAAGCGGTGATGGGCATGGTTGAAATAAAATGATCGGCTTCAATCTCAATGGTGCGATCGCCCTGCGCCGCCGTAATTTGTTTAATTCGCATTCCCTCTCGATGCACGCTAATCACTGACGTGTTGAGCTGCACGGAAGCACCCCGGCTTTCAACCAGTTCCTGACACCGTTCCCACATCATGCCGGGCCCCAATGCCGGATAATCAAACTCTTTGATCAGGCTTTTGGAGGTTTGGCTACCAAAAGCCGCATTCAATACCGCCCGCTTCAACGACATTCCTTTGATTCGTTGTGCGGCCCAGTCGGCTCGAATTTTGTTACAGGGAAGCCCCCACACCTTTTCGGTGTAGGTCTTAAAGAATATTTTGTACAGGCGACCGCCAAACCGCTCAGTGACCCACTCCTCGAAGGTTGTGGGTTGAACGTCGGGATTGATCTTCTTGCGAAGCTTTGCCTTTAAGTAGCTGCCCAAAATAAAGAAACTGGTGATAGGCCCCAGGTTCGTCAATGCATTAAACAGAGAAAGGGGATAGTTGTAAAACTTACCTTGATAGTAAATGCGAGATAATCTTGGCACCTTGATAAAGGTATCGCCCAAAATTTCTCGCCAAAATTGTTCTACTTCTCCAATTTTGGTGAAGAAGCGATGGCCGCCAATATCAAAGCGGTACCCTTTATACATTTCAGTTCTAGAAATACCGCCAACTTGAGCAGACTGTTCCAGCACGATGGACTTAACATTCTGCTTCACCAACTCGTAAGCAGCCGTTAATCCAGCTGGGCCAGCACCAATGATGGCAACAGGATGACGTTCCACTGATTGCTCTCCTAAGGGTTTCAGCATGAGATAGCCAGGGGTGAAATTATTTGAGGGATTGAGACAAGCTAGGGTTGTCAACCTTGTGCTTCAGCAAAACGTGATAGCGAACAGTACCAACCGCAAAAGCCAGTCCGCTATAGAGAAAGTAAAGCCAGTGCCAGGGAATCGTTTTGAGCGCAAACCAGGTTCCCCGTTGGCGTTGAAAAAACTGGTAGACCGGGGCATTGAGGAGCAAGAGCGCCAGAGCACAGGCAGCCGCAAGACCGATCGCCCCATTCCACAACACGGCGGCCATGAGTGCCGCTATGCCCCCATAGGTCAGCAGCAGGCTGATGCGGCTAGAAACCTTTAGATTCAAGTCGTTGACAAATTGGCGATCGCGCCAAATCAGCTCTGTCCAGGGCAAGGCTCGAAAGAAAAACTCTGCTCGTAAAAGCGATCGAACCTCCCATCGCTTCAGGTGTTTCACCTGAACCATTTTGTGAAGTTCAATTCGATACCCTGCTTTCTTCAGCCGATAGCCCAATTCGATGTCTTCTATGGAAGGATATTGATACGCTTCGTCAAATCCGCCAATGGATAGAAAAACATCGCGCCGAATCGCGCCACATGCACCCCAAAAGGTAGATGCTTCTTGAGACGCGGTTTGATGGGTATAATGGTGGAACAGATTTTTATACTGCGATAAAAAATTATCGGCACCGGGCGAATCATCGTAAGAACCAATGAGCGCAGCCAACTCAGGCTGATGCCGAAAAACCAGTGCAATTTGACTCAGCGTATCAGGATGGAGAGTAACATCAGCATCCATAAAGAAAAGAATGTCTCCATTGGCAGATTGTGCGCCAATGTTTCTGGCTCGGGCTGGCCCCCCGGTTGCCGATAGCTTAATCACCTTTGCACCGGACTGCTCGGCCCAGCGCCAGGAGTCATCTGTGCCGCCATCCACCACAATAATGACTTCAGTTGCAGCAGGCACAAAATCAGCTACGCTAGCCAAACATTGACGGAAGTTTTCACCACCATTGCGGACTGGAATCACAATGGAAATGGACAGGTCAGTCGGTACTTCGAAATCCGGAGTAACTGAATTCATTGCCAATTGTATTAAGTCTCTGGATAGCGTTAACAGCGTCTAAAAGCAACCGCCTCACGATTTGCAATAACCTTGTGTGACCCGCTGAATTGCTAGTCATCGCCAAATCCTAAATCGGTTGCAGTTTAAGATGCTTTGAAACTTCTACTGTCGGAGCATAATCAGTTTAGATTCCCCTAATTCCACGCTAAGGCGCTGCTTTGCTGGACAAATTGCTAGACAAAAGGGAACTTCAAATTCGATTTCCCATTGTAAGAAAGCAAGGGGATCAGCGGAGCCTAAAAACACAGCAGACCCTTTTCACACAAGCTCTAACACACACGCCATAACGCCCAACATTAGAGTAAGTTGACAGCAGTTCAACGCTCCATAGTGAGAGGCAAAACTACTTTAATGAATACAACCCACTGCTGAGTAAAGCCATACGCTGTCCTCTTCACAAAAGGTTAGCGGTTTCCATGTATTCTGGCGATAAATTTGCAGGATGAGTATAAAATCTCTGTAAAGTTTATGTAAACGTTGTGTAAAGTTCAGAAGTCATGCCGTTGATGACGATGGTAGCCAGATTGTATCAATGTAAACTACTGCTCAACGGCGATCTGGTTGAACACGTATCATTTCAGACGTAAATCCACCGTCCGTAGCGTAAGGGGCTGGCCGTTGTATTTCACGGCTCAAGCTGATTGGTATGAGTCTGCTGTGGGTTCAGTTCGACGGCATCTATTGCTTTCAAATACCACAGGACGACCAACAGAGGCAGCGCGTATTTGTCCCAGGGAAACGCTTTGAGCATTAAGGCACTATTGACTAATACGAACCAAAACGCCAAATTGAACCGTAAAAACCGCGTGCAGGCCAGAACAGCCAACCCCAACAATACCACCCCTCTAAATAAGGGGATGGGAACGACTTTTACTAAGTTAATCAGCAGGCCATGAGCAACCGTAGGCGGAAAGGCAACAAATAAAACCAGTAAGCTCAAGGCAATAACACTATTTTTCAGAGTCAGGAGCGATCGCCAGTTCAGGTTTCGATGAAACAACACCCATTCTGGAATCACAAAATAGAGTCCAATGCAGGCCAAAAAGTAGAGGCTAGAGTCAATGGCGATCGCCCACGTTCTAGTTTGCACCGTAGGAGCAGGACGGACTTCAAAACTAGATTCGGGAGCCAGCCCCCCAAACAGCCAAATCCATCCCAGAATAGTCAACGCCGCGAGCGCTGGAGCCAGCCAGCGAACGCGGGTTCGCCACAGGGCTTGCCCACCCGCTTTTAAGGAATGAGATGGTAAAGCTACCATCAAGGCCGACAGTCCTTCGTAAGCCGCGATCGCCACTGGAAATGCCAGCATAAACTGGCGGGAGGCGATCGCTAAAACAAAACATAAGCTGGCAAAAATATGCTGATTTCTCAAATAAAGCCAGATGCCAGCAAAAACAAAAAAGGTTGCCAGAATATCCGTATAAAAATGACTGCTTAACCACAGGTAATACGGAAACAGTAAAAGCCCACAGGCGGCTAAAACGCTTTGTTTGCGCTTGCCCGACAACGGCGCACCAATGGCAAACGTCAACCCGGCTGAAAGACTGAAGTTTAGAAACCGTCCGGCAAACAACCCATCCTGAGTAATGTATTCAAACGCTCCAAAAATAATGAATGGCAATGGTGTGTTCAACTCACCATAATCTCTAAGCAGTTCGACACTGGGAATGAGGCGATCGCTAAAAAGCAGCGTAGTTTCCCAAAAGTCTTCTTCATCCCAAATCATGGGAAACCGCAACCCATCATAAAACAGAAATAGAGCGAAATAGAGCGCTACTAGACCGAAGCAAAACAAAACTAGAAGCGTTGTTTTTGAAATGCGATTGAGCAGCATGGTTCTTCTGTTAAAACGGCACGCTTCAAAGAGGGACTGAAACGTATCAAATGTGCTGCATTTGTCGCTTCAGTCCCACAACCTCGTCAGATTAAAGACCGTTCGAGTTGTACTCAGCACTTTTTGAACATCCTCTCAGTTTCAACGCTACAGCGTATCCTTACTACTCCAACCGCTGAAGCTTTCAGGTGATTTCGATTAATCAACGAATCTGTAGAAGTCCCTGCTTGGCCTAGATGTAGGTTTTTCGCAGCATGAAGAGGATGTTTTAAAGGTCTAATTGGTAGCCTGACCCTCGTAGGGGCGTAGCATACCCTGCGGGAAGCACGCTACGGACAATCCTTCTGGGTCATTTCAAGGGTTATTTGCTGGATGCTACGCCTTTACAGGAGACATTTGATACTTTTCATCCTTTAAGATAAGTCGATCGCAGATTGGCAAGATCTAACCTTTGGGGGATGTTTCAACAGTCTGGTTTGTAGTCAAACACGTGTAGGAGTGTAGCATTCAATTTGCCTGTAGCTGCTTCCCTGGAGTATGCTGCGCCCTTAGATAAAACACTTAAAAGTCGAACCTGGGTTCTACCGTACAACGACTATGAGCAACCTATATCTCAGTAGAAGCCTGTAACTGATTGCCTGACCGCTTGCCAGGGTGTAGTTTGCAACTACGCTCGATCTCCCGTTGCCAGGTATCGCAGATTGGGCGTAGCCGAAGCCGATGTACGGGAATTTAGCGTTTCGGGAGTTTATGTCAGCTCATCCGTTGCAATAGGCATGATAGCCATCGTCCGGCCGGGCGTTCTCCCAAATTCTACTCAGAAAAACTCTACTTAGAATAGGTAGGCAATTCAGCCAAGTTGCTCAACCGAAGCTTTACGTGATTTAGTATTCTTGGTATATGCGTAGTATTACATACTCATAACTTACTAACGTACCCCAGAGATTCACCCCCCAGCTAGCAAAACTAGCCGTGGTCACTCTGGAAATATGCGGTACAACCTTAAATCTCTAACCTAAACACTAAGAGCCAAAGAGCTATGTTAGACCCACAACTATCTGATTTCTATCGTGGTTGGAGCATTGAAGTCGTTAAACAAGAGAACGGTTTCAGCAGTACCTGCTATTCTCCATCGCGGGAACGCATCAGCAACAGCACTGTCTATCTCTACGACTTCCATGCCATCAATGCGGCCAAGCAGGCGATCAATGAGCATCTTACCTGCAAACTGTTGGCAAGCTTTGTGCGAGAGCTGTATGAGGTCGATCGAATTAGCTTTCAAGAATGGCGATCGCTGCACCAATCTATCTTTGAAACGCTCAGCACATTGCAGGGCAAGTAGTTTAAGCTAGGCCGACCGGGTTTGTGCTTCGAGTGGCTTCAGTTGGCTGAGCATGGGTTGTGGTCGAATCAACTGTTCTTTGATGAGATGGCCGAGAACAGCAAGCCCTCGTTCAATATCCTCTGGTGAATGAGAAAAGCTCAAGCGCATAGCAGGATAGCCCTGTTGATCCAGGAAAAACGGCGAACCAGAAGAAACCAGCACATTTTGCACCAGAGCCTGTTGGCAAACAGACTGCACGTTCAAATCAGCGGGCAAATGAACCCAGAGAAACAGTCCACCGTTGGGAATGGTCCAGGAAGCCTCCTGCGGGAAATGCTGTTCCAGAGCTTGCAGCATCACGTTACGGCTTTGCAGGTTGCTGCTCCGTCCCCGGTTGAGATGGCGGCGATAATGCCCGGATGCCAGGTATTCACTCACGATCGCCTGTGAAATGGCGGAGCTATGCAGGTCGCACAATACCTTACGTTTGAGTAATGGCGAGTAATGATCCCCAGTAACGACCATGTAGCCAATCCGTAAACCGGGGCTGAGGGTTTTGGAAAAGGTACCCAGATAAACAACCCGATCATGACAATCGAGTGCCTTGATCGGTGCCGGGACAGCCTCAACGTTAAGCCCTTCATAGGCATTGTCTTCTAAAATCTGGCAGTTGTAGTGTTCTGCCAGGGCTAAGAGCTGTTGCCGATGAGCAAGAGAGGTCGTTAACCCCGTCGGGTTGTGCAGCGTACTGATGGTGTAAATCAGCTTGGGATGATGGCTGCGGAGATACTGCTCTAGAAGGTCGAGGTTCATGCCTTCTCTGGCCATCGGTATGCCGATCACTCGTGCCCCTAACTCTTCAAGAACGGCTAGCGCTCCGTGAAAAGTGGGGCTTTCGACAATTACCCAATCTCCCGGTTGGATGTAATGCTGTAGCGCTAGAGAAATTCCTTGCATCGAGCCAGTAGTAATGATTAGATGCTCTGGCGAAACATCCAACCCTTGCTGAACCAGCATCTGAGCAATCTGTTTACGTAAATTAGTTTGCCCTTGAGGGAAATCGTAGCGAAACAGATCTCCGGGCATTTGTCCAACGGCTCGTCGGGCAATGCGTTGCAGGTCATTCAGCCCATCTACACGGGGAATTCCCCGGCTAAAATCAATAGCGCCAGGTTGCTGCCGTACCTGCGCCGACATGGCGTAAAGGTCAAAAAACGACTCTGTTTGATCGGATGGAATAATTACCTCTTGAGCGGGGGCAAAGGTCGAGTTCAGTTTGGGAGAGGGAGTCACTTCTGCATTGACAAAATACCCCGCCCCTGGACGAGCGTGGATCAGCCCATCTGCCTCTAAAACGCCATAGGCTTCAATGACCGTCAACTTGTTAACCTGTGCCGTTTCTGCCAGGGTGCGAATGGAAGGTAATCGATCGCCCGGTTGCAGTGACCCGCCCCGAATCAAACGGCTGATGCGATCGCGAATCTGTAAATAAACAGGTTCCGTTGATTGCCGATCAAGAGGAATTTTCATAGCGCATCACCAATCGCTATCAGAACTATAAAGGGTTCCTGGGGTAGCGACCCGGTACAGTTTTATCAAGTTTGACTAGAACAGTTTTGTGTTGTTGAAACTGTACCAGTTAAAGATAACAATTTTGTACCTTCTCATCCCCTTTGTTCATCAGCGAGAGTAGGGTCGTTAGCGCATGGAGGTCTAGAACGATGATAAAAGTCTCTGCTGACTCGTCTCAGATCCTACAAAGAAATTCATCAAAACTTAAGTCAAGATTAACATCTGTTGTTGGCACACTTCTGCATCAAATCTATCAGTCTTTACTCAAGACGGTTGTCAATAAACCTGATATTAAGATTTGGAGAGTCTCTAATCAAAAGGGTGAATTACATTGGCGTGTTTACAATCCAATGAACGAACAAACTGGCTATTTTAACTCTGAAGCAGAGGTCAGAGCATGGCTTGAACAGCGGTACTACGAATGATGCCGTTGGTGCATATCTCGTTGTGGAAAATTACGTCAGCATAAGAGGATGTTTGAAACGTAGCAAATTCCTGTAAGGGCATAGCGTTCGGCAAACAGCCCATGAAATAGACCCAGACGTGTTCCCATAGCTTGCTTCCCGCAAGATATGCTACGCCCCTACAGGTGTCAGGCTAAAATTAGGCTGTTAAAGCATCCTCCAGGCAATGGCAAGAGTTGACATGTCTAACGAGTCAACTCTTGCTCAAATCTCCTTGTGGGCAGTCTGTTTCAAATGTTTTTAACGTCAAAAAGAGTTGGCAACGCAATTTTAATTCAGTTGATGCTGAAATGCGTTCATTGCCTTACTTTTTAGAGAGGACTTTGAACTCCCATGTTTTGGGGCTTAGGAAGCGGTTCAAGTGACAGTCAGAACATTTCAACTATCCTCTTAGCTCTAAGCTCAAATCAGTCTTTCAAATTACAATAGCTCCTCTATTGAAAGACATTAACTTGCCTATCTTGCAGGTTCATCTTCACAGGAGTTTGTCTCTTCTGAAGAGACTTTGGGCACTATTGCTCGGTTCAATTAACTGTCTGTACTTCTTTGATTAATCCTCAAACTGCACAGGTCACTTAAACCATCAAGAGCCACAGAATGAGGTTTGGAATGTGTAATCAAGTGATGAGGTGAAGAAATGTTGTTCGCATTTCCGTTAAAGAACGATGACCAGCGCGATCGCCCGATTAACTCTACAATCATTCCATTGATCGTTGGCTTCTGGCGATTTAGCCGTTTTTATGGCCGTTTCGTTAGCTCCAGATCATCAAATACGCCATTTCGTACCGATGCGGATGGGTTCCGATGTAGGTCAAGTCAGCATTGAGCTGTATCTATATCAATATGTAGTAGGACTTGTAGCAGGAAAAATCCGTGGGACTCATCATTACCCAAGTAGACGCGTTTACAGACACTCCCTTTACTGGTAATCCGGCTGCCGTTTGTGTACTGCCAACGCCGCAGAGCGATCGCTGGATGCAAAATGTTGCCCGCGAAATGAACCTTTCGGAAACAGCCTTTCTACTGCAACAGGCCGATGGGTATAGCCTGCGTTGGTTTACGCCAACTGTTGAGGTTGATTTGTGCGGTCATGCCACCCTGGCTAGCGCCCACGTACTCTGGTCGCAAGGGCATCTAACGCCAGCAGAGGAGGCTCGTTTCCACACCAGAAGCGGGTTGCTAACGGCTAAACGCCTGGATGAATGGATTGAGCTAAACTTCCCAGCAGCGCTGTCCGAACCTGCACTCGCGCCTGATGCCTTGATTCAAGGGTTAGGAGTGCCCGTCGTTTCTACCAGCCAGAACCCATTAGGGTACCTGGTAGAAGTTAATTCTGAAGCCTCGGTGCGGCAAATGCAGCCAGACTTTTCGCTACTCAAAACGTTGCCCGTTCATGGAGTAATAGTGACGAGCCGTGCCGACCAATCCCATTACGATTTTGTGTCTCGTTTTTTTGCTCCAGCTATGGGCATTGATGAAGATCCGGTTACAGGTTCAGCCCACTGTTGCTTAGCACCGTACTGGCACGATCGCCTCAACCAGTCTGAGTTTATGGCTTACCAGGCATCCGCTCGCGGTGGCGTGTTGAACGTTCGGTATCAAGGCGACCGCGTTCTGCTGCGGGGGAAAGCGGTAACCGTCTTGCGTGGAGATTTAAGCGTCTAAATTACTCATTTACTGTAATATCAGGCTGCAATTTCTTCTGCAAAGTCGTCAATGGGACTCAAACTCAAAACCGTTGTGCCGTGGGGGCGATCGCTGGATGAATACATCCGCATGTTTGCGCTCACTCCAGGCGATCTACAGTTGACCCTGCTGGACTGTGCCGGTGGGCCAGCGAGTTTTAACGCCGAACTAACGGGGTCAGGGGGGCGGGTCGTTTCCTGCGATCCGATTTATCAATTTGCGCTCAACGAGATTCAGCAGCGCATTCAGGACACGTATCCGCTGATCATCGCAGGGGTCAGCGCTAACCTGAACCGCTATAGATGGCACTCAATTCAATCGCCCGAACAGTTGGGTGAGGTTCGGCTCAAAGCCATGCAACAGTTTTTGGCGGATTTTCCAAACGGGTTAGCGACGGGACGCTATCAAGTGGCCGAACTGCCTACACTGCCCTTTGGCGATCGTCAGTTTGATTTAGCGCTGTGCAGCCATCTGCTGTTTACCTACTCAGACCAGCTCTCGGTTGAGTTTCACCTCGCTTCTATCCAGGAGTTGTGTCGGGTGGCTGCCGAAGTGCGAATTTTTCCACTGCTAACGCTTGCTGGAGAAGACAGCCCACTCGTACCCATCGTCGTAGACACGCTAAAGCAGCAGGGGTATGAGGCATCAATCCATACCGTCGATTATGAATTCCAGCGGGGCGGCAATCAGCTGCTTCGAATCAAGCCCTAAACAGTAAAGAAACTTTAAGTTTTATTAAGTTAGTTGAAGCTCCAAATACCTTTCCTCGTATGGCTTTTGTCAACCTCCCTTAAGCCATGAATTTGTTGTTTAGTTTTATTTTTGTAATAATGGATACAGAAGGCTGGTTGCGTGCTGCTTCTTATCTACTGCTTGATCTCCAGTTGAACCAATACTCCTCGCCAAGCAGAGAAGACGAATGAACACCCTTTAAACAGTCAGCCTTTGTTATCTGCATTACTCAATCAGTACGAGGCAAACGTGATGAGTCACGATTTGATGGATGGATTAACGGTATCTTTAGTGGTGGCGATCGCCAGCAGCATTATTTGTCCGCTTTTGTATTGGGTTCTGGCTCTGCCCAATCGAGCCACTGCCGACCACGCTTAACCAACTAGAAAGTTGCTACACACTCATAGCTAGACAACAAACCCCGGCATAGTACCGGGGTTTGTTGTAGAAGCACGATTTTGACAAAAGCCAGTGGCTATAACGAAAGTAAAGGGTTTTGACTAATTGAGTCAAAACTCATAAAACAACCACACTTCATCCAGATGTACAGAATCTAGGGGCGATCGCTCAGCCTAATCACAGCCCTTCCAACGGCACACCCAGGAAACGAGCTAACTCGGCACCCTGGTTTTCCAGATCGGATAGAGGAATCGGCTGCCCTACCCGCGTGAGAGGAATTTCACCCTTCCCTTTCACCTGAAGGTAAAGCGCTCGTCGTGGGTTTAAGCCTTCTTTAATATCCGCTCGAACGGCTTGCACATCGCTCAAGCGATGTTTTACTTCAATGCGCCGATTCTTCCCCGGAAAGCCCCAGCGAAAAATGTTGGCAAATCCGGTTTCCTTGTTGAATTCGTTGTAACCTCCGCCAACGTTCAAGAGAATGACCAGCCAGAGGTAAGCAGCTAGTAGCAAGCCCAATCCGCCGTATAGCGCCATTACCAAACCCTGAGGCACAAAAATTAGCTGAGTTGGATCGGCAAATGGCAGCAAGTTTACCTGCAAATAGCTAGAAATTCCAGACAGTAAGAAACCAGCCCCGCCCGTCAAAATGACGGTCGCCCACCAGTAATTGCTGAGTCGTCGAGACCCTACAATCTGCTGCCGGAAAATACGATTACTCTTTTCGGTGGAAACAGTGGGTGCAGCCATAGAATTAATGGTCTTTAACAGGGTATGTTTTTAAGAATGTATTCGAAGAACGCTCAACGGTTACACAACCCAAATTTGACGGGTTCAACCTTGATCCTACCAAGTCTAAGACCTGTAGTTGACTAACCGATCTAAAATAACGGAACCACTATCAATTTGATGAGACTGTACGTATCGGATTGTAAAATTTTTCATCTCTCTCTATCATATAAAGACGTTAACCCTTTATTTAACGTCTGTCGGTTGCCCGATAGGGCAGGCGAGAGGTGATGTAAGCGGCAGATATACGCTGTTGTTCTACACACACCGACATAAAATGTTAGATCTCGCCCCCCTCTAAATACATCGCTCCTTGTTGCATTGAGACGTAGATGCAGCCAGGAGTTTGCGAGGATTGAAAGTCATATTAAGAGGATATGAAATGACCATAGCAATGGGACGAGCGCAAGCCAATCGAGGATGGTTTGATGTCCTCGATGACTGGCTAAAGCGCGACCGATTCGTCTTCGTTGGCTGGTCTGGTCTACTGCTGTTCCCCTGCGCCTACC